>JBAWEP010000035.1:0-49153 GCA_049591255.1 Gaiellaceae bacterium
TTCCAGAGCTGCTCCTATCGCTACTTCGCCGAGCGCGTCTGCGGCATGAAGCCGCTGCCGCGTCTCGCCGCCGGCCCGAACGGTGCCGGCCTGCTCGCGACCGAGCTGGGCAGCGCCGTACACGAGCTGCTCGAGACGATCGACCTGACCGCCCCGCAAGCGCCGCCGCCGGCCGAGCTCGAACGAAGCGTGCGCTCGCGCTACGCGGCGGCGACGAGCGAGAACCTGGAGCGGATCGGGCGCCTGGTCGCCAACTACTGCGACTCCGAGCTGGCAAAGCGAGTGGCCGAGCTGCCGCGGCCGGCGACCGAGCTCAACTTCGTCTTCGAGCTCGACGAGGTGCTCGTGAACGGATTCCTGGACGTCGTCGCCTTCGATGGCGCGAAGGCCTTCGTGCTCGACTACAAGACCAACCTGCTCGACCGGCCCGCCGAGGAGATCGTCGAGAGCGAATACCGCCTGCAGCGGCTCGTCTACGCGCTCGCCTGCCTGCGCGCCGGCTACGAGGAGGTGGAGGTCGCCTACGCCTTCCTCGAGCAGCCCGACGCGGTCGTCAGCGCCGGCTTCCGCGCCGCCGACATGGCCGAGCTGGAGCGCGAGCTCGGAGCCGTGATCGAGCGGGTCGCCCGCGGTGAGTTCGCTCCGACTCCGGGTCAGCGCATCTGCTCGGACTGCCCGGTGAACGACGTCGTCTGCGCCGGCATGGACTTGCCGGGCGCGCCGCCGCGGCTTGCCCTCGCCCCCGCGGAGAGCTGATGCCGCGCGACTACAGGCTCGAAGCCCGGCGCCGGCTTCCCGCGGCGAGAAAGAGGATCGGGCCGCTGATCGAACGGCTCACGCTCGAGCACCCCGACGCGAAGATCGCGCTTCGCTTCGCGAGCGACGTCGAGCTGCTCGTCGCGGTGATGCTCTCCGCGCAGACAACCGATGTGAACGTCAACCGCGTGACGGGCCGCCTCTTCCAGAAGTACCGCCGCCCCGAGGACTACCTCGCCGTCCCGGCCGAGGAGCTGGAGCGCGACATCTTCGCGACCGGCTTCTACCGTCAGAAGGCGCGCTCGATTCGCGGCACGATGCACTCGCTCGTGGAGGAGCACGAAGGCCGCGTGCCGCGCAGCGTCGAGGAGCTCGTGCGGCTGCCGGGAGTGGGGCGGAAGACCGCAAACGTAGTCGCCGCCGAGCTGGGCGAGGCGCAGGGCATCGTCGTCGACACCCACGTCCGCCGTCTGGCGCAGCGCCTCGCCCTCACCCGCGAGCAGGATCCGGTCAAGATCGAGCGCGACCTGACGCGCCTCGTCCCGCGCGAGCACTGGCGCCTCTTCCCGCACCTGCTGATCTGGCACGGACGGCGCGTTTGCGACGCGAGGCGGCCGGCCTGCGAGCGCTGCGTTGTGGCGGATCTCTGTCCGTCCAGCCGGGCCTGAGCCGCTCATCTCCAAATCGGCACGCTTTCGACCTTCTCGCATCGCATCTTGATCTGGAAGGGTCGGTATCTTCGAACGACCCCGCGGGCGGGTGGTATTGAGCGCGGAGCGAAACGAAGCACTCCACCGCCTGGCCGCGCTCGGCGGAGCGAGGCGTCGGCTCCCGATCCGCGTCCTCGGTCGCGCCCGTAGCCGCTGGCTACGAACGCGACGCTGCGTCCTAGCCTCGCATCCACCGAATCGCACCCAGTCGACGGGTCGTCATTCCGCTCCGCGCTTGGTGGCGGGCGAAGAGAGAGGTGCCCTGGGTGAGCGCGCTCCCGATTAGGGGCCCTTTGTAGGGCGGTGGTGAAACGGCACGAAGTCGATGCGATCGCGCGCGTCTTCGACCGATTCGGGACCGTATTGTGAAACGACCCCGCGGGCGGGTGGCTCGGGGGAGGGCGAAGAGAGAAGTGCCGAGAAGAGAAGTGCCGAAAAGGGCGAGCTGTCGCGCGGGCAGAGGCCAAAGCCGTGGCGCCGTCGAAGCTCGGCTTGCGTGGATCGGCGCGGACGGGAAAACTGTGCGGCCCATGGATTCTTCGACCGTTGCTTTCGCCGGTATCGCGGCGCTGCTCGTGATCACGCCCGGCGCCGACATGGCGCTGGTCGCCAAGAACGGCCTCGCACATGGGAGGCGGTCGGCGCTGGCTACGACGTTCGGCGTCTGCCTCGGTGGATTGATCTGGACGCTGGCCGCAGCATTCGGAATCGCCGCCTTCGTGCGTAGCTCGCAGACGGCCTTCAACACACTGCGAATCGCGGGAGCGGCCTACTTGCTCTATCTCGGTCTACAGGCGATCTGGAAGGCGCGGCGCCGTAGCGAGTCAGAGGAGCCAGGACGAGAGCGAGCCGTTCAGAGCGGCCGGACCGCTTTTCGCCAAGGTGTCTTCAGCAACCTGCTCAATCCGAAGCTCGCGGTCTTCTTTACGAGCCTGCTTCCCCAGTTCATCGCTCCCGGCCAATCCGTCTTCACCAGATCGCTTGTGCTGGGCGGCATCCTCCAGCTGATTGCGATCGTCTGGCTTACGTTCTATTCCTGTTTGGTGGCGCGGATGGGAACGGCGCTACGCCGCCCGCGCGTCAGGTGCTGGCTCGACCGATTGACCGGCACCGTGCTGATTGCCTTTGGCCTGCGCCTGGCCCGCGAGCGGCGCTGACGAACTCGGAACTACGCGCCGTTCGTCGGCGACAGGGCCACGAGCAGCCCGCCGTCGTCGTCATAGGCCGGGAAGAGATCGCAGATGATTTTCTTTTCGCTTCCGCTCCGCGCCCGCATGGTCATCTGCTCCCCGAGCCGTCGTACGCCCCACTCGAGCGCCAGCGCGACGGGATCCTGGTCGCCCTCCGCCTTCAGCGCGAGCCCTTCGCGCACGTCGCGACCGATCAGGTCGGTCTCCTCGTAGCCGGACAGCTCGTAGACGCCGCGCCCGACCGCGAGCACTCTTCCCTCGCGATCGCAGGTCACGAAGCCGGTGTTCGGGCCGGGGTAGTAGTCCTCCATCAGCTCGAAGAGGAAGCCGAAGCCGCAGCTGCGGCAGGCCGCCGGCGCGTCGGAAAAACCCTCCGTTCCGTCGACATCGACCGAGCGCTGCTTGCAGTTGGGGCAGATGTAGAGAGGCATGAGCGGATCGTATCTGGGGCCACGGGTCAGAGGTCGCCGATCCTCGCCGCGATCGCTCGGCCGGGTGCGACGCCTCCGGCTGCGGCACAATAGGGCGATGCACGATCGCGAGACCTACCAGGTCGAGATCGGGGCGCTGACCCGCCACCTGCCGCTGTTCGAGGTCGCTCCCAACACCCGTATCGCGCTCTTCAACCTGCTCGGCGACAGCGAGGTCGTGCAGGCGGCGGCCGAGGCGCTGGCGATCGGGCTGGCGGAGATCGCGCCCGATGTTCTGGTCACCGCCGAGACGAAGAGCATCCCGCTTGCCTATCAGCTCGCCGTCGAGCTGGCGAAGCCGTGGGTCGTGCTGCGCAAGACCTACAAGCCCTACATGGGCCAGGCACTCTCGCACGAGAGCCTGTCCATCACCACCGGAGCGCCGCAGACGCTCTATCTCGACGAGAAGGATCAGGCGCTGGTTCGCGGCAAGCGAATCGCCATCGTCGACGACGTTATCTCGACCGGCAGCACGCTGAACGCGATGAGGAGCCTGATGGACGAGGCCGGCGCCGAGACGGTCGTCTGCGCCGCGGTCTTCATCGAAGGCGACGGCGGCGGCACGGAAGGCGCGCTCGCGCTCGGGCGGCTGCCGCTCTTCGGGGCTTCGGCGTAGCAGCGATTAATCGCGGTGGCATACCTCTCTTGGCGTCTGGTGGGTCGGATGCCGATCCGGCGCAGAATCGTCACGCTGGCATGCGATTTTCGCCTTCCCGAGACGGTACTTTGGAACGACCCCGCGGGCGGGTGGACTGGTGGCGGGCGAAGAGAGAAGTGCCCTGCCTCATGCCTTCCCTCGCCGATCGAAACAGCTTGACTGGCTCGGTCGGCAAGGTACTATGCAACGCATAGTAGACCAGGGAACCCTCTCGCAGCTTCGCCGGGGCGTGATCGAGTACTGCGTCCTGGCGCTGCTTCGCGACGGCGAGCGCTACGGCTTCGAGCTGGTGCGCACGCTGAGCGAGGTTCCCGGCATGGTCACGAGCGAGGGAACGCTCTACCCGCTCCTCAGTCGCCTGCGCCGCGCCGGCGTGGTCGAGACGAGCTGGCGCGAATCCCCCTCCGGCCCGCCGCGCCGCTATTACCGCCTAACCTCCTCCGGCCGCGCCGTGCTGGAGGCCTTCAGCGGCGAGTGGGCCAGCTTCCGAAACGCCGTCGATCACTTCCTCGAACAGGAGAAAACCGCATGAACGCCCCCTCGCTGCACCCGCTCGCCCGCGACTACATGAAGCGACTGAAGAAGGCCGCCGCGATCCTCCCGCGCGGCCGGCGCAGCGAGCTGATCGGAGAGATCGAATCACATCTGAGCGAGGCTCTTCCGGCCGGCGCGAGCGAGGCCGAGGCGCTGAACGTGCTCGAGCGCCTGGGCGAGCCCGCGGAGATCGTCGCCGAGGCCGCCTCGGGGCAGGCGCCGACCCGCGCGGGACTAACCGAGTGGTTCGCCATCACGCTGCTGCTCGTTGGCGGCTTCCTCTTCCTGGTCGGCTGGGTTGTGGGTGCGGTGCTGCTCTGGAGCTCGACAGTCTGGACGCTGCGCGACAAGTTGATCGGAACGCTGCTGCTGCCTGGTGGGTTGGCCACCAGCGGGTTCGTCTTCATGTTCGCCGGCGCGGGCACAGGGTCCGGGAGCGGTATCTCCGGAGAAGACGTGGACTATCTCGCCCTGGTGCTGTTCGGGCTCCTCGGGGCCTTACTCGTCGCGCTTCCCGTCCTCACTGCGATCTATTTGAGCCGGCGCGCTAAACGAGCGATGGTGGCGACATGAACGCCGCCTCGTTGCACCCGCTCGCCCGCGCTTACCTGAAGCGACTGAAGAGAGCCGCCCGGCGCCTACCCCGCGCCCGGCGCAAGGAGTTGACCCTGGAGATCGAGGCGCACCTGCTCGAGGCTCTTCCGGCCGGCGCGAGTGAGACCGAGGCGCTGAATGCGCTCGAGCGCCTTGGCGAGCCCGAGCAGATCCTGGCCGAGGCCGAGTCGAAAGGAGAGGCGGCGCGAGCAGGAGCGCGTGAATGGGTCGCGATTCCCCTCCTGCTCCTCGGCGGCTTCGTCTTCGCTCTCGGTTGGATCGCGGGAGCGCTGCTGCTCTGGAGCTCTAGGATTTGGACGCTTCGAGACAAGCTGATAGGCACGCTGGTCGTGCCAGGCGGGCTCTCGGCTCTCGTCCTGGTCGTCTGGATCAACGTCTTCTCGATCGGCCACGGCTCTCGCACCGATCCCATTGTCTGTGTGAACGAGCCGAACGGTGAAGGGTTCTGCGGGGGTGGAACGAGCAGTCATTCCGGCCCTTACGACCTGCGCAGCTGGGCGCTCACTCTGGCTCTGATCACGCTGCCGTTCTTCACGTCGTCCTACCTCGCCTGGCGGGCTACCACGGCGCGAAGAGCGCCCGGGGTCTGACCCCTAGAGCCAGTGCTTGCGCCGGAAGAAGACGACCTGCACGATCGTCGTCGCCACGATCCAGCCCCACGACCACCAGTAGCCGAAGCCCCAGTCAAGCTCGGGCATGTGGCGGAAGTTCTGGCCGTAGAGGCCGACGATGAAGGTCGGGACGAGCAGGATCGAGGCGATCGCGGTCAGCCGCTTCATCACCTCGTTCTGGTCGATCGAGATCTTGGCCTGGCTGTAGTCGCGCACCCCGGCGACCAGGTCGCGCGCCAGCTCGAGACCCTCGCTCGCGCGCAGGAGCTTGTCGTAGGCGTCCTCGAAGTGCAGCTCGACCTCGCGAGTGAACTGGCGCTTGCCGCCGATCTCGATCCGCCCGTCGAGCACGCGGCGAATGGAGTCGCGCGTCGGCGTGAGTGTACGGCGTACGTGCAGTAGGTCGTGACGAAGCTCCGAGACGCGACCGCGGATGACGTCCGCCTTCAAAGTCTCGACCCCCTCTTCCAGCTCGTCGATCTCGTCCTCGAGCGCGTCCACGAGCGAGAGATAGCGCTCGGCCACCTCGTCCACGAGCGAGTAGACGAGCATCCCGCTCCTCTCCGGCTTCGCCTTGAAGCAATCGCGGATCGGCGCCGGGTCGAACGGAGCTCCATCCGGCGGCGTCTTGCGCACGGTGAGCAGAAGCTCGCCCGTCGCCACCAGGTCGACCTCCTGGTAGAAGATCCGGTCTTCCTCGGGCACCGCGACGGCGATCAGGAAGATGCCGAAGACGTAGCCCTCGTGACTCTCGAGCGTGGGGCGCGGCTCGTCCTCGTGCCGGGCGGGCGCGAGCAGACGATTGAGCGCACGATCGTGCAGATCCAGCGGCAGCGCCTGCTCGAGCTCTTCTCGGCTCGGGTCGAGCAGGTCGATCCAGCGGGCGCCGGCCATAGAGTCGAGGCTAGTGATCGCCTCGGCCGGTGCCGGCCAAAGCGGCGCCGATACGCCCATTCTCATCCCCTATGCCGCAGCGCACCGCGTTTCACGGCTGTCGGTGGCGGGAATCCCCAAGACGCAGTCGCACTTAAGAAGGCTGCCCTTTTAAAATGGGGAGGATCCGCATGTCTCGAGATCCCGGGCTAATGGTGTTGGGAGCGATCATGGCCGTTGTCGGAGCGATCCTGGAGTTCGGCGTCACAGTTCACAACAGCGGCTTCAACCTCAACACGATCGGCATGATCCTGCTGATCGCGGGCATCGTGATCTTCGTCGTAGGCCTCTTGCTGACGGTCCTGGGAGGCTCTCACCGGAGCTACACGCACGAGGAGACGCACGTGACGCCTGGCGGGCAGGAGCACTCGGTGGAGCACCGGGGCCACATGGCTCCGTAGCCTCGGGCCCGAGCTAGCTCGCAGCGACCACGGGGTCGGTGTAGAGCGAGGTGTAGAAGCCCCGGCGCGCCAGCAGCTCGTCGTGCTTGCCCTGCTCGACCACGCGGCCGTGCTCCAGCACCACGATCAGGTCGGCGCTGCGAATGGTGGAGAGGCGGTGCGCGATAACGAACGCGGTGCGATCGGCCAGGAGCACGCTCAGCGCCTGCTCGATCGTGCGCTCGGTGGAGATATCCACCGAGGAGGTCGCCTCGTCGAGGATCAGGATGCGCGGATCGGCCAAGAGCGCGCGGGCGAAGGCGATCAGCTGGCGCTGCCCGACCGAGAGCCTCGCGCCGCGTTCGCCGAGCTGCGTCTCGAAGCCCTGCTCGAGCCCGTGAATGAACTCGAGCGCGCCGACGGCGCGGGCGGCGGCCTCGATCTCCTCTTCGCTTGCATCGGGCCGCGCGAAGGCGATGTTGTCGCGCACCGTGCCGGCGAACAGAAAGCCCTCCTGCGGCACGATCCCCAGCTTGGAGCGCAGCGAGCGCTGCTTCAGATCTTTCAGGTCGACGCCGTCGAGCGTGATTCGGCCGGCGGTCGGGTCGTAGAAGCGCGCCAGCAGCTTGGCGATCGTGGACTTGCCGGCGCCGGTGTGGCCGACCAGCGCCACGGTCGTACCGGCCGGAACGTCCAGCTCGAGCCCGTGCATCACCTCGGGCAGGTCGTCGCGGTAGCGGAAGCGCACGTCCTGGAAGTGGACGCGGCCGCGCACCTGCGTCAGCTCCGCTGCCGCGGGTGCGTCGACGATGTCGGGCTCGGTCTCGAGCACGCCCATGATCTTGTCCAGCGCCGCCGTCGCGGAGATGAAGGTGCTGAACAGCTGCGATAGCTGCTGGATCGGATCGAAGAAGTTGGACAGGTAGCCGAAGAAGGCGACCAGCGTCCCGATCGTCGTCTGGCCATGGAAGACGAGCCAGCCGCCGTAGCCGAGCACGATCACGCTGGCGGCTCCCGAGAGCGCGTCCACGAACGGGAAGTAGAGGCCGTTGTAGATGACGGTTTGCTGGTTGGCCTCGCGGTAGTGCTCGTTGACGCGGGCGAAGTTCCGCTCGCGCTCGCGCTCGCGCGTGTAGGCCTGAACGACGCGCATGCCGCCGATGTCCTCGGCCAGCGTGCCGCTCACGTGCCCGATCCTTTCGCGCACGGCCAGGTAGGCGCGCGCCGAGTAGACGCGGAAGATCGCGGTCGCGACCAGCATCGCCGGCACGACCGTCAACGTGGCGAGCGCCAGTCGCCAGTCGAGTACGAACAGCAGCGCCGCCGAGCCCGTCAGCGTCAGCGAGGCCTGCACGAGCGTCGTGAAGCCGTCGGTGACCAGCTCGTCCAGCGCCTCGATGTCGTTGGTCATGCGGCTGACGATCACGCCGGTTCGGTTTCGCTCGTAGAAGCCGAGCGGCAGTCGCTGCAGGTGCTTGAAGAGCGTCCGGCGCAGGTCGGCCAGCACGCGCTCGCCCACCCAGCCGGTGAAGTAGGTCTGGGCGTAGCTGGTCACCCAGTTGATCAGCCCGGCGGCGGCGAAGATGGCGACGATCTCCACCAGGATGCGCGCGTTGCCCTTGGCGATGCCCTGATCGATCGCGTACTTGGCCAGTAGCGGCGGCGCCAGGCCGCTCAGCGTCGCCGCGAGCAGCGAGAAAATGGCAAGCGCGGCCCTGCTCCTGTAGGGCGAGACGAGGCGCGTCAGCACGCGTACGCGGCGAGCGGTTCGCTGCCACGACCAGTCCTGGACGCGCTCCTCCGAGACGTCGGCGAAGGTACGGCCGCCTCCTTGCCAGACCCTCATGGCTTCCCGTTCCCGCTCGGAAGGTCAACGTCGGCGTGCGCCTCGAGCCGGCCGGCCATCTCCTGCTCGACCAGGCCGTGCTCGTAGATGTCGCGGTAGATCGCGGAAGTGCCGAGCAGCTCTTCGTGGCTGCCGCGGGCGGCGATCTTGCCCTGCTCGAGCACCACGATCTCGTCGGCCAGGGCGATCGTCGAGAGCCGGTGCGCGATCACGATCGTCGTCCGGCCGCGCACCGCCTCGCGCAGGCCCGAGCGGATCAGCGCCTCGGTGGTCGCGTCGACCGAGGCCGTGGCGTCGTCGAGCACCAGCACGCGCGGATTGGTGATCAGCGCCCGGGCGATCGACAGGCGCTGGCGCTGGCCGCCCGAGAGCGTGACTCCGCGCTCGCCCACCTCGGTCTCGTAGCCGTCGGGAAGCTCGCGGATGAACTCGTGCGCCTGAGCCAGGCGGGCGGCCTGCTCGACCTCCCGCTCGGTCGCGTCCGGCGCACCGAAGGCGATGTTCTCGCGCACGCTGGCCGAGAAGAGGAAGGGATCCTGGGCGATGACTCCAACCTGGCTGCGCAGCGAGCCGAGCTGGAGCTCGCGCACGTCGGCGCCGTCCACCAGCACGCGGCCCCGGCTCACGTCGTAGAAGCGAGGCACGAGCGAGGCGAGCGTCGTCTTGCCCGAGCCGGTCTGCCCGATCAGGGCGATCGTCTTGCCCGGCTCGAGCACGAGATCGATCCCGTCCAGCACCATCCGGTCGTCGGAGGAATAGGAGAAGCTCACTCTCTCGAAATGAACCCGGCCCGGCCCGCGCGCTAGCTCGCGCGCGTTCTCCGGCTCGGCGATCGCCTCCGGCTCGTCGATGATCTCGAAGATGCGCTCGCCGGAGGCCGTTGCCCGCTGCGCCTGGCCGATCCACATCCCGAGCATGCGCAGCGGGAAGATCAGCATCAGGACGAAGAAGCTGAAGGAGACGAACCACTGAAACGCCAGCTGGCCGTGGATCACCAGCCAGCCGCCGTAGAGCAGCACCGCGCCCTGCGCCAGAAGGGGCGCAAACCCGAGCAGCGGCACGAACAGCGCGCGCTGGCGGTTGGCCTGCACGCTGCGGCTGAAGAGGCGCTCGTTTCGCTCGGCGAAGCGATCGGCCTCGGCGTCCTCCTGGGCGAAGGCCTTGACCACGTGAACGCCGGTGATGTTCTCCTCGGCCGAGGTGGCGACGTCGGCCATCTTCTGCTGCACGTCGCGCAGCAGCGGGTGCGAGACGCGGCTGTAGACGTAGGCGATGAGGATGATCAGCGGCGTGACCGCAAGCGAGACCAGCGCCAGGCGCCAGTCGAGCACGAGCATTACCGCCGTCACGCCGACGATCGTCAGCAGGTGCTGGGCGAAGAAGACCAGCCCGTAACCGAGGAAGAAGCGGACGGCGGTCAGGTCGACGGTCGCGCGCGACATCAGCTGGCCGGTCTGGTGGCGGTCGTAGAACGAGAAGGGGAGACGCACCAGCTTGGAGTAGATGCGCATGCGCAGGTCGTACTCGACGCCGAGCGCCTGCTTACCGGCGATGAAGCGGCGGGCGACCATCAGGATGGCCTTGACCAGGGCCGCCGCGGCGATGATCGCCAGCAGCATCCAGAGCTCGTGCCGGTGCCCGTTTCGGATCGCCCCGATCGCCATTCCAGATAGCAGCACGACCGCTATCTGGATCGCCTGGGCGGCGACGGCCAGCACCGCCGAGACCCAGAGCGAGACCTTGTACGGCGCCAGAAACGCGAGCAGGCGCCTGAAGGTCTCCCGGTTCTTGGGGCGGACGGGCGTCTGGGCGATGACGGTCTCCATGAGCTTATATCGACAAACGTCGATGATCGAGTTCTATCGATATATCAGGGTAGCGTCAAGTCGGCGGGTTGAGACACCGACCCACGACAGGATCGCGTCGGACGTGTGAGAGTGAGGCGTCGTGTAACGATTGAGTCCGCTCCGACATGTAGGGGTCATGAAACGATTACGTACTTCTAAATCGAGGAGCAACGTCGCTCTGAACGACGTTTCCAACGAACTCCTGGCTAAGGCCAGCCCGATCACTGATACGGCTATCGGAGCCGCCGGTCTGACGCACGCTTTCGAGGCGCTGGCCGGCAATATCCTCGCAGCCGAGTCCCGGAGCGGGCGAAGGGCGATTGGGAGACCGACTCGCCGTTTCGCCGTGATCGGTCTCGGGCTGGTCGCGATGCTCGCGGTCGCCGGTCTCGGGCTGGGCGGGATGATCACCACTCACACCGGGTTCTTTCCGGAGAAGCCCGGAACCGAGAATGACACCAGCGAGTACCTGCGCACCGATGCGCCCGACTTCCCGCCACTCGTCAGGAAGCTGGTCAAGGACATCCCCTATCCGCCCGGCGATAGCGCTCTCTCGCGCGTATCGCTCTACGTTCGGCGCTTCCAACCGGGCCCGGACGGGATTCCGAATACCGTTCAAGCCGCTGGCATCAAAGGACAGTTCTCGTTTTGGGCCGTATGTGCCTGGCGGGGCTATTGGATCGATGCCTACAAGAACGGCGATGTAGCGGCGCAGAAACTCGGTGCCGACGGATTGGCTCGCGTCGCTACTTCGGACGCGATGAAGAAAACCGACAGCTGGTGGCCGCGTTTCCTCGACGTGGCTCGAGCTGAGGCCAAGGGAGACCCGGTGGGTCCGGTCCTCCCAGGGAACACGCATTTCGATGACTTCTATCGACTCAACTGCACGACCGGGACTGGCAAGTGAGGCGGCGTCAGGACGATCGAGCCGCCGACCGGACTCGGTTTGAATACGTTTATCGTCACACCCGCGTGGCTGTGCTCGGCTACTTCCTCAGGCGAATGACCGATCCCGAGGACGCCGCTGATCTGCTCGCCGATGTGTACCTGATCGCTTGGCGCCGGATCGGCGATGTTCCGCGCGGTGCCGAGGCGAGGCTTTGGTTGTTTGGGGTTGCTCGGCGAGTTCTTGCCAACCACCATCGGAAAAAGCGATCGGAAACCGGCCTTGCAAACGAGCTACAAACGAATCTACGGCTACTCGAATTTCGCAGCGACGATCCTGAGAACGAGTCGTCCGCAGAGGCAGTCCGAGCCGCGTTGGCCACACTCGACGAGCGGGATCGCGAACTGCTGACGCTCAGCGCCTGGGAAGAGTTGAGTCCCGCGCAGATCGCCACGGTCGTCGGTCGCCCGGCCGGCCTCGTGCGCGTGCAGCTTCACCGGGCGAGGAGGAAGCTAGGTGAGCAGATCGCTTACGCGAAGAACCGCAACGCGGCACACTCAGAGCTTGTTCAGAGCGCTTCGTAGTATCTCGAGCGCCTTCTCGAGCCGCGCGCGGTTCGCCGCGTCATTGAGCCAGCCCGAGGCGCCCGAAGGATGCGGCAGCGGGATCGCGACTGCGCCGTCCACTTCGATCCGCTCGCCCACGCAGGCCAGCGAGCCGAGCCCGAGCAGCCGCTTGATCGCCACACCGCCGACCGGCACCAGCAGGGTGGGGCGGAGCAGGCGCATCTCCCACTCCTGCCAGAACGAGCAGAGCCGGCGCTCCTCCGGCGTTGTCGTGCGGTCGCCGCGGCCGGAGGCGGGCTTGCCGGGATAGCAGCGCGTGACGGCGGCGAGATAGAAGGTCTCGTAGAAGCGCTCCTCGTCCATCTCGAGCCAGCGGCGCAGCGCCTTGCCCGCGCGCCCGCGCCAGGGGCGCCGCTCCTCGCCCTCGACGATGCCCGGCGCCAGGCCGAAGAGATATGCCTTCTGTCCCGCATGCCCCTCGAACACCGGCATCGACTCGATCGGATAACCGGCCTCGGCGCAGGCGCGGCAAACGGCGTTGTCGCGCTGCAGCGACGCGAGCGAGCGGTAGGACGAACGCCTTCTGGTCACGAGCGCACGACCACGAACCACTCGCCCGAGAAGATCACCTCGCCGCCACCCAGCTCCGCGGCCAGCTCCTCGGCGCCGAAGAAGCGCTTGTAGACCTGCCAGCTCGAGCCGTCCTCGAGGACGCGCTCCTGCATCTCCTCCCGCTCCCGGTCGGGGCGGATGGCAGCGTCGCAGACGACCAGCTCGGGCGCGACTCGTGCCGCCTCCTCCAGGAAGAACGTCCGCTCGTCACGGTCGAGGTGACCGTAGAAGTGGGCCGTGAAGACGCGCTCGAAGGCCCCGTCCGCGAACGGCAGCTCGAATGCGTCGCCCTGGACGAAAGCCGCCGCGGGCACCCGCTCGCGAGCGATCTCAAGCATCTGCGCGCTCTGGTCGAGCCCCACCACTTCGCCGGGAAGGTGCCGCGTGAGGAAGCCCGTCCCGCAGGCGACGTCGAGAGTGTGCGCCCAGGGGAGCGAGGCCAGCGCTCGCTCCAGGGCCGCCAGCTCCTTCTTCCAGCCCGGTCGCTCGCGCGCGGCGAAGCGACCTCGGTCCAGGAACCAGTCGTCGTACTCCGGCGCTCGCGCGTCGTAATACTCGCGCATGCGCCTAGAGTAATCCCATGGCCTTTCCTCTCGAAGCGGTACCGAACTTCTCGGAGGGTCGCGACGAGACGGTCGTAGCTGCCTTGACCGAGGCGCTCGGCGAGCGCGCGGCGCTGCTCGACGTCCATTCCGACGCCGATCACAATCGCTCGGTCTTCACGCTCGCCGGCGGCGAGCGTGAGCTGATCGAGGCGCTAGTGGAGGGTGTGCGAGTGGCGCGCAAGCTGATCGACCTGCGCCGGCACGAGGGCGTTCACCCCTGTGTTGGAGTGGCCGATGTGCTGCCGATCGTGGCCGTCCGGCCCGAGGATCTCGAGCGGGCGAGAGCCTGCGCGCTGGAGCTCGCCCGGCAAATCGGAATCGATCTCGGGCTGCTGGCCTTCCTCTACGGCGAGCTCGCCTGGGGTCGCCGCCTGCCCGAGCTGCGCCGCGGCGGCCCGCAGGAGCTGGCGCGCAGGCTGGAAAGCGGCGAGCTGGTTCCCGACTACGGCCCCGCGGCCCTCGATCTGCGCAGTGGCGCCGTGCTGGTCACGGCCCGCTCTCCGCTGATCGCCTTCAACGTCAATCTGCGCGGAGGCCTCGAGGCGACGAAGGAGATCGCGAGCCTGGTGCGCGAGGACGGCGGCGGCTTCACCGGCGTGCGCGCGCTCGGGCTCGAGCTGCACGGCGCCGGCCTCGTGCAGGTGAGCATGAACATCGAGGACTGGCAGAGAAGCGGGCTGGCCGAGATCGTCGAGCGGATCGAGCAGGAGGCCGCCCGGCGCGGGCTGGAGGTCGCCGGCACGGAGCTGGTCGGGCTGATTCCGCTCGGCGCCGCGGCAGAGGCCGAGCAGGCCGGCCTTCTCTTCCCGCCCGCGCAGATTCTCGAGCTGAGGCTGGGAAGCGAGCTCGGCGGAGAGCTCGACAACACGCTCGACTGACCGCGCAACCGAGACGCCCGCGCGCTCATCTCCGATTAGCCGTTCTCTTCGTCACTGAGCGCAAAATCGGCACAGAAACGTCACTCTCCCGAGTCCCCTTTCTCGCTATGTTCTCCCCGCCCCGCGGGAGGGTGGGGGGTGGTGGGTGGTCAATGAGGCGCCCGTTCCCCGGGAAGCGCCCCTGCGCTCGCCAACGCCGAAGCGCCCACTGGCGCTACGCTAAACAAAGATGGCCACGAAGAAACAACGCCGCCGGCGCGAGAAAGAGCACCGGCACGAGTACGAATACGTCTACATCGACGAGGAAGGCAAGGAAGTCGAGGTAGAGCAGCCGCCGTCTCCGCGCCGCGAGAAGGAGCGCCGGCCTGCGGCTTCCGCCAACGGACGCCGTCCCGCCCAGGTGCGGCCGGTTCAGCCGCCCAGCTGGAAGTATCTGCGCAAGCAGGCGATCATCTTCTTCGTCATCATCTTCGTCGCCTTCTCGATCCTCAACCGCTCGCTTCCGGTTGCGGCGCTGATGTCGGTCGTCTACACGGCGATCATGATTCCGCTGATGTGGATGACGCAGCGGATGATCTACCGCTCCTATCTGAGGCGCACGGGCCAGCCTCCGCCTCCGGGCAAGCGCGGATCGAAGTAAGAAGTCGCTCCCGCCGCCCGCGATAGTCAGAATGCGGGTGTGAGCCCCGTCGTCGACAGCTTCGAGCTTGGCCCGCTGCAGACGAACTGCTACGTCGTCAGGCGCGAGCGCGGCGCGGACGAGGCCGTCGTCATCGATCCGGGTGGCGACATCACCGAACTGCGCCTGGAGCTGGCGCGAATGGGCGCCAAGGTGGCCGCGATCCTGCTCACGCACGGGCACTGGGATCACGTGCTCGGCGTGGTCGACCTGGTCGAGGCGAGCGGCGCCCCGGTCTACCTGGGCAAGGCCGAACTGTCCGAGCTGGAATCCGGCGCCGTCGAGTCAATGGGCTTCCCGCCGCTCGACTCCTTCGTTCCCGACCACCTACTCGAGGGCGGCGAGAAGCTCGAGCTGGCAGGGCTCGAGATCGAGGTCGTGGCGGTGCCCGGTCACCGGCCCGGGCACATGGCCTTCGCGCTCGACGGCTGCCTGTTTTCGGGCGACGTTCTCTTTCGCGGCTCGGTCGGGCGCGCCGATCTTCCGGGCGGTGACTGGCCGACGCTGATGGCCACGATCGAGCTGCTCGTCCAGCGCTTCCCGCCCGAGACGATCGTCTACTCGGGCCACGGCCCCGAGACGACGCTCGCTGCCGAGCTGCGCTCGAACCCGTTTTTGACAGAGTTACGCTCGTCATGAGCTTCGAGGCGCCCAAGGGAACGCACGACGTGCTGCCGCGCGAGTGGCCTGCCTGGCAGCGAGTGCTGGACGAGGCCGAGCGGCTCTGCCGCGCCTACGGCTACCGGCGCATCGTGACCCCGACCTTCGAGGAGACCGAGCTGTTCGCCCGCTCTTCCGGTGAGGCTTCCGACATCGTCGCCAAGGAGATGTACACGTTCGAAGACCGCGGTGAGCGCTCGCTGACGCTGCGCCCGGAGGGCACGGCCCAGGTCTGTCGCGCCTACATCGAGCACGGCCTGCAGCGCGAGCCGCAGCCGGTCAAGACCTGGATGGTGGCGCCGATGTTCCGCTACGCCCGGCCGCAGAAGGGCCGCTACCGCGAGTTCTGGCAGCTCTCCGTCGAGGCGGTCGGCTCGGGCGATCCGGCCATCGACGCCGAGCTGATCGCGCTCCAGGCCGCCTGGCTGAAAGCCCTCGGCATCGAGGCGACGCTGCTACTCAACTCGATCGGCGACCGCGCCTGCCGGCCGGCTTACCTCGAGCAGCTCGAGAAGTGGCTGGACGAGCACTCCTCCGAGCTCGACGCCGACGCGCGCCACAAGCGCGAGACCAGCCCGCTGCGCGTCTTCGATACCAAGAATCCCGAGCTGGCCGCCCTGCTCGAAGGCGCGCCGACGATCACCGACGCGCTCTGCGCCGATTGCCGCGAGCACTTCGAAGCGGTCAAGCGCTACCTCGACGCCGGCGACGTCGCCTACACGCTCGCGCCGCGGCTGGTGCGCGGCCTCGACTACTACACGCGCACGGCTTTCGAGTTCGTCGCCGCCGGGCTGGGTGCACAGGACACCGTCTCGGCCGGCGGCCGCTACGACTACCTGGTCGAGACGATCGGCGGCCCGCCGACGCCCGCGGTCGGCTTCGCCAGCGGCATCGAGCGGATCGTACTCAGCGCCGGAAACGGCGAGACGATCTCCGAGCCCGGAATCGACGTCTTCTTCGCCTGCGAGCCGGGCGCCCCGCGCGAGCGGGTGCTCGGGCTGATGACCAGGCTCCGTGCGCGGGGGCGGAGCTGCGAGACCGACTTCGCCGGACGCTCGCTCAAGGGCCAGCTCACCCAGGCGCAGCGTCTCGGCGCCGAGCTGATCGTGATCGCCGGCGCCGCGCAGGCTACGCTTCGCCGCTCCGGCAAGCCGGACGAGCCGGTGCCCTACGAGAAGTTGGAGGAAGAGCTGGCATGAAGTGGCGCGACCTGATGTGCGGCGACGTCCGCAGCGACGCGATCGGCAAGAAGCTGATCGTCTCGGGCTGGGTCGACACGCGCCGCGACCACGGCGGCCTCGTCTTCATCGACCTGCGCGACCGCGCCGGCGTCTGCCAGCTGGTGATCAACCCCGAGCGGGCGCCCGAGGCCTTCGCGCTCACGCACGAGATCCGCAACGAGTTCGTGCTGCGCGCCGAGGGCGAGGTCGTGGCCCGCGCGCCCGAGGCGGTCAATCCCAAGCTTCCGACAGGCGAGATCGAGATCCAGGTCGACTCGCTCGAGATCGTCTCGCGCTGCCCGCCGCTGCCCTTCCAGCTCGACGAGGAGAACGTGGACGAGACGCTTCGCCTGCGCAACCGCTGGCTCGACCTGCGCCGCGACCGCCTGCAGAAGAACATCGCTTTGCGCGCCCAGATGGTCGGCGTCATCCGCCGCGTGATGGAGGCCGCCGGCTTCCTCGACATCCAGACGCCGATCCTCGGCAAGCCGACGCCCGAGGGCGCGCGCGACTTCCTCGTGCCGGCGCGCCTGCAACCGGGGCGCTTCTACGCGCTGCCCCAGTCGCCTCAGCTCTACAAGCAGATCCTGATGATCGCCGGCTTCGATCGCTACTACCAGATCGCTCCCTGTTTCCGCGACGAGGACCTGCGTGCCGACCGCGTCCAGGAGTTCTACCAACTCGACGTCGAGCTCGCCTTCCCCGATCTGGACGAGCTCTTCTCGCTGATGGAGCGGATGATCAAGGCGGTCTGGAGCGAGTGCATCGGGGTCGAGCTGGACGCTCCTTTCCAGCGCATGAGCTGGGACGAGGCGATGGCGCGCTACGGCTCGGACAAGCCCGACCTACGCTTCGCCCTCGAGATCGAGGAGGCGACCGAGGCCACGCGCGGCTCGGAGTTCGGAGTCTTCGCCAAGGTGCCCTGCGTACGCTTCCTGCGCGTTCCCCAGGAGTACTCGCGCGGCGATCTGGCCAAGCTGGAGGAGTTCGCCAAGGAGTGGGGAGCGGGCGGGCTGGCCTACATCGTCTACGGCGAGGACGGAGAGGCGCGCTCGCCGATCCTCAAGTTCCTCTCGGAGCCGGAGCTCGAGCTCTTCCGCGGCGAGCCGGGCTCGACCGTGCTCTTCGGCGCCGGCGAGCCGGCGATGGTGGCGCGCGTGCTCGGGCAGCTGCGGCTGAAGCTGGGCGCAGAGCTGGATCTGATCGACGAGGCCGCCGAGGCGGGCGCCTGGCGCTTCCTCTGGGTCACGGACTTTCCGCTCCTGGAATGGGACGAGGACGACGAGCGCTGGGACGCCGTGCACCATCCTTTCGCTCGCCCCGCTGCCGGCCACGAGGCGCTGCTGGAGAGCGATCCCGGCGCCGCCAAGGCGCTCGCCTACGATCTGGTCGGAAACGGCGCCGAGCTGGGCGGCGGCTCGTTCAGGATCCACGAGCCCGAGCTGCAGGAGAAGATCTTCGGGCTGCTGCGCATCTCGCCCGAGGAGCAGCGCTCGAAGTTCGGCTTCCTGCTCGACGCGCTTTCGATGGGCGCGCCGCCGCACGGAGGCATCGCCTTCGGCCTCGAGCGCCTGTTGATGGTGCTCGGTCACGAGTCGAATCTCCGCGATACGCAGGCATTTCCCAAGAATCAGGCGGGCGCCGACCCGATGACGGGCGCCCCCTCGGAGGCCGATCCCAAGAACCTGCGCGAGCTGGGCATCAAGCCGATAGCTCCCCCGCGTTAACTCTGAAGACCAATTCAACCGATGGAGCAGGCATACTTCAGCCGTAACCGAATTTCTGACTAGTAATCACGCGTGAGCGAGGAGAGAGCGAGCCATGTCGACGCAAGATCCAGGTAGAGCACAACCGGCGCCGCTGACGTCCCTTCCGCGCATCGAGGACGTTCCGTTCACCGATCACGGCTATGACCCCGACCAGGTCCGAAGCGCATTCGATGCCTTCCAGCGCCATGTGGCCCAGCTTCAGGCGCAGCTTCGCGTGCTGCAGGCGGCAGGTCGCTCGAGCATGGAGCCCAGCGGTCATGCGGTTCGTATGGATGCGCTGCACCTGATCCGTTCCGCTGCCGAGTTCGCCGATGCGCTCGAGCGCGACGCTCAGACGGCGTCAACCACGCAGCTTTCGCGCACCGAAGAGGAGATCAGGACGCGCCAGCAGGAGTTGGCCGCCCGTTCCGTCGAGGTCGAGCGCTTCCGCCAGGAGTCCGAGCGCCAGCGCCAGGAGATCCTTGGCGTCGCGCGCAACGAGTCGCGCGAGCTGCTCGCCAATGCTCAGCGCGAGGCTTCGCAGGAGTTGCGCGAGGCCGAGTCGCGCGGCAACAAGCTGCTCGAGCAGGCGCGGCACCAGGCAACCGAGCTCACCAACGCGGCCCGCGCCGAGGTCGAAGGAACGCTGGAGTGGGCACGCGCCCAGGCGGCTTCGATCATGACGCGCGCTCAGCAGGGTGCCGAGCAGCTACTCGGCGCCGCCGGTCTCGGCGAGGACAAGGTCGGCCGGGTGGCGGATTCGCTCGTCCAGGCAGCCGATCGCGAGGCACAGAGCGCCCGCTCGCCAGGTGGCGTGATGCGGCAGGCAACGTCCTTACTGCAGGCTGGCGCGGCGGCCGCCGCGGAGACACCGCCTACCGTCGAGTCCAAGGTCGAGGAACCGGAAGCCGAGAAGCCCGAGATCGCGCAGCCGATGGCGGCGGAGCCCGAGGCGAGCGCGCCCGAGGAGCCGGAGGTCGAGGAATCCGAGCCCGAGAGCACGAGCGAAGGCTGGGCCTGGAGCGCCGACTCCGACAAGGAGGACGCCTCAGACGAGGAAGACGAGACGGATCAGGAAGGCCCCGGCGAGGACGAGCCGCGGCGCCCCTTCTGATTCGCTTCCATCCGCTCTGCTACGCGCAGGCTCTTGCCCGGCGCGTGATCGACGTGAACAATGAGCTGACCCAACTCGGCGCTGAACCGGCCGGGTCACGTCCTGCTCTCGATGGAGATCGCTAGCGAATGCTGGGGAAATACCGCCTTAAGCCGAGCTTCCTGCTCGAAGTCGCCTTTCTGGTCGGGGTCTGGCTGATCGCCTGGCGCGTGTTCGACCCACCGCTGGCGATTCTCGTCTTCATCATCTTCGCCGCCTACGGGCTGGTGTTCCTCTACGAGAACTGGCTCGACAGCCTGAGCCGGCGCGAGCGCGCCAATGCTCGGCGCTCGCAGCGGAACGAGAGCGAGCTCTACCGCAGCTTCAGCGATCCGAGCTCGAGGCCCCGGCCGTCGTCCAGCGTCCAGAAGCTGAGCGAGATCGAGCCCGTCGCCGTCACCCATTCGATCTCGGAGCGCCTGACCGCCAAGCTGCACAGTCATGAGTCGGAGCAGGCGGCGTCTCCCGCCAAGCCTGAGGTCGCGGCACCGGTCGCTCCGCCCGCGCCGCCTACTTCCGCCCCGGGCAGCTGGTTCGAAAGACCGGCCACACAGATCAAGGAGGAGGCTCGCAAGCCGGAACCGCCGCCGGAGCCGGAACCGAAGCCCGAGCCTCCGAAGCGAGAAGAGCCCGCAGCGCCGCCGGTCGAGGTCGAGAACGCTCGCGAGAACGCTCCTCGCTCGGTCTCGGAGGCGGCGAGCGCGCCTCGCAGTGCGCCGGCGCCCGGCCGACCACCCGAGCCCGAGCGGCCGCACTCGCTGATGGCCGATATCGCCGCCGGCCCGGATGCCCGGAAACCGGCCGGCCCGATCGGAGGCTGGAACGTCTGGCAGCTGGAGCGGCTTCTCGCCGCCCAGTCCAAGCCCGATCCGGAGCACGACTACGAGCGTTCGATGCTGCTGGTCTACCTGCGCGAGTTCGCCGATTCCGACGGTCAGCTTCCTCCGCAGTTCGACGATCTCGTGCGCGAGTCGTTCTCCGATCTCGTGCGCGGTCCCGCGAGCCGGTGATCGCCGCCGTGCAAGCGCCCATCTTTGCCGGCCGTCGACCTGAGCGAGGCTGCTCGTGAGGCTCGTCGCCCAGCGAGTCGGCGTTCTGGCGGGCGTTGCGCTCATTGCGGTGCTGGTCGCTCTCGCGCTCGTGCGTCACTTCGACTCGAGCCCGGCCTCCACGAAGACGACGGTGAAGGCGGTGCCCGCTCCCGGCACGAGCTGGAACGAGGTTCGCGCCGGCATCCTGGCGCTCACCAAGAAGGGCAGGAAGACCGCCTGCGGCGTCTCGATCGGCGTAACGACCTTCGGCGTCGCACATCCGAGCCTCCCCTGCGGCACGCGGATCTTCATCGCCTACGGCGATATACGCGTGCTCACCCAGGTGATTGCTCGCGGACCCTACGTCCCCGGCCGCGGGCTCGATCTGACTCCAGCGCTCGCGGTCAAGCTGAATATCGGCGCCGCGACCGACGTCCGCTGGCGCTTCGCCCACTGAGCCGGGCGCCGTTTCCGACTGGGGGATTGAGGCGCGAGCTAGAGTGAGATGGTTCGACCCTGTTCGGAGCTTCGCGCAACAACGTAGAACCAACACCAAGTAAATGGGAGCTTGCGTCCGAGCGGCGGAGCCTCTCTTCGGAGGGCGCCAAGGCGAGGCAGGGCACCCACCTGGATTACCAGGTTCACTTGGGCGTGAAAGTTGCGGCAGGGTGGATTCGCGAGGGGGGCTTCGGCCCCCCTCGCTTTCACCGAAAGTCCGCCCTCCTGCGGAGGGCATGACGACTTTCGGTGATGGATTAGTGAGCGATGAACCGCGCCTTTGGCGCGGATTCCTCGCCTGCTCCTACGAGCGGGGCGGGCTGGCCGTCGGTGTAGTCAGTGTTCGAGGCGGACAGGCCGGGGGATGGCGTTTAGTGAGCCGCGCCCGCGCAGGTCGGTCGCGGCGTCCGGAACAAGGCTACTTTTCCACCGACGAAAGTCGCCAGACTTTTGTCGGCTAAGCCGCGCCCGCCATGTCGGTCGCGGCGGCTGAAAAACTTCTTTCCACCGACGAAAGTCGCCAGACTTTTGTCGGCTAAAGCTAGCCTGACTAGGTGCGAACCGTTTTCGGCGATGCGACGATTGGTTCCGACTGGACATCGGTGCGGCTGCGCTTACAGGGCGATCGGATTGTCGAGGCGGATGCCGACGGTTTGAGCGAGAGGTTGGAGGGGCTGAGCCTGCTCGAGGCCGCTGCGGTGGGTGGGGAGACGCTCCCGCTGGAAGCGCTCGCGGCGGCGATCGGGCCGGTGTTTCGCGCCGCGCCCGATTCGGAGCGCGTGGCGGTGGCGATGTCCGGCGGCGTGGACAGTGCGGTCGCTCTGCTCGTGGCCGGGCCGAAGGCGGTCGGAGTGACGCTCAGGCTCTGGATCGATCCGGATGGCCCGGACAGCGAGGCGGTCTGCTGCTCGCCCGACTCGGTGCGTCTCGCGCGGGCGACCTGCCACCGGTTGGGGCTGCCACACGTCACGCTTGATCTACGCGAGCAGTTCTGCCGCGCGGTGGTCGAGCCCTTCGTCCGTGCCTACGCGGCAGGGCGCACGCCCAACCCCTGCGTCCGCTGCAACGGTTCCTTCCGGTTCGGCCGGCTGCTGGCCTTCGCCGGCCGCGCCGGAGCCGCGCGCCTGGCGACCGGTCACTACGCGCGTCTCGTCGAGCGGCGCGGAAAGCTCTTGATTGCCCGCGCCCACGATCGCGAGAAGGATCAGTCCTACATGCTCGCGGCGCTCGATCCGGGCCTGCTCGGGCGACTCTGGTTCCCGCTCGCCGAGCTGGAGAAGACGGAGACGCGCGAGCGTGCCGCGCTGGCCGGCCTCGAGGTCGCCGCGCGCCCCGAGAGTCAGGAGACCTGCTTCCTGGCCGGAGCCGACTACCGCGACTTCCTCCAGCGCCGCGGTCTCGTCTCCGGGCCCGGCGAGATAGTCGACGAGAGCGGCAGGCTGCTTGGCCGGCACGACGGCTACTGGCGCTTCACGCCGGGGCAGCGGCGCGGTCTCGGCATCGCCTCCAGTGCGGGGCCGCTGTTCGTTCTGCGAACGCAGGCGAGAAAGAACCTCGTCGTGACCGGTCGCGAGCAGGCGCTCGCCCGCCGCGACGTGAGCGTGCGCGGAAGGCTCTACCTGCCGCTCGAGCGCGCCGAGGCGAAGCTGCGCTACCGCTCGCCTGCTCTACCGGCCGAGGTGGAGGAGACCGCGAGCGGCTTCCGCCTTCACCTGCGCGAGCCGGCCTTCGCTGTGGCGCCGGGTCAGGCCGCGGTGCTCTACGACGGCGAGGTCGTTGCCGGGTTCGGGCTGATCACGTCGGCGCGCTGAGATCGAGGCGGGCCAGGCGGAGTACGTCGTCGAACGAACATTCGGCTTCGACATGTCGACTTCCACATAGCGACTTCAATAGCCTCTAAGATCAGCTCTCGATGCTTCTTCTCTCGTCCACGACCGGCAGCATCGCTTACGCGGCGCTCGCGTTCTTCCTGATCGCGATCGGGCTGACGCTCGGTTACGCCTTTCTGCGCCTGGCCGGCGTCCTGGGTCGCGTCTCCTCGCTGGTCAAGGGCGTCGAGCAGGAACTCGTGCCGGTCATCAACAAAGCGGGCGGCTCGATCGATCGCGTCAACGACCAGCTCGACAAGCTCGACGTCGTCACCGACAGCGCGGTCGACGCCGTCGGCAGCATCGATACCGGTCTGCGCGCCGTGGCGGGCGCCGTCAAGCTGCCGGCCAAGAAGCTCGCCGCCTTGACGGCCGGTCTCGTGCACGGCCTGGCGACCTTCAAGGTCGAACGCGACTTCGCGGCGGCCATGGCGGCCGCACGCTTCGCCGCCGAGGAGCGCGAGAACCGCTTCGCCGAGGAGTTTCACTCCGAGGCCGAAGCGGAGAAGAGCTCGAGCGAGGAGTAACGCCTTGGATGAGATCGTTCTCAAGCTGCCCCGCGAAGCCTGCTGGCACAGTGTCGCCTATCTGGTTCTGGCGGGACTGGCCGCGCGCCTCGATCTAACCGTCGAAAACCTCGAGGACTGGCAACTCGCGCTGACCGAGCTGCTTGGACGCCAGCGCTGCGAGGGCGGACTGGAACTCGTCTTCCGCGCGTCGCCCGATCAGCTCGAGACCCGCTACGGGCCCGCCGACGACTGTCTTCTGGCCGAGCTCGATCGCCAGGAGGAAGGAGTCGGTCTTCGCCGCGTACTCTCGACGCTCACCGATAGCATGGAAGTAGAGACGATTGGCGAGGAGCGCTGGATAGTGCTGCGCAAAGCGATCGTTCACCCGGACGGCGCAAGCTGAGACCCGGGCCGGTAACCGACAGCGCGCCCGTAGAGCATTTTCCGGGGCGTCCTGAGGCTTCCGCAGGGGAGGCCGACCCATCCTTGACCGAGGCTGCAATTGGACGCTAACGACAGAGAGCTACTTCGCCGCTATCACGAGCAGGGCGATCGGGCCGCGCGCGAGCAGCTGATCGAGCGCTACATGTCGCTGGTGCGCTCGCTCGCGCGCCGCTATGCCTCTCGCGGCGAGCAACTCGACGATCTGATCCAGATCGGCGCCATCGGTCTGATCAAGGCGATCGACCGCTTCGACATCAACCGCGGCGTCGAGCTGACCACCTACGCGACGCCGAACATCATCGGCGAGATCAAGCGCCACTTCCGCGATCACGGCTGGGCGGTGCGGGTTCCGCGCGGCCTGCAGGAGCTGAGCATCCAGTTGATGCGCGTGGTCGAGCAGCTGACCGGCGAACTGAGCCGCTCGCCGACGATCGCCGAGCTGGCCGAGGCAACGGGGGCGAGCGAAGAAGAAGTGCTCGAGGCACTGGAGACCGGCCGCGCCTACAGTCCGCTCTCGCTCTCCGTGGGCTCGAGCGGCGACGACGACGAGCTCGACCCGCTCGAGTCGCTCGGCGACGACGATCACGAGTACGAGGTTTCGGAGGACCGGGCCGTGCTCGAGCCCGGCCTGCGCGTGCTCGACGAGCGCGAGCGGATGATCCTGCAACTGCGCTTTTACGAAGGCCTGACCCAATCGCAGATCGCGCAGAGGGTGGGCATCTCGCAGATGCACGTATCGAGGCTGATCAGGCGCGCTCTGGAAAAGGCGCGGGCCGAGATCGCGCCCGAGCTCGATAACCTGGACGAATGACCTGATCCCGCTCTGAGCGAGGCGGGGGAGCGAGCGCTCGGCCGCGGGAGTCGTACGTCTTCGCGCCGGCCAAATCGAGCCGGCAATTCTTCTCGTTGGCCTGTATGCCCCGATAGGGGTATGCAAGTTTTGCTCGAATCTATGAGCATCTGACAGTACTCCCCCCTTTGTCAACACGCTCATTTCTCAGAGAGCCCGCCCGTGGAGGTAGGAAAGTGACCCGCCTGTCGCCGCTTGTACGAATCGTCCCCCTGAGTCGCCGAAATACGCTTCGTCTTGTAGCTGGCGCCGTCTTCTGCGCCCTTATCCTCGTCTGCACGTCTTCGCTTGCGGGCGCCGCCTCGAGCAACGCCTCCGGTGCAAAGATCTCTGCGCACTTGACCAAGAAGAGCTTCACGAAAGCCCAAGCCGGCTCGGTGAAGCTCGTCTACAAGTTTTCAGCTACGAGCAAGAGCTTCGGCTATCTGCTCAGCTTCAAGAAGGGCTCCAAGTGGCAGACGGTCAAGAGCGTCAAGAAGAAGGGAACGTTCAAGGGCTCCAAATCGATGACGGCCAAGAAGCTCTTCGCCGGCAAGGCGATCAAGGCTGGCAGCCACCGGCTCAAGCTCTCCGCCGATGGCGGAAGTAAGACTCTCAGCTTCAAGGTTGTTACCGCCGCCGCCCCTGCTCCCGTCGCCCCCGTCATCAAGACTGGAAACAAGCCCGCTAACACCGTTCTACCCATCATCCTGGGGGCTACGACGCAGGGCCTGGCGCTCTATGCCTCAAACGGTTCCTGGAGCAACTCGCCGACCTCCTACTCCTACCAGTGGCGTCGCTGCACTAGCTCCGGCGCAAGTTGCGTGAACATCTCAGGCGCAACATCAACCTCTTACGCCCTCGTCTACGCAGATGCCGGCTCGACTATTCGCGTGGTCGTCACGGCTACGAATGCTTATGGCTCGACAGGCGCCACCTCGAATCAGACAGCTGTGGTTGTCGGTTTAGCGCCCGCTAACACCGCTTTTCCCACAATCTCCGGGACTGCGATACAGGGTCGGACTCTGACCGCCTCGAATGGCTCCTGGAGCAACTCGCCGACCTCCTACTCCTACCAGTGGCGTCGCTGTGGTTACTCCGATGCAAGTTGCGTGAACATCTCAGGTGCAACATCAAGCTCTTACACCCTCGTTTACGCAGATCTCGACCTGGAGATCCGCGTCGTCGTCGCGGCGACGAACTCCTATGGATCGGTCAGCGCAACCTCGGCAAGGACGGCTTGGGTCGAAGGACCACCACCGGTGAACCTCACTCTTCCGACCATCTCCGGTACGCTCGCCCAGGGCCAGACGCTCACTGCCTCTGCGGGCACCTGGAGCGACTCGGACTATTACTACTACGAGTGGTACCGCTGCGACCCCTCAGGCGCTAACTGCGTCTATATCTCGGGTGCATACGGGAGCTCCTATCGGCTTACTTCCTCGGATGTAGGTAAGACCATCCATGTAGTTGTCGAAGCCGATAATGACTACGGCTACGCCATCGCCACCTCGAGCCAAACGGGTGTCGTTGGCGCGCCGCCCGCTAACACCTCGCTGCCAACCGTCTCAGGCTCGATTATTCAGGGCCAGGCGCTCGCTGCCTCAAACGGATCGTGGAGCAACTCGGCGACTTCCTGGGCGTACCAGTGGCTCAGGTGTGACTCCTATGGCACGAATTGCACCGATATCGCGAGCGAAACCTCTAGCTCCTACGCTCTCGTTTCTGGAGATGTTGGCAAGACCATCCGCGTCGTCGTCACGGCGACGAACTCCTCTGGCTCGGCGAGCGCGACCTCGGAGCGAACGGGGCTCGTAAACGCAACGGCCGGCACCTCGGCGCCCGTGAACACCTCGCTGCCAACCGTCTCCGGCTCGGTTACTCAAGGCCAGACGCTCACTGCGTCAGACGGAACGTGGAGCAACTCACCGACCTCCTACACGTATCAGTGGCGCCGGTGTGACTCCTCCGGCGCGAATTGCACCGATATCGCGAGCGCAACCTCTAGCTCGTACGCTCTCGTTTCCGGAGACGTTGGCAGGACCATCCGCATCGTCGTCACGGCGACAAACTCCTATGGCTCGCCGAGCGCGACTTCGGCGCAAACGGCTGTGGTGACAGGTCCCTCGACGACGTCCGTTAGCGCCGGCTACGAACACACCTGTGCCCTTATCTCCACTGGTGCGGTCAAGTGTTGGGGCGACAACTCGGATGGCCAGCTTGGCAACGGCTCAATGGATGACAGCTCGGCGCCAGTCTCAGTGAGCGGGATCTCAACAGCCACCCAGATCAGTGCCGGTCGCTACCACACCTGCGCGCTTCTATCGGGCGGCACGGTCAAGTGCTGGGGTTGGAACGGGTACGGGCAGCTCGGTGACGGCTCAACGGATGAAAGCTCGACACCGGTCTCCGTAAGCGGGATCTCGACCGCCATTCAGATCAGCGGCGGCGGTTACCACACCTGCGCGCTTCTATCGGGCGGCACAGTCAAGTGCTGGGGCGCGAACTGGTACGGCGCTCTCGGCGACGGCTCAACGGATGACAGCTCGACGCCGGTCTCAGTGAGCGGGATCTCAACAGCCACCCAGATCAGCGCCGGTCGGTACCACAGCTGCGCGCTTCTATCGGACGGCACGGTCGAGTGCTGGGGCGAGAATATGGACGGTCAGCTTGGCAACGGTACCGAAGACGACAGTACTACTCCGATTCAGGTCAAGGGAGTCGGCGGCGGTACAAGCACGCTCTCAAACGTCACCCAGATAAGCGCCGGCTACGACCACAGCTGTGCGCTTCTCTTGAGCGGCGCGGTCGACTGCTGGGGCTTCGGCGGTTACGGTCAGCTTGGCAACGGTGCCTACGTCGTAAGTACTACTCCGGTTCAGGTCAAGGGAGTCGGCGGTACGGGCACGCTCTCAAACGTCACCCAGATAAGCGCCGGCGGCGACCACAGCTGTGCGCTTCTCTCGGGCGGCACGGCCAACTGCTGGGGCGACAACGAGTACGGTCAGGTCGGCGACGGCTCATTGAATAACAGGTGGACACCAGTTCAGGTCAAGGGAGTCGGTGGTACGGGCACGCTCTCAAACGTCACTCAGATAACCGCCGGCGGCTCCCACAGCTGTGTCCTTCTCTCGGGCGGCACGGTCAACTGCTGGGGCGACAACGTGTACGGCCAGCTCGGCGATGGCTCAACGGATGACAAGTGGACACCGGTCAGCGTGACTGGCCTTCCTTAGCACCGTTCGCCGGGCTAAGGTCATTCGGGGTTAACCGGCGCGACCGCTCGGGCGGTCGCGCCGGTGTCCTGCAGTGGTGAGGGGTTGCGGCGCCGGGCGCAAGATCCAGCAAACGGCGGTTTCACGCATACAATCTCGGCGTGCGCACAACAGCTGAGCTGAGGGAGAGCTATCTCTCCTACTTCGAGGGGAAGGGTCACGTTCGCCGACCCTCGAGCTCGCTCGTGCCCAAGGCCTTCGACCCGTCGGTGCTCCTGACCACCGCCGGGATGCAGCCGCTGATGCCCTACTTCCTGGGCCTCGAGGAGCCGCCGGCGCCGCGCCTGACCTCGGTGCAGAAGTGCTTCCGTACCACCGACATCGATGAGGTCGGCATCACCGCGCGCCATCTCACCTTCTTCGAGATGCTCGGCAACTTCTCGTTCGGCGACTACTTCAAGGACGGGGCGATCGATCTGGCCTGGGAATTCGTGACGGGTCATATGAAGCTCGACCCGGCGAAACTCTGGGCGACCGTCTATCGCGGTAATCCGGAGCATTCGCTTGGCCCTGACGAGGCCGCGATCGCCGCCTGGCAGCGGGTCGGCATTCCGGCCGAGCGGATCGTTCGCCTGGGCGAGGACAACTTCTGGTCGGCCGGCCCGACGGGGCCGTGCGGGCCGTGCTCGGAGATCTACTTCGACCGCGGCCCCGAGCACGGTTGCGGCAAGCCCGACTGCGCGCCCGGCTGCTCCTGCGACCGCTTCCTCGAGTTCTGGAACCTCGTATTTACCGAGTTCGATCAGCACTCCGACGGGCACCTCACGCCGCTGCCGCGCCAGAACATCGACACCGGCCTCGGACTGGAGCGTGGCGCCGCCATCCTCCAGGACGTCTACTCGGTCTTCGAGATCGACAGCTTCCAGGAGATCAGAGACTGGCTCGCGGAGACATCGGGCATCGCCTACGACGAGTCCGAGCAGGCGACCAAGGCGCAACGCGTACTGGTCGATCACGGCCGCGGCATGGTCTTCCTGGCCGCCGAGGGCGTCAAGCCGGGCAATCTCGGTCGCAGCTACGTCCTGCGCCGGGTCATTCGCCGCGCCGTCCAGCACGGCTCGCGGATCGGCTTCCAGGCGCCGTTCCTGGCGCGCCTCGCCGACGTGGTGATCGAGCAGATGGGCGGCGTCTACCCGGAGCTGAAAGAGCACGCAAAGGAGATCGCGAGCGTCCTGACCGCCGAGGAGGAGCGCTTCTCGCAGACGCTGGAGCGAGGCATGCGCCTGTTCGAGGAGCTGGCCAAGGGCGCGCCCGAGACGGGCGGGAAGGTCTCGGGCGAGGACGCCTTCAAGCTGCACGACACCTACGGCTTCCCGCTCGAGCTGACCCGCGAGCTGGCGAGCGAGCGCGGTCTGACCGTCGACGAGAAGGGCTTCAGCAAGCTGATGGACGAGCAGCGCGAGCGCTCGCGGGCGGGCGCCCGCGGCGAGGATGTGCGCGCCGCGACGTTCTCCAAGGAAGCCGGCTTCAAGACCGAGTTCGTCGGCTATGAGAAGACCGAGACGCTGACCCAGATCGGGGCGCTGGAGGAGGTCGCCGAGGGTCTCTTCCTGGCCAAGCTGCGGGAGTCGCCCTTCTATCCGGAGGGCGGCGGGCAGGTCGGCGATCAGGGTTTCATCGAGAGCGAGGAATCGGACTCGAGGGCCGAGCTGGAGCAGACCTTCCGCTTCGAGGACGACCAGGCGCTGCTCTTCCGCGGCGAGGGCTTCAAGGCCGCAGAAAGGGTGCGCGCTGTCGTGCTCTGGAGCGAGCGCTTCCCGACCGAGGCCAATCACACCGCGACGCACCTGCTGCACAAGGCGCTGCAGCGCGTGCTCGGCGAGCATGCGCGCCAGGCCGGCTCGGCCGTCCGCCCCGACAAGCTGCGCTTCGACTTCTCACACCCCAAGGCGCTCACCGCCGGCGAGCGCGACGAGATCGAGCGCCTCGTCAACGCGGACATCTTCGCCAATCATCCCGTGCACACGTTCGTGACGCCGATCGAAGAAGCCAGGGAGCTGGGAGCGATGGCGCTGTTCGGCGAGAAGTACGGCGACATGGTGCGCGTGGTCGAGGTGAAGGACGTCTCGCGCGAGCTCTGCGGCGGCACGCATGTGCGCTCGACGGCCGAGATCGGGGCCTTCGCCATCACCTCGGAGGGCTCGGTGGGCTCGGGCATGCGCCGGATCGAGGCCGTCACCTCCGGCGCCGCGGTCTGGCTCCTGCGCGAGCGCGCGGCCGAAGCCGCCAAGCTCCGCGCCGAGATCGAGCGGCTGCGCAAGGAGGCCAAGAAGCGCCCCGGTGAATCCGGCGGCGCCGAGCCGGAGATCGCAATCGTCCGCGAGGAGGAGCGGGACGGCATCAAGGTCGTCGTGGCCGAGATCAAGGGCGTCGACGCCGAGGGGCTGCTCGCCGTCTCCGACCAGCTCAAGAACAAGAACGCTCCGGCCGCCGTGGTCGTCGGTGCGGTCGACGACGGACGGGTCAATCTCGTCTGCAACTTCGACAAGACGCTGGAGGAGCGTGGCCTCGATGCCGTGCAGATTGTTCGCGCCGCCGCGGCGCTCGTCGGTGGTGGCGGCGGCGGGCGAGCGGGCATGGCCCGCGCCGGCGGCAAGGATCCCGAGAAGCTGTCCGAAGCGCTTCAGGTCGCGGCCGACGCGATTCTGGCCGCGCTCTAGCGCTTCGTTCTTCCCTCGACCTTACCCTTGGTCTCCCCGCGGTATCAGACACCGTTCGGATAAATGGGCCTGTGTCAAGGATTCGCCGTGACGTAAGTGTGTCGGCTTTGTCACGGAATCCCTCATTACGTCTGATACCGCTCAGAGAAAGGGGCTCGTGTCAAGGAGTCGCCGTGACGAGAGTATGCCGATCCTTCTACAGAATCCCGGTCTCGAGGGGCATGCTTCCTTACGCATCTCGCTGGCGGATTCGTTATCTGGCACCGCGGTAGGGCGGGGGCACGTGGAACCGGGTCAAGGCGAGCGGCGGCTAGAATCGCCAGCGGTGAAGGTGCTCGCGCTCGATTACGGATCGGCCAGGACGGGAGTCGCCGTCTCGGATCCGAGCGGCGTCATCGCCCGCCCGCTCACCGTCGTCGAGCGCGTCGGGACGAAGCCCGGCGCCGAGCGCCTGCTCGCCCTGATCGCCGAGGAGCAGCCCGAGCAGATCGTTGTTGGTCTGCCTCTGACCCTGCGCGGCGAGCACGGCAAGCAGGCGCGCGAGACCGAGGCCTTCGCCCGGCGCCTGCGCGAGAGCGTGGCCGTGCCGGTGGAGCTGTTCGACGAGCGCATGACCACAATCCTGGCCGCACGAACCCCGTCGGACGCGCCCGAGGACGCGCGCGCCGCCGCCCATCTACTGGAAAGCTTCCTGACATGGTCGACCAACCGCGAAAACTGAGCCTGCCGCCGGGCTACCGGCCGCCCCGCCGCGGGCCCACCCGCTGGCAGATCCTTCGCCGGCGCCTGATCGCTGTTGCCATTCTGGGCGGGCTGATCGCGGTGCTCGCCGTCGTCGTCAACTTCGCGCTCGATCGCGGCTCGCACACCCGCTCGACCACGACGACGGTGATCAAGCCGTTCAAGATCGTCTTCCCCGAGGGCTTCACGCGCCGGGACATGGCCGCGCGCATCGCCGCCGTCGACGGCATCGCTCACAGCGAGCGAGGCATCAGGCCGGCACTCTCGGCGAGCAAGTACATGAAGCTGACGCGCAGCTCACAGCTCCCCGCGCAGTACGCGGGCGACAGCAAGGCGCGAACGCTGGAGGGCTTCCTCTTCCCGGCCACCTACGACTTCCTGCGCTCGACCACGACCGAGCAGCTCGTGAGCGACCAGCTGGTGGCCTTCCGCAGAGCCTGGAAGAAGCTCGATCTGCGCTACGCACACTCCAAGAACCTCACCGGCTACGACGTCCTGATCATCGCCTCGATGGTCGAGAAGGAGGCCTTCTCGCCCGCCGAGCGCGCCAAGGTCGCGGCGGTCATCTACAACCGCCTGCACCTCGGCATGACGCTCGGCATCGATGCGACGCTCCGCTACGGGCTCAACCTCAAACCGACCCAGTCGCTCTCGCCCTTCCTGAACAGCTCCAACCGCTACAACACGCGCAAGCGCGCCGGGCTACCGCCGACGCCGATCGCCAACCCCGGGCTGGCCTCGATGCAGGCCGCCGCCCATCCGGCCAAGGTCAAGTACATCTACTTCCTGCGCAAGCCTGGCACGCAGCAGCACTACTTCACGCAGAGCTCTGCCGATTTCATCGCTCACGAACGAGCCTGGGGGTACATCAAATGATTGCCGGCACAACTCGCCTGGTCGGTCTGATCGGCGATCCCGTGGCGCACTCGCTCTCGCCGCGGATGCAGAACGCCGCCTTCGAGGCCGCGGGCCTCGACTGGGCCTATGTCCCGCTGCACGTGCAGCCGGCGGCGCTGGCGGACGCCTTGCGCGGACTGGCTGCGCTCGGCTTTACGGGAGCCAACGTGACGATCCCGCACAAGCTGGCAGCCTGCGGGCTCTGCGACGAGCTCTCCGAGATCGCTCGTCGCGGCGGCTCGGTCAACACGGTCGTCGTGCGCGAGGACGGCACTCTCTTCGGCACCTCGACCGACGGCTTTGCCGTCACGAGCGCGGTCGAGCCCGAGGGGGCGGACGTGCTCCTGCTCGGCGCGGGCGGGGCGGGCCAGGCTCTCGCCGCGGCTTTCGTGGACGCGGGAATCGCCTCGCTTGCGATCTCCAGCGCCGAGCGCGCCGAGGAGTTGGCGGACTTCGTGCACGAGCTCGAGCCCGGGCTCTCGGTGCGCGTGCTCGATTGGCCGCCGAGCGCCGAGGAGGCGCAGATCGTCGTCAACGCGACGCCGGTGAAAGACGAGCTTCCGGTGCCGCCGCGCGCGGGTCAGCAGGTCGTCGATCTGGCCTACAAGCCGGACGGATCGCCTACGGCGTTGATCGCGGCGGCGCGCCAGGCGAGCTGTCCAGTGGTGGTGGACGGGCTCGAGGTGCTCGTGCGCCAGGGCGCCGCGTCGTTCGAGCACTGGACGGGCATCGAGGCGCCGATCGACGTCATGCGCTCGGCCGTTCGGCCCGAAAAGCCTTTCCGAATGAGGCGGAGCAGTCCTGGCGAGATCGGCTTCTAGCCAATAGATTGGTGACATGACACTTTCGCTTGTCAGCGCGGGGGAGTCGCACGGGCCGGCGCTCGTCGCGATCCTGAGCGGTTTGCCGGCCGACCTGGTGCTCGAGCGCGCGCAGATCGAGAACGATCTGGCCCGGCGCCAGCAGGGCTACGGTCGCTCGCCCAGGCAGCAGATCGAGCGGGACGAGATCGAGGTGCTGGCCGGGTTGCGCCAGGGAAGGACTCTGGGCACGCCGCTGGCGCTCGTCGTTCGCAACCGCGATCACTCGCACTGGACCTGGGGCATGAATCCCTGGCCGCCGGAGGGCGAGCCGGAAGGGAAGGGCACCGAGACAGTGACGCTGCCGCGGCCGGGTCATGCCGACCTCTCCGGGTTGCTCAAGCACGGTTTCGGTGACGTGCGCAACGTGCTCGAGCGCGCCAGCGCCCGGCACACGGCGGTCTTCGTCGCCGCCGGCTCCGTGGCCAAGCAGCTCCTCAGCACGATCGGGATAGAGGTCGCGGGCAGCGTGCTGGAGATCGGCGGCGAGGGGGGCGAGAAGCAGGAGCACGCGGCGATCGACAGGGCGCGTAAAGACAAGGACACGCTCGGCGGCATCATCGAGGTGCGCGCGCAAGGCGTCGTGCCCGGGCTCGGCTCCTATGCGGATAAGGGCGATCGCCTCGACGGTCGCCTGGGCCAGGCGCTGATGGGCATTCAGGCCGTCAAGGGAGTGGAGATAGGCGAGGGCTTCGCGCTCGCTCGCGTTTCCGGTTCCCAGGCCCACGACGAGATTTTCCGCGACCAGCGCGGCTACTACCGCGAGACCAACCGCGCCGGCGGTCTGGAGGGCGGTGTGACGAACGGTGAGGCCGTTGTGGTGCGCGCCGCGATGAAGCCGATCCCGACCCTGATGAAGCCGCTCCGCTCGGTCGACGTGGCCAGCGGCGAACCGGCCGAGGCGCTGGTCGAGCGCTCGGACACGACCGCCGTGGAGGCGCTCGCGGTAGTCGCCGAGGCCGCGGTCGCCTTCGAGCTGGCCAAGGCGGCGAAGGAGAAGTTCGGCGGCGACTCGATCGGCGATTTCGTCGCGGCCCACAACGCCTATCTCGAGCGCATCGACTGGTCGCCGAGGTAGCAATGCCCGCTCCAGCAGACGGCTTGAGTGCTCGGCACAAACTCGGCACAAACTCGGCACATTCCGGTGTGTCTCGCCCCACTACCCTTTTTCGGCGCCTCAACCCGGTGCCAGGAACCGCGGTGGGTGCCCCGACCCCGAGAAGCCCGGAGCCGCGATGAAGCCGGCGATCGCGCGCCCGACCAACGCCCTCCACCGTCACATCGCCCTGGCGGGTTTCATGGGCGCCGGCAAGACCACGCTCGGCTCCGATCTGGCGCTGGCGCTCGGGCGCAACTTCGTCGACGTCGATAGCGAGATCGAGCGCGAGGCGGGGACTCCGATCTCGGAGATCTTCGCCGCTCGCGGCGAGAGTGAGTTCCGGCTGCTCGAGGAGCGCCGCATCCGCGAGGCGCTGGAGGCCTGCGAGCCTGCCGTGATCGCGCTCGGAGGCGGCGCCCTGGGCGCCGAGGCGACGAGAGAGGCGCTCCGCGAGCGCGCGCTGACGATTCTGGTCGAGGTGGACGTGAACAAGGCCTGGCACCGCGTGTCCGGCGCCGGTAACCGACCGCTGGCCGGCGACGAAGCGAGCTTCCGCAAGCTCTTTGCCGAGCGCCTGCCCGTCTATCGCGACTGCGCCGACGCCACCTGCTCCGATCTGGACGGAGCGATTCTCGCCGCGGGCGGGGTGGAGGTCGCCGCGGGAGCGCTCGCCCGGCTGGGCGAGCTGGTGCCGGGGGAGGGAAATATCGCCCTGATCAGCGACGAGAACGTCGCCGGCATCTACGGCGCCGCGGCGAAGGAGGCGCTCGCAGACAGGCTCGTCTCGACACACGTCCTTCCTGCCGGAGAAGACGCCAAGACCTTCGCCAGTTTCCAGCGCCTGCTCGAGGAGCTGCCGCTGGAGCGGGGCGATCTGATCGTCGCTCTCGGCGGCGGCTGCGTCACCGATGTGGGCGGCTTCGCCGCGGCCACCTACATGCGCGGCATCGCCTGGGTGTCCGTCCCGACCTCGCTCGTCGGTCAGGTGGATGCGGGCACGGGCGGCAAGACGGCGATCAATATCGAGAGCGGCAAGAACCTGGTCGGCGCCTTCCACTGGCCGGCGCGTACCGTGATCGACCCCGATCTGCTCGTCACCCTGCCCGAGCAGGAGCGGCGCGAGGGCATGGCCGAACTCGTCAAGCACGGCGTCCTGCTCGGAGAGCGCATCTGGGAGCTGCCCGACGCCGAGATGGTGCGCAGGTCGGCTGTCTACAAGCTGAAGGTCGTTCTACGAGACCCGCACGAGCACGGCATTCGGGCGACGCTCAATCTCGGTCACACCTTCGCGCACGCGCTCGAGACGGCCGGCGCCTTCGGCAGCCCGACCCACGGCGAGGCGGTCGCGCTCGGGCTGGTGGGCGCGCTCCGCGTCTCGATCGACCGCTACGGCCTCGACCCGGCCTGGCTCGAGGCGGTGGAGGAGATTCTCTTTCCGCGCCCGGTCGCCGTCGATCGCGATCTGGCCTGGACGGCGCTGTTCCGCGACAAGAAGGTCGCCGGTGGAAGGCCCAAGTTCGTGCTCATGGAGGCGCCCGGGAAACCGATCCGGGGCGTCGAGCTCGACGAGGACGAGGCGCGGCGCGCGCTGGATTCGTTGATCGCGGATTCGTAGACTCGGCGATCTCGGGCGCTCTGTTGCCCGCCGGGACGGATGCTGTGCTCTCGGCTTTCGTCACAAAGCCGGTGCATTCTCGCGCGAGTTTTCTCGCTACCGTTTTCCACCCCGCGGGAGGGTGGGGGGTGGTGGGTGGTCGAGGTGCCGCTATCCCGAGAAGCGCAGCTAATGGACTCCGCAAAGCGCCGAATCTCGGCCATCCAGATAGACCCGCAGGGGGCGTCCTATTTAGAAGCTTTCTTGCTCTTGCCTGAGCCGGCGCGCAAGACCTCGGCCAGAACGACAGCGCTGTTTCGCTCCTCGTCCCGCGCCGCGTAAACCAGCGTCAGCGTTCCGGCCCGAGCGCGGCGCCTCAGTTCTTCCAGCTCCTGCTCGTGCCCGGCCAGCTCGCCCAGGTAGCGGCGGCGAAACTCCGCGAAGCGCGCGGGATCGTGGGCGTACCAGCGGCGCAGCTCGGGACTCGGCGCGATCTCCTTGGCCCACTCGTCGAGCCGGGCTCGCTCGCGCGTGACACCGCGCGGCCAGAGGCGCTCGACCAGCACGCGAGAGCCATCCTCGGCGGCGACGGGCTCGTAAGCGCGTTTCAGCCTTACGTCCACCTATTCGTGTTTCCCACCTGTGGGAATTTCAGTTGCTGCTCTCGCCGCTCGAGCACCTGGGCTTACCGCAACTGCTCGTCTACGTCCTGCGCGGAGTCAAACTCGGCGCGCTCGACCGCCGCGACCCCGGCCACTTCGGCGCGATCACTCCGCCCGAGCTCGAAGGCCGAATCAGGGAGCGGGCCGCGGAGCTGGGCGAGGACGAGGCGCGACGGGCGCTTGATTCTTAGATTGCGGATTCGCAGCGTCCGCCTGCAGCGCCCGCGCAATTCCGCACAGTATCGGCACATCTGCGCTCGTCGTCTCGGAATACGCTCTGGCGAATGAGGACGAAGTGCTACACTGTGACGCACAATGCCCGGGAAGGTCGGAGTTCGCGAGCTACGCCAGAACCTGAGTCGCTATCTGGATCGCGTCAAGAACGGCGAGGAACTCGTGGTGACCGAGCACGGGCGTGAGGTGGCGCGGCTGCTGCCGTACTCGTTCGAGGGGTACGCGGAGTTGAGCGCTAAGGCGGGCGCCACGACCCCGATCGGGCGGCTCGAGCAGGTGGCTGCGCGCGTACGCGCGCCTGGCGCTCCCGCCGGAACGACCGACGCCTTCCTGGCCGAAAGTCGCGGCGAACGAGGCCACTGAGCGGTGGCGACCGTCTACCTGGATACCAGCGCTCTCGGCCGCGTTCTGCTCGGCGAGCCGGACGCTTCGGCCATCCTGCGCGAACTCGCCGGATTCGATCAGCACGTCGCCAGCCGTCTGGTTCGGGTTGAACTGCGCCGCCTTGCTCTGCGCTACGACCTGCTCGAAACCGCCGCCGAACTTCTCGCCGCGGTTGCGCTCATCCCGCTCGATCAGACGATTCTCGACGCTGCTGAGACGATTCTTCCAGCGCAGGTCGCGACGCTCGATGCCATCCACCTGGTCACGGCCCTACGGCTTGCCGAGGCCGGCTTTCTGGACACGGTCATGACCTACGACGCGCGCCTCGCCGAAGGCGCCGCGGAAAACGGTCTCAACGTCCTCACGCCGGTATGAAGCGCCTGCTCGCCTGGATTCGTCAGATGCCTCTCCGTGTCACGCTGCGGCCTCGTGCAGGAGTGGCGAGGCGGAGACGTTATCGCGGTTCGAGACAGCTCCAAGACAGGCGGATCCGAATCGACGCTCCACCTCTTCCGATACGACTGGCAATCGGAATGCCTGAAGATGCGGGACATTCAATAGCCGGCTGGCGCTAACCTCTCCACATGCTCGTCTACGTCCTGCATGGAGTGAACCTCGACACGCTCGGCCGCCGCGACCCCGGCCACTACGGCGTGATCACCCTGCCCGAGCTGGAGGGCAAGGTCAGGGAGTGGGCCGAGCAACTGGGGCTCGAGGTCGATTGCCGCCAGACCAACTTCGAAGGGCAGTACGTCGAATGGATCCACGAAGCGCTCGACGGAGCCGACGGCGTGATCGTCAACCCGGGCGCCTGGACGCACTACTCATACGCGATCCGCGACGCGCTCGATTTGCTCAGCGTGCCGGTCGTCGAGGTGCACCTGTCGAATATCGACGCGCGTGAGCAGTGGCGGCGCATCTCGGTCGTGCGCGACGTGGCGGCCAAGACCGTCAAGGGCAAGGGCCCGAACGGCTACCGCGAAGCACTGGAGTTCCTGGCCGCGCGATGAGCCGCCTCGAGCGCCTTCAGGCCACCCTGGAGCGACCCCTTCTCGTCACGAGCCAGGCCAATGTGCGCTACCTGAGCGGCTACCGCGGTCTCGCCGCACTTCTCGTCGAGCCCCACGCGGTGCGCCTGCTCACCGACTCCCGCTTCACGGGCGAGGCGCGGGCCGCGACCGGGCTGGAGACGGTCGAGGTGGAGCGCGGCCTGTTCGGCGGGATGGCCGCCGTGCTCGAAGGAGAGATCTGCGTCGAAGCCGAGTCGCTGACGGTCGCCCAGCTCGAGACGCTGCAATCCGGCAGCGCCGAGTTGGTCTCATCGAGCGGTCTGGTCGAGGCGCTCCGTGAGGTCAAGGACGAGAGCGAGCTGGCCGCGATTCGTCGCGCCTCCGATCTCACCAGCGAGGCCTACCGGCGCCTCGCCGCCGAGCCGTTCTGCGGCCGCCGCGAGCTCGATCTGGCCTGGCGCATGCACGAGCTGTTCCACGAACTGGGAGCGGAGGGCGACGCCTTCCCGACGATCGTCGCCTCCGGCCCGAACGGCGCCTATCCGCACGCCGAGCCAACCGAGCGGGTTGTGCAGAGTGGCGACCTGATCGTGGTCGACGCCGGCGCGGCCGTTGGCGGCTACAACTCCGACTGCACGCGCACCTTCGCCTGCGGCGAGATTTCCGCCGAGCTGCGCCGCGCCTACGACGTCTGCCTCGCGGCACAGGAAGCCGGAGTCGCCGCAGTTCGCGCCGGCGCGCTCGCCGGCGAGGTCGACGCGCTGGCGCGCGATCTGGTCGAGGCGAGCGAGTTCGCGGGTCACTTCCTGCACGGGCTCGGGCACGGCGTCGGCATCGAGGTGCACGAGGCGCCGATGCTCAACACCGCGGCGGGTGAGACGACGCTTCAGGCCGGCAACGTCGTAACCGTCGAGCCGGGCATTTATCTCGAAGGGCGGGGCGGCGTTCGCATCGAGGATCTGCTCGTCGTCACTGAAAACGGCGCCGAGGTGCTGACGACCTTCCCCAAGGAACTCGTAACTGTTGGGTAGACTGGCCCTCCAATGGCCGACGTAGTCAGCACCAATCAGTTCAAGAACGGCATGCACGTCGAGCTCGACGGCGTCGTCTGGCGCATCGTCGAGTTCCAGCACGTCAAGCCGGGCAAGGGCGGCGCCTTCGTGCGCACCAAGCTCAAGAACCTCGATTCGGGCGCCGTCGTCGAGCGCACCTTCCGCGCCGGCGAGAAGATGGCCCGCATCTACACCGAGACCAAGAACGTCCAGTACCTGTACGACTCGGGCGACGAGGTCGTGTTCATGGACGAGACGAACTACGAGCAGATCCACCTGCCGCATGCCGTCGTCGAGGACTCGATCGACTTCCTGCTCCCCTCGGCCTCGGTGCAGATGCTGATGGTGGACGGCAAGCCAGCCGGGATTCAGCTGCCTGCTTCGGTCGAGATGACGGTCACCGACACCGAACCGGGCGTGCGCGGCGACACGGTCTCCAACGTCACCAAGCCCGCCACGCTCGAGACCGGCGCCGTCGTCCAGGTGCCGCTCTTCGTCTCCACCGGCGAGCGGATCAAGGTCGATCCGCGCGAGCGCCGCTACATCTCACGCGCGTAATCGCGCGGAAGACGGCTTTCCACGCCCCATCCGAGCGCCGGCGATTAACGGTCTTGCGCGGTTCTGTCGATCTTGCGGGGTGTCGACGTAGGCATGCTGAGGGGGCCCTACGTAACTCATGATCGACTCTTTCCGACGAGCAAGTAGAAACGCTGGGTCGCAGCGAATCGGTGTGCGGATTCTCGCCCTGGTCATCGCCGGATCGGCAGCGGCGCTCGTCCTCTCGCTTCTTCCTTCCGAGTCGCAGTCGGCGCCGCTTCGCGCTCATCAGCCGCGTCAGATCATGCTCGGCGTCATCGACCCCAATCCGGCGGCGTTCGATCGTCTCACCCGCCATCACCACTCGCTCCATCTCACCTTCAGCTTCGTCAGCCAGGAGTGGTTGGAGAAGGACTCCGCCGCCGGGCGCACGTCGGTCGTGACGATCTCGCCGAGCGGCTTCTCCTCGGCCGCGATCGCGAAAGGCTCTGCCGACGCCAAGCTCGTCACGCAGGCGAAGAACGCGAACGATTTCGGCCAGGAGGTCTGGATCCGCCCGATGCCCGAGATGAACGGTCACTGGAGCCCCTGGTGCGCGGTCACGGCGGGCGGGGGATCGCGCGGAGCCGCGTATACGGGCAGGGCGTTCGTGCAGGCCTTCCGCAGGATCTCGATCATCATGCGCGGCGGAAGCGTCGACGAGCTCAACGGCAGGCTCGAGCAGGCCGGGCTTCCCTCGATCAGGGCAAATCTGCTCGCGGGCGGCGACGGCGGCGAGCCCGGGATAGCGGCCAGCGGTCAGGTCAAGCTTCTCTGGAACCCGCAGGGAGAGGGCTCTCCTAACGTCGCGGGAAACCACCCGCGCAACTACTGGCCGGGCGGCGGATACGTCGACTACGTCGGCGACGACCTGTACGAGATCGCAGGACGGGCTTCCTGGTCGCTGATGGACACGCTCTACAAGACCTATCGCAAGCCGTTCGTGATCGCCGAGTGGGCGCCCTGGGGCTACGACTCACCGAGCTTCGTCACGCACATGTTCGGCTGGGTGCGAAGTCACCCGCGCACGATCGGGCTGATCTACTTCAACCGCGGCTGGTCGCACGGCTCGAGCACCTTTGCGCTCAGCAGGAAGCCCCGCTCGCTCGCCGTCTATCGGCGCGAGGCCGAGCTCGCGGTATTCGGGCCTTGAAAGACCACTCGAGATCGCCGTCTGCGATTTCGCTTTCAGATGGTCAGCAGTCCTCAGGGCTGATCGACTAGGCTCTCGGTCGCAGGATGCCCGCACTTGTAGACACCTCTATTCGCCTGCTCGGACAGGAGCCGCTGGCCGGGCGCGTACCGTCGGGCGACCTGTACAAGCTTGCCGAGCTGCTCGACAGCGCCGGCTTCGCCTATCTGGACGTCTCCGGCGGCGGCTGCTTCGAGGCCGCGGTCAGGCGTGGCGTGGAGAGTCCCTGGGAGCGCATCCGCGCGATCAAGATGCGCACCAAGACGCCGCTTGCACTGGCTCTGCGCGGGCGCTTCCTGGTCGGCACACATCCGGTCGAGGATGACGTCATCCGCAGCTTCATCGCCTGTGCGGCGGCCAACGGCATCGACGTCTTCCGTCTCGACGATCCGATGAACGACGTCGACAACCTGCGCGCGGCGGCCGACGCCGTGCTCGCAGCGGGCAAGGAGCTGGAAGGCGGCCTCGTCTACAGTCCCGGTCGCGCCGGCGACACCGAGCTCCTAGTCGAGCAGGCGCGCAAGCTGCCCGCGCTCGGCGCCGCCCGCGTCGTCCTGCACGACCCGACCGGCTCGCTGCCGCCGAATCGCGCGCACGAGCTGGTGGAGCGATTGAAGGCCGAAAGCGGGCTTCCCGTCGCCGTCTACTGCCAGGGCGCCGGTGGAAACGCGCTCGCCTCCTCGATCGAGGCGGCTCGCGCCGGAGCCGAGCTGATCGCCTGCTCGATCTACCCGATCGCGCTGACGCTGCACCGCGCTCCGGGCGAGGTGCTGGCGCAGACGCTCGCCGGGCTCGGCTTCGACTGCAAGGTCGACGCAGACATCCTCTGGCAGGCATCCGACCTCGTGGACGAGCACATCGGCGACGAGGTGATCGCGCCGCTCGCGCCCAGGATCGCCGCCCGCGCCGCCGAGTACGGCTTCCCGCCCGGGATCGTGGCGGCGCTCGACGCCCACCTCGAGACCTACTCCGCCGCCGATCTGCTCGACGACGTGCTCGATGAGCTGAACACCATTCGCCATGAGCTCGGCTCGCCGCCTCTCGCCTCTCCGACCGTCCAGATCCTCGGCTGGCAGGCCCTGCTGCACGTGCTCTCGGCCAATCGCTACCAGACCGTCGTGGACGAGCTGCCGCCGCTGGTGCGCGGCGAGTACGGGCGCACGCCCGACGAGATCGATCCGACCGTGAAACGGGCGATCGAGCTTTGCTCGGCCGAGGCGGCGGAGCCCAAGCCGGCGCCGACGCTCGACGAGCTGCGCGAGCGCTCCTCGGGGCTGGCGGCAAGCGACGAGGAACTGCTGCTCCTGCGCTTCTTCGACCAGGAGGCCGAGCCGCTTCTGCGCGCGATCCGCAGCCGCACCTCGCCCGACATCGAGTTCTTCGGCGGCGCGGTCGAGCGCGACCGGGCCCAGCGGATTCGCGACATCATCCACGTCGTTCAGGAGACGGGCGTCTCGGAGGTAACGATCGAGGACGAGGACATGCGCGTCACCGTTCGTTCGCGCGGCGAGCGTGGGGCCGACTCGTCGGCGCCGCTGGCCTCGGCCGAGTTCGAGCAGACGCCCGAGATGCGCCCCACCGAAGGCATGATCGCCGTCAACTCGCCGATGGTCGGAACCTTCTACCGCTCGCCCAATCCCGGCACGCCTCCGTTCGTGCAGCTCGGCGAGACGATCGAGGCCGGCCAGACGCTCTGCATCCTCGAGGCGATGAAGCTGATGAACGAGGTCAAGGCCGAGCAGGGCGGAATCGTGCGCCGCGTCTGCAAGGAGGACGGCGACCCGGTGCAGTTCGGCGATCTGCTGCTGGAGCTCGAGCCGATCGGCGGCAAGCCGCTGGACAACTACTGATCACTCCCGGTTCCTCGCCCGCCCCAGCTGGGAATAAACTGGCAGGCCGATTGAGAGTCCATCCCGCCGAGCCCGCGCGCGCCCAACGAGATAGGCTCTACGTCGCAGCCTTTAGGCGCACCAAACCGTCTTTCTAACGAATGTTCTCTCGTGTACTCGTAGCCAACCGCGGTGAGATCGCCGTCCGCATCATCCGGGCCCTGCATGAGCTCGGAGTCGAGGCCGTCGCCGTCTACTCCACCGCGGATGCGGATTCGCTCCACGTCCGCCTCGCCGACGAGGCGGTCTGCATCGGCCCGCCGCCGGCCAACGAGAGCTACCTGAGCATCTCCAATGTGATCGGCGCCGCCGAGACGACCGGCTGTCAGGCCGTCCATCCCGGTTATGGCTTCCTGTCCGAGAACCCCAACTTCGTGGAGGCCTGCGAGGAGACCGGCTTCGTTTTCATCGGCCCGAGCGCCGACCTGATGCGGCGGATGGGCGACAAGTCCGAGGCCAAGAGCGAGCTCGAGGCGGCCGGCGTACCGCTGGTGCCCGGTACCGAGGCGCTGACCTCGCTGGCCGACGTGGAAAGGGGCGTCAAGGAGCTGGGCTATCCCGTGCTGCTCAAGGCGGCAGCGGGCGGCGGCGGCAAGGGCATGCGCTTCGTCAACAAGCCCTCCGAGCTGAAGGGCGCCTTCAGGACGGCGATGGCGGAGGCTGAGGCGGCCTTCGGCGACGGCGGCCTCTATGTCGAGCGGGCGGTCGTGCCGGCGCGTCACGTCGAGGTGCAGGTGCTGTGCGACTCGTTCGGCGGCGTGCTCACGCTCGGCGAGAGGGAGTGCTCGATTCAGCGCCGCCACCAGAAGCTGATCGAGGAGTCGCCCTCGCCGGCCATGACCCCGGAGCTTCGCGCGGAGATGGAAGAGGCGGTGGAGCGCGCCTGCGGAGTGATCGGCTACACCAACGCCGGCACGTTCGAGTTCCTGCTCTCCTCCGACGACCGCTTCTACTTCATGGAGCTGAACGCCCGCCTGCAGGTCGAGCACCCGGTGAGCGAGCTGGTCACCGGTGTCGACATCGTGCGCGAGCAGATCCGCATCGCCGCCGGCGAGCCGCTCTCACTCACCGGTCGCGCGCCGCGCCTCGGCCACGCCATCGAGATGCGCCTGAACGCGGAGGATCCGACGCGCGACTTCGTTCCCACGCCCGGCCGGCTGGAGCGCTTCCGCGTGCCGCTCGGCCCCGGCGTTCGCGTCGACACCTTCGCCGAGGAGGGCATGGAGATCCACCCCTACTACGATTCGCTCCTGGCCAAGCTGATCGTCCACGACATCGATCGCCCGGCCGCGATCGAGCGCGCCCTGCGTGCGCTCGGCGAGCTCGAGATCGAGGGTGTGACGAGCACCACCCGAGTCATCCGCGACATCGTCGACTCCGAGGAGTTCCGGCGCGGCGTCTACTCGACGAACTTCATCGCCGAGGTGGGCGACCGCCTTCCCGCTCTGCTCAAGGGATGAAGCAAGCTCTCGTCTTCGAGGAAGAAGCGGGGCGGATCATCGTTCCCTCCCAGACGCTGGCCACGATCGTCTCTACCGCGGTGGAGCGCGCCGGCGCGCGGGTGCGCCGCTATCCGCGCCGCAGCATCTCCTTCGATCTGAGCGCGGAGGGCGGTCGTGTGCTGGTCGGCATCGTCGCCCCGGGCGGCGCGGCCTTGCCGGCGCTCTCCTCGCAGGTGCAAAGCTCGGTGCACGAGACGCTCTCCTTGATGTGCGAGCTCGACCGGCTGAGCGTGGACGTGACCGTCGAGGAGATCGCCTGATGGCCGGCCGTAGAGCCGCGCGCAGGACGGCGCTCTTTCTCCTCTACCAGTGGGATCTGACCGGCAAGCCGCTGGCCTCGCTCTACGAGGGCGAGATCGATCCCTTCGCGCTGGAGACCGCCCGTGCCGTCTCGGAGCGCGCCGACGAGCTCGACAAGCGCCTGAACGAGGTGCTGCAGGACTGGACGGCCGACCGGCTGGGCGCGTTGGAGCGAAACATTCTTCGTATCGCCGTTTACGAGCTCCAGCGGGATACGGTTCCCTACGAGGTCGCCATCAACGAGGCGGTCGAGCTGGCAAAGCGATATACAACCGACGAAGCGGCGCGCCTGGTCAACGGTGCGCTGGGCAAGATCGCGAGAGAGGGAGGAAGCGAGTGAGCTCAGAGGAAGCGCTGGCCCGAGCCGAGAAGCTGCTCGAGAAGGTGGAGGAGACGCGCCGTCAGCTGGAGCAGGCGGACGATTCGGAGCAGGCGATAGAGATCCTGAGCCGGCTTTCCGAGCTGGCCAAGGAGGTCGAGGCCGAGCTTTCGCGCGCTCGCCGCGAGGCGGAGGCCGAGGCCGATGCGGGCGCCTGACGAGCTGCGCGCCCTGATCGAGGATTACCTGCGCTCGCTCGATCTGTCGAGCGATCTCGGCGATCTGCGCGACTCGATGCGCTACTCGCTCGAGGGCGGCGGCAAGCGAATCCGTCCGGTGCTCTGCCTGGCCACCGCCGAGGCGATCGGCTGCGCGGCCGAGCGGGTGCTTCCGGCGGCGGCGGCGCTGGAGCTGGTGCACTCCTTTTCGCTCGTTCACGACGACCTGCCCGCGCTCGACGACGACGCCGAGCGGCGCGGCCGCCCGAGCTCGCACATCCGGTGGGGCGAGGACGTGGCCATCCTGGCCGGTGACGCGCTCTTCGGCGAGGCCGTGCGGCTGACCCTCGGCTATTCGAGCCCGTCGGTCGCGCGCGAGCTGGTCGCCGCGGCGCAGGGAATGATCGGAGGCCAGTACCTGGACGTCAAGGGCGGCGCCGAGCTGGAGGAGTTGCACCGGCTCAAGACCGGCTGCCTGTTCGTGGCCGCGATCGGGCTGGCGCTCGAGGTCGCCGAGCTGCCCGCGCCCGAGCAGGTGCCCTGGCGGGCCTTCGCCGAGGAGCTGGGACTTCTCTTCCAGCTGGTGGACGATCTGCTCGACCGCGACGGCTACGTGATCGTGCACGGCGTCGACGAGACCAGGCGCCTGGCCGACGAGGCCGCCGCCCGCGCCAAGGCGCGACTCGGCGAGGTGGTCGGCGATACCTCGGTGCTGGAGGCGATCACCGACAGCCTCGTCTCGCGCACGAGCTAGCTCCTTCTCCCGCTAAAGGAATCCGGCGCGCCGGAGATCTGTAGGTGCAGGTGAAAGGGAACGCAGAAGCCCTCGAACAGCTCTACCGCGAGCAGTACCGGAACTACCGGGACATCATGGCGGGCGTCGTCGGAAGCCACGATCTCGCCCGGGAGGTCGTTCAGGAGGCCTTCGCCAGGGCGCTGCGCGAGCAGCGGAAGTTCCGCGGCGAGGGAAGCCTGGAGGCCTGGGTCTGGCGCATCACCGTCAACGTGGCGCTCAAGGCGCGTCGCGATCTGCGCCGCGAGTGGCAGCTCGACGAGGAGTACGAGGCGCCCGCGCGCGAAACGGCTCCCGACCGGGACGTCCGCGCCGCGGTGCGCGCGCTACCGCCGCGCCGCCGTCTCTTCGTCTTCCTGCGCTACTTCGCCGATCTCTCCTATGCGGAGATCGCGGAGGTCGCCGGCGTCTCGGAAGGCACGGTCGCCGCGACGCTCGCTCAGGCGAAGGAAGAATTGCTCGGCCTGCTCGACGGCGAGGAGGTGGGACGATGAGTGAAGAGCTGAAGCGAGACGCAATTCTCGGCGCAGGTCCCAACGACGGCAGCTGGACGGACGTAATTCGGCGGGCAAAGCGGGCGCGCCGCCGCCAGGGAATCTACGGGGTCGTCCTGCTTACCGCGCTCGCCGTCGTCGGCGTCGCCTCGGCGTACGCGCTGGGTCATCCGATCGTTGATTTCAACGCGGCGGAGAAGGCGCCGGCGAAAGCGGTCGTTGAGTTCCAGAGCATGGAGCCCGCCGGCCCGTCATGGCAGTTCGGGGTGCTTCCGGATCAGGCGCGGATGATCCCTGGTTTGTACCTGAACGGCACGCCGTTCAAGCTCTACGTCGCCCCTACAGCGTCTGGTGGCTTCTGCTCGTCGCGGGCAGGGTGTATTCCTGATCGCGCTGAATTTGAGCGCCGTATTGGCTGGCAGTTCCACCCAGATCTGATCCCGATGCAGATCAGGGGCGCGTTCATCAACAGCGCCGGCGAGCGGATCGAGCTCTCCTATGCGAACGGCACGAACGAGGAAATCCCCTTCGTGTGGGTGACCGCGCCAATCGATGCGGGCTTCTTCGTGGTCGGAGTACCCCAAGAGCACCAGAACAGCACAAGCCGTCCTACTGCCCTCACGCTCTATGACGGCCAAGGCAAGGTGCTGGCCCACGAAACGATCGCTAATCCGTGGGACCAATCTCCGTAGCCCCGATCTAGAGAGATTCTCGGAGACCGAACTTGCTCGGGGCCGCGTCCCGAGCTGCTCTGCGAAGAGGTCGCGGTCACGTTTCGGGTTCCGGCGTGCCGACGCCGCCCCGAAGTGACCGATATTGACACAGAATCGGCACGTTCGTGTGCTGCTCTCCTTGATACCGTTCCCCGCCCCTGGGAGGGTGGGGGGTTGGTGGGTGGGTAACGGCGCCCGAACACCGAGAAGCGCGCACGATGCCAAGAACATGAGCAAACGCCCAGAGAAGAAACGCCTCGACCAACTCCTCGTCGAGCGAGGCCTGGCCGATACCCGCGCCAAGGCCCAGGCACTAGTGATGGCCGGGCGAGTGATCGGCTACTCCAAAGCCGGTCAGCAGGTGGCCGAAGACGCCGAGCTCGAGCTCACCGCCAAGGCGCCGTTCGTCTCGCGCGGCGGCGAGAAGCTTGCCAATGCACTGGATGCGCTGAATGTCGACCCGGCCGGGAAGGACTGCCTCGATGTCGGCGCCTCGACGGGCGGCTTCAGCGACTGCCTGCTGCAACGTGGCGCCCGGCGCGTGATCGCGCTCGACGTCGGCTACGGACAGCTCGCTCAGAAGCTGCGTGACGACGCGCGCGTGATCGTGCTCGAGCGCGTCAACGCGCGCGAGCTGACAGAGCTTCCTTTCGCGCCGGAGCTGGTCGTCTGCGACGTCTCCTTCATCAGCCTCAAGCTCGTGCTCCCGCCCGCACTCAGGCTGGCCGCTCCCGGCTGGCAGGCGCTGGCGATGGTCAAGCCGCAGTTCGAGGCCGGCAAGGAGGAGGTCGGGAAAGGAGGCGTGATTCGCGACCCCGAGATCCGCCGCCGCGTGGTGCGCGAGATCGCCGAAGCCTCGCTCGAGTGGCATGCACGGGTGGCCGGCGTCGTAGACTCCGGGTTGCCCGGCCCGAAGGGAAACCGCGAGATCTTCATTCACCTCGTCAACGATGCCGAACCCAGGCTCCCCAGCCAGCTCGAGGAGTGGATCCGCGATGCCGTCAAGTGAGCCGATTCGCAGCGCCGCCGTGGTCACCCACGGCCATGTGGAGACGATCGGGGACGGGCTCGAGCGCCTGCAGGCGGTTGCCGAGCACAACGGCGTGACGCTCCTCTTCCCCGCGGACGAGAGGGAAAAGCACGGCCTTCCCCCCGCCGCCGACGACGTCGCGACGGCCGATCTGGTCATCGTGCTGGGCGGCGACGGAACGATGCTGCGCACGCTCGACCGCTTCATCGACAGCGGCATCCCCGTCTTCGGCGTCAACTACGGACGCGTCGGCTTCCTCACCTCGGTCGCCGCCGCCGAGCTCGAAAGCGGCGTCGAGCGAGCCTTCACGGGCGATTACCGGCTGCTCGAGCTTCCCACGCTGGAGGTCGAGGCCGGCGGGCAGCGCCGCGCGGCGATCAACGACATCGTCCTCATCTCCTCGACGCACGGGCGCGTCGTCGAGCTCAACTGGCAGGTCGACGGCGAGGACTACGGCAGCGTCGCCTGCGACGGCATGGTCTGCTCCACCGCGATCGGGTCGACGGCCTACAACCTCTCGAACGGCGGTCCGGTGGTGGTCTGGGGCATCGACGTGATGTCCATCACCTTCGTCGCCCCGCACACGCTTGCCGCCCGCCCGCTCGTCGTTCCGCGCGGGCAGTCGCTCGTGGCCACCAACGTGACGGCCGACATCCCGCTCTCGGTGCTGGTCGACGGCGACCCGCTGACCGAGCTCGGCTTCGAGGAGCTCGCCAGGGTCACCTTCGGTGAGAAGCGCGGGTTGCTTGCGCTGCTGCCGGAAGTGACCTTCGTGCGGCGCTTTCGCGAGATCTTCCCGTCCTGAGAATCGGGCAACGGCGGGCACTTCTCTATTCGCCCGCCACCGAGCGCGGAGCGGAATGAAGACCCGTCGACTGGGTGCGATTCGGTGGATGCGAGGCTAGGACGCAGTGTCGCGGTCG
>JBAWEP010000036.1:0-14749 GCA_049591255.1 Gaiellaceae bacterium
TGAGATGACAGTGCTTTCGCACGGCGTCGAACAGGATCCTGCCGCCAGCGGCGTCAGGCTCATCGCGTTTACGCGATGAGCCGACCGAGAAAGCGAGAAATGGAGCGTACCGGGATCGAACCGGTGACCTCCGGCTTGCAAAGCCGGCGCTCTCCCAGCTGAGCTAACGCCCCTTCGCCCGCAGTGTAGCCCGCCCGCGGCCTGCCCTTCTCGATCCGTCGCCGGTCATCGAGCACGCGTAGGCGCGCGCGGAAGGACGCACGGATGACGTTCGTCGTCGCCCTTCGTCCCTGGTGACTTCCGGCTAGGCGGCCGAACGCTCGATCCGTTCTTCGGTGCGCGCACGCTTGAGAATCTTGTCGCGATCGCCGAAGCGGATGGCCGCGCGGACTGAGCGCTGCTCGTCCCAGAGCAGCTCGATCTCGCGCTCGAGCTGCTTGAGCTCGGCGGCGACTGCGGGGTCGTGCCCCTCGGAGAGCTTGTGCCACAACTCGGCTCGCCGGTCGCTGGCCTGCTCGATCTTCTTTCGTATTTCTTCGATGGTCGCCATATCCGTGCAAACGAGGTTGGCTGCACGGTATTCCCGAAATCGGAAAACTCAGTCAGCTATTGAGACGGACACATTCGAGCTTGGTTCGCACCGGAGCCGACAAAAGTCTGGCGACCTTCGCCGGTGAAAGAATTCCTTTCCGGCCGTCGCAGCCGACATGCGCGGCTGCGGCTCACAAAACGCCATCCCCCGGCCTGCCCACCTCGAACACTGCCCTCACCAGCGGCCAGCCCGCCCCGCTTCTGGGAGCAGATGAGGCACACGCGCCGTTAGGCGCGGTGACTCGTACACCCAGCTCATACCGCTGAAAGTCTTCGCGGGCTCTGCTCGCGGACTTTCAGCGGGAGTTCAGCGGAGAACGAGCGCCATCAGCGCCTTCTGGGCGTGCAGGCGATTCTCCGCCTGGTCCCAGATCGCCGAGCGCGGGCCGTGGGCGATCTCCTCCGAGACCTCCTCGCCGTAGTGCGCCGGCAGGCAGTGCATGACGAAGGCCTCGGGCCGGGAAAGCGCAAGCAGCCGCTCGTCGATCGAGTAGCCCTGGAAGTCGGCCAGGCGCTTGTCGCGCTCCTCCTCCTGTCCCATGCTCACCCAGACGTCGGTATAGAGAACGTCGGCGCCGGCGGCGGCCTGCTCGGGGTCGTTCACGATCTCGATCGTCGCTCCGCTCTGCTCGGCCGCTTCTCGCGCGTCGGCCAGTGCTTGCTCGGTCGGCTCGTATCCCGGCGGGCAGGCCGCGACGAAGCTCATGCCCAGCTTGGCGGCGGCGACCATCAGCGAGGCGCAGACGTTGTTGCCGTCGCCCAGATAGGCCAGACGCACGCCGTCGAGGCGACCGCAGCGCTCGCGAATCGTCATCACGTCGGCCAGCGCCTGACAGGGATGGGAGCTGTCGGTGAGCGCGTTCAAGACCGGGACGCTGGAGTAGGCGGCCGTCTCCTCGACCTCGGAGTGGGCGCCCGTGCGGATGACGATGGCATCGACGTAGCGCGAGAGCACGCTCGCGGTGTCCTTCAACGTCTCGCCTCGGGCCAGGTGCGTGTGCGCGGCGGTGATGCTCACGCCGGTGCCGCCGAGCTGGCAGATCCCGACCTCGAACGAGACGCGGGTGCGCGTGGAGGCCTTGTTGAAGATCAGCGCGATCGAGCGGCCCGGAAGAAGCTTGTGCGGCCGCCCTCTGGCGAGCAGCATCTTCAGCTCGTCGCCGAGATCGAGCACGGCCTTCAGCTCGGCGGGCTTCCAGTCCGCGACGCGCAGGAAGTGCCTTCCCTTGAGTGCGTTTGTGGGCAGATGCGCCATTAGAAGGCGGGGAGTTTAGCGATCCAGAGCCTTGACAATAACCGACTTAGGTTTTATCCTGTCGGCGCTATCAAGAAAGAGAAGGAGGGGGTTGAGATGGCCACACTGGTTCGATTCGATCCATTCAGAGAGCTCGCCAGCCTGCAAAACGAGATGCGCAGGATGATCTACGCGGAAGGAGTAGGCGAGCAAGCCTCGCGTGCCTGGATTCCGGCTCTGGACGTCTGGGAGAGCGAGAGCGAGGTCGTCTACGCGTTCGACCTGCCGGGCATCCCGGAAGAGAAGATCTCCGTCGAGCTCGAGGACGGCGCGCTCAACGTCAGCGCCGAGAGAGAGCGCGAGGAGACCACTTCGCAGGACGGCTTCCATCGCTACGAGCGCCATTTCGGCAGCTTCGAGCGGACGATTTCGCTGCCCGCCGGCGTGACCGAGGCGGACGTCTCGGCCAGCTACTCGAACGGAGTGCTCGAGCTGCGCGTGCGCAAGCCCGAGCTGCCCAAGCCGCATCGCATTCCGGTCGCAAAGAGTGAAGCCGGCGCGATCGAGGGCAAGGCTCAGAAGAAGGACTGACGATCGACTCGAGGCGGGCTCGAAAGAGGGGCGGCGAGAGCCGCCTCTCGCTTATGCGGGCTCGAGCGTCTCGCTGAGCTCGGCTGTACGTGAGCGAACGATCCGGTTCCGAGCCCCCCGACATGCGCCTAGGATAGACGGGTGACCGTGCGCGAGATACTCGTGAAAACCGAGCGAAAGAGCCAGCTCGTCGACATCACTACGGCGGTGCGCGAGGCGCTCGGTGAAGCGGTCGAAGGCTCGGCCGTGCTGGTCTACGTGCCGCACACCACGGCGGGTGTGACGATCAACGAGCATGCCGATCCCAATGTCGCCCGCGACCTGGAGATGTCGCTGGAACGCATCGTCGAGGACGGCTGGCCCTTCAAGCACTGGGAGGCCGGCGACGAGAACGCGCCCTCGCACATCCGCGCCTCGCTGATCGGCCCGCAGGTGCTGGTGCCGCTCACGGGCGGCAGGCTGGCGCTCGGCACCTGGCAAGGCATCTTCCTCTGCGAGTTCGACGGCCCGCGCTCGCGTAAGGTGCTCGTGAGCGTGCTGCACTAGAAGTGAGCTGATCCAGCGTATGGCCGAAGACCAAGCCGCCGACGCCCGCGACCGCGAATACTGCGAGCGACTCGAACGCCTCCAGCACTCCCGCTGGAAGGCGCTGCTGCACGTCCAGGCTCCCTACCGCTGGAACCTGCGGCGGCTGGAGCCCGGCTTCACGCTCGAGGTGGGTTGCGGGATCGGGCGCAACCTCGCGCATCTGGACGGGAACGCGGTGGGAATCGACACGAATCCTTATGTCGTTGCCGCGGCGAGCAAGGCGGGGTTTCGCGCCTTCACTCCCGAGGAGTTTGCGGCCACGGAATGGAATCGGGCGGGCATTTTCGACTCGCTCCTGCTGGCGCACGTGGCCGAGCACATGCGGCGCGATCAGCTCGTCGAGCTCATTCGGAGGTATCTCCCGCAGCTGCGCCCGGGCGGGAAGCTGATCCTGATAACGCCTCAGGAAGCCGGCTTCCGCACCGATTCCACGCACGTGGAGCTCATGGATCTCGATCGACTGCGCGGTGTCTCCGACGAGCTGGGGCTGCTTCCGCTTCGCGACTTCTCGTTCCCGTTTCCGCGTCTCTTCGGGCGAGTGTTCGCCTACAACGAGTTCGTCTCGGTGAGTCGCAAGCCATGAGTCGCTAGCTCGCGGAGTACACCACGGTGACCGAGGCGCTCACCTCGATGCGTCCGCGCTGCACCGGGACGGCCCCCAAGGCTGCCTTCGGAGCCGCTCTGTCGAGAGCCGCGAAGATCGGGGTCACGTTCTCGGCGCCCTCCTTGATCGAGGCGGGCTTGCCCAGGTTGAGGCCGACGTGCGTGGCCATCGACGCGGCGTTGGCATGAGCCTTGTCCAGCGCCGCGTTGAGCGCCTTGCGATAGGTGAGATCGGTGTTCGCGAGCGAGAAGGTGGGCCCGCTCTCGAGGTTCGCGCCCGCGGCGGTAACGGCCGCGATCAGCCGGCCGGCCTTCAGCACGTCGTGCAGGTCGACGCTGACCGAGTTCGAGGCGCTGTAGCCGGTGGTGCTTCCGCTCGAGTTGGTGATCGGGCTCACGTTGACGTTTTGCGTCTGGATGTCGCGGGCGGCGACCCCTTCCTTCTTGATCGCGGCGATCACCCGGCGCATGGCCTCCGTATTGGCGGTCAGCGCCTGGCTCGCGGTCGAGCCGTTCTTCGAGACGCCGAACGAGAAGTTGGCCAGATTCGGCTTGGCCTTGATCGTTGCATCGGCGCTGACGCTGATCGTTCTCTTCACCGAGCGGGAGCTGGAGCCACAAGCCGTGGTCAGGCCGAGTACGAGCAGCGCAATCAGTGCGAGAACGAGCGTGGAGCGCTTCATCTTCGATCCTCCCGGGTGTTGGTTGGCGACATACTGACGGGCCGGGCGGCGGCTCCCGCGCCCGTCTACCCGGATACGTCGCAGCGCGCCTCATTCGTCACTCGTCTCGCGCAAGCTAGGCTTGCCGGTTCAATGGCCACTGCCCCCGTCACGAAAGAACAGGAGCTCGAGCTGCGCATCGAGTCGCTTGCCTTCGGCGGCAACGGCGTCGCGCGCTTGGAGGGCTTCGTCCTCTTCGTCCGTCGCGGCCTGCCCGGTGATCTCGTCCGCGCCCGCGTCACCAAGGTGAAGCGCAGCCACGCCGAGGCCGAGACGATCGAGGTGCTCGAGCCGGGCCCGAGCCGCGTCGAGGCGCCCTGCCCTTACTTCGGCGCCTGCGGTGGCTGCCGCTTCCAGGATCTCGCCTACGAAGTGCAGTGCGAGTCGAAGGCGGCGCAGGTCAGAGACGCGCTCGTTCGCATCGCCGGCCTCAGCGAGCCGCCGCTCGAGCCGATCACTCCGGCGGAGGAGATCTACGGCTACCGCAACAAGCTCGAGTACTCGTTCTCAGCCACGCCCGACGGCCCCGCGCTCGGCTTCCACCGCGCCGGCCGCTGGGACGAGCTGCTGCCGATCGAGAGCTGCCTGCTCACCACCGAGCTGGGCAACTCGATTCGCGCCGCGGTTGTGGAATGGGCGCGCGAAGAGGTGCTCGAGGCCTACGACCAGAAGGAGAAGCACGGTTACCTGCGCCACCTCGTCGTGCGCGAGGGTCGCAACACCGGCCAGGCGCTGGTGATGCTCGTGACGGCGTCGGACAAGCCTTTCGACCGCGACTTCCTCGTTCGCTCGCTGACGAAGTTTCCCGAGGTGCGCTCGATCTACTGGGCCGTCAACGACGGCGTGGGCGAGACCACCAATGTTCCGGCGAAGCTGATCTGGGGTGAGGAGGCGATCGAGGAGGAGCTCTGCGGCCTGAACTTCCGCTTGCGCCCGAACGCCTTCCTGCAGACGAACACGCTGATGGCCGAGAAGCTCTACGCGCTGGCCACCGAGTACGCAGGCTTGACGGGAGACGAGACCGTCTGGGACCTGTACTGCGGCACCGGCACGATCGGGCTGACGCTGGCGAGGCAGGCGCGCTCGGTCTGGGGGATCGAGATCTCCGAGGAGTCGGTCGCGTGCGCGCTGGAAAACGCCGAGCGAAACTCGGTCGGCAACATCGCGTTTTTCGCCGGCAACGTCGGCCAGGTCATCCGCGAGCTGAAGGATCGTTCCGGCGAGCCGGACGTTGTCGTGGTCGATCCGCCCCGCGCGGGCCTGGCCGGAAAGGCCCTGCGGCGCCTGGCCGAGACCGGGGCGCCTCGCATCGTCTACGTCTCCTGCAATCCGACGACTCTCGCCGGCGACTTCAAGCTGCTGCACGAGCAGGCCGGCTACCGGCTGCTGCGAGCCCGGCCGGTGGACATGTTCCCGCACACGCCGCACGTCGAGACCGTGGCGCTGCTCGAGCGCGAAGATCCCCCGGCCGACTAGCGGCTTCCTCCGATCTTCGGGGCCGGCGCGATTTATGATCGGGCCTGCTCGCTCCCTCCCCCGAACCCGCAGAGGTCGCCGCCATGCAGCTCTTCACGACTCGTCCTACCGGAAACCACGCCCCAGGAAACGGCGCCGCCGGCGCTGCGCCGATGGCATTCCGATTTCTCGCGCTTCTTGCGCTGGCCGTGGTGCTCGCCGCTCTCCTCGTTGGGGCGCGGGCTTCGCGTGGTAACGCGGCGGCGCTCGTCACCGCTCAGCTGGTCAAGGACATCAATCCAGGCGGGGACAGCTCCCTTCAGATGCCCCTAGTCTTCGAGGGCAAGCTCTACTTCCAGGCCGACGACGGCAGTCACGGTCAGGAGCTCTGGAAGAGCGACGGCAGCGAGACCGGAACGAGCATGGTCAAGGACATCAACCCGGTCGGGGACGGATACCTGCCGGGCAATGTCGCTGCCTACGGCGGGAGCTTCTATTTTGCCGCCTCCGACGGCAGCGCCCACGGTCGCGAGCTGTGGAAGAGCGACGGCACGGCAAGCGGCACCGTGATGGTCAAGGACATCAACCCGGGCAGCGATGACAGTTACCCCGACGGCTTCGCGGTCTTCAACGGCAGTCTCTTCTTCTCGGCCGACGATGGCACTCACGGTGTCGAGCTCTGGAAGACCGACGGCACGGCCGGGGGCACTGTGGTGGTCACGGAAACCATTGGCGATCCGTGGGGATTCACCGTTTTCGACGGCAGCCTCTACTTCGCGGGCGATAACGGCAGCGACGGCGTCGAGCTGTGGAAGAGCGACGGCACTGACGCCGGCACGGTCATGGTCAAGGACATCAATACAGCGGGAGACAGCGAGCCTTATGGCTTCACACCCTTCAACGGCAAGCTCTACTTCTCGGCGAACGACGGGTCGAGCGGGGGGAGCGCCTGCGAGCTCTGGAAGACGGACGGGAGCGCCGCCGGCACGGTTCTGGTGAAGTACATAAGCAACTACTACGACGGTCCGGGCTGGCTCACCGTCTTCGACGGGTCGCTCTACTTCTCCGCCGACGACGAGGCCGGCGGTCACGGGGACTACGAGCTCTGGAAGACCGACGGCACGACCGACGGCACGAAAATGGTCAAGGACATCAACCCGAGTGGTAGCAGTAGTCCGCGCTACCTCACCGTCTTCGGCGGCAACCTCTTCTTCTCGGCGGGTGACGGGACCGGTGGCATGCAGCTCTGGAAGACGAACGGCACGACGACTGGAACGGTCATGGTCAAGAACACCAACCCCGGCGCGGACGGCAACCTGTACGACCTGACGATCTTCGGCGGCGCGCTTTACTTCGCCGCCGACGATGGCGTCCACGGCTATGAGCTCTGGAGGAGTGACGGCAGCACGGCCGGTACGAGCATGGCCGCTGACATCAACCCTGCCGACAGTGGCGGCGCGGGTAATCTCACCGTCGTCGGCAGCACTCTCTACTTCTCAGCCGACGACGGCACGCACGGCGACGAGCTCTGGAAGTACGGCGACTTCTCTCCGCCCGAGACCCAACTCACCTCCGGTCCCTCCGGCCTCACCGGCGATGCCACGCCGACCTTCGCCTTCTCGATGGACGAGCCGGGCTCGTTCCAATGCTCGCTCGATTCTGGCGGCTATAGCGCCTGCACCTCTCCGGCGAAGCTCGCCCGGCTCGCGGACGGCTCGCACACCTTCCGAGTGCAAGCGCTCGACCGGTCCGGGAATATAGACGCCAGCCCCGCAGCGCGAACCTTCACCATCGACACGATCAGTCCCGAAACGTCGATCGCGTCGGGCCCCGGAACACGAATCGGCAAGCGGACGGCCGGCTTCAGCTTCTCGTCGAGCGAGCCGGGCTCGAGCTTCATCTGTCAGTTCGACGGTTCCGCCTGGACTTCGTGCAGCTCGCCGAAGACCTACTCGGCACTGACCGATCGCAAGCACAGCTTCGCTGTGCGCGCGATCGACCAGGCGGGAAATTCGGACTTGACGCCCGCGTCACGAGCCTCTTACGTCGATACCCGTCCGCCGCAAACGAAGATCGTCAAGCACCCGAAGAAGCTCGTGCGCACGAAGACGGCAAAGGTGAAGATCAGATTCACCTTCAAGTCCTCCGAAGCGGGCTCGCGCTTCGCCTGCAAGCTAGACAAGGGCAAGTGGGCATCCTGCGGCTCTGTAAAGACGTACAAGGCCAAGCCCGGTAAGCACGTACTCCAGGTGCGCGCCAGGGACGCGACCGGTAATACCGACCGCAGCCCGGCCAGATGGGCCTGGGCGGTGAAACGAGCCTAGCGAGGCGCTCTCCGCGCCGCCCTCCGCGGTCGTTTCTTGCCCGCCGCCGCTGTAGGCGGGCGTTTTTAAACATCCCTGACGTGGAAGTGCGATTCTTAGTGCGCATTCGATCAAGTCGCGCTCTGCCACCCAAGGAGGCCGTCGTGAGATTCCATCCGATCCGTTCAGTAGCGATTGTCGTTGCGATTTGCGCGATCGCTGCTCTCGTCGCCGGCGCTTGGGCAACTCGCAGTGGGGCGGCGGCGACTATCAGCGCTCACTTGATCAAGGACCTGAATCCGGGTCCCAACTCGGGTAATCCGATCGATCTCAAGGTCGTAGGCGGCGCCTTCTACTTCCAGGCCACGGATGGAGTGCACGGCCTCGAGCTCTGGAAGAGCGACGGCACGGCGGCGGGCACCGCCATGCTCAAGGACATCAACTCGGCGGGCGACAGCGTCCCGAGTGATTTGACGGCGTTCAACGGGTCTCTCTACTTCGTCGCCAACGACGGCGCGCACGGCGCCGAACTGTGGAAGAGCGACGGCAGCGAGGCCGGGACAGTCCTCGTCAAGGATGTCAATCCAACCGGCGCTGCCGGCAGCAATCCGGCCGATCTCACGGTGCTCGGTAACGCCCTCTACTTCTCTGCCGACGACAGCAGCCATGGCCGCGAGCTGTGGAGGAGCGACGGTACGCCGGCGGGCACCGTGATGGTCGCGAACATCAACACGAAGACAGCTACTGCGAGCAGCAGTCCGAGAGGGCTCGTGGCGCTCGGCGGCCGAATCTACTTCTCCGCCAACGACGGCACGCACGGTATCGAGCCATGGAAGAGCGACGGCACGGCCGCCGGCACCGCGCTGGTGAAAAACATCAGGCCCGGTAGTGCCAACAGCATGAACACCCTCATTTCGGCCGTGCTCGGAAGCTCGCTCTGCTTCCAGGCCAACGACGGCACGCACGGTATCGAGCTATGGAAAACCGACGGCACGGCGGCAGGAACGGCGATGGTCAAGAACATCAGGCCCGGCGCTAAAAAGAGCAGCACGCCGAATGAGCTCACCACCATCGGAGGCACCACTTACTTCGTCGCAACGAATGGGACGAAAGGGCGTGAGCTCTGGAAAACCAACGGCACGGCCGCATCCACGAGTCTCGTAAAGGACATCAATCCTGGCAGTGGCGGCGCGGGCATCGCTTCGCCGTACCGCTTCGGTACCAGCCTGGTCTTCCGAGCCAACGACGGGACGAACGGAGCCGAGCCGTGGAAGAGCGACGGCACGGCGGCGGGCACCGTGATGATCAGGGACATCAACACCTCGGCCGGCTTCAGCAGCAACCCGGCGGGCTTCGTATCGCTGAGCGGGACTCTCTACTTCGCGGCGACCGACGGCGCTCACGGTGTCGAGCTGTGGAGGAGCAACGGCGCGGCCAGTGGAACGGTCATGGTCGCCGACATCAACCCGACGGGCGACGGCAACCCCAGGTACATCACGCCATTCAAGGCGGATCTCTTCTTCTCGGCCACGGATCCCGCGCACGGCACGGAGCTGTGGGGGCTAACCGATTTCTCGCCGCCCCAGACCACGCTCGTCTCTCACCCCAAGAAAACGGTGAAGACGAAGAAGGCGATTTCGAAGGCTCTCTTCCGCTTCCGCTCCGACGAGCAGGGCTCGAAGTTCAGCTGCAAGCTCGACAGCGGGAAATGGAAGGCCTGCGGCTCGCCGAAGATCGTCACGCTGCGCAAGGGCAAGCACACCTTCCAGGTGCGCGCGACCGACAGGGCCGGCAACGTCGACGCAACGCCGGCGAAGTGGGTCTGGAGAATCAAGCGGGTCAAGTAGCCGCGACGCTCGAGTCGGCAAGCGCTCGACCCCGCTTGTAGCGAGAGCCCGAGTGTTCTACGATCGCGCGGCAAGCGAATCCACGCGCGAGAGCGCTGGAAAGGGGCTCTGTACATGAGACTGAAGCTGATCTGTGCCGTTCTCGTTGGTCTATTGATCGTGGTCGCGCCGGGTTGCGGCTCGAGTAAGAAGTCCGCGGCGACGACCAAGGCAACGACGACGGAGCAGGCGACTACTTCAACGACTTCGACTTCGGCAGGCGGTCTGAATCTGACGAACAAGGACTGCGCAAACCTCCTGGCCGCACAGTCGACCATCACGAAAGCAGCTAGCGGCACGCTCCCGAGCGACATCTCAGCTCAGCTCGCCGCTCTGGACACTCTTGCCAAGACCGCTCCGAAGGCAATCAGGGGCGACTTCCAGGTGCTCGCCCAGGCAGGTAGCAAGCTAGCCGCGCTGGGCAGCAATCCTACGCCGGCGCAGCTGCAGCAGCTGGTCGCGAGCCTGGACATCGCGAAGTTGACCACTGCCTCTCAGCACATCGGTGCCTGGGCGCAGGCGAACTGCGTAAAGAAGTAACACCCGGAACGCGAAAGTAACGCTCCGCTCGAGCCTCGTCCCCAGCCGGGGCGGGGCTCGAGCTATTTGGCCCGTGCCTGCCACGAGCTTCCCGGCTCTGGTCGCGGCGCCCGGCGTCCACTACTCTCCGACCATGTCCGAGCCCGATTACCGCGAAGTGGAGGCCGAAGAGAGGCGGCGCCTGCTCGGCTCGTTCGGCTACTGGGACCTCGTCGCCCTGGGCGCCGTAGTCGGCACCGGGCTCGGTTTCGTCTACGGGCTCGGCGCGGAGCCGAGGCAGCGCGCCTGGGATGTTTTCGCCGGCATGGCGATCGGCGCGCTCTGTGCTCTCGTCGCCGGCTGGGCCAGAGTGAAGGGCCGCGCCCGCGCGCGCTTCTTCACACGCTGGGCGGCCGAGCGGCAATGGCACTACGAAGCCCGCGGAAAGCCGTTCGAGGACACGCTCTTCCTGCAAAGCGGAGACAAGCGCAAGGCGAGCGATTTCTTCTCGGGCTTCTGGCCCGGTTCGGGAGCCGTCCTCTATCAGCACAAGCGAATCGAGGGAAGCGGCGACGACGAGAAAGAGAGCTCCTACGTCGTGCTGCACTTCTCGCTCGCGCGGCCTCCGATCGATCTGCTGCAGATCTCGCCGCGTAGCCACGCGGCCGAGCTCGGCGAAAAGTTCTTTGGTCACTTCAGTGAGATCGACCAGCGGATCGAGCTCGAGTCGACCGAGCTAGACGAGCACTTTCGAGTCAGCGGCCTGCGCGGGCGAGAGGACGAGGTCAGGAAGCTGCTCACGCCGAGCGCGATCGTCAAGCTGATCGACTTCCAGCGCGCGCTCCCGGGAGGAGGTGCCCGCTTCGAGATCCTCGGCTCGAAGGTCGCTTTCCTGGTCGAGATGAAGCTGTCGCCGGAGCGGCCACAGCTGATCGAGGAGTTGCTCGAACTGTGGCGGCCGATCGCCGGCTGGCTGATGCGGGAAGTCGGCGAGGAGGCGCGGCTGCCCGCGCTCGCCCGCGAGGAGCAGTCGGCTTGATCCCGCTCTACGTGGTGCTGGCGCTGTTCGCTTTCGTCGGTTTGCTTCTGGCACTCTCCTTCAACCGGCTCGTTCGCCTGCGTAACAAGGTCGCCGAGGCCTGGCGCGACGTCGACGTTCAGCTCCAGCGCCGCCACGATCTGATTCCGCGGCTGGTGGAGATCGTCAAGGGTTACGCGACCCACGAGAGCGAGCTCTTCAGTGAGCTGGCGCGACTGCGAGGCGAGGCCGAGCGGGCAAGCGGAGCCGCCGCCAAGAGCGTGCCGGAGAGTGAGCTGGCAGTCGCGCTTGCGAGCACGATCGCCGTCGCCGAGAGCTACCCGAGCCTACGCGCGGCGGAGAACTTCCTCTCGCTGCAGGGAGAGATCGGCGAGACGGAGGACGAGGTCGCCGCGGCGCGCACGATCTACAACGGAAACGTGCGCATCTACAACACTCGCATCCAGACGCTCCCGGTCAGCTTCTACGCCGACGTGCTCGGCTTCGAGCCGGCCGCGTTCTTCCAGGCCGATTAGCTCTACTACCGTGCCTGCGACGGCACCTGCGGCGGGAGATCGGCGTCGACCTCGTCGCCGCCGCGAAAGCGGCGCCAGAGCAGATCGGCATTGACGAGCAGGAAGGCGAGTGAGATGCCCGGGAGAGCGGGCAGCCCGCTCGTCTTGAACGGATCGGCGTAGACGGCCAGTAACGTCGTCGCGCCAAGCGAGGCGACCAGTGCCAGCCAGGTTGCCCTCCGCCGCAGGCCGAAACGGGCGGCGGCGCCGAGAAAGAGCGAGAAGAAGAGCACGTCCGGAAGCCCGAGCCCGGCGGAAGTCGGGGCATCCGTCGCCTGCAGATTGCGCGGAGCGATCAAGCCCGTGTTCTGATCGAGCAAGGGGAGGCCTTCGCCTGCCGGCGGAAACTCGACAGTGGCCACGTTGAATGGAGCTCCCGCGTGCAGCGCGACGATGCGATAGCAAAGCTTCTTTCCAGAGGGCTCGGCGCCGTCGCTGAAGGAGAGCCTCTCGCCGCAGTGCTTGGCCGGGGGACAGAAGGGATCGGGAGCGAGCAGTCGCTCGCGCCCACCCTCGACGTGACGAAAGATGCGCCAGCCCGAGACCGTCCCGATGGTCGGCACCTGCCAGCGCATGGTGACGGTTCGCTCGCCCGGGACGGGGAAGGCGATCGAGCTGACGTCGAAGACCTGCGGCTTCTGGGTCAACACGTAGTGAGTCGGCCCCTGCCAGACCGAGAGCGTGTCGGCCGCCGGAATGAGCAGCGCCAGCACGACGACCCAGCTCAGCCTCTCGAAGAAGTGCAGGAAGAGGAAGCCGACGAGCGCGGCGGCCGCGAGCTTGGGCAGCGAGGCGTAGAGATCGGCCCCGACCAGGTAGAGCAGCACGGCGATCGCCACGAAGACGAGCGCGACCGGAGCAAGCAGGCGCTCGCGGCGCAGCGGCAGCGAGAGCAGCACCGGCGCGAACGCCAGCGCGCTCAGCGCGAAGCCGACCCAGAGCACCGCGGCCAGCTCGGGCAGATCGGGCAGGAACTGGCTACTGGCGTAATAGGCGCCGAGCAGTAACAGGAAGCCGACGGCCAGCGCCGGTCGAAGTAGTCGAGCGCATCTCAAGTTGCGTGCCTCGCCGTCCTCGCCTCGCATCCGCCGGTCGCCGAGACTCGTCTCAGTAGGGCGGCTGCTCCGCCCACCACGGCCCGATCAGCTTGAAAGACTTCCAGAAAGCCGTCTTGGCCGCTTGCTCGTCCAGCGAGGCGTCGATATCGGGGCAGAAGAGCACCTCGATCGTCGGAGTGAAACGCTGCAGGGTGCCGAGCGCCGGCTCGAGCTTCTCGGCGAGCGGGAACTCGAGTTCGTTCACGAAACGAAGCGCCTCCTCGCCCATGACGACGAGCAAGCGCGGCTGAATGATGTGCAGCTCGCGCAGCAGATAGGGAAGCGCCTCGGCCTCGTCCTCGCCGGCGAGCTTGAGGCAATTCGTTCCGTAGATCGACATCGGGTCTACGTGCAGGCGCTGCAGCGACTTGAGAATCGCCTGGCCGGAGCGGCCGAAGAAGGCGACGCCCTCCTGCACCTCGGCCGGCTTGGGGTCGTACTTCAGCAACATGATGTCGGCAAGCGGGTGCCCCGACCCGAGCACGGCCGCGCGGGGGCCATCACCTGCGGCGGCGATCTCATGGCCGAGATCGTTGATCTCGGTGATCGCCTTCTTCAGGTACTTCTCGAACAGTTCGTCTTTGGGCACGACGGGCACGATAGGCGGGTCCTAAGTTCTCGCCTAGCGCGCCCTTTCCTTGACCTGCGCCGCCCACTTGAGCGACTGCAGGTAGACGAGCGACCTGGGCCGGCGCACGATCTCGGCGCCGTGCAGGCTCACCAGGAACTCCTCGGGGCCCTCGAAGCGGCGCATACGCACGCAGCCGGTGCCGACTCCCTGCAACACGTGCGCGTCGGAGCCGGCGCCCATGGTCAGGTTGTATTTGCGTGCGAAGCGAAGCGCCTCGTCGTTGAAGGTCTCGAACACGAGTCGTGCGTTGTAGGCCTCGAAGGCGTCGATCTCGGCCAGGTGCCGGCGCAGCGTCAGCGAGTCGGGAACCGAGTGCAGGCGATCGAAGGGGTGCGGTACGTAGACCAGCCCGCCCTGCTCGTGAATGGCCTCGAGCGTCTCGGCGAAGGAGAGGCCGCGCGGGATCTCCTTCTCCAGGAAGAGACCGATCACCTCGCCTTGCCCGTCGGTCTTGATCTCCTCGCCCGGGATCACGATCAGCTTGCGCGAGCGGGCCAGCTCCGCCGCCCGCGGCGCGCCGGTGAAGACGTTGTGGTCGGTGACGGCGATCGCGCCCAGGCCGATCTCCTCGGCGTGGTCGAGCAGATCCTCGACCTCGACCGAGCAGTCCGGCGACGAGCTCGTGTGCATGTGCAGATCGCAGAGAATCCATTCCCGTCCCGAAAGCGGATCGGCGCTTCCCTTACGCGAGGGGCGCCGGCGCTTGCACAGCTCCCTGTAAATCCCGCCGAGCTGAGCGGCAACGGCCGCGAAGGACTGCCTCTCGGCGTGCTTGCGGGCGCGCGCCTGCAGCTCTTCTCGGAGAGTCTGGTCCTCGGCCAGGCGTGCCACCGCGGTCGCGGCCAGCTGGGGCTGCTCCGCAAGCGCGGGAGGATCGGCGGTCGCTGCGCCGCAGGCCTCCGCCTCTAGCCGCAAGCGCCCCAGCCCGCCCGGCGC
>JBAWEP010000037.1:0-10289 GCA_049591255.1 Gaiellaceae bacterium
CTCGGGCGCTCGTGCTCGCTCGCTTCTAAGCTTCGTCCGCTACTACAACCGCTATCGACCGCACAGCTCGATCGGAGGCCGGCCTCCGATCAGCCGCGTTCACAACGTCCGTGGGCAGGACAGCTAGCGGCGCCAGCACAACGGCACGCTGATGTCAACTCGTCCTATCCAGCCACGTCCCCGTGCCTGGCACCGGTCGAGGTGAACGTATCCGGGTCCGCGAGGCCGTCTTCAACGAAAGCGCGAAGCCTGGCGGGCGCCGATTCGCGTCCTGTCGCGAAAGCAGTGACCAATCGTTCCGTTGTGAGGAGTGGATTCTGTTCGAGCCCGATCAGCCAGGCGTAACTGCTCCAATTCCATGTCTCGGGTCGCTCACAGAGTCCGGAGCGCACGGGATTCAGCGCGATGTAGCGCACAAGCTCTAGGAAATGGGCGTCTGTCTCGACGAGAACCGAGCGGTATCTTCGCTCGAATAAGTGACCGGTGAGGTCGCGGCGCTTGTTGAACCAGTGAGCGAAGCGGTTGTTCAGACGATGCATTCCAGCCGCGATGTCGGCCTCAGGAGTCTCGAGCAGTAGGTGGTAGTGGTTGGGCATCAGGCAGTACGAGTGGCACCGCCACCCGTGACGCTTGACTACGACTCCGAGCACGGTCAGAAAGAAATCACCGTCGCGACGATCGAGGAAAATACGCTGACGCCGATTCCCGCGCGTGGTTACGTGATAGAGACCGCCCGCGATCTGAGGTCGAGGAGATCGTGCCATGAGTCCTTTCTAGCGGGCGGGGAGAGCTGAGAAGCGTTTCCGGCGGTCGATTTCACAAAGTCGACGCAATGACTCGTTCGGACACGTCCCGGTGCCAGGCATGGTTACGGGAGGCGCGCGGACTCTCCCCAAAACCCCGTCCGCAAACAGGCTCGCAGCGCCTCGGGAGCGCCAAAACAGCTAGACTCGGCCGTCGCTATGGGCATTTTCAGCTCGGTTGGCGGCTTTGGGGGCCGCGACATGGCCGTCGACCTGGGGACGGCAAACACGCTCGTTTACGTGCGGGGCCGCGGCATCGTCCTTTCTGAGCCATCCGTGGTCGCGATCGACCAGCGCACCGGCGAGGTGCACGCGGTCGGCGTCGAGGCCAAGCGCATGCTCGGCCGAACGCCCGGAACGATCTCGGCGATTCGCCCGCTCAAGGACGGCGTGATCGCCGACTTCGACGTGACCGAGACGATGCTGCGCCACTTCATCCAGAAGGTGCACCAGAATCGCTTTGCTCACCCGCGCGTCGTCGTTTGCGTGCCGAGTGGTGTCACCGGGGTTGAGAAGCGCGCCGTCGAGGAGGCGACGCTCACCGCGGGTGCGCGCCGCGCCTACCTGATCGAGGAGCCGATGGCGGCCGCGATCGGGGCCGGGCTACCCGTCGCCGAGCCGGCCGGCAACATGATCGTGGACATCGGCGGCGGCACCAGCGAGGTGGCGATCATCTCGCTGGGCGGGATCGTCGTCTCACAGAGCCTGCGCCTGGGCGGCGACGAGATGGACGACGCGATCGTCAACTACCTCAAGCGCGAGTTCAAGCTTCTGATCGGCCATCAAACCGCCGAGGAGCTGAAGCTCGAGGTTGGTTCGGCCTATCCGCTGCGCGACGAGATCCAGGCCGAGGTGCGCGGACGCGACATGCTCACCGGCCTGCCCAAGACGGTCATCATCTCCTCGGAAGAGGTTCGCCAGGCGCTCGATGAGCCAGTCACCCAGATCATCGACGCGATCAGAGCCACTCTCGACCGCACGCCGCCCGAGCTGGCGGCCGACATCATGGACCGGGGCATCGTCCTCGCCGGCGGCGGCGCGCTCCTAACGGGGCTCGACGAACGGCTCAGGCACGAGACCCACATGCCCGTTCAGGTCGCCGAGTCGCCGCTCACCTGCGTCGCGGTCGGGTCGGGCAAGAGCCTGGAAGAGTTCGACGTCATTCACCGCAGCGAACGCTCGCGACGGCGCAGCAACAAGCGCTGACCGGGCGGCGGCTTCCGCGCCGTCGAGCTTTTGACCGGCGCCTCAGCCTGCGTGTCTCTCTAAAATGTTTCGCCACGTGCCTCGCAACCGCACACCACGGTTCGGGGTCCTGGGCTCGGAGCGGCGATCGTCCGCCTCTTCTTCCTTGGCTCGGGATCGGAAGACAATTCGACGTCGAATCGTCGTCGTTGTGCTCGTGCTGCTCTCGCTCGCTCTTCTGACCATCTCCTTCCGCGAGTCGTCGAACGGTCCGCTGCATCGCTTCCAGGGCTACGGAAGCTCGGCGACGAAGCCCTTCCAGGTGGTTGCCGATCGCATCTCGCAGCCATTCGAGGACTGCTACGGCTGGTTCCACGACATGCTCAAGGCCAAGGACGAGAACAAGGCGATGAGCAGGGAGCTAGAGAACTTGCGCCGGCAGCGCGCACGGCAAAAGAACGCCGAGGCCGAGGTGGCGCAGCTGGAGTCGCTGCTCAACTACGAGCACTCGTCTCGCTACCCGACTGACTATGGGCAGGTGAACGTCGAGGTGATGACTCCGGCCACCGGGCCCTTCCAGCAGACGATCGTGGTCGCCGCCGGGCAGAATCGCGACATCAGGGTCGACGATCCCGTTGTCATCGGGGACGGCCTGGTGGGGCGAATATCTCAGGTCGGACCGACGACGGCGAAGGTGACGCTGGTGAGCGACCCGAGCTTCGCCGCCTCGGCTCGCGACCTGCGTACCGGCGCCGAGGGAATCGTCCGCCACCCGGCGACGGGCAGCGACGTGCTGATACTCGACGGCGTCAAGACCGATCAGAAGGTCAGGGTGGGCGACTCGATCATCACCTCCGGCTGGCGCAGGCAGGATCTTTCCTCTCTCTACCCGGCGCAGATCTCGATCGGGCGGATCACCAGCTTCAGGCAGACCGACGTCGATCCCATCAAGCAGATTCAGGTCGAGCCGACCGTCGACTTCTCCTCGCTGGAGGCCGTGATCGTGCTGATTCCGAAGAACAGGCAGGCAGGCGGCCCGTGAGGCTGGTCCTGAAAACGGCGGCGATCGTGTTTGTCGCGACGATCCTGCAGGGCAGCTGGTTCGACGCTGTCTCGCTCGGTTACGGCAGCGCCGGTCTCCTGCTCGTCGTCGTCGTCTCGCTCGCGCTGCTACGCGGCTCGGTGCTCGGCGCCGGGGCCGGATTCGCGGCCGGTCTCCTGTTCGACATCTCGACCTACGGGCAGCTCGGCCTCACCTCTTTGTTATTGACGCTGGCCGGCTTCTGGACCGGTCGCTACGGCGAGACGACCGGGCGAGATCGGGCCCATGCGCCCTTCCTCTCGGTCGCCGTCATCACCGTTCTCTACGAGCTGGGTGGGCTGATCGTTCGCTTCCTGATCGGAGAGCCCGCGCCCTTCGGGCGGCTCGTGCTGGACACTCTTCCCGGAGAGCTCCTGCTCAACCTGATCCTGGTCGCGCCCGTTTACGTGCTCTGCCGCCGGGCGGTCGGTAAGCGCGGCGACGAGCTGGGCGCTCCGGAGGTGAGGGTCCTTGCCTGAGAAACCGGGCGGCCTCGGCTCCTTCGTCCCGGGCGATCCGCGCACGCGCGAGCCCTGGCACGTCAACCAGCAGACGATTCTGCGGGCCGGAATCCTCGGCGCGATCGCCGTTGCGCTGTTCGTGACGCTGATCGTCCGCCTCTGGGCGCTCCAGATCATCTCCGGCAACGAGTACCTGCGCATAGCCCAGGACAACCAGGTCAGGACGGTTCGCCTGCAGGCCCCGCGCGGCTCGATCATCGATGACAAGGGAGTGGTCCTGGTCAAGAACCGGCTCAGCCACGACGTACGCGTCTGGTACGCGGAGCTTCCCGGCAAGGGCGACCGGCCGACGCGACATGACGTGCTCAAGGAGCTGGCCGGAGTACTGAACGTCAAGCCGCAGCGCCTCTATCGCAAGGTCGACGACAGGAAGAGCGATCCGCTCAACCCCGTCGTCGTGAAGGCCGATGTCAACCGCCGGCAGAGCGATTACATCCTCGAGCGCTCCGACCAGTTTCCCGGGGTTGAGGTGGCGACCCGCTACGTTCGCTTCTATCCAAAGGGCTGGCTCGCGGCGCAGACGCTCGGCTCCGTCGGCTCGGCCACCGAGACGCAGATCAAGGACGACAAGACCGGCTTGATCAGATCGGGCGACCTGGTTGGACAGTCCGGGGTCGAGGCGGCGTTCGACAAGGATCTACGCGGGACGCCCGGCTTGGCCTCGCAGCGCATCGACTCGCAGGGCCGTCCGCGCAGCGAGCTGGTGGCCAACCCTGAGCCGCAGCCCGGCGACACGGTGCAGCTGACGCTCGACGCCACTCTGCAGTCCGTGGCTCAGAAGGCGCTGAAGGACGGCATTCAGATCGCAAAGAACACCTGTGCAACCTGCTGGAACGCGAACGGCGGCGCGATCGTCGCGCTCGACCCGAACGATGGCTCGGTGAAGGCGCTTGCCTCCTATCCGAGCTACTCACCGGCGATCTACTCCGGGCACGTCACCAATCGCAAGCTGGAGCGCCAGGGGCTACTGGGGGTAGCCAGCGGCGAGGCTCACAACTGGCCGGGCCTCAACCGGGCCACGATGGGCCTCTATCCGCCCGGCTCGACCTTCAAGCCGATCACGGCGATCGCCGCCATCCAGTCCGGGGTGCTCGACCCGGAGGCGAATCTGCACTGCACGGGCAAGCTGAAAGATCACGGCCACGTCTTCGACAACTGGGACCCGAACGCGAACAGCTGGATCAACCTGCCGACTGCGCTGGCGATGTCCTGCGACACCTACTTCTATCAGCTCGGTCAGCGGATCTGGGGCCTTCCTCCGAGCTCCGGCGAGCCGATCCAGAGCTGGGCCAAGGACTTCGGCCTCGGCCAGCACACCGGCATCGAGATCGGCGACTACGCGGGCATCGTGCCGACAAAGAAATGGCAGCGCAACCACTACAAGGCTCCGCTCGGACGAGCGGAGGACCGGACCTGGAAGCCTGGCGACTCGATCAACCTCTCCATCGGCCAGAAGGATCTTCAGGTCACCCCGCTGCAGATGGCCCGCCTCTACGGTGGGATCGCAACCGGCAAGCTGGTCACCCCGCATCTGCTCGCCTCGGTGCAGCGCGACAACATCCCGATCAGGCTCGGCGTCTCGAAGGCGCCCAAGACGATCACGGCCGGCTCCGACTTCAGTCAGAAGCTGAACATCATTCGCGAGGGCCTCTACATGGGGACTCACGATCCGGTCGGAACCTCGTCGGCGGTGTTCAGCAGCTTCCCGGTCCCAATTGCCGGTAAGACCGGAACGGCGGAGAAGTGGTCGAACCAGGCCCAGCGCAACTTCAACCAGGCCTGGTGGTGCGGCTACGGGCCGACCAACCAGCCCAAGCTCGTTGTCTGCGCCGTGATCGAGAACGGCGGCCACGGCGGCACGGCGGCTGCGCCGGCGGCGCTGGAGGTCTTCCAGCAGTTCTTCGGCGTCAAGAACACCTACACGGTGCCAACCCAAACAGACTGATGCTGGAGAGCGCGCGACCACTGGGCACACCACTGGCGAAGAATCGCGAGCTTCCGCTTGCGGTCATCCTGCGCCAGGTCGACTGGCTGCTCGTGATCGGGATCGCCGCCCTCGTCGGCTACGGCCTCTGGGCCGTCGCGGGCGTGACGGGTCACGAGGTGCCCGGGCAGCCGCACTACTACCTGGCCAAGCAGGAGCTCTACACAGGCGTGGGCGCGTTCGTGTTCCTGATCGCCGCCGCGTTCCATCCCGATCTCTATCGCCGTTACTGGCGCGCGCTCTACCTCGTCGCCATCCTGACACTGCTTCTCGTGCCGCTGCTCGGGGTGGCCAAGCGCGGCTCCAGGCGCTGGCTCCAGATCGGCTCCTTCCAGTTCCAGCCCTCCGAGTTCGCCAAGGTTCTCGTCGTGCTGGCGCTGGCCGGGTTCCTGGCCGAGCGAGGGCGCGCGCTGCGCGATCGAAGCACGGTGATCGGTGTGCTGATTTTGGTTGCGATTCCCACCGGGCTCGTGTTCATGCAGCCGGACTTCGGCACCGCGCTCGTCTACGCGGCCGTCACCGCCGCGGTGCTTCTCGTTGCGGGCACACGCTGGCAGCACCTGGGAACGCTGGCCGCGGCAACCCTGATCGGCGCCGCGCTCCTGGTCTGGGTGATGCCCGCGCTCGGCGTTCAGGTGCTGAGGCCGTACCAGACCCAGCGTCTCACCGGCTTCATCCATCCCAGCTTCGACCCCAACCACGCGACCTACAACGTCGCGCAGTCGAAGGTGGCTCTGGGCGCCGGCGGCCTGCACGGGCGCGGGACGATGGGCTCCACGCAGACCGTCCTCGGCTTCTTGCCCGAGAACCACACCGACTTCATCTTCGCGGCGATCGGCGAGGAGCATGGTTTCGTCGGCACCTCGATCCTGCTTGCCCTCTACCTCTTCGTCGTCTGGCGCGGCCTGCGCGCGCTGGCGAACGCCGGTGACGGCTATGGCGCGGTGGTCATAGGTGGCATAGTCGCAACCATGGTCTTCCAGGTCTTCGTCAACGTTGGCATGACGATGGGCATCGCGCCGATCACGGGCATCCCGCTGCCGCTGGTGAGCGTGGGCGGCTCGTCGCTGATCGCGAACCTGGCGGCGCTCGGCGTACTAGTCGGCGTGCAGATGCGCGGCGAGGGCATGCGCCGGAGGGTGAGGTAGATGGCGACCGGCCATGCCTCGCTCTCTCCCCGCGAGCTGCTCGGCCTGGCGAAGGAGCAGCGCGAGCTCGAGAGCGAGCAGGTGGGCTCGCTCGTTCTCTCCGGGGCACGCCGGCCGGTGACGGCGCTGATGGGTGAGCTTTCGCGCTCGGCGAAGCCGGACAGTGTGGTCGAGGACGAGCTAGCGCAGGCCGCGGCGCTCATCTACCTGCTGCGCGGCAAGCCTAAAATCGAAGATCTGCGCCGGCTCAGGGCGGCCGCGACGGCGCGAGTCCCGGTCATCTGCGTGAGAATCGGGAGCGACAGGAGCCCGCTTCCGGGCGTGCTCGCGACCGACGTCATCGAGCTGGAAAGTGAGGGGCCGATGCCCGTCGACGAGCTGGGCCGGTTGCTTGCGCGCCGGCTCGAGCGGCGAGCGACAGCGCTCGCCGCACGCATTCCGGCCCTGCGCGCCGGCGTCTGCGACGAGCTGATTCAGCGCTCGGCTCGCCGCGCGGGCGCCATCGGCGCCTCGACCTTCGTTGCGGCCGCCGACCTGCCGGCCCTCTTCCTCGAGCAGGCGCGGCTGATCCTCCGTCTCGGCTACGCGCACGATCGCCGGCTCGAGCCGGCCCGGGGAGTCGAGATCGTCGCCGTTCTGGCGGCCGGCCTGGGCTTGCGCCGTCTGGCTCGGCGGGTTCGGCACGAGACGCTCTTTCCGGCCTGGGCCCTGCAGGCCTCGATCGCCTACGCGGGCACGCGAGCGCTCGGTGACGCGGCGCTTCGCTACTTCTCGGCACTGGCTTCCGACTAGGCGTCTACGCGGCCGGAACGAGACCGGCTCGCCTGGCGTTGATCGACCGTAGGCGCCCGCACAGTCTCGCCCAGGCCCAGCGCTCGACGTTCGCGTAACAGGAAGGAGGCGCCTCGCGCGTCGAGGAGAGGTACTCGAACCAGGCATCGGCCTCCTCGATCTCGAGCAGCTCGCGAACCTCCTCCCTGGAGCGCTGCGCCCTCATCGGCGAATCCGTTCCTCGGCGGCGCGGCTCGATGGAGCCGGGTAACGACCGAGCGGGCTCACTGTCTCTGCGCTCTCAGCCACTGCGCGACCGATCCTAGGTTCGCTTTCGGACGGCGCTTCTCTGCGGCGGCCCGGAGGCGACGGCCAACCCTGGTAGCCTTAGAGGCTAGATGAAGTTTTCCATACCTCCGTGCAGCGCGACCCGCGCGCCCGTTTCCAGGGTGCCGCTCGCGCGCACTCATTTGAGAGAGAAGGTTTCCCTTGCCTCGTTGGTTCAGACGCAACAAGGAACAAGCTCCAGAGAAGAAGGAGGTTTCCGCCCCCCGGGCGGAAGCACCTTCGAAGCCAGTTGAAAGTCGCCCTCCCGCACAAGCGGGAGCGCAACGCCCGCCCCGCCGTCGCGGTAGTCGCGGTGGTCGCGGTCGCAAGAAGCCTTCGTCCGAGGGGCGCCCCGATCAGAAGTCCGAGGCGAAAAAGCCCGAGCCAGCGGCCAAGTCACAGGCAGCCGAGCGGCGAGCATCGCAACGTCACGACCGTAGCGGCCGCCGTCGCAGCGCGCCGCGGCGAGTACCGCTGCCGGCCGCCAAGCGCGAGCTGCTCGTCTCGGTAGACGCGGGCGAGCGTCGCGTCGCGGTGCTCGAGGACGAGAAGGTCGCCGAGGTCTATCTCGAGCGGCCCGAGCGCTACTCGATCGCCGGCAACGTCTACAAGGGCGTCGTCGACAACGTTCTGCCGGGCATGGAGGCCGCCTTCGTGGAAGTGGGGCTGGAGAAGAACGGCTTCCTCTACGTGGACGAGATCATCGTTCCGGAGCTGGAGGGTCGCGGCCAGGGCCGAAAGATCCAGGAGCTCGTCCAACGCGGCCAGGAGATTCTCGTCCAGGCCGTCAAGGACCCGATGAAGACGAAGGGCGCCCGCCTGACGACGGACATCTCGTTGCCCGGGCGCTTCGTCGTCTTCGTTCCCAACGGCGAGGGGCTGGGCGTCTCCAGGCGCCTGCCCGACGAGGAGCGCAGTCGCCTGCGCGAGATCGTCAAGGCGCTGGAGCGCAAGAAGGGTGGCGTGATCGTTCGCACCGCCGCCGAAGGCGCCTCGGCCGAAGACATCGAGCGCGACCTCGTCTTTCTCGAACGGCTCTGGAAGTCGATCGAGGACCGGGCCAAGCGCGTCAAGGCGCCGGCGCTTGTCTACCAGGAGGCCGAGCTGCCGCTGCGCGTCACTCGCGACCTCTTCACCGGCGACTTCGAGCGGGCCTATGTCGACCACGAGCGCACCTACAAGCGCGTCGTCGGCTACCTGAAGAAGACCTCGCCGCACATGGTCGAACGAGTCGTCCGCTACAAGGAGCGCACCCCGCTCTTCGAGGCCTACGGGGTGGACGCCGAGATCCGCTCGACGCTCTCCAGGCGAGTTGACCTGCCCTCGGGTGGCTACCTCGTCTTCGACTACGCCGAGGCCTTCACCGTCATCGACGTCAACACCGGCCGCTTCGTGGGCTCGCGCTCGCGCTCCTCGTCTGCGCGCCTCGAGGACACGATCACCAAGAACAATCTCGAGGCCGTGAAGGAGGTCGTGCGCCAGCTGCGCCTGCGCGACGTCGGCGGCATCATCGTCATCGACTTCATCGACATGGCCAATCCGAAGAACCGGGCAGCGGTCGAGGAAGCCTTGCGAAACGAGCTGGAGCGCGACCGCACGAAGACGTACGTGGTCGAGATCTCGCCGCTCGGGCTGGTCGAGATGACGCGCCAGAACGTCACCGACGGTCCGCGCGAGATCCTCACCAAGCCCTGCCCCACCTGCGCCGGCGACGGCATCGTCTACTCGGAGGCCTCCTCGGCCATCGATCTCGAGCGACGCCTGCGTCAGACCGCGCTCGGCTCGCGCAGCAAAGCCTTCCGCATCGAGGTGAACGCGAGGGTGGCCAGCCAGCTGGTCGGCCCCGGCGCCTCGCGCCTGGCGGAGATCGAGGAGCGCAGCAAGCGCCGTTTCTTCCTCGAGCTGGTCGACAGCGACGCGCTCGATCACTTCGTCGTTCTCGCACAGGGAACCATCGAGGAGATGAGACCGGCGACGCCTGTCGAAGAGGGCGCCGAGCTGGAGCTGACGCTGGTCGAGGTTGGTCTCTACGACAGCCAGGCCGCGGTGGGCAAGGTCGGCGACTACGAGGTGAACGTGCCCGCGGCGGCGAAGCTGGTGGGCAAGAAGGTAAAGGCGCGAATCGAGCGTGCGCTCAGCGCCGGCGCCTACGCCAGCCTGGCCGAGCCCGAGCGGGAGGAATACGAGCCGTTGACCGCGGAGAGCATGGCCGAGCGCCCCACGAGGGCACCGGCCAAGAAGGCAGCCGCCAAGACGGCGGAAGCTGCGCCCGCCGAGACGACCGGCGAGGAGCAGGCCGCGGCTCCAGCTGTCGCCGCCAAGCCCGCGCCGTCTGCTGCGGCCGCAAGGACCGGGAAGCCACGCGAGGCTCCGGTCGCCGCCGGTAAATCTGAGACGACCGCCGCCATCGGCACCACCACCGCTGGCGACGTCGCCGGCGAAGCCGCGGGCGAGAGCACGACCGAGGGG
>JBAWEP010000038.1:0-71654 GCA_049591255.1 Gaiellaceae bacterium
AGCGGCGGCATCCGCGGGATCTTTCCAGCGGCGAGCGCGAGCGCCTCGGGCTGGCCGCGGTGCTGGCGACCGAGCCCGACCTGCTGATTCTCGACGAGCCCACGCGCGGAGTCGATCCGGAGCGCAAGCGGGAGCTGGGGGAGATGCTTCGGGCCGGCGCGCCGAGCCGGGCGACTCTGCTCGTGACTCACGACCTCACCTTCGCGCGCAGCGTCGCCGATCGCATCGTTTCGCTCACCAAAAATGGGGTGTTGGTGGATGCGTAGCCGGCTTGGATACGTGCTCGCTCTGCTCGTGGCGGGCTCGGCGCTGGCGCTCGGATTCGCCGGCGGGCAGTGGGTGATGGCCGCGATCGCGCTTGGGGTCGCGCTCGCCGTGGCGCTCGGCGCCTTCGTCGAATCGGGGCCCGATTCGGCCAAGGAGGTGGCGCTGATCGCCACCTTGACGGGGATTGCGGTGGCCGGACGGCTGCTCGTCCATCCCTTCCCGGGCGTCCAGCCAATGACCGTCATCGTCATCGCCAGCGGAGCCGCCTTCGGGCTACGAATCGGCGTCTCGGTGGGCGCCCTGGGCGCGCTCGTGTCGAACTTCTTCCTCATTCAGGGGCCCTGGACGCCCTGGCAGATGGCGCTCTGGGGCCTGTGCGGCGCGGTCGGGGCGCTGGCCGGGCGGCTGGCACGCCGGCGGCTGGTCTTCGCCCTGCTCTGCGCCGTGCTCGCGTTTGGCTTCTCGAGCGCCATGGACGTCGCCTACTGGTGGTACGCCTACGCTCACACCTGGGCCGGGCTGACCTTGCAGGTGACGAGCGGCTTTGCCTTCACGCTGGCGCACGCGCTCGGCTCGTTTGCGATCGCGCTTGCGGTCGGGCCCGAGCTCGTCCGCTTGCTCGAGCGCTTCGGCCGCCGCCTGCACACCGAGATCGTCTGGGACGAGGCGCCGCTGCCGGGAGAACGGGCCGGCGGCTAGATAACTCGCGCGGCGCGAAGGTGCACCAACCTCCTCCCCGCTGCGATCGTACCCGCGAAAACACCCCGATTCAGGGCCCGAAACGTGCCGAAACTGTGCCTTTCCCAGGGGCGGCAGGGCCGGGGAGACGGAGCCTGCACGGCGCGCGGCGCGACCACCGATAGCATGGGCGAGTGGTCGCCTCTTCCTTCCCCGAGAACTACCTGAGCGAGCTGAACGAGAGTCAGCGTGACGCGGTCCTGTCGACCGAGGGACCGCTGCTCGTGATCGCCGGCGCGGGCTCGGGCAAGACGCGCGTCCTCACCTACCGGGTCGCCCACCTGATCCGCGCCTGCGGCGTCAAGCCGCACGAGATCCTGGCCATCACCTTCACCAACAGGGCGGCGGCGGAGATGCGCTCGCGCCTCGTCGCGCTGCTCGGCCCGCCGGCCGAGCGAGCCTGGATCATGACCTTCCACGCCGCCTGCGGCCGCATCCTGCGCTCGGAGATCCCGCGCCTCGGCTACCGCTCCAGCTTCACCATCTACGACCAGCCCGACCAGGTGCGCCTGGTCACGATCTGCCTCAAGGAGCTGGAGCGCGACCCCAAGCGCTTTCCGCCGCGCGGCATCCACTCCCAGATCTCGAACGCCAAGAACCGGCTCGTGGGCCCCGAGGAGTACATGGCCCGCGTCTCCTCCTTCTACGACCGCACCGTGGCCGAGGTGTACGAGCTCTACCAGCGCAAGCTGTTCGAGGCGAGCGCGCTCGACTTCGACGATCTGCTCTATCTAACTGTGCAGGCGTTGGAGCGCTTCCCGGAAGCGCTCCAACGTTGGCAGAAGGCCTTCCGCTACGTGCTGGTGGACGAGTACCAGGACACCAACCACGCGCAGTACCGGCTGCTGCAGCTGCTGGCCGCCAAGCACAAGAACGTCTTCGCCGTCGGCGACCCCGACCAGTGTCTCGTAGCCGGGACACTGATTTCGATGGCCGATGGAGCGAAAAAGCCGGTCGAGGAGGTTCGTCCCGGCGACGAGGTTCTCTCCTGCTTCGGGAGCGGCGTCTTCGGGCCGGCCCGGGTGACCCGGGCTCATCGCTCGCTGCGCCGCGAAGGTATCGCGATCACCACCGCCGGCGGCCGGGAGATCGTCTCGACTCCCGAGCATATGCACTTCGCCGGCTTCAAGGTGGGGAAGACGCCTCAGCTGCATATGACCTACTTGATGTGGAAGGACGGCGCCGGCTTCCGAATCGGTACCTCGCGGACGTACACGAATGCCCGCGCGCAGTCGCTGGCGGGGCCGCAGATTCGGCTGAACGGAGAGCATGCAGACGCGGCATGGGTCATTGGATCCCACGACTCCGAAGCCGAAGCCCGTGTGACGGAAACTCTCCTGTCGCTTCGCTACCAGTTGCCGACGGTGCCTTTCGTCGCGCGCCGCTCCCGCGGCTGCGAAGGCCGAAGCGTGGTCGCCGACCAGAAGCTGCTCGACAGACTGTTCGCCGAGCTCGATACGGATGCCGGAGGGAGAAGGCTGCTCGAGGATCAGGGGCTGAGCTTCGCCCATCCGCACTTCAGCACTCCCACGACGACGCAGGGTAAGCGCATCCGCCGCCGCCTCACGGTCTCGCTTTGCGGCGACTGCCGCGGGGCCGGGCCGCTGCATCGCATTGCACTATTCGGTTACGACGAGCAGGGCCGCCGGGCGGTAGAGGCGCTTGGTCTCTCGGTCAGGCCCTCGAAGCTCAACTCCAGCGGTTGGCGTTACGAATCGGCTCACGCCGACATGAAGCGCCTATCCGAGATCGTCGCGAGTCTCGAAGAGGCGCTTGGCGTCTCGGTTCGCTACACCGCGCGATTGGCGGCGAACAACGGCGGGGCGGGAAAGGAGCGCAACTCGCTGCCCTTCATGCCCGCCTCGGCGGTTCGGCCTGGAATGACCATGGTCAACGAGAGCGGCGAGTTCGAGCTGGTCGAGCGCGTCGAGCGCGTGATCATCGATCGTCCGGTTTACGACCTCGACATCGAGCGGACTCACAACTACGTCGCCGCTGGGCTGATCACGCACAACTCGATCTACGCCTTCCGCGGCGCCGACATCCGCAACATCCTCGAGTTCGAGCGCGACTTCGGCGAGGCGCGCCAGATCGCGCTGGAGCAGAACTACCGCTCGACGATGTCGATTCTCGAGTCGGCCAACGGCGTCATCGTGCAGAACCGCGAGCGCAAGGAAAAGCGGCTCTGGTCGGAGCTGGGCGACGGCGAGCCGGTCGAGGTGGTGGAGGTGGAGGACGAGCACGCCGAGGCCCGCTACGTGGCGGCCTCGATCGCCCGGCTGGTCGACGAGGGCTACTCGGGCGCCGAGATCGCCGTCTTCTACCGCACCAACGCCCAATCGCGCGTGCTCGAGGACGTGCTCGTGCGCCAGGAGATCGGTTACCGCGTGATCGGCGGCCCGCGCTTCTACGAGCGCGCCGAGGTCAAGGATCTGATCGCCTACCTGCAGGCGATCGACAACCCGCTCGACGTGGTCTCGCTGCTTCGCATCGCCAACCGGCCGCGGCGCGGCATCGGCTCCACGACGCTGGCCAGGCTCGGGGCCTTTGCCGACGCCCAGGGGATATCGCTCTGGCAGGCGCTCGGGCGGGCGGAGGAGGCGGGGATCTCCACCGCCTCGCTGCGCGCGGTCAATGCCTTCCACACGCTGATCCAGTCGCTCCAGTCGGCGGCGCAGGAGCTGGAGCTGCCCGAGCTCGTGCAGGCGGTGCTGGAGCGAAGCGGCTATCTGGAGGCGCTCAGGGCCGAGCGCACGGTCGAGTCGGCCGGCCGGATCGAGAACCTCGAAGAGCTGGTCGGGGTGGCGGGAGAGTTCGCGACTCGTGACGACCACCCCGCTCTGGCCGAGTTCCTGCAGGAGATCTCGCTCTTCACCGACGCCGACTCGCTGGCCGAGGAGCGAAGCGACGTGACCCTGATGACGCTGCACAACGCCAAGGGGCTCGAGTACCGCGCGGTCTTCATCATCGGCATGGAGGAGGGGATCTTCCCGCACTCCCGCTCGATCGAGGAGCAGGGGATCGAAGAGGAGCGGCGCCTCTGCTACGTCGGCATGACCCGCGCGATGGAGCGGCTCACGCTCACGCACGCCGCCTCGCGCTCGCTCTACGGGCGCCACGACTCCAACCTGCCCTCGCGCTTTCTCGACGAGCTGCCCGAGCGCTGGATCAAGCGCGACCGGCTGCGTGCCTCCTCCTGGTCGGGCTACAAGCCGCCGGCGGGTAGCGCCGTCACCCCGCGCACCGATCTGCCCGAGCTGTCAACCGGCGACTCGGTGCGCCATTCCACCCTCGGCGAGGGAGTGATCACCCGCATCGAGCCGGGCGGCGTCGTCACCGTGCGCTTCGCCGGCGAAAGCGGCGAACGGCGGCTGATGCTGGAGTACGCGCCGCTGGAGAAGATCTCGAGATGACGATCGAGATCGACACCTGAAAAGCGAAGAGCTCGCCGCCGGGCTGCCTGATCCGGCAGTACTTCAGCGCGGAGCCCGGCGCGAAGCGCGTCGCGGGGCTCAACCGAGAGCGGAAACAGCGCTGAGGTTTTGTCCCCTAGCCGGCGGGCATGATCGGCGCGATGGAAGTCTCATGCCGATGCACGCGGCTTCTTACTCACGCTGTGCCGGCTCGTCTCGGAGGGATCGGATGAGAGGAGTCACCCGTGCCACCCTCTTTGCGGTGTTGCTGCTCCTGACGGCGGCGGGTGCGGGCGGCGCACGGGTCACCGCCTCCGCAACCGGGGAGGTGAAGGCGCCGAGCGCGGCGAGCTGCGACGCGACCCTGGTGCACTACCGTCTCTACAAGGGAGTGCAGAAGGGACTCGAGGTGTATCCCTGGATCTCTGCCTCTCCTCGCGCGGGTCTGGTCGGTCACCTCTTCTACTATCCCGCTCAGAAGACGTGGGAACGAAAACGACTCTCGAAGGTTCGCATCTACGCGGGCGGCCAGAGTCCCGACGGGAGCTTCAGCATGAAGATCCTTTGGGTGATCCGGAACCGCCGCGTCTCCGAGGCGGGCATGACGGTGAAAGGAAGGAGGCTCGACGGCAAGGGGTCGTTCTCGGACATCCTTGCGGGCAAGGGGCAGTTCCCGTCGATCATCGACATACCGACGCCCGGTTGCTGGCACCTGACGCTGAAGGGCATCGGAGCGGCCGCCGGAACGACGGGAAACGTGACGATGATCGCCGTCGGCGCGAAGTAGCCGAAGCCTTTTCGGCTTCCCGCGCCCGGTTCCGCTATCGTCGGGCTCGCTTCGGTTAGCCTTCCGAGCCCGCGAGGATTCATGACGATCGAGATCCGCACCTGCAAAGAAGACGAGTTCGCCGCCGGCATCGGCCCGATCTGGCAGTACTTCAGCACAGAGCCGAAGGAAGAGATGATCGCCAATCTCCACCGCGCCCTGCCGGCCGATCGCATCAACGCCGCCTTCGACGGTGACCAGGTGGTCGGCTCGGCCAGCGCCTATCCCTTCCAGATGACGATTCCGGGCGGGCCGGTGCCGACAGCCGGCATCACGCTCGTCGGCGTCCGCCCGACCCACCGGCGCCAGGGCATCCTCAGCAAGTTGATGAAGCAGCTGCTCGATAACGCGCACGAGCGCGGCGAGCCGATCGCGTCGCTCTGGGTGGCCGAGGAGACGATCTACGGCCGCTTCGGCTGCGGTATCTGCTCGATCAACGGCGATATCCGCATCGACCGCGCGCACACTCACTATCGCAAGCACTGGGAGCGAACGCTCGTGGCCAGGCAGGTGGACGGCAAGGAGGCGCTGGGCAGCTTCCCCTCGGTGTACGAGCAGGTCGCGCCGCGCAGCCCGGGCATGCTCTCGCGCACGCGCGACTGGTGGGAGGTCAGGCGGCTGCTCGACGATCCCGACGAGCGGCACGGCGCCGGCCCCCTGCAGCGCGTCGTATTCGAGCGCGAGGGCAAGCCGGCCGGCTACGCGCTCTACAGCCACCGCACGGAGTTCGTCGAGGGTCGTTCGAACTCGACGCTCGAGGTCAGAGAGGCGATCGGCATCGACACCGCCGCCACCGCCGAGGTCTGGCGCTACCTGTTCGACATCGATCTGATCGCGCAGATCCACGCCGAGTACATGCCGATCGACCATCCGCTCTTCTTCCTGCTGGCCGAGCCGCGGCGGCTGCGCCTGCGTGCCCAGGACGGAATCTGGCTGCGCCTGGTCGACGTGGAGGCGGCGCTGAGAGCGCGCTCCTACGCCGGCAGCGAGCAGCTCGTGCTCGAGATCTCGGACTCCTTCTGCGCCTGGAACGAGGGCTGCTACCGGATCGAGGAGGGCGAGGTCTCGCGCGCCAGGGGCGAGGCCGACCTACGCCTCGACGTGCGCGACCTGGCGAGCGCCTTCATGGGCGGTTTCAGCTTCAGCCAGCTCCACCGCGCCGGCCTGGTCGAGGAGCTGCGCCCGGGCGGCATCGCCTGCGCCGACCGGCTCTTCGCGACGCCCGTGGCACCGTGGTGCCCGGAGATGTTCTGACGGCCGCTGAAGTGGCCGCCACGACCGAAGACGCCCGCCGCCGCCCCGCACCGCTCGGCCCGCTCGCTCTCTACCTGCTCGCGTTCTACGCCGTCTGGAGCATCTACTTCGTCGTCCTGACGCCGCACTTCGGCCGCGGCCCGGCGTACACGGCGCTCGAGAACGTCGCCAAGCTCGCGATATGGACTCTGCCCGTGATCGTTCTGGTTCGCGTTGCGGAGGGCGAGAGGGCGCTCGACTATCTGAAGCTCCGCCGGAGCTGGCGCCGGGGCCTGGTCTACGGGCTCGGGCTGGGCCTAGCCGTCTCGCTCTACTTGGTCTTGTTGAAGTTGCGAGGGGGAGGCATCCACTTCGATCCTTTCTTTGCGGCCGGCGAGTGGGTCTCGGGCGTGATCCTGATCGGATTCACCGAGGAGGTCGTGTTTAGGGGCTTCATCCTGCAGAAGTTGGGGGCGCGGCTCGACTTCCGCTGGGCCAATCTCGCCACCTCGCTTCTGTTCGTGCTCGTTCATCTGCCGCGCTGGATCAGGGACGAGCGCCTCGGCCCGGGGATTGCGGGGGCGGCGCTCTTCCTGCTCGCCTTCAGTCTGCTGCTCGGCTGGGCCCTGCGCAGGAGCGGCTCGCTCTGGGCCTGCGCTCTGGCGCACTCGCTCGGCAACTTCACCAGCTTCGCCCTGGGCTCGAGCGCGACGACCGGGCTGGCCTTCCTGCTCTAGCGCGGCATCCACGCCTTCACACGCCTCGAACGGAAATTCCTGCCGAAGCCGGCTCGCGTTGGGAGAGCACCAGCTCGGCAAGCTGGGGTCACTGGTTCAAGCCCAGCGCCGCGCCTTGGCTACAATGCCCGGCGACCAGGGCGGTTAGCTCAGTTGGGAGAGCACCAGCTCGACAAGCTGGGGTCACTGGTTCAAGCCCGGTACCGCGCCTTGGCTACAATGCCCGGCGACCAGGGCGGTTAGCTCAGTTGGGAGAGCACCAGCTCGACAAGCTGGGGGTCACTGGTTCAAGCCCAGTACCGCCCACTTCATCCGCGATGAAGCAGCGCAGATAACAGGCGAAGACCCGGCGCAAGCCGGGTTTTCCGTCTCCGGAGGCAGGAATCCCATGCCGACCATGAGGGCATTGTAGGCGCCGAGGTGGATGAGTAGGGCTCGCCTGTTTGGGAGACTGATAGAACCGAGGGCGGAACACACGAGGGGGTGGATCGCCACCTACGACTCGCGTCGCCACCCTTCGTCGGAGTGTTTCTGGTGGGGGCAGTCGAGAGAACCGCGCCGTCCGAAGGGATCCTTAGGATTCCGATAATCCTATGCTTCGGGGCGCATGTTTCTATCAGTCGCGACGCGCTCGAAATCGAGTGCGCTTTCGCGATACGAAGAAGGCCGTAGAGATGCTCTCAGCAGCCGATTGGGCGTCTTGTCGATGAGAACATGTAGCTGGCATGGCTCTGGCTAAGGAGACACTTTGGCTCTCGGTCTCGGAGCCCCTGGGAAGCGACAATGGATCGCCCGTTGCAAGCGATATACGAGGCTGGCACGTCAGCCTGACGTTTGCACCCACACTGCTCGGCGCCTCTCCTGGCGAGCCGTTCAGGACTAGCCCGGTCTTCCCTGTCGCCTCGACTTTCGCGATCCCGGACTTCAGTTCGCAAACGATCTACCTGGCATTCTTGTGTTTTGATCCGGCATTCCCGATCCTGGCTCGCCTCGAGGCGAATACTTCTCCTGACGTACTGCGAGGTCTCCTTTTCTCGCTCGGTCTGGCGTCTATCGTCGTCTGTTCTCCTGACCCGGAGATACTGACTGTCATCGAGAACACCGCCGGCCAGGCTCCGCGTGCTTCAGAGGTCTGGACGGTGGAGCATGCCGCTATCACCAACATCGCCTACATGTGCCCAACGCCGATTGAGTCAGGCGATCCCCTCGCGGAGTTTCCGAATTATGACGCTCTTCCTGTTACCGCACGAGCTGCTGTCGACGAGTTCACATCAAGCATCTTGCTACTCAATCAGAAGGTCGCCACTTATGTCCCAAGCGAGCTGCCGATCTTTGTCGCGATCATTGCGCGTGCTCGAGAGCTCGTCGATGAGATGCTCTACGCATCGTGCCCAAAAGGGGCTCCGCCCAAAACTCTCTGTGAGTATTCAATAGATGAGGTCCGAGGAGTGAGAGGTCTTGCCGATACGATCTTCAATCAGGCATTGGATAGGTTGATACAGATCAACTCGGCTCTGTCATATTTCGCCACACAGGCGCTTTCCGGTGCCATTCCCCTCCTCGAACGCCGGAGCCTCATTCGGCGAAACTCTCTCCTAGGAGTCGGCACTGCAACACTTGCGCTCACCCGCCTCACGAGTTCGATTGAATATGCGTTCGCGCAAGGTGCGCTTGAAGATGTAATCGGCGATCTTGCGAAGACGGGGCGACCATTACCGGGCCTGGAGAGACTGCCTGACTACAACACCCGCGATTGGCGCGAGTTTGGGTTAGATCAGTGGCACGATCGCGTGCGGTCGCGCGAGCAATATTGCAAGCTCCCATACTTCAGTGGGCGCCTCGGGTTCCGAGAGACGGAGTACACAATCTCCGCAGCGCCCCAGTCCCTTACAGGCGGAGCTCATCCCGAATGGGCTGTTCTGACACTCACGCACGAGATGGTTCACGGACACGTAAGAAACTTGCTGTCGCTTCTCTTCCAAGGCGAACCGAACGAGGCCCCAGGGCCGAAGTGGCAAGCCTTTTACGAACGATTTGCCGCCCACGTAAAGGATGATGTCGAGACCCCAGGTGATTTCTCGCTTCTCGACTCTCTGCGATCTCTCGTGCTGATTTACTGCTGTCTCGTCCAGACTCACGGATCTCTTACGCGGCCGCGTAGCAAACGGCCGAAGGAAGAAACGCAGACAAAACTGGCGTTCGACTGCTTTCTTCCGGACCAGGCCTCAACGCTCTGGACACTCTTCTCGAGTGAATACCGAAATATCAGTGAGATCTTTGTGCTTGTTTTGGATCTTCACTACTTCTACGGCAGCAGTCTCCGGACATACCTCCAGTTGATTTGGCGCTCATGGGCACCACTGTCTCAAGTGCGCACCGATCTACCGCAATATGTACTTCGCAGCATCCTCGCGGCGTCTACTCGTTCGCAGGGCACCTCGTATTCTCGGTTTCTCGAGGATCGAGCTAGGGTTGTCGAGATCCTTGAGGAACTCGTGAATGAAGAGTTTCGCGGCGTTGAGACGATTCGTGAAGCACTCAGTATTCTCAAGGCAGAGAACGAATCGATGAAGCTGCTGTATCCCTACAGTGCGAGCCTCATTATCGCCGACACCGCGAACAATATACTTACGTCTAGCGCGATCCGTGCTGCAGTAACCGGTTCCGATAAGCATGTGACCCACGGCGGAGCACCAGATGAATTGGAGCAACAGATGAAGTACGACATGCCCCCAGGGTTTGTGGATGCTTACGTAATGGCCCCAGCAATCTTGCTCGCTGACCGCGTCGGCGGCCGCGTCACCGACGCTGATAGCCAGACAGTCGAGCGCGAGACGGTCGAGTTATTCCTCGCCTGTGCCTCGCGCGTTGAGGTCGAGGAGGGAGAGAATGAACCGTCCAAAGCTCAATAACGAGAGTGTGGCGGATCAGCGGTACTACCACTTCGTGATCTCTCGCGCAGATAGGGGTTCGACGGCAAAATACTGGCGCCTAATATCGGAGAGATGTCGTGTTGGCGAAGACTTGATGCCGTGTGAAGGGGCTGGGCCGTTCGACCACCGCACGCTCAACTCCTCACGAGCATACGCTCGTGGGGCAATAGCGGAGAAACTTTCGAGAGACCGAAATGGTCTTCCGCCGTACACCTACGATGTCCTTGCGGCCGAGATTGCGGTAGCGAGCGGTGGTGTCTACTTCGTCGCGGGTTTCCCTTTTGCCTCGCTCGCACTCCAGATCTGCGAAGAGGTATTTGGAGCCGCTGGGAGATCTTCGATCGGACAGTTCGCATGCGCTGATATCCCAAAGCTCGTGACTCTCATGGAAGAGGCCGGGACAGCCCGCAGTAGCGCCGTCACGGCCAGAATAGTTGCGGTTGAAGTATCGGTACGCGGAGACAAGTCGCTGACGATGGTACGGCTTGGAGGTGATGATCCGCTGAGGGCGGAACTCTACCGCGCGTATTTGCAGTCACGTATTGCCGGCGGCGCTCTGGTGCCAGACCAGTGTGTCCTCGCGTGCGAAAAGACCATATTGGATGAGATGATGGTTGGAGAGCGGCATCTGAGGTCACGAGTCCATATGGACCGTTACGGCAACTTCAAATTCTACGCCCATGTCGCTCTTGCGAATCTCGAGTTGCTCACTTCAACGCTGGCTCTTCTCGACGACTTGGGGTGCCTGCAAGACGCGGAGCACAACCCCGTGATGCGACTTAAGGGCGACGAAGAGGCTCTTTAGTAGTGCGGATATACGACTTTCTTACGGATCGTGATGAAGCGGTGCGGTATCTCGCAGGCAGCTTGAAAGAGGGAACTCTAGCCGTATTCCTCGGCGCGGGTGTTTCTGCTGGCGCAGGCTTACCAGAGTGGCCTAAGCTGGTGGAGCGATTGTCTACCCGAGCCGGGTTGCTAAATCCTCTACCACAAAGCGCTTCAGCCAACGATCTCCAGGCACGGGTAGATCTCGTAGAGAACACAATCGGCAACCACGATGAATATGTTGAGGCCGTATGCCAGTGTCTCTACGAAGGAGTGCATTTATCGGATGGCCAGCTGATGGATCCGCTGCTCATCGCGCTTGGTGCGATGATGATGGGGAGCCGGAGGGGATCGGTCCGACGCGTTGTGACGCTCAACTTAGACAGTCTTCTTGAGTGGTATTTGATGCTCTGCGGTCTCGTACCGCGCGTCGTAAAAGAGCCACCAACACTAGAAGGAGCCGAGGACGTGAGGATATATCACCCCCATGGTTTCTTGCCGCATCCAGATATGACCGGCTACTCAAGGAGCAAGACACTCATCCTAGGGCTCGACGCAGTGTTCGAACGTCTCGGCTCAACGAAGAACGCTTGGTTAGAATTATTAAGGCACCTCTTACGCACATCGGTGTGCCTGTTCGTAGGAATCTCATTTCGCTCATTCCGCGACCCTGCATTAGCGCCCATTATCCAGGAAATCGGTAACGAAGTCGAGCGTCTGCGACCTGTCGGGTTTTGCACGCTTTGCGACAAAGAAGATGCAACACAGGAGAATATTGGCGAGATCCTCAGACGCGGAGTAGTGCCATTGACCATGGAGAAAGATGACGTCGCTGGCTTTCTCCTGAAGATATGTCAAACAGCGGGACGGGAAATATCGGTGTAATGGCGGGCCATAGATATGCGCGGGTTATTTCGACATGGTGCTCGCCGGTTGCGCGCGGGTGAGTTGGTGTGCTAACATCGCGCGCTGCCATCGCGTGGCTTCGGAGAGCCGCCGACGTGTGGATATCAGGCTATGTAGGAAAGAGCGTTAGCACAGTGGCTGATCCGTTTCGGGCATCACGACAATTCGAGCGAATGATCTTCGGAGGCGTCCCGGAGCATCCCGAGCCGAATGCGGAAAGGCAGGCGCACGAGCACGCATCCACGAGAGTGACCGGAAGATCGCCACATGGGTGCGAGTACGACGTGAATGCGGAGGCAGAGGGCATCCTGATAGCGAGCATCGTGTACGACGATGCGACGTGCTCGGTTGAGTATCGTTACCCGTCAGACGCAGCTGGCGTCCGCTGACGGAAATCTATCACGCGCACCGTAGGGCGCCGAACGGGCCCACGGAGCGGAAGAGGCAGCTCGGGCGTTGCGAACCCATTCGTGGGCTTCACCAGGCTCGTTGGGAGACTCGCGTCGCAGAGGCTCACGAAGGACAGCCGAACTGAACCTACCACCGAGCTAAGAGATCCTCCGTAATTTGCCCGACCTTCGACCGCTTGCGCTTGCGCAGGCCCAGGAGGATCGTCGTTACTCGTTCGCCACCATCGTCGGCCCGACGTCGAACGCCGCCTCGAGATGCTCGATCGTCGTCCGGTCGCGCAGCTTGCAAACCGTCATCTGGTTTGCGAACAGCCCGGTCTCCCAGACCGCCTCTTCTATGGGCCTCGTGGCCGTCCACTCGACTGGCACGACGTACTCGCACAGCTCCAGATTGTCGACGTCGTGGGTGAAAAAGCCTGCGCCGCTGAGTTCCGCTTGGAGCAAAGGCTTCTCCACCTCGTCTTCGTGCACCCGGAAGTCGCGGATGGGGATCACCTTGCCGGTCACGCGACCGACGCCGACGTAACCTCTAATGGGCGAGGGCTTGTAGGCGAAAACGCGGGCGCCGGGGTAGAGCTGCTCGAGCGGCTTCGTGTAGGTCGTCCCGCCGCCAGCGGCGACAAATCCGTATCGGGCGCAGTCGCTCCAGTCGCGCTCTCCGAGAACGACGTAGAAATCACGGCCGTTCCAGGTTGGGGTCGCCTTTGCAGTCTCCGTCGCGACCGCGTTTGCCATTAACTCGTCGAGGCGGTCTGAGAGCGCGGCGACCTCGTGCGCCGTGAGCGCCGTCGGGCCCGCAGGACCGAGATGCTGCTCGACCTCGTCTGCATCGAGGCTGTAGAAGGTCGCGAACGCGTCTGCCGTGACGTACAGGTCGACCCGCTCGTCCTCACGGAGGCTGAGCGCAAACAGCGAACGCGACCGATTCGCCGGCGGCGCGAACATGATCGTGCGCTTCCACGGTCGCGGGTAGAGCTCATTGCGGACGGCCGACTCGACGACCCCGAGGAGCGCCTGGGCCGCGTCATCGTCTGCCGCCTGCTCGACAACCGCCTCGACTCCTGCTTGCGACCACTGTGGCTCGTCGCCGGCGTCTTCGCCCTGCTTCTCGAATGCCTGGCGAACAAGGTCGAGCACCGGGTCGAGCTCAGACGCGACCGCGAGCCGAACGAGAACGTCGCCCGTACCCCAGTGGCCGATGCCGGCGACATCCTCGCCGCTACCGTCTGCGTCATTTAGCTCCTCGAGCGCGATATTGAGGTACAGCTTCAGCTCGCTCTTCAATGGGACGACACAGACAAAGTTCGTCGCGAACTTGTAGGCGACGTATTGCTTGCGCACCTCCTCGTGCACTCCCGCGTCAAGGTTCAGGACACGACGGCGGAACTCGTCGAAGACAGGTGCGATCGCCGCGCTCTGCAGCTCCGGGTGATCGGCCAGCGTGTACGTGCCGCCGCCCGGCGCCGGCTTCGCCTTTCGGTAGCGGGTGAGTACGTCCGGGGCGACCACCGGCACTGGCCAGATCTGCAGCGCGACGTCGGTGAGCAGTTCGGCGCGGTGCTCGATCTCCTGCTCGTTCCAGTAGTCGAGCTGCGCGAGATAGTTGTTCAGCCGTAGGTGGCTGTCCTTGAAGCCACCCGACATCGTGAGCTTTTCCTGGAACGGCTTGTCGCTCAGTTCGGAGTTGTAGCCGGTGAGCGTCAGGTTGCCGATCGTGTGCAGATGGCGCTCCTGCACGGTCTTCCACTCCGGCCCGAGTTCCTGCTGCCACTCGGGGGAGAGGTCTGGATTCTGCGGCATCACGTGCTCGATCGTGAAGGAGTCAACGTTGATCGGCTCCTTGTGGTCGAAGTTCTCAAGCTTGCGCAGCAGGTAGTTGCGGTTGCGGAAGTTGTAGACGTCCTTCACGACGAAGGCGCTGCGGAACTCCTCGTCGGTCGGCATCCGTACATACGACTCCTTCAGCACGAGCGCGGCTTTCAGGCTGTCCAGGTAGTTGTCCTCGTCGAGTTCCCCAGCGAGGGCCGCGAACATCTTGTTCAGAACGTTCGTCGGGATGCCGGCGATCGCGCGGCGGAAGACGTAGCTCTCGACCAGCTCGAGCACCTCGAGCAGCGCCGCGTGCGTGATTGTGCCACGGCCGTAGTCATCGAGCACCTCCATCAAGAACGGGTAGACGACTTCGACCTTCAGCTGGTTGATATCGGCGATCCGCACAGCGAGCTGCACATCCTCCGTTCGGCCCGAGGAGAGCTTCACCCAGTTCTTCGCGTGGTGGTAGACGTCCGCGACGACCGCCCCGATGTCGTCGTCGGAGCCACGAGCGAACGCCTTGAAGCTCTCGTAGACCTGATCGATCTTCGGGATCTGGGCGGTCTTCATCGTTAGGTAGTCGCGTACGAACCGATCGAAGAGCTCGGCCTGATCGGTCGGGAAGAGCTGTTCGAGGGGATGCCACGACTTCGTGTAGATCTCGTGTTGCTGTTCCGACGGCAGCCCCATCAGCACGTAGTTGCGGATCAGGTCCGCCTGAGAGAGGTCGACGCCGGTGGAGTTCAGGCTCTCAAAAATCAGCTGCGGGTTGTCGTGGTCGCGCTCGAGAGCGATGTCTACGATCAGGAGCTTCTCGATGCCACCGAGGATCTGGGCAGGCGACAGCGGCGTCCGGCGAATCTGCTCCTCAAAGAAACGATAGGAGTCGACAAGCCGCGCGGCAGACGAATCCGGTACGTCGAGTCCGTCGACGAGGCGCTTGTAGGTCTCGCGATCACCCTTCGTCGGGAGCAGCTTGTACCGCTCTTCCTCCCCTATCTTGGCATCGTCTTCCTGGAGGATGTAGTCGCGGATCAGCTTCGTGCCGGCGAGTTCGCCACCGTCCTCGTCGGCGACGCGCGCGAGCGCGAGGAGCAGTAGCGAGAGGGTCGTAATGCGCTGCTGGCCGTCGATTACCTCGATCGCGTTCGTCGCCATCACCTGGTAGACGCCTGTGTCGATGTAGACGATCGAGCCGATGAAGTGGCCGTCGCCGGCACCCGCTGTTCGCAGAATGTCGCTCCACAGCTGCTGGCACTCCCGCAGCGTCCAGCTATAAGTGCGCTGGTAGATCGGGATCTCTAACTGGTCGCTCTTCTTTAGGAACTTCAGGAAGTTGGCTTCGGCTGCCTTCACGAGTCCCCTCGCGTTGCCTGCAGGACGCCCAGATCCTACCTTCGCCTTCGATTTCCCCCGCTCGAGAAAGCTGGTCGCCACTCGAGCGGTGCCTGTTCCGCCCACTCGAGGGTGCCCGTTCCACCGAGGAACTGTCTAGGGCGAGCCGCGACGCCGCGGTGTACGTGGCGGCGATTACAGCTCACGTCGTAAGGCGCGACCGCCCGCGTGCGTGACTTCCTCTTTTCGGCTCGCGACGCCCCTGAGTAGTCGATAACTGATCACACGTGCGTGGAGAGTCGCAAAAGGTCACGTGCCGAGCCTAGGATGAGACCTGGCCGAAACGGACGGTAGATTCTCGTCCCAGGCGGCGCGGCGACCACACCCCTCGACTCAGCGGAGGCAGGCGAAAGATGGGAAGACCGAGAAAGAAGCCCGCTAACGCCGGGAACGGAGATAGCGCGGCCACTCTCGGCTTCGACGCGCGACCGATTTTCAGTGACCTCTCTGAGGGAGCGTAGGTATGGCGCTGAAGAAATCTGAGCTCTACGCCTCCCTCTGGGCCAGCTGCGACGAGCTACGCGGCGGCATGGACGCCAGCCAGTACAAGGACTACGTCCTCGTCCTGCTCTTCATCAAGTACATCAGCGACAAGTACGCAGGAAAGACGTACGCGCCGATCAAGATCCCGGTCGGCGGCGGCTTCGCCGGGATGGTCTCGCTCAAGGGGACGAGCGACATCGGCGACCAGATCAACAAGCGGATCATCGAACCGCTGGCGAGCGCAAACAAGCTGTCCGACTTCCCGGACTTCAACGACGCGACGAAGCTCGGCAGCGGCAAGGAGATGGTCGATCGGCTCACCAACCTAATCGCCATCTTCGAGAACCCGCAGCTCGACTTCTCGAAGAACCGGGCCGAGGGCGACGACATTCTGGGTGACGCATACGAGTACCTGATGCGGCACTTCGCTACCGAGAGCGGCAAGAGCAAGGGGCAGTTCTATACGCCGGCCGAGGTCAGCCGGATCATGGCCCGCGTCATCGGCATCGGCGACGCCCAGACGACGAACGACACCACCGTTTACGACCCGACCTGCGGCTCCGGCTCGCTGCTGCTGAAGGTCGGCGACGAGGCCAGTGCCGACGTCACGCTCTATGGGCAGGAGAAAGACTCCGCCACCGCCGCGCTGGCGCGAATGAACATGATCCTGCACGACAACCCGACCGCGCTGATCGCGCGGCAGAACACGCTGACCAACCCCGAGTTCAAAGACGGCGACACGCTCAAGACCTTCGATTACGTCGTCGCCAATCCGCCTTTCTCGGACAAGCGCTGGAGCACCGGCCTCATTCCGGCGCAGGATCCATACGACCGCTTCCAGCCGTTCGGAACGCCGCCCGCCAGGCAGGGCGACTACGCCTACCTCTTGCACATCGTCCGCTCGCTCAAGAGCACCGGCTCGGGCGCCTGCATCTTGCCGCACGGGGTGCTCTTCCGCGGCAACTCCGAGGCGGAGATCCGCCGCAATCTCGTCCGCCGCGGCTACATCAAGGGCATCATCGGCCTGCCGGCCAACCTCTTCTACGGAACCGGCATCCCCGCCTGCATCGTGGTCGTCGACAAGCGCGACGCCCACGCCCGCAAGGCCGTGTTCATGATCGACGCCAGCCGGGGCTTCATCAAGGACGGCCCCAAGAATCGCCTGCGCGCCCAGGACATCCACAAGATCGTGGACGTGTTCAACCGCTGTCTCAAGCTTCCCAAGTACTCGCGCATGGTGCCGTTCGAGGAGATCGAGCGGAACGAGTTCAACCTGAACCTGCCGCGCTACATCGACAGCCAGGAACCCGAGGACATCCAGGACATCGAGGGCCACCTGCGCGGCGGCATCCCGGCCGCCGATGTCGACGCGCTCCAGCGTTACTGGGACGTCTGCTCGCAACTCCGGCACACGCTGTTCGAGGAGAACCGGCCCGGTTACCTCGATCTCGCCGTGGAGAAGGAGCAGATCAGGCCGGCGATCTACGAGCACCCGGAGTTTGCAGCCTTTATCAGTGGCATGAACGACCACTTCGCCGCCTGGCGGCAGAAGAACGTCGTGACGCTCATGGAGCTAGAGGCCGGTTGCCATCCCAGGGACGTCATCGCGGCGCTGGCCGAGAGCCTGCTCGCCCACTACGCCGGTAAGCCGCTGCTCGACCCCTACGACATCTACCAGCACCTGATGGACTACTGGGCCGAGACGATGCAGGACGACTGCTACCTGATCGCCGCCGACGGCTGGAAGGCCGAGACCAGCCGCATCGTCGAGATAACCAAGAAGGGAACGGAGAAGGACAAGGGCTGGATCTGTGACCTAGTCCCCAAGGAACTCGTTGTCGCTCGCTACTTCGCCGAGGAGCAAGCTGCCATCGACCAGTTAACTGCGGAACTGGAAGGCGTCGAGGCTCGGCTCGCCGAGTTGGAAGAAGAACAGGGCGGCGAGGACGGGGCGTTCGCCGATTTCGAGAAGGTGGCGAAGGCCGGCGTCGCCGCCCGGTTGAAGGAGATCAAGGGCGACGCGGACGCCAGAGACGAAGCCGCTGCGCTTAGCGACTGGCTGAAGCTCGACAGCGAGAAGGCCGGTCTGAAGAAGCGTCTCAAGGGGGCCGAAGCCGCGCTCGACGCCCAGGTCTACGATAGGTATCCGATGCTCGGCGAGGCCGAGATCAAGACGCTGGTGGTGGACGACAAGTGGCTCGCCGCGCTCGATGTTGACATCCACGGCGAGATGGACAGCGTGAGCCAGCAGCTCACACAGCGGGTGAAGGAACTGGCAGAGCGCTACGAGACTCCGCTTTCGAAGATGGCCAGTCGCGTGGCCGAATTGGAGGCCGAAGTGAACCGACACCTGGATCGGATGGGGTTCGTGTGCACCTAGAAGCGTTTCAGAGGGCTTTGCCTCTTCGCCAGCTCTGCGCTGAGATTCTCGACTGCCCCCATTCAACTCCGACTTGGACCAATCAAGGCGTAATTGTGTTGCGCAATCAGAACATCCGGGGCGGGCGGCTCGATATTTCGGAGCCAAGTTATACGGACGAAACGAACTTCGTGATGCGCACGCAACGCGCGCTCCCGACTCAGGGCGATCTCGTGATAACCCGCGAAGCACCCATGGGCGAAGTCTGCATGATTCCTTCTGGTGTTCGGTGTTGCCTTGGGCAGCGAATGGTTCTGCTTCGCCCAAATCGAGAAGCTGTTGAACCAAAGTACTTGCTATACGCCATCCAGTCTTCAGTGATTCAGAACACGATTCGTGTTGAAGGGGGAACGGGTTCAACGGTGAGCAATCTGAGGATCCCCGTCCTCGCGGATCTCAAGATTCCCCTCCCGCCCACCAAAGCCGAGCAAGAAGCTATCGCCGAGGCGTTGGGTGATGCGGATGCCCTCATCGACTCCCTGGAGCGGCTCGTCGCCAAGAAGCGCCAACTCAAACAAGGCGCTACGCGGGACTTACTCCGCCCACGAGATGGGTGGGTCCCGAAGCGGCTTGGCAATACGGCAATCCTCAAGGCCCGAATTGGATGGCAGGGCTTGAAGGCGGCTGAGTTTCTCGATTCTGGCGACTATGTTCTCGTAACAGGAACCGAGTTCGAAGATGGCAACATCGACTGGAGTAGTTGTCACTACGTTGACGCCTTGCGTTACAAACAAGACAGAAACATCCAGTTGAGAGAGGACGATGTTCTTGTGACGAAGGACGGTACTATCGGGAAAGTTGCGCTAGTGAAGCAGCTCGATAAGCCGGCCACGCTAAACAGCGGTGTTTTCGTGATTAGGCCGATCGACGGCGCGTTCCAACCGAACTTTTTCTACTACCTACTCTGTTCTCGGGTGTTTGAGACGTTTCTCGCTCAGTTAAGTGCGGGATCGACGATCAACCATCTCTACCAAAAAGATTTCGCCAGCTTCATCTACGAGACGCCGGCGACCATTCGAGAGCAGATAGCCATCGCGACGATATTGAGCGACATGGACGCCGAGATCGCCGCCCTTGCAGCCAAGCTAGCCAAAGCCCGTCAGCTTAAGCAAGGCATGATGCAGGAGCTTCTCACGGGCAGGATTCGGCTCGTATGAGCGATGTTGGCAAGCCCGAGCGCGTCACGCAGAAGCGCGTCATCTCGCTCTTTCACGATGAGCTGAAATACGACTACCTCGGCGATTGGAGCGACCACGACCGCAACTCCAACATCGAAGAGGCGCAGGTCCGGAACTACCTGACCCGGCGCGGCTACACCTCAGAGCAGATCAACGTCGCCCTCCACAAGCTGCGCAGCGAGGCGAACAATCACAGCCGCAGCCTGTACGAGAACAACAAGGCCGTCTACAGCCTGCTGCGCTACGGCGTGCCGGTGAAGATCGAGGCGGGCAAGGACACCGAAACCGTCCACCTGATCGACTGGGACGATCCGGAACAAAACGACTTCGGCATCGCCGAGGAGGTCACGCTGCGCGGCGGCGCCGAGCGACGGCCCGACGTCGTGCTCTACGTGAACGGCATCGCCGTCGGCGTCCTTGAGCTGAAGAAAAGCCGGGTCTCGATCGGCGAGGGCATCCGCCAGAACCTGTCGAATCAGCTGCCGGAGTTCAACGAGTGGTTCTTCTCGACCGTGCAGCTCGTCTTCGCCGGTAACGACTCCGAGGGGCTCAGGTACGGCACGATCGGCACGCCGGAGAAGTACTTCCTCAGCTGGAAGGAAGACGAGCGCGACGACAGCCGCTTCAAGCTCGACAAGTACCTGGCGAAGCTCTGCGCGGGGCCGCGGCTGATCGAGCTGATGCACGACTTCGTGCTCTTTGACGGCGGCGTCAAGAAGCTACCTAGGGCGCACCAGTACTTCGGGATCAAGGCGGCCCAGCAGCACGTCCGCGAGCGCAAGGGCGGCATCATCTGGCACACCCAGGGCAGCGGCAAGAGCATCGTCATGGTGCTGCTGGCCAAGTGGATCCTGGAGAACAACCCGAACGCCCGCGTGGCCATCATCACCGATCGCGACGAGCTGGACAAGCAGATCGAGCGGGTGTTCACCGACACGGGCGAGGCCATCTACCGCACCTCTAGCGGCCGCGACCTCATGAGGCGGCTCGGTCAGGCCAAACCGCGCCTACTCTGCTCGCTCGTTCACAAGTTCGGGCACCGGGACGTAGACGACTTCGACGCCTTCATTAAGGAGCTGGAGGCGCAGCCGAGCCAGACGGTCGGGGAGGTGTTCGTCTTCGTAGACGAGTGTCACCGGACCCAGAGCGGGAGCGGAAAGCTGCATCGCGCGATGAAGGCAATGATGCCGAACGCCGTCTTCATCGGCTTCACCGGCACGCCGCTACTCAAGAAGGACCGGAAGACCAGCCTCGAGGTCTTCGGCGGCTACATCCACACCTACAAGTTCAGCGAAGGTGTGGAGGATGGAGTCGTACTCGATCTCGTCTACGAGGCGCGCGACATCGACCAGCGGCTCGGCTCCGAGGACAAGATCGACGCCTGGTTCGAGGCCAAGACCAGAGGCCTGAACGACTGGCAGAAGCAGGAGCTGAAGGCACAGTGGGGCACGATGCAGAAGGTGCTCAGCTCCCGCTCGCGGATGGAGCGAGTGGTCAGCGATATCCTGTTCGACTTCAGCGTCAAGCCGCGCCTCTCGAGCGAGCGAGGCAACGCGATCCTGGTGGCGTCGAGCATCTACGAGGCGTGCAAGTACTTCGCCCTCTTCGAGGAGACGCCGCTCAAGGGCAAATGCGCCGTCGTTACGTCCTACAACCCGCAGGCTCAGGACGTGACCAAGGAGGAAACCGGCGCCAACACCGAGACCGACAGGCAGCTCATCTACAACACCTATATCCGTCTGCTCGAGGGCGTTACCGCCAAGCCGGGCATGAGCAAGACCGAGACCTACGAGGAGTGGGCGAAGGATCTGTTCGTCCACCAGCCGGCGAACATGCGGCTGCTCGTGGTGGTGGACAAGCTGCTAACCGGCTTCGACGCGCCGCCTTGCACCTATCTCTACATCGACAAGTCGATGCAGGATCACGGTCTGTTCCAGGCGATCTGCCGCGTCAACCGGCTCGACGGCGAAGACAAGGACTTCGGCTACGTCGTCGACTATAAGGATCTGTTCAAGAAGGTCGAGAACGCTGTCGCCGTCTACACGTCCGAGCTGGATCACAGCGCTGGCGGCATCGAGCCGGAGGTGCTGATCCACGATCGGCTGAAGATCGGACGCGAGCGCCTCGACAACGCGCTGGAGATGCTCGCCCTGCTCTGCGAGCCGGTCGAGCCCCCGAAAAACGAACTCGACTACATCCACTACTTCTGCGGCAACACCGAGATCGCCGAGGATCTGCAGGAGCGCGAGCCGAAGCGAGCGACGCTGTACAAGGCGACCGTCGCGCTGATCCGCGCCTACGCCAACATCGCCGACGAGCTAGAGCCGGCAGGCTACGACGCCGAGGGCATCAGTCGCATCAAGCACGAACTCGACCGCTACCTGAACGTCCGCGAGATCATCCGCCGGGCCAGCGGCGAGAGCCTCGACTCGAAGGCCTACGAAGCTGACATGCGCCACCTAATCGACACCTACATCGAGGCGGACGAGCCACGGAAGATCTCGCCCTTCGAGAACATCGGCCTGCTCGATCTGATCGTTAAGACCGGGATCGGCACAGCCATCGCGAACCAGCTCGGCGGCTTGAGAGGCGACAGGGAGGCCATTGCCGAGACGATCGAGAACAACGTCCGTCGCAAGATCATCGAGGAGCATCTGAACGATCCGGTCTACTACGGGAAGATGTCGACGCTTCTCGACGAGATCATCGCGACCCGGAAAGCCAAGGCACTCGCGTATGAGGGCTACCTCGAGCGCATCGCCGAGCTGGCGAAGCAAGTCGAGACCGGGAAGTCTGGCGAGACACCGAAGCGGCTGGACACGGCGGGGAAGCGCGCTCTATTCAACAACCTCGATTCCAACGAGGAACTGGCACTAGCAGTCGATGTTGCGGTGAAGACGATCAGGCCCGACGCGTGGCGAGGTATCCAGGCCCGCGAGAACATCATCAAGGGCGCCCTTCTGCCGCTGCTCGGGAACGACGAGGCCGAAGTCGAGCGCATCTTCCCGATCATCAAGGCGCAGGGTGAGTACTGATGGTCACGCAGATCGAACTGGGCGATATCGCGGTTGAGGTGGTGCTGAAGGACATCAAGAACGTCCACCTGAGCGTTCATCCCCCGACAGGTCGGGTGCGCATATCAGCACCGTGTCGCATGAACATCGACACGATCCGCGCCTTCGCCATATCGAAGCTCGACTGGATCAAGAAACAGCAGGCCAGGCTCCTGGCGCAGGAGCGCGAGACGCGCCGCGAGTATCTCGATCGGGAGAGTCACTACGTCTGGGGCAAGCGCTACCTGCTGAAGGTTCTCGAGGAAGAGCGAGCGCCAACTGTGCGACTGGAGCACGGCCAAATGCTTCTGCGAGTCCGCCCAGGGGCGAGTGAGGCGAAACGTCGGGAAGTCGCAGAGAGCTGGTACCGCGAGGAGCTCAAGAGAGCTATCCCACTGCTTCTAGCTAAGTGGGAGCCGCTGATCGGCGTCAAGGTGGAGCGCTTCTTCGCTCAACGGATGAAGACCAAGTGGGGAAGCTGCAATCCTCGAGCTCGCAGCATCCGCCTCAATACCGAACTAGCCAAGAAGCCTCGCGAGTGCCTCGAGTACGTCGTCGTCCACGAAATGATCCACATCCTCGAGCCGACGCACAATGCTCGCTTCGTTCAGCTGATGGATCAAGCCATGCCGCAGTGGCGCGTGTATAAAGAGCAGCTAAACCGACTCCCTATCAGCCATGGGGCGTGGGGGTACTAACCCGGCATCGAGACGTCCGCGCGGGTGGAAGTCGATCGCTGAGTCCCTAACTCTTCGCTCCTGATCGTGCATTTACGTCTAGTGGGGTATCGGGTTAAGGCCACCTAGCGCTGAAGCGCACCAACTAACGCGCCGCGGTTACTCACGCACGATTGGACCCGCTTATAGGCCAGCCGCTGGTAAGTCGCGGAAAACGGACGCGCGCTGAGGCTGCTACGCAGTCTCGGCTGGATGCCTCAGCACCGAGGAAACGGCCATTGGACTCGCGGGCGAGCTGGAATAGGCTCTAGAAGAATGGGTTACTCCCCGCCCCGAGAAGATTCAGTCGAGCTGAACGGCGTTCTAGCTGAGTTCCGCGAGGCTCTTCAGGACGAACTAGAAGCGGCCAGGCGAGCTTCGTCAAGCAGTGCGGTTCAGCTGATCAACGGGCGCCGCATCGCGCAAGTTGGGAGTGCTTACCAGTACCTCTTCCTGGTGGAGTCGGCATTGAACTTGCCGGATGATTCGCCGGGAGATCTCGAGGTGCCGGGGCGAGGACGGTTCGACGCGACAGTCATCTCGGTCGATGGGCTTGCGGTGACCTTGAGCGTCTCTGCTGACCTCGGATCATTCGTCTCACACGCCGCCCTGAAGAGCGACTTGACACATCTCCTCAAGAAGCTGATCGAGAGGATCGAGGAGTTGAAGGACGCGACCAATCCAGCGGGGAGCCGCCTCCTCGGCGAGGTCGAACCTTCCGGCGAGCCGGCGAAGGACATCGAGCCTCGCGAGATGAATCGCGAGCAGGCCGCCGCTATCGCTAGCAGCATTGGTCGAGACGCCACCTTTATCTGGGGTCCGCCGGGAACCGGCAAGACACGCACCATCGGGCGAATCGGCGCCGAGCTCGTTCGACGCAATCGCAGCGTTCTGGTCGTTTCGCACACCAACGCCGCCGTCGATCAGGCGATTCTGAAGATCGCGGATGACCTCGGCGACGAGCTCTCCGACGGAAGCGTCATCCGCCTCGGAGACCCGGCCGACCCGGCCCTGCTCGAACGCCCGGAGCTACTCGCAACCACGCAGATCGAGAAGCGAGCGGCCGAGCTCGCGGAGGAGAAGGCGAGCCTCGAGACGGAGCTGAATGAGAAGACGGCGCGCTCGAAGGAGGTGCAAAGGCTCCTCGCGATCTGGGACTGGCTTCTTGCAGCGGAGGATGATCTGGTCGACGCCCGCCAGAGACTCCTGGGCGTTCAGGGGCTGGATGAGAAGCGAGACAAGGTTGCGAGCACGCTGGCAGACCTCGAGGAGCAGGGAGAGACGCTCATCCCTCGCGGAGAGGCTGCGAAACAGACGCTGGAAGACGAAGCCCGTGTTCTCGCAGCGAAGGCCGAACTCGAGCGCGACGAGCCGGCGCTCCCCATCGCGATCAGCTCTGAGAGCGAGGCGAGCGACCAGGCCGAACAGGCGCGCGAGCTGCTCAAGCTTTGCCGACAGCACTCCGAGGATGTCGGATCGGCACGGACAACGCTTATCGAAGTGAGAGAAAAGCTCGAGCGAAGCCGGGTCGCTCTGGAGCAGGGAAGCCAAGACCTCGAACGATTCGAGTCGGAGCTCATGGCGGCGGACGAACTGCTGGCTCGCGCCGTTGAGACGAGCGGGCTTCTCCGGCGATGGCGCGGACTGCCGGACCCAGAAGCCCAGCAGGCTCTCGTAGACGAGGCGAGACGCCTCTGCGGCGAGGCGAAGGCTGGTCTCGACGAACTCAGAGGCGCGATCTCGGAGCTCGAGCACCAACAGGTTGAAGCCAACGATCTCATCTCGGAATGGGGGCATCTGCCGCCGCTCGACGAGCAGGAGTCGCTATCCCAGCGGCTCGGCGCCGAGGCAGAGGCAGCAGCGACTCGACGGGAGACGCTGTCGGAGCGGGTCGTTTCCTCCCAGAGCGTGATCTCCGACCTGGGTGACCCGCGAGGTTCATTCGAGGCCGAGTACAGGCTGAGCCCGGAGGACGCGGACACCATGGCCACTTTGCACCGACAGCTTCTCGAAGCGGCACGCGAACAGTTTCAGTCGGCTCAGATGGCCGCCCTCGAAGCCCGCTCGGCCCTGGAAGACGAGCTTCTGCAGCGTTTGGTAGTACTGCGCGATTGGGGCTTGAGCGCCGGCAAAGCGACCTGCGTCGAGGAGGCCGTTGAAGAGATCGAGTCGGCGTTCGCGACGGCGAAGGAGGTCGTCGAGGGAACGAGTGCCGGCGCCCTGAGGAGCGAATTCAACGAGCTGAACAACCGGATTCGCACCATCGAGCAGCGACTCCAGGAGATCGAAGAAGAGCTCAGAGAGGTCGAGAATCTCGTGGTCGCCGAAGCGAAGGTGGTTGCGACGACGCTCACACGCGCCTACAAGCGGGAGTCCGTGCAGAAGCGACGTTTCAACACTGTCATCCTCGACGAAGCTTCGATGGCGCCGATCCCGGCATTGTGGGTGGCAGCCGCGCTCGCCGATGCGAACGTCGTAGTCGTCGGAGACTTCAGGCAGCTCCCACCGATCGTTCAAGCGGAAACCGACGTAGCGAAGAAGTGGCTCGGAAGAGACGTCTTCGAGGCCTCGGGAGTGCAGGAAGCCTATGAGACCCATCTCCCGCCCCACTACTTCATCGCTCTCCAGGAGCAATTCCGGATGCATCCGGCGATAAGCGCGATCCCGAACCACTTCCTTTATCGAGACGAACTTCGAGATGCGGACGGCCTCGATAGCGACGGCGACGGGATGGCAGAGTGGTTCGAGGCCGACTGGGGGTACGACTCGCCCGTTCTCCTGGTCGATACGGGATCGCTCAATGCCTGGGTCACGAGCGTGAACAACGGGAGGCACTCGAGCCGCCTCAACTTCCTGTCGGCGACCGTCTGCGTCGATCTCGCCGCGATGCTTCTCCGCCAGGGCCGCCCCGAGCAGCAGGGCGGCCGGGCTCGTGTGCTGATTGGGGCTCCTTACCGCCCGCACGCGAAGCTGCTCAACCTGCTTATCCGTGAGAACAAGCTAGATCGCGACGTCCGCGCCGGCACGGCGCACACCTTCCAGGGCAGCGAGGCGCCAGTGATGATCTTCGACCTCGTAAACGACGAGCCCCATTGGAAAGTGGGCATGTTCATGGCGAGTCGGAACGAGGACTTCAAGAGGTTGCTGAACGTTGCGCTCACACGCGCGCAGCGCCGGCTGATCCTCGTCGGCGACTTCGACTACATCGCCAAGCAGGGAAAGAAGGCGTTCGTTCGGGAGTTGATCGACTTCATGCGGGAGCGCTACCCGCGCGTCGAGGCAGGGGCGATCATTCCTAGCGGTCTCTCCGCGAGGGCGGCTCGCATGCAGCTAGCGGTGCAGGCTTCGGCCGGCCCGGACGCGCTTCCTCACCTCGTGGTCACGCAGGATGCGTTCTACTCGCATCTGTTCCGCGATCTCGCTGCAGCGGAGAAGCGAATCGTCATCTACTCGGCGTTCCTCACCCAGAACCGACTGGGAGCGGTGCAACCTCAGCTGAAGGCGGCGGTCGAGCGAGGAGCGAGCGTGTGGGTGGTGACGAAGGAGCTCGAGGATCGAGGCAAGCAGCGCCCCCATTACAAGCGCCTCGAGGAGGCGCTCCGTGAATGGGGCGTCCAGATCGCCCACAAGTCACGGATGCACGAGAAACTTGTCTTCGTCGACGACGATGTCGTATGGCACGGGTCGCTCAATGCGCTGAGCTTCACTGACACGCAGGAGATCATGGCCCGCTACGACAACCGCGCGGTGGCCGAGTACTTCGCGAAGACGGTGTGCATGGAAGAATTGCTGGAGGCTTACAGCAACGGCTTGGCGGGCGAGAGAAAGTGTCCGTTCTGCCTCACAGGCGAGGTGATAGCGACCGAGGGGAAGGGCGAACCCTTCTACTGGCGCTGTGTCAACGACGACTGTTTCAAGAGAGGCATCGGGGACCCAATGCCTAAGGATGGAATGGTCGTCTGCGCGAGCAGCGGCTGCGGGGCGCCTGTTCACTTCGGCAGTTGGGGAGACGAGCCACACTGGCGCTGCGATAAGAATCCGCACCATCGGATGAGGATCGCTGCGAGTCATCTCCGACTTCCGAAGATGCGCGGACTGATTCCGGCGCGCGAGTTGAAGAAGCTCGAGAAGAGGATTGAAGAAGCGCGCGCTAAGCGCGGCCAGGCGCGGCCAGGAAGGGGAAGCGAGCGGGCAGGACAGCTGCCGCTGCTCTAGCCGCCCGAAGTCGCTGTGAGCTCTAGAACGCGAAGAGAGCGATCAGGTCGTACCGGCCGGAACGACCCCTGCCCGTGCGGAAGCGGCAAGAAGTACAAGTACTGCCATCTGAACCATCCCGAGTCCGAGACGCCAGTAATCGTCGACACGACGGCCGTACAGCTCTTCAGCTACAGGGAGGAGGATCGCGAGCGCTTCGATTCCGAGAGTCGCGAGCTTGCCGACGAGCTAACACGAGGATTCGTGGGGAACCTCGCCGAGCGAACCGAAGGTAGGGAGGCGGCCGAGGCTCTCGTGCAGCACCTTGAGAGGCTCGAAGAAGCGATCGCCGGCGTCGTGGCTAGACGTTCTCGATTCTTCTGGATGCACCTCTCCCGCCGGGTGCCGCCTAACCCGCTCGACGGCGTTTCTGATTGGACAGCGCGCCTGTGCCGTGCAGTCTTCGAACTCTCTCTTCTGAAGTACGGGAACCCCGACGAGAATATGTCCTGGGACGGGAGCTTTTTTACCCCCTCTGAACTCACTTACGACGATGCCAGAGACATCTTCTGCCTCTACCACCTCTCCTATCAGTACAACCGCACGGCGACGGCCTTCCGGCGAGTCGGCAAGGGCGCTGTCCTCGTAAGCGGAGATGACGACTTCGACGCGGTGGCTGACAGAGATACCGAGAGGCGAATGCAGCTGGTAGACGATCGCGCCGCCTACTACCAGCGGCCTTTCTCGACTTTCGGTACAGCTCTTTCCGTATGGAGTCAAGTCCTGTCCGAGGCAGACAAGTCGCCGTACCAACTACTGGTTCCGACACTCAACACCGCGGAAGAGCTACTACCGCCCGGCGCTATGGAGGTGCTCGGGCTACCGTCGTTGCTTACCCGCGGGGCACCGAACTACATACTCGGCCTGATCCCGCTCGAGCCACTACACGCGTACCTGGAGATGTTCGCTCCACAGATCGAAGCGTTGTTTGGAGCCAGTCCAGGCCGCCTGCTCACCTTCCTATGGGCGCTCAACAGGCGCCAGATGTTCTTGGTGCGAACGAAGCCTGGCCACGGATGGCAGCTCGTGCAGCGCGGCTATTCGGTGAGCGCGGAAGATGATGAGGCCATCGCTTTTCTAGCGGGCATCTACAGAGTGGGGTTGAACCGATACAGCGGAATCGAGCTTGATCCGGAGTCGGCTCTCGTCGAAGTTCGCCAGCTAGTCGAGCTCCTCACGTACAAAGAGAGCGACTTCGGCGCAATCAGCTTGTGGGATCGAATGACGATCAAGCCGATCCTTGCTCATGGCGACTTAACGATCTGGGATCACGCCGCGACCCCGATGTTCATGGAGAGTCTCGTCGAGAGCGTCGGCTTCTTCGATGACGCTCTCGGCAACGACAAGGCCGATGAGTTCGAGAGACAGGTAAACGCTCTCATCGGGGCAACCGAAGGCGTCAAGACCTGGAAGACAGGGGGACTGCGGAACGCCGAGGGCGAGCACGAAGTTGACGCCTCCTTCATCGTCGATGATGTGCTCTACATCGTCGAGTGCAAGGCGCGCTCGGCAAATAGACGGTGTATCAGGGGTGACTGGGCAGCCCTGAAGTCGCGCTGGAAGTTGCTGGACGACGATCTCGCCAAGGCGAAGGAGGTAGCTGAGTTCCTGGGCCGGAACCGACTGGGGCGCAACTACGAAATCCCTGGCGAGATCACACGCATCGAGCACTGCGTCTCCACGCCGATGGCGGAGTACATCTCGACAGACGATCCCGCGTACTGGTTCGACTCTGAGACGCCTCGGATATGCATGCCTCAGGAGCTGCTTGAGTTCGCGACGAAAACAAAAGGACCGTTGCCGACGAAGAATTGGTAGTGCCCGCTAGAACGGGAGCTTGAGGAGATCCGCACCGATTTCTTTCCCTTGATCGTTCATACGATCGTGAGCACGGCCTTTTTCAAGTGCCAAGCAGACGGAAGCTGTCCGTAGGTCGGAGCGATGACCTCGACGTGTCACCCGCGCATCGCGCTATGTCGTAGAGAACACACGTTGTCCGTCGCGAACCACGTGCCAGGAGTGGTATCCAGGATCGGCCTTCAGGCCTTTCGCAATCTGTGATGCCGTTGACGGGTTCGGGACTTCACATCCGCCTGCGATCCCCGAATCCATCCGTCGCTGCAGAGCGTCGCGGTACGAACCTTCCCGCGACGCTTGAGTGTCAGCTCCTCGCCAGGGACGACGAGCTTCCTCGACCAGGTTGCAGAGTGGCCCGACGGGAAAACGCTCCTTCGTGTGCGAGCGCGGCGGCTTCACCACTACATGCCGCGCCGCCTTGCGGAGCGCGCGCGCCCATGCGAGACACGTCTCATCGTGGCACTCTAGCTCGAGAATCGGCGAAACCCACGACGCGGCGGTGTCGTATCCCATCGCCTCCCACTTTTCACTTTCAGCGAGCGCGCCGAGTTCGTATATCTACGAGAATTGGCGCCTGCCTTCCGACTTCGATAGCCCGGACGCTTCATCTCGTGAAAACGGTTGCCTCTCCCTGCTGGGCGCGGGCGGGCAGTCGCCCACTTTCTTAGCTCCCGAATTCGATCAGTTCGTCAGTGGTTTTGGGTTGCTTCAAGAGCGCAGCGCTTGTCGTGTAGCGAGTGCCGGGGATGGTCAACGAAGCCAGCCTGGTGACACTAGATCAACGAGCCTCTAGGGGATCGGCGCCACCACCACGAAACGCAGACTCACGACTGAAGGGGCTGTTCGCATGAGTCACACCAGGCATCGAGGCACGTGACGCTCCACGGGCAAGACAGCCAGTTGTCGAAGATCTCCGCGCAGTCGTCTTTGATCTCGTAGATCGAGGCGAGATCGCACTCGCGCGCCAATTCGATGCCAAATCTGTCGGCACCGCAGTGAGCGCACTTCACGACTTCCGCTTTGGGGTCATCCTCAATCTCCCATCGATTCGAGACGCTGTCGGAAAGTCTCGAGAGCTCCGACCCGGCCAACTTCTCCTCTTCCTCAGATGCCACTTCGAGTTCATGTTCCTTGAGATCGGCACCACATCTGGAGCAGACGAGAAACGTCTCTTCCTCCTCGATCCCCCTGACCCACTCCGGGTTCGGGAACTCCCACTCGTCGTCAATCGCGACGATCCTTGTGCGGTAAACGTCGACTGTGTAGACGTGCCCAGAGAAGAGCGCGCTCCCGCAGCGTGGGCATGCCCCCCAAGGCCCGCAGACGACGTCGCTACTGTCAAGGCTCATACTTCTTGCTCCTTTCGGTTCGCGCTGCGACCTTCTGGCTCGCGTAGTCACTTCTACTTCGGCGCGCAGCGCGAATCGCCTCGCCTATCTCGATCCAATGCAACAGAAGCACCCGCGCGGTCGCCCTAAAACTACTGTCGACACCGACGTGACGTGATCAGGTCTTTTCGCGGCTGCGGTCTGCCGACGTCCGCGTCGATTATCAGCTTAAGCGCAACGACTCGAGTCGAATCCCATGCCAGATCGCCGACGCCCTGTTGCCGCATCGGTCGCGGGGACGGGCTTGTTTCGCGGAGCCCGAGGCGCCTTTTCGCCTAGTGGGGTTTCCGCTTAAGACCACCTAGCCGTCTCGGCGGCGGGCCGACGTGATGCCGGTAAAAACTTCGCATAAGCGCGACTTATCAGGATGAGCGTGCCCGAAACGGCCGCGCGGCTACAGGCCGACGTAGTTCGCCGCGTACACCGCTTGCGCGTGGGTGAAGCCCGAACCGGCCGATGACGACAGCTGATCGATTAGCCCAGCGCGAGAGAACCCGGTGCCCATCGACAGGTAGCCCTTGGCGGATAGGACGGCCTGCTCATTCCAGTTCACGTGGAGGTGATCTACCGCAAAGATGGCGACAGTTTTGGGGAAGCCCGAGCCGGCTGACGACGACAACTGACCGATGAGCCCGGCGCGAGAGAACCCGGAGTCCATCGACAGGTAACTCTGGGCGGACTGGATTGCCTGCTCCTGTGCCGCGGTCATCTTTGGCGCCGGTGGCGCTGAGGTCGTTGTCGGTGACTTCGTGGATGTCGACGCGGCTGCAGACGGCTTGTTCGCGGATGTCCCAGACGATCCGGAGTCTTTCCCGTTGGAGAGCGCGGAGCCGATCGCGCCGAGGATAATCAACGCGAGGATGACGGTGATAATCGGGTGCCGCCGGAACCAGACCCCCTTCGCGATCGCAGGTGGAGGAGCCGCCACTGGAGGTGGCGTCTGGGCCGTCGGAGGGGCGACTACGGCGGGTGTGGGCGTCGGAGCAGCGCCAGTCGGAGGCGAGACCGGAACTGTGCCGATTGGCCTGCCACAGTTCGGACAAGCCGCGGCTGCCGTTGAAACGTTGTTGCCGCAGTCCTCGCATTTGACCAACGCCATGCTGCTCACTCCTTTGAGAACGCCTGCTTCGGGGAGGGGATGCGAGCATCCCACTTTTGTCATTGCTGTGTCAATCGGCGTCTGGCGTCCAGCAGGCACCCGTAGCACGGGTGCCCGAGATCCTCTAGCCACTCGGCTTGGAGAAACAGCTAGATCGAACTAGGCTGGCGGATGTAGGCCCCCCGAGTAGAGAGGAGAGACAGTGAGCATCGCGAGTCAGGGCACCGAGCAGAAGTTCCCGTTTCCCTATGACGACGTCTTTGACGGCATCGTCTCTGTCTTGCCTCGAATCCGCTTCAAGCTGAAGTCGAAAGACAAGGTCATCGGGCGGATCTCCGCAAGTACCGGCGCCTCCGCGTTCTCCTGGGGCGAGAACATCACCATCGTCGTCGAGAAGCTCGGAGAGCGGGACACGCTGGTATCGATTGCCTCCAACTTGAAGGTTGGCATGAATGTCGCTGGATCTCACTGTCATGCGAAGAACTTCGACAAGCTCATCCAGGCTCTGAGCTCATACCTGCAGTCGCGCTAGGCCGGCGGAAGCGGCCAGCTGGGAGCGAGACTTCAGCGACGGCGTTTCCTCGCCTCCTCGCGCATGACGCGAGTGTTCGCACTTAGAAACAAGCCCGAATGTTCAGTCGCTACTACCGGCGATCCGCGGGACAGGAGAGCTTCGAAAGGTCTCGCTTCCCCAGGTGCGAGTAGTCGGCCTGGAGCTGGTCGAGGACATTGTCCGTGTTCATGAAGGCTGTGAAGCTGTAGGCGCCCTGCTCCCAGTTCAGCTGCGGTGTGGCCTGGGTGGCATCGTAGGAAGTCGTCGGCGTACCCATCTTGGCAATCGCCTGGGTCTTCGTCATGCCAGGCTTGAGGCTGCACCAGTTGGAAAGCCAGCGCGAGATGTCGGCCTTCGCCTGCTGCTCGTCGGAAGCGCCACTGTCGCCGCCGCCCATATCGTCGATCAACCAGCGATCGTTCTGATAGACGAGCTTCGCCACGCCTCGATCCGTGCTGCCCGCGCTCTTTGCGATCCAGTGAACGGTCCCGCGATCACCGGTTACGGTCGCAGCCGTGATCGTTTCCTTGGGAGTGACGGAGAACATCTTCATCAGGGCATAGGCAGCAATGACCGCGGCCTTACAGTCCTTTACCTTCCCGTCGCCGACGGTGATTCCGCCGGAGTTCAGTTCGTCGACAAGCCGCTGCTGCCCCTTTTCGGTCAAGGACGAGCAGAACTTTTCGGGGTTGGGCTTCAGATAGGCCTGGATCGATGAGGTATAGGCCGCTTTGAGGGCGGCTGTTGAATGCGAGTTATCCGGAGATCTCTTCGCGGAGCTGCCGCAGCCGCTGGCTGCGAGCGTCATCGTCACGAAGAGAAGGGTGCCAAGTGCCGTCCTGCTTAGCCGTCTCATTGGGCGCAGTATCCACTGTCTTTCCGCTCGCTTCAAGCAGTCGACCGCCGAGGCGGTTACGTCCTTCTAGTCGAGAGCTCGCTGAAAAGACGCCGTAGATCTCAGGGATCTCGAGAACTGTCTGAGGCACTCAATACACTGGGCCTCCCTCAGAAAGCGATATGGCCGACTTCCTGCAATACGACCTTGGTCACTGCAATCGGGGCGATGTCGCCGAGGTCACACTCTCAACGGGCGCCAACGTCCGCCTTCTCGACAGCTCGAATCTCAGCCGTTACAAGCGCTCCGAGCAACATCGCTATTGGGGAGGTCTGGCAACCCGGTCTCCGACTCGGATCGGCATTCCGCACAGCGGTCATTGGTACGTCGTGGTGGATATGCAGGGACTCCGAGGCGGACAGATCCGCAGCGGTGCTCGTGTCATTCGCGCTTCTGCCTTTAAGCCGTTGCCTCCGATCCGCGAGCAGCGCCAGGGCCTCGCTGAGATTGCCCACAACGTGACGGATATCCCGCCGGCACGCGCCGACGAGGAGCGCGAGTTCGACGTCTTCATCTCGCACGCAACCGAAGACAAGGATGCCGTCGTGCGCCCGCTCGCAGTAGCTCTTCAGGAACGGGGGCTTCGTGTCTGGTACGACGAGTTCGAGTTGAGGATCGGAGATAGCCTCAGACAGAAGATCGACAGCGGCATCGCCAACAGCCATTTCGGCGTCGTCGTTCTCTCCCACGCCTTCTTCGCCAAAGGCTGGCCCCAGTACGAGCTCGATGGCTTGGTGACTATGGCCGTTAGTGGCAAGCAGGTGATTCTGCCGCTCTGGCACGAAATCTCGAAAGATGAAGTCATGCGACAGAGCCCGTCGCTCGCCGACAAGGTCGCGCTGAGGACGTCCGACTACTCGATTGACGAGATCGCAGAAGAGATCGCCACCGTCATCTCGGGCCATGGCAGATAAGCAGCGCCAGCACGGCGGCGGCGACGAGTATCGCTTCGCAAACGACGTGCGGCGCCTGCTCAAGACGATGGTGCCTATGGCTATCACGGCACCTCGGTCTGGGCAATCCTCCACGCTGCGGAGTTTGGCGTGCTGCCGAACCGATCGAAGAGAGAGCCTCTCTTCTACGTCTGTTTCGAACTGCTAGGCGGAAGGCGACCATCGACCGCCACGTAGGTCGTGAATTTCCGCAAGGAGTAGAGCACCTCGCTCCTTGCTTTATGGATGGCTTCGCCAGGCAGGGACAGATGTCCCGGCCTTGTCCCGAGCGAGCAAGATGACCTCATCCATCGACAATCCTCGATACTCGGGCGCGCCCGTCGTTCCGAATGGATGCTGATACACGCGGCTGCAGGTTAACTCTGCGTTACCGAGATGCTCGGCGATCTCGCGGGTAGAGAGCCTGGGGCCGATGGCCAGCATGGACGCCGCGATGTGACGCAGGCCATAGGCGCTGTCGTTCCGGTCGTAGTGAACGCCTGTGAGCAAACAGTTGTCTCGATAGTGACGCCGCATCCAGCCACACGGGTGAGGCGGTGGGAAGCCTCGGTAGCGCCCGGTCTGTCGAACGACGATGAAGGTATCGAGGGGAGGACACCCGACCGCTCGCCAGGCTTCCACGGCAAGCTCGCCGACCGGCGACCAGAGTTCTGGGTAGCGCTGGACCTTGTTTGCCGGTGCACCCGCTGTTCCGGTCTTCAAGAGTGCCGATACGGAGCTGCTGATCTCGATCCCCTCGACGACATGGAGGGTCGGTTTCTCGCCGGGCCGAAGGGGATCTACTTTCTTGATCGCTTTAGTGACGATCATCCGGCCGTGAGGGCGCCCTATCTCGTTGATGAGGTCGCGCCAGAGAAGCGCCAAGACTTCCTGCGGTCGAAGCCCCTCATACAGCAAGATGCTGATGATTAGGTCGGCGATCGGGTCGAGCACTTGTCGAATCGGCTCGATGAGGTCGGGCGTGCGCTGACTGATCTTTCGTAGAGAGCTAGGCCGGCGATGCTTGAAGTCGTCGTCCTCGTTCAGAGGGTGTTTCTGGATGTACTTGAGCTTCTTCGCGCGCGTGAGAACACTCGAGAGCGTGAGAATTGTGTCGGCCACAACAAGTGCGGTGAGCCCATACCCGCACCCAGAACGGCAGTTCCCGTAGTGCCGACGTGGGCGCATCTCATGCTGCGCATGGACGTTCTCGCGCCGCTGAAGCTCGTCGCAACGCGAGCAGCGCGGCAGTGAGAGCACCGTCTGCATCTCAGTGACAAGCGCAGAGTCGATCTCGCCGAGACGAAGTTTCCCGATCAGCGGAAGCACGTAGGAGGCCATCCGTCCTCGGTAGTTCTTCCAAGTCCCCTCTTCGAGTCCACCGCCTCGAGCCCAGTCTCGGTAGGGGCCATAGAAGAAGTCCACGAGCTTCGTGCGAGCTTTCTCCATGCTGATCACTTGGACGCTGATATTGCGGCCTGCTTCGCGCGCCGCTATGACTTCTGCTCGCCGTACACGCGCGGCCGCTAGAGCCCGCCTCCTGCTTCCCTTCCCTGAATCGTTCGGAAAGGAGTCGATGTAGAAGCGCTCACGGACCTTGCCTCCGCCTCGGCCTCGGTCTGACCGGACTTCCAGGAAGTAGAACTCACGCCCGTCAGGATGGGCCCAAAGTGCGATCGAGGTTTCTTCCGCTCTGACCTTGGCCGGCCTGTTTTCGGCCGCAGACTCGGTAGGTGTACCTACGCGCTTGCTCATGATGCACCGATCCTGGACCGCGACCTGCGATGAGCACGGCGTTCTTCGCTTGGCTCGATCGCGATGAGCGGGCCAGAGCTGTACGTGAACAGGGCCTCTCCGGCACGTCGCCTCGTTATCGCCTTGCTCTTCTCAGGAGGCTCCTGGCCGAGGGCTGCCTCCGTCAAGTGGTTGTCGATGTAGTCCTCGATCGACGAGCGCGGGATTCTGACGATCCGGCCGTCCCTGAGAATGCGAAGGCGCGCGTCGGCAATCATCCGGCTGACGGTTCGCCTGGACACGCCGAGCTCGCGAGCGGCGCCGGCGATAGTTAGCAGCTCTCGTGCGGGCTCATCTTCGTCCGGCCTGTCGTGTTCGGAACCGTTGTGTCCTCCCGGTGTCCTCCTTGCGCCTGAGCCGAGTCTTAATCCGCATAACGAAGCGCGTTTCGACTTCGAAAGCGGAACTTCAAAGTAGTTGGGCTTATCGCCCCACTCGCCGCATGAATAGAGGCACTGACGTCGTTCTCAACTGCCTCTCGGCGCCTCGGGGGGACACCTGATGACCCCGTGTGTCCTCCCGGTGTCCTCCCGAAATCGGCCTAGGCCTAGTGATCATCGGGCAGCTCGCCCAAGAGCGAGAGTGAATCTCGAAGCTGCCAGACGGCCTTATTCGGGACGACCCGGAGGTGGTCGGGCCGAACGCAGCCAGGCGTTCGGCAGGCAGCCACCACTACCGATTCGGGAGGAACCGGCCCGTGGGTCAGCTCCCAGGCGACGGCGCGTGCAGAGCGGAGATGACCTTGCCAGCGAACGGAGGGCTTCTTCATATGTCCCGAGGTCGAGGCTTGCCACAACCAGCAACCCTCATCATCGCTTCGATCGACCTTGGCCCAGAAACGCTCCGAGCGAAGGGTGTTTCCGGCGCTGAACCCGTCCGGTTTCAACACGCCTCTCCGAAACGGCGAGACTCTGCGAACTACTAAGTCGGGTTTCTGTTCGGGCTCGAGCTCTCCGAGTATGACGGTTTCGGGAGGGGGTTCCGCGATGAGAGGTCCGAATGGAAGCGCCACCACAAGAGATTGCGACGGCAGGAGGTGCGCACGGGCGTTTCTCGCAACTCGGGCCGGCGTGTTCTCGACTGCTAGCAGGGCGAAAGCTCGGTTGGGAGAGCAAGAGCTCCCATATCTAGCTATCGAGCTTGCTTCGGAACCACCAGACTGGATAGCACCAGTCGCGCCATCGAACGTTGACCGCGCGCGGCGACCAGTTGTAGGTTCTGGCGGGATTCGACTTCCAGATAGGGGGGTGCGGACTTGAGTTGTGATGGAGCCGCGCGGGCAGGACGGAGATATGCCCACCGCCGGATCTGCGACTTGGGCGAGATATAGACCATGTGGGCTAGATATAGCCCAAAAGGGGCTGTACTCAGGACAGTGAATCCGGAGCCTATCTGCCTCCGCCTGGCGTACACGCTTTCTGAGGGTCTCTCCGGGTGGATGCCCAGATCGCTTGCCACGTGCGTGATCGGACGGCCGCTCTCAAGCGCCAAACGCACGCTGCGCTCGAGCAGCTCTTCTGGGTACTTCCTCGGTCTCGACATGAGGGGAGGATCTCCTCTCCGTAGGACGTCGTCCTACTTTCGAGGTCTCCGTCGAAACCGGCCTGGCTCAGCTGGACTGTCGAAGAGAGATTAGACCGATCCGACCAACATCGTCCGCCGTACTCACAAGAGTACGAACCAAGGATTGAGCCTTGGCCGTTCGAAACATCAAGTTCCAGAATCGACGATAGATTGACGAAAGGCGTCGCGAATCCTATGGTCGTGTCGGTCAAGTCGAAGCAGGGCGCGCTCCTTTACTGTCTTCGAGAGCTGAGAGGGTTCGTTGACGGCTGGCGAGAGTTCGGTGAAATTCATCCATACCGCGGACTGGCACCTCGGTATGACTCGACACTTTCTGTCGGAGGAGGCGCAGGCTCGGTTCTCGGAAGCGCGACTCGACGCGGTTAGGGCGATTGCTGCACTTGCCGAGGCCGAAGAGTGCTCGTTCGTGGTGGCGAGTGGTGATGTGTTTAACTCGAATCAGCTCGATCGCCAGACAATCGTGCGCGCGCTCGATGCTATGTCGAGCTTCACCGTTCCGCTCTTCCTGCTGCCGGCGAGCCACGACCCTCTCAACGCGGCATCTGTCTATCGTTCGGCCGTCTTCCTGGAGCAACGCCCCGAGAATGTGATCGTCCTCGACACATTTCAGCCAGTCGAGGTTCCGGGAGCCGGCGCCGAGGTCGTAGGTGCGCCGTGGGAATCGAAGCAACCGCTCGAAGATCTCGCAGCGAAAGCCTGTGCGTCCTTGTCCTCTACCGGAGCGACTCTTCGCGTCCTTGTCGCTCATGGCGCAGTCGACGAGGGAAATCCCAACCAGCAGAATCCCGCTCTGATCCGGCTTGGAGCAGCTCGGGAGGCGATTGCGTCCGGAGTCGTCAACTACATAGCCCTCGGCGACCGTCATTCGGCGACGAAGGTCGACGAGAGCGATCGAATCTGGTACTCCGGAACTCCCCTCGTCACCGATTTCCGGGAGGTCGATCCGAACAGCGTGCTCCTAATCGATCTCGGGCAGGACAGCGTGGACGTCGAAGCGCGGCAGATAGGTTCCTGGTCGTTCACCCAGGAGTCCTTCGCCGTCAACAACGGCGAAGAGGTCGCTGAGGTCGAGTCCTGGCTCCAGGCGCTCGGAGACAAGCGAAATACAGTCCTCAAGCTGAGTTTTGTGGGGACTCTGAGTCTGACAGAGAGCGCCCATCTCGAGTCGGTTCTGGAGCACAATCAGGATCTCTTCGCTGCCATCGAGGCTTGGGAGCGCCACACCGATCTCGCCGTTCTCCCTGACGATTCCGACCTTTCTGAACTCGGGCTGATTGGGTTCGCCTCCGACGCTGTCGACGATCTGCGCGAGCAGGCGAGTCAGAACACAGAGGCCGGCCGCACCGCCCAGGACGCGCTCGCCCTTCTCTACCGCCTCGTGCACTCAGACTGATGAGAATCCATCGAATATCCCTGCGCAACTACCGAGGCGTCCGAGCGGTAGATGTCGAGTTCGCACCTGACGGTGTGACTATCGTCCAGGGGCCGAACGAGATCGGAAAGACGAGCCTCGCAGAAGCGCTGGTCTTCCTGTTCGACGAGCCCCATTCCTCGTCGAAGGCGAAGCTGAAGGCCGTCAAGCCCGTACACATCGATGCCGGCCCGTTTGTGGAGGTGGATCTCACGACCGGCCCGTACCGCCTCATCTACTCGAAGCAGTGGCACGTCGGAGCGAAGGCAGAGCTGCAGGTTCTCGAGCCTGCGCCAGCCAACTACACAGGACGCGAGGCTCACGACCGCGCCCAGGAGATCCTCGAAGAGACGCTCGATCGGTGCCTCTTCGGAGCCCTGCGATACCAGCAAGGCGTAAGCGTCACCCAAGCCACTCTGGGCGAAAGCAGGACCCTCGCCGCTGCGCTCGACGCAGCCGCCGCGTCTGGCTCGCTCGGAGGTAACGAGGAGGCCGACCTCGTCGAACGCGTAGAGCAAGAGAGAGCGCTCTACTTCACTAGTTCGGGAAGGTTGGCGAGCGATCGGACCCGCGATTCGCAGACGTTAGCGGCGCTCGGGAACCGCGTAGCGGAAATCGAAGTCGAGCTGCGCGGCATCGACGAATCCGCCGAACGGCACAGGCAGATCGGGCTCGCGCTCGCGCGGAACACTCAAGCGCAGGATGCGCAGCGTGTAGTCGTCCAAGAGCGCAAGGCGGTTGTCGACGGGCTCGCACAGAAGGAGCAAGCCCTCGAGCTTCTCGCCGTCGAGGCCGAGAAGGCTCACGCCCAGGCGGAAGCGTCAAAACTGGTGCACGAAACACGTCAAACGATCATCAAGTCCGTTACCGACGCGGAAGCCGACGTGGCGCGCCTTCAGGGCGAACTTGAGCGTGAAGCCCCGAAGCTCCAGGCAGCCCGAGAGGCACAGGCAGCTGCCCGTGAGGCAAGCGATGCCGCTCGCGCGGCGGGAAGAAAGGCCGAGGCTGCCAGCAAAGTGGCTGACGCCGACTACACCTACTTCCGAGAGACACTCGACCACCAGCTTCTCAGTGAGCGTTATGACAGAGCGAAGGACGCGGAAGAGGAGATCCGCAAAGCGACAGCCTTCCTCGAATGCTGTCTGATCAATCAGACGAAGCTGGAGGAGATCGAGCAAGCGTCAACCGAAGCGATAGAAGCGCGAGCTCGCGCTGACGCCCAGCACGTATCGGTCGCGGTCTCTGCCCTGCAACCTCTCCGTATGCGAGTCGGCGAGGAAGTCGTCGAGCTTGCCGCCGACGACAAGTTCGAGAGGTCGGTAAGCGAGGGCATCGAGCTCACTCTCGAGCAGATCGCGCAGATCAGAGTGGCCGGCAAGGCGACCGGCCACGCAGCTCAGGAGGCTGCTGATGCCGCAGATGCTCGCGTCAGCGGGCTCTTGGAGGAAATAGGTCTCCAGGGTGACAGCGCTGTTAATCAAGCACGCGAACTCGTACGGCAACGGTCGGTCGCGGAAAGATCACTCTCCTCGGCGACACAACGTCTCCAGGAGAACCTGAGAGATCTCACGCTCGAACTGATCTCCGAGAAGGTCGAGCGATACCAAGAGAGGCTTGCCGGCTACGAAGGTGAGCGAGACGCGTCAGTCCCGCTCTCCGCAGATCTCGAGGGCGCGAAAGCGCAGCATGAGACGGCGTCTGAAGTTCTCGACGAGGCACGACGAAGAGAAACCACGTGCCAGAAGGCTCTCGAGGGCTCAGACGAACTCCTGAATGGGCTGCAGCGCGAGGCCGACACGCGAGCGGCTCTCCTCGATAGATCACAACAGGATCTAGCGAGTGCTCGCGAGCAACTCGAGGCCGCGCAGCAAGAGAAATCAGATGATGCGATCGAGATGCAGCGTAATGACGACGACAGGGCTTCAGCGGAGGCGCAATCCGCTCGCACACGCCAGGCAGAGGAGCTAGGAGCCGCCGATCCAGAATCTGAGAGAGCGCTCTTCCACAACGCCGAAGAGGTGTACGACCGTCTGCGCAACGATCAGAGTGACCTCGAGCTAGAAGTCGCGCAGATCGAGCGCGAGCTAGAAGTCCGAGGTCAAGCGGGCCTTGCCGATCAGCTCGCTGCCGCTCAGACCGAACATGTCCAGCTCTCGAAGAAAGTCACGCTGACAGACAGGCGAGCTGCTGCGGTCGCGCTTCTGCACGAGCGTCTCATGGCACATCGTGACACGGCGAGGAAGTCCTACGTTGCTCCCTTCAAGGAGCAGATCGATGCGCTTGCGCGGATCGTCTTCGGCCCGGCGACGTCGGTAGAGATCGACCACGAGACGCTCGAAGTGGTCAGTCGAACGCTCGACGGCGTCACCGTGCCCTACGGCTCGCTCTCGGTGGGAGCGAAGGAGCAGCTCTGCGTCCTAGCCCGGCTCGCGTGCGCCCAGCTCGTCTGCCCCGACTCTGCAGAAGACGGCGGCGGCGGAGTCCCTGTGATCTTCGACGACGCTCTCGGGTTCTCTGATCCCGGTCGCCTCGAGCGTCTCGGCGCTGTGTTTAGCGTCGCCGGCGAGCGGAGCCAGATCATCGTTCTCACCTGTGTGCCCGAGCGATACAAGAACATCGGATCGGCGAGAGTGGTGAACTTCGATTCCGAGCTCTCTTCCGGAGCCTAGGTGCGGTGATATGGGGTTATTCCACAGAAGCCGGAAGATGCAGTCGAACTCCCAGCTTCGATATGCCATGCCGGACGTGGCGAGCGATCAGCTCGGCTTCGTTCGGGGGAGGCACTTCACTGAATACGTCGAGGACGTCAAACAGTTAAAGAGAGAGGGTCGCCACAACGAAGCCGAGCGTTTGCTTTTCGAGCTCGTTGACGCTACTGAGACCGAGAGTAAGGTGAAGCAGTGGGGAGTCGCGCCGTGGTACTACGAGCAACTCGCGATCATCTACCGGAAGCTCGGCGAGCGACAGAAGGAAATCGAGATCCTAGAGCGCTATCAGGCCCAGCGACACGCTCCGGGCGTGAAGCCGCCGGAACTCCTCCGCCGCCTTGAGAAGGCACGCGAGTTGGCACGAACGAACGAATCCACTGCGACTTCAAGCTTTCCGGCCTAATGACAACCGCTTATCCGATGCACCACTGTCCTACCAGTTCACGAGTGGTATTTGCCATCTGGAAGCAGTAGCATCGGCACGCACCGCATGTTCGACTTGCGCTAGAGCGCCGGCTCTGGCCAACCGACAGAAGCGATATGTCGACTCCCCCAGATGAACGGACGCTCGAGAGCGCAGTCCTCCCAGACGAGGTCGATGGCTTTTCTAAGCGGCGAGTAGAGCTGGTTCAGACCGCCGTCAAGGAGTGGACGACCCAGCTCATCGACCTCGGGGGTCGAAACAACCTCATTCGCTATCGCGACCTGAAGGCCGGGACTCTCGACCTCACGGAGGCTCGCGGCAGAGCGGTGACGTCACTCCTGCAGAACAGGAGCGTGAAGATCTCTGCGCTCTTCCCTGATCGCGAAGTTCGGGACCAGGTTCTCAAGCGCGTCCGGACGATCTACAACAAAGCGCGAGAGAACTTCGAAGAGCGCGGCCTCCAGACCCTCTCGTTGGCATGCGGCCTTGCGACGTGGGAGAACCAGCGCGCTGCATGGGAGCCCTGCGCTCCTGTTCTCCTGCGGTCGGCCTCGCTGCGGTCGCTCGGCGCCGCGCAGGACGAGTTCGAGCTCGCGCTCGTGGATGAGATGGAGGTCAATCCGACTCTCCTGCACGTTCTCAAGGTCGACTTCGATTGCGAAGTCGACGAAGACAAGCTGCTCGACCGGATTGACGGTGTCATCGATGAGCCGTGGGAACTCGAGGAGACCTACGGATGGCTGAAGGAGCAGGCTCGAAGAGTCCCAGGTATCGACGTTGCACCCCGAATCGTCCTCACGAACTTCGCCTACGCCAAGCTCCCGATGGTCAGAGATATCGAGAATGCTTTCGACGAGCTTGTCGCGAGCGACCTGATAGCGGCGATCGCCGGCGACGAAGAGGCCAGAGAAAGCGTTCGAGCGAAAGCGCCTGGGTCTGACGCAGTTCTTCACCCAGACGACACGCCGCTGGCGAACGAGTTCTTGGTGCTCGATGCCGACTCGAGCCAGAACTATGCGATCAACGCCGTCCATGCTGGCGAGAGCCTCATCATCAAGGGACCACCGGGAACGGGGAAGAGCCAGACGATCGCAAATCTGATCGGCTCGCTGGTCGCGGGCGGCAAGAAGGTCCTCTTCGTAGCAGAGAAGCGGGCCGCGATCGACGCGGTGCTCAAGCGCCTGAATCAGCAGAAGCTCGGGAATCTAGTTCTCGATCTTCACGAGGGTGTTAGCTCGCGACGAGCGTTCGCCGGCTCAATTTACCGGGCGCTGAACGAGAACCGCACAACGCGACCGGTCGACAACGGGGCCGACATCCGCAAGCTGGAAACCCGACGATCCGACCTGAATGAGTACGTGGAAGCGCTTCACAGATCGCGGGAGCCTTGGGGTGTCTCGATCTTCGATGCGCGCTCTCGGTTGATCGATCTTGCCTCCGACCCGAGTTCCATACGGTTCCGCGATACCGACTTGACGCGACTGGACGCCGAGGCTGCTCGACGCGCCGAAGATGAGTTGATCGAGTTCGCTCGGCTCGGCGGATTCAGTCTCCATGCCTCAGGAAGCCCCTGGGCAAGGTCTCAGATAGTCAGTCAGGAGGAGGTTCAGCGGGCGCGCGCGCTCGTGGACGAGTTGAGGCGGCACACGCTACCGGCGGCACTCTCCCTCCTAGAACGTGCCTCCGAAGCGACGGCGCTTCCCGGCCCGAGCTGCATCGATGGATGGGTAGGTCATCTCCGACTCTGGCGTGAGATCGAGAGCACTCTGTCGTTCTTCCGTGCCTCGATCTACGACGTAGATCTTCCCCACCTACGCGCGGAGGTCGCGGCCGCCGCTGACGGCTCCTTCGCGAGGCTTCGAGCTTCGCTGCTTTCCAGTGACTACAAGGCAGCCCGCCAAGAGCTACGAGATCATCGAGCGAGCGACGAGAAGGCCGGTGACGAAGAACTGCTGGGCCGCGCCACAGATGCCCAAGCGCAGCTCGAACGCTGGCGCTCGGTAAAGGGCGCAGGCACTCCAAACGCACCAGGAAACCTGTCTGAGCTAGAAGGGGCCCACCAACAGCTTCGAGAGCGACTGCGGCAACTCGCCACTTTCATCGGTGGGCAAGAGTCCGAGGTCGCATCCTCTACGGATCCGTCTGCACTTGGCGCCATGGCCCCTGGCGATCTGGAGCGCCTACTGGCGAGTCTCTTCGACGACCACAGCACCCTCGTCAAGTTGCCCGAACTGCACCACCTGCGCGGCTCACTCACAGCTCTCGGCCTCGAACCCCTCCTCGAAGAGGCAACAGAACAGATCGCATCAGAGGAAGGCGCAGTTCGCCGCTTCCACTACGCGAGGCTGCAGTCGATTCTCGAAGAAGTCAGCCTGACCGACCTGCCCATCGGGACATTCTCGGCCGACGTCCATGAGAAGGCGATCGAGGAGTTCCAGGCGCGCGATCGATCCCATATCGCAGTCGCTGCGGCGAGGATTCGCAGGGCCGCGGCCGAGGCCGCAACCCGCATTCGCGACGAGTTCCGAGAGCAGGCGGAGCTCGTAAGCCACCAGGCGAGCTTGAAGCGACGACACATGCCAGTCCGTGACCTCGTGCGAAACGCGCCCGATGTGCTTCTGGGACTCAAGCCGTGCTGGGCGATGAGCCCTCTGGTCGTGAGTCAGCTCTTGCCCTCGAAAACGCTGTTTGACGTCGTCATCTTCGACGAGGCTTCACAGATCACACCGGCCGACGCAGTCACATCGATTATTCGAGGCCAGCAGCTCGTCGTCGCAGGAGACGAGCACCAGCTTCCTCCGACGGCCTTCTTCGTCTCAGACGGTTCCGACGAAAACGAGGAAGAAGCCGAGGCTAGCGTCCTGCCTCTCGTCGGGGGAACAAAGGGCTTCGAGTCGATCCTGGACGCGCTCGCGTCACTTCTGCGTTTCCGGCTCTTGGCTTGGCATTACCGCAGCCGAGACGAGAGACTCATCGCGTTTTCGAACGCGCACATCTACGACCGGACACTAACGACGTTCCCAGGCGCTGCCGGCGGCACTGTGCTCAGGCACGTACTCGCACCGTGGGATCCGGCGACGAACACGAACAGCCCGACGCCGGAAGTCGAGGCAGTCGTTCGCCTCGTGATCGAGCACGCCCGCGAGAAACCAGAAGAGTCTCTCGGAGTCATCACGATGGGTATCAAGCATGCGAACCGCATCGGCGAGTGCCTCAGGCAGCGACTGAGCGACGACTCGTCCTTGGAAGAAGAGGTCGGCGAATTCTTCGGGGAGGATCAAGAGGAGCGCTTCTTCGTCAAGAACCTCGAGCGCGTACAGGGCGACGAGCGAGACGCGATCATCCTGTCGATCGGCTACGGGAAGAACGCGCGCGGAGATCTTCCCTACCGCTTCGGGCCACTCTTGATGGAGGGCGGTGAGCGCCGTCTGAATGTTGCGGTTACTCGCGCCAAACGCCGAGTCACGCTCGTGTCGTCGTTTGGATCGAAAGACATGGACCCCGAGAAGTCGAGCGCAGAGGGCGTCAAGCTTCTCAGGCACTACCTCCAGTACGTCGAGTCAGCCGGCACGAATCTCGGAGACCAGGTTGTCGAGAAGCCGGCGCTCAATCCCTTTGAGGTCGACGTGCGCGACACCCTTGCGCGGCAGGGTCTGAAGCTGATCGCCCAGTACGGTTGCTCGGGCTACTGGATCGATTTCGCCGTGCAGCACCCAACGGAGCCAGGCCGTTTCGTGCTCGCGATCGAATGCGATGGCGCCACCTACCACTCGTCCGAGAGCGCTCGCGACCGCGATCGCCTCCGTCAAGAGCAGCTAGAGCGTCTGGGATGGCGGTTCCACCGCATCTGGTCAAGCGAGTGGTTCTACGAGAAGGAGAAGGCGGTCGCGAAGGTCATGGAGGCTTATCGTCGAGCGCTAGACGAAGGAAGCGACGGCGTTTCAGTGTCGAGGAACGACCCACCTGAGTCGCACGAAGACGACGCAACCGGAGAACCCACTCTCCCAGCTGAGCGAACGCTTCCGAGGCCGAACATCCGCAGGGGCGTATCCATCGACTACTACTCCCATCGGCAGCTCATCCAGGTAATCCGGTGGATCGAGTCCGATGGCCTCCTCAGAACGCAGGATGACCTTCTCGAGGAAGCGATATGCGCACTGCACTTCAAGCGCAGGGGGAAGAAGATTGTCGCCGCACTTCGTGTGGCTATCCGAGAAGCGCGAGCTTCGTGAGTTCAGAGAGCTACTTCGCTGAAGCCGAACTTCAGGACTCGAAGCTAGGCGAACTCAACTCTCAGCGATCTCTTGGATTCGGTCGCGTGCTCCTTCTAGATTCGAGTCTTCTGCGAGGACGCGCGGAAGAAGCTCCTCAAAACCATGGCCGGCGGCGGAAACGCCCATGGCGCCCTACCCATAGGCCATGGAAACAACGCTCGATAACCAACAGCTGGATGCTCTTCGTGAGCAGGAGTCCGTCGCTTTGCGTGATGCGGCCGAGCAGAACCTCGTTCTCTTCGCGTTCGATTTCGGACCGATGCGCTACGCCTGGATCCCGGCGCGGCTCGCGCTCGCCGGTATCGATTCTCTCGACACGCTTGAGGCGCTCGTCTTCTGTGTCCGCTTCGGCGGCGCCGGCGACGGCCTGACCCGCGCCGTCACAGCCGGCTACCTGCGGCTTCCGGTCAAGACGATCGCTCGGGTCGAGTACCAGGTCGTCGATCGACTCGGGTTGGTGGAGGAGGTGGCGTAATGGCCCGCGGCAAGCCGGTCTCTCCCTCTGCGATCGACCGTTACCGACGCTGCCCGCGCCAGTTCTACCTGTGCGACATCGTCGAACTTCGTGGCAACAGCCGGCAGACCCTGCAGACGAGTGTAGGGCGCGTCATCCACGCCGCTCTTCAAGAGGTACTCAAGCGCCCCGCCGAAGAGCGGAGCTACGAGGCGCTGGCGGCCGCGCTCCGCAAGTGCTGGCGCACCTACTGCCCGAAGGACCTCTTCGCCATCGGCGAAGAGGTGAGGATCGGCAATCGGTGTCTCGAGCAGCTCAGATGCTACAGCGAGACGCACTCGCTCGACTGCGAGACGCTCGGGCTCGAGTGCACGCTCGAAGCAGTCCTGCCCGGCGGCGCTAGGATCACCGGAAGAATCGATCGGATCGATCGCCTCTCGGACGGCCGTGTGCGGGTGATCGATCACAAAACGGGCCATCGCTGGCTCGAGGAGGAAGACCTGCGGACGGAGCCGGCAGCGCGCATCTACCTGCTGCTGGCCTCGAAGCAGTTCGGGCCGATCGACAGCGTCCGTTACCACTTCCTAGAGACGGGCGAAGACCTGATCTGGGAACCGGAACAGGAAGACCTCCCCTATATCGCCGAGGGACTGGCGAGAGAGGTGGCGGAGATCTTGTCGGCTGAGCCCTACGCGCCCAACCCCGGCAACCACTGCGAGTGGTGCCCCTTCCGAAAGTACTGCGCCGGCGCCGAGGCGGGTGCGACGACGAACGGCCCTAGTCCCTGCAAGTCGTACAACAGGACCGTGAGGCCGTCGGTTTCTCCCCAAGTGCGCCGGTTGAGCGAAATCTCCATGAGCCAGCGTGCGCTTCTCATCTGAGGCGCTCTTTGGTTCGCTACTGTCGAACGCATGTCGGAGCAGATCTTCCATGGAGGCGAGGAAGCGGATGATTCTAGTGATACCTCCGATGAGGGCGTCGGCGACGCACCTCAGTTCCCGTTCGATCTAGAGACGCCCCCTGGTCCACTTGAACCGGAAACGCGCGCCCTCGCAGAGCGCATTGAAGAGGCGATAGAAGATCGAACGCGGAGTGTCGAACCGCACATCCTCCAACCTCTCGCAGTTCTAGATGAGATAGACGCGCTGTGCCGTTCGCTCGAGCACGGACGTCCCGTGTCAGGCATCGACGACCGCCGTTCGCTCGCTTCCGATCTGCAGCTCACGTTCACGACTCTCGGAGACGCCGCGCGTGCGGCGCTACAACCGGCGCACTACGAGGTTGCAAACGATCTCGTTCCCCACTTACCTCAACTCCTCGAGGATCCTGGAGGCCGCCTTCACGTAAGCGGGCTTGTGAGCGAGCTACGTCGCCGGCTGATTTCGGAGGAAGGCATCGTTGCGCTCTGGCGCGATGTACTTGCAGCGGCAAGATCCGGTCGATCCGAGAGAGAGCTTGCGGTCGCGGGATCACGCCTAATTGAGGTCATCGAGGCCTGCGGGTTCGAGTGGCGCTGGGTGTCCCTGAACTTGGTCCAGTATCTGCGCCGCGGGCTATTCGACGAAGTCGAAGGCGAGCTGCGGCGGCCCCTTGAGCGCTCTGCGAAAGTGGCATGGTTCGTTTTCGGCTATGCGGATCTCCCCGACGGTTACCTACGCGTAGGGCAAGTGCAGTTCTTCTCTTCGCGACTTTGGCCAGACAGCGTCCGCGATCGCGAGTTCATCAACCGGCTTCCAGACGCGGAGTACCCCGAAGAGATCACTGATGACGTCGTCGAGCAAACGCTCGCGATCAAACCGGAGTTTGCGCCACCGAAGCTTGTCTACGCGCGGGTCGAACTACAAGGGCCTCGAGCAAGCGGTAATCGGAACCCCTGGGCGCACGGACTGCCCCCTCTCATCTGGGCACGCGAGCATGTCCAGTCACTGGTTCAGGCGGCGACATTCAAGCAGGGGGGTTCAACGTGGCGGCTTCTCGAAGGTGGAGCGGTGTATACCGATCGCGGCGGCTGGAGTGGCAGTTGGCCGATACACGATCCCGAACGATTCAACCCTCAGCGTGACGCGCGTGACCCGCTCCACGAAGGCACAGGTGATGCGCTCGAGAACCTGCCAAGCGGTTTCGCGGAACGTCTCGCCGAAGGTGCGCTCGATGCAAAGGGCGCCGCTCGAGAAGTCAAGTGGCATCTCGGAGTCGCGCGGCAGGACGACCCTGCGCAGAGGATTGCTTTGTATGTCCGAGGTTTCGAGCTGGCGCTTCCAATCATCGGCGAAGAGAGATGGCACAGTGCCGTAAAGCGCTACTTCCGGGATTTCTGGGCACTCAACCGAGTGGGCGACGAGGTTGTACGACTAGCGCATGACACCGAGATGGCGTTCATCTACGCCGGTCAAGATGAAGTGATAAAGGACATCCCACGATTTATCGAACACCATGGCCGACGGTTCGTGGTGACACTCGAGGCTTTCGTAGAGAGTGCGTCCACTCTTCTCGAGCGGTTCCCTCCGACTCCGCGCAGCGTGAAGCGTCGACTGAAAGGAGTTGCGAGATGGGCGGATGACCACCAACTCGCGCTCAATGTAATCGACGCGAAGCGACAGCAATTCGACACCCTCCTGAATCGCGCGACGCGCCAGCGCAATGCGGTGGTTCACGGCATAGAAACTGTTCCAGCGGTCATCGGGACGGTCGAACCGTTTGTTGCTTCACTGGCAGGGACTGTCGTCGCGACCGCGGTTGAGGAGGCAGGTTCCGGGTCGAGTATCCAAGACGCGCTCGAGCGCGGGCGGATCATTGAAGGTCGTCGGCTGTGGAGACTTCTCCACGACGACGCTCCAGTTGCCTCGATCTTATTCGGCCAAGGCTGACGCCGCTTGGAGCTTGCTGGATCAAAGGGGCCAGACCTCTCAGTGCGTAGGAACGCCTGGCGATCTTCACTGCAGTAGGGGATTTGCTAGACGCTGAACGCTGCTGCCACCTTCCGCATCCGCTTGCCGCCGGAAAACGCATAGTGGTTGCGGGTCGTTGAGATCTCCTTGTGATGGAGGAAGTCCTGGATTTCATCGAGCGCGCGACCGTCCTCGAGGCTGATCGTCGCCCATGTGCGGCGCAGAGCATGTGGCGAGAGGGCGCTTGTGTTCTCCTTGCCGACCTTCTTGCCCTCGGGGTGCAGCAGGATGCCGGCCCGCCTCGCCCGCCACTTGGTCTGTTTGGCGAGCGTCGTTGCGCTGAGCTGGCGGCCGTTTCTGGTCAGGAGCACGTAGGCGGTCTCGGGGTTCGCGAGCGCCTTCGCGATCTCAGGATTCCTTGCCGCGATATCGAGCTGCACTTCGCGCCAGCGCTCAAGCTCGGCGAGGAGCTCCGGGTGCAAATAGAGGGTGTACTCGCGCCCGCACTTGACGGCCGAGAAGTGGATCGTGCCCGCCTCGAAGTCGATGTCCGACCAGAGCACGTAGCGAAAGGCGCCGGCGCGGCCGGCCGTGTAGACGAGCAGGTAGGCCTGGATCCGGCAGCGCGGGTTACTGCCATCCGCACGCAGGAAGGCGCGGATCATCTGCCGATTCAGGGTCAGCCCCTTGTGGATCTCGATCTTCGGCGTTCGCACGCCCTGGAGCGGGTTACGATCGAAGTCGTGGCAGATGCCGCAGTGGCCGTAGAAGACGGTCAGGGCGGCGTACTGAGCCTTGCGCGCACTCGGCGAGAGCGCTCCCTTGCGCGGCCGCTGCACGAAGATCATCCGCTTATTCTTCTTGCCCTCCTCGTCCTCGACCTCGTCGAAGTCGATGATCGCCTCGCGAGTCCGCTCGTCCTTGCGGAGATACGAGTGGATGTAGCTCTTCGTGTCGAGCGGACGCGCCTCGATGATCGCCTTGCCGCGTCGTGCGAGCCACTCGGCGAACTCCTCGAGGTGGTTGACGTACCTGGTGACCGTTTCCTCGCGCACGTTCTCGGCCAGGTCCTTGAACTCGTCGATCAGCTCGCGGTTCGTGAGCGTCATACCGTCGGGGAGGGCGTTCGGGAGGGTCTCCCACGCGCGGGTCCTTGTTTCCATAGTGGGCCTCCAAGGGGCTCGAAGTAGATAAGCCCCGGACCAAGTAGGTCCTGGGAGGCCGGCAACGGGATTTTGTGCAACGGCCCGGCGCCGTCGTCTGCGCAACCTGATAAAAGAACAGGAGCGTTACGCTCGGGTTTCAGGAGCGCGGATACTGGTCTCGAACACTGGTTCAAGCCCAGTACCGCCCATCCCTCGCTTTCTCGGTCGGGTCATCGCGGCTAGCGCGATGACCCTGACGCCGCTGACGGCACGAGCTGGCGAAAGGCCGTGTTTGTGAACACTGTCCTCCCGCGGCTCGCACCGTCAGCGGCGCCCCGAAAAAGCGAGGTCACACGGTGGGGGAGTGGCGGCCGCGAGGCGATCGGGAGTCGTGACGAAGATGTTGCGATCAGAACGGAAATCGCTTCTCTCACGTCCGCGATCGTGGGTACTATCGACTCTATGAACGAGGAGCACTTCGCCGAGATCGAGAAGACGCTGCTCTTCATCTCCGAGGCGAGAAAACGAGCCGAGCGAGCGGCCGCGGGTCTCGAGAGCGACGGTGCCGAGGCTCATCTGGTCGCCGCGTTGAGGCAGACGGAGCGAGAGCTCGAGGAGCTTGGGCGCCGGTTGATGCAGCAGACCTACTTCGCCGTGCCGAAAGACCAGCTCTCGATCGATCCCAACGAAGCACTGACCCTGCCCTAATCGTTGTGCTGACCGGCTCCGCTTGATCGCCGCTGACCCCGACGAGACGAACGCCCGCCTGCTCGCGCTCAACCAGGAGATCGCCTCGGGCAAGCGCTCGTACGACCCCTTCGGTCATCTGTGCGAGCCGCAGAGCGAAACGTCCTGAGCTCGGCGCCGGGCCGCGAGGCTCGCTCGGCGTTACTCAAGCCAATCTCCTCGCCGGCCGATCTTCACCGCGTGGAGTCTCAGTGCAGGATCTGCGGCGCACTCTGGCCACCCGAGCAACACCTTCCGGCCCACCAGGGCGGAGGGTGTCCGAGCTGCGGCGGCTCGCCGCTTTGCGACACGTGCGGTCATCCGCGGCGCGATCACGTCGGCGTTTACTCGGGCAGCGGCAAGCAGCAGTGCCGCACGCATCGCCACGACGTTCAGGCCCTCGCCGTCGTCACGTGCGGCTGCACGCAGTACGTCCCACGCACAGCCCGCTTTTCCGACGCCAAGTTCGCCGAGCCCGATCCCGATATGAACGGCCCGATCCCGCGCCTGCGGCCGCCGGGCGAGACGATGGGGCCGGTATGAGCGCCGCTTATCGAACCCGCCGCCTCATCCATCCCGACGGCCCTCCCGATGTCGTTGTCGTCGACCTCCAGGGCGCCTGGCGCGTCAGCCGGGGCAAGGACACTCTTGAGGGGCTCGGCCTGCCGGATTTGCTGGCTCGTATCCTGGGCGTCCGCAACCCCAGCGCGGAGCTCGTCACCGTTCTGTCGACCCTTGTTCGGTCCACCGACGGTTGGGCTGTCGTCCAGCACCCCGACGACGAGCGCCTGCCTCGAAACGCTCACGTTCCGACACTCTAAGTCGCAAGTCCGCCGCGCTACCCGAAGGTGAAGCTATAAGCCTGAACGCCGGGCGAAAAGCGCAGCTCGAGCAAGCCGTTTCGTTCCACGCGCGAGCTGTAGACCGTGTACAGCTTGCTGGAGCTGACGTCGATCGATCCGAGCGGCTTTCCGTCGAGCAGCGTCGTAACGTGTCCCTTTCCGCCGAGCACGATGTAGACGTCGCTGGCGTGGAAGTTGAGCTCCAGCCGGGCATCTCTCCCGGCGAGCGCCGCCTGGCCGTGGACCGTCCACTCACCGCCGTAGGAGATCGAGTTCTGGGGCACCGAGCCTGCGAGCGTGAAATGAGCCGGCCTTCCGGTGATTAGCGGCGAGCCGGCGTAGAGCATGCGGTCGAGCCGGTCGGAGCCGAGGTAGGTCTCGGGTGTGGTCGACTCGGTCGGGGTCGTGTCGGCGAGCGAGGTCGCGCGCCCCTTGACGCCGAGCAGCGCCCGGATCTCGGCCTCGGTCTTTGCGTAGTTGCCCTCGCCGAACTGCACGCTGCGAATCTGGCCGGTCTTGTCCACCAGGTAGTCCGAGGGCCAGAACTGGTTCGAGTAGGCGCTCCAGGTGGAGAAGTTGTTGTCGAGCGCCACCGGCCAGGTCACTCCCAGTCGCTTGTCGGCGCTGCGCACGTTCGAGAGCACGTGCTCGAAGGCGAACTCCGGTGAGTGCACGCCCACGATCTGCAGACCATCGCGGCGATAAGCGGCGTACCAGGCGCGCAGGTGCGGCAGCGTGCGCAGGCAGTTGATACAGGAGTAGGTCCAGAAGTCCACCAGCACGACCTTGTGGCGCAGGCCCTTGATCGTCAGCGGCCTGTTCGCGGGCGTGTTCAGCCAGGCGCTGATTCCCTGGAAGTTGGGCGCCGTGCCGTAGTTGGGCAGATTGACGCCGGGTTGCTGCGACGGCCCGGCCTTTGGCAGTCCACCGCCGCCGCCGCGCAGCTGCGCAAGGCGGTGCTCCGCCGAGTTGGACTGCTCGGTGTGCCGCTGCAGCGCGCTCGTGTAGAAGCCGAGGTCGGTCTGTAGCGTCTGGTCGAGGTTGAAGACGATGCCGACGGCGGAGGCGGCCATGATCGCGCCGAGCACGGGGCGAAACCAGCGCCTGTTGGCGCGCAGGCGCCTCGTCACGCTTTGCCCACCGATCGCCACGAGCAGGAACACCAGCCCGGCCCCGAGCGCGTAGAAGAGCGTCAAGAGGACGGCGTCGAAGCCGACCCGGTGCTGGGCGGCGAGCACCGTGACCGTCGCCAGCACCGGCCCGGCGCAGGGCACAAAGACGAGCCCGAGGCTGGCTCCCAGCAGGAAGCCTCCCCCGAGTTCGCCGCCGGCGCGCCGGCGGCTCAGGCGCGCGAACGGCGCCTCGACCAGCATCCCGATCCGCGGCACGATCAGGGTCGCCGCGAGCAGAAAGAGCAGCGCGATCGCGACGTTTCGCAGCGTGTCCTGCGGCAGCCCGAGCGCCGAGAGAAGCGCCGTCGCGCTCAGCGTGAAGACGGTGAAGCTGACTACCAGGCCGGCGATGATCGCGTACGGCCGCCGCCGTTCGCCCGCCGCTCCGCCGGCCAGCACGATCGGTAGCACCGGCAGCACGCAGGGCGAAACGGCCGTGATGATGCCGGCCACGAACCCGACCAGGAGAAGTAGCGCCACAGCTCATATAACGTCTGGCGCAACGGCGCCATTTCAGCGCGCCGCAGAGTGAGCCGGCCCGGCGCTCGTATCAGCGGCGCCGAGACTTACCGCGACGCTTCGCGCAGCAGCCGGAATGCTTCTGCGCGCGGCCCTGGTGCTTGCGCTTTCCACCCGTCAGCAGTCGCCGGACGCTCAGAATCGTTCCGGCGAGTGCTCCGGCTTTTGCCAGGCGCCGGGCCTGTTTCAGCCGCCGCGCGACAAGCGGCCCGAGCTCGTCGAGCTCCTCTTCCAGGCGCGCTCGTACGGTCTCTATTTGCGCACGGATTTCAGCCGGGCTTTGAGCCATTCGATGTTCTCCTTGCTGCTCTGGATCGCCTGCTTCGGAAGCGGTGGAACGGCCGCGCGAAGGGCCTTGATGCCGACGATCACGCAGGCGCCCGTGATCAGTATGAGCAAGCCCGCCACCACCAGCGCGGCCGCCCAGCCTGGAACGACCAGCGCGAAGGCCAGGATCGCCGCGGTCACGAGCGTCGCGATCAGTAGGAACACGGTGAGAAGCGCGACGAGAAACAGTCCGACCCCGATCGCGGCGTGTTTCCCCTTCGAGGCGAGCTCGCTTTTTGCCAGCGCGATCTCGAGCCGGACCAGTTCGCGCAGGTCCGCGGCGAACTTCTTCCCGCTCGAAGCCGTCTTGTTCGTCTCTTCGTCCATCTCGTTCTCGCCATACCCTAGCTCGGAGCAAGCGAAGCGTCAGCGCGGCAAGCGCCGCCTCGCGGAGAAGCTGCCGCCCGACGGCGACCATCCCCGGCCGACGCGCCCAGTACGGTTTGCCTCAGTCCAGATGGGCACGACGCGCAACTACGTGGCATTCGACATCGAGACGGCCAAGGTGCTGCCGGAGTCTGTGACCGATCTGATGGATCACCGCCCGCTCGGCATCGCCTGCGTGGCCGCGGTCGTGTCGGGGCGGGAGGAGCCCTTCGTCTGGTACGGAGCGAACGGCTCCGAACCGGCGGCCCAGATGTCCCGGACTGAGGTGCGCTCGATGATCGAGCAGTTCGCCGCCTGGGCCGACAGCGGCCACACCCTGCTCTCCTGGAACGGTCTCGGCTTCGACTTCAACGTGCTGGCCGAGGAGTCGGGCCTCGCGGAGGAGTGCGCGCGCATCGCGCTCAGCCACGTCGACATGATGTTCCACGTCGTCTGCGAGCTCGGTTATCCCGTGGGCCTGGGCAAGGCGGCGGAGGGGTTCGGCCTGCCGGGGAAGTGCGGCGGCATCACCGGCTCTGACGCTCCGCTCTTGTGGGCGCAGGGCCGCTGCGCCGACGTGCTCGAGTACAACCTCCAGGACGCCAGGCTCGCACTGGCGATCGCGCAGGAGGCCGAGCGCCGCGGCGAGCTGCTCTGGATCACGCGCCGGGGGACGAAGGGGCGCATGCCACTGGCTCAGGGTTGGCGCTCGGTCGAGGAGGCGCTGCGGACGCCCCTGCCCGACACATCCTGGATGTCCGATCCGCCGAGGCGCGAGGAGTTCACCTCCTGGCTGCCGTCCGCGTCGCTTTCGGCCTAGCAAAGCCGGATTTTGCAGGATCCTTCGTATACCGCTCCTATCCTGCGCCAATCGGGGTTCGCGCTCTGAGTTCGCGGGTATAGGCGGGCCATGAGATTTGGCTCGCAGAGGCGGAAGAGAGAGCATTCGCACCCCGGCGAGCAGGGTGATGGTGCCGATATGCCGGGCCTCGTTCGCGTTCTCGAAGGTCATTACGGCCCGGTTTCCCGGCTTGCCTTCGACCGAACGGGCAAGCTTCTCGCCTCCGCCGGCTTCGACAAGACGGTGCGCCTCTGGGATCCGCAGAGCGGCGTCTGCCTGCACGTTCTCGAAGGGTCCGAAGAGCCGATCGCCGGTGTCGCGTTCAGCCCGTCGGGCGACCTGCTCGCCTCCGCCGGCTATGACAAGATCGTGCGACTCTGGGACGTGAAGAAGGCGGTCGAGTCGCGCGCGCTCGAGGGACATACCCGCTCTGTCGAAGCCGTCGCCTTCAGCCCCGACGGGAGCATGCTTGCCTCGGCGGGCTTCGACAGAGCGGTGCGGTTCTGGGATCCGGCCAGCGGCAAGCTCGTGCGAACGCTAGAGGGGCACTCCGACACCGCCGCCGGCGTCGCCTTCGACCCGTCCGGAGGCCTGCTCGCCTCGGCGGGGCACGACGGCTATGTTCGGCTCTGGGAAGTGAAGAGCGGGCGCGAGAAGCAGAGGCTCGAGGGTCACACCTCGCTGGTCAACGATGTCGCCTTCGCGCCCTCGGGGAAGCTGCTCGCATCGGCCGGCTATGACGGAACGATCCGCTTCTGGGATCCCGTCGGCGGCAAGCCCGAGAAGGTGCTGGAAGGCCACACCGACGCCGTGTCGAGCGTTGCCTTCAACCCCAGCGGAAGCCGGCTGGTGAGCGCGAGCTCCGACGGGACGGTGCGAATCTGGGATGTCGAAAGCGGGATTTGCCTGCACGCTCTCAGAGGCCAGAACACGCGGTTACGGAGCGCCGTCTTCGGCCCGAGCGGCGATCTGCTCGCCTCGGCCGGCCTCGACGGCCCGATCAGAATCTGGGCCGTGCCCGAGCTGATCAAGGCCTCCTGAGCAGCGCCTCTACCGCGCCCGGCGATCTCATCCCCCAAACAGGTGACGGCTCTCTGTGCACGCCGTAGCCCCGCCACGCCGAAACGGGGGCCTGGTCGAACGACTGGTTGGCACGGGCAAGTGCTATCCGAGGATGGACGCTGACAGAGCGCCTCCGATCGCCTGGGTATGGGCAATCGGAGCCTCGGATTGCATTGCTGGAAGCCGCGTCGGCGCTGTCGTCGAGCCGGCGACCGCGTGCTGCGGAAGCATCTCTTCGCCCGCTGGTGTGTCGCCTCGCTCGTCGCGGTGGTGCTGCTCTCCGGACCGGCGGCGCAGAAGGCCGTCACAAGCCCAGGCTCGGGCGGCTCCATTCATGCGCGGCCCGCTCTCTGCGTGGGAGCCCAGTATGGAGACTGCAAGGCCAGCGCCGCAACCGTCGGCACAAAGGCCCACAAGAAGGCGACGAAGAGCTGCGCGACCAAGGCGCGCAAGCACACGAAGACCTGTCTGGTGCTGGCTCGCGAGAAGGCGACCAAGAGCTGCGCGACCAAGGCGCGCAAGCACACGAAGAGTTGTCTGGCGCTGGCTCGCAAGAAGGCGAAGAAAAAGTCGGATAGCACTGCCGGCGTCAATGCTAAATCGGTGAGCGCACGTCCCGACGGCTACGGCCCGGCACAACTCCGCGGCGCCTACAACCTGCCCGCCACGGCGGCGCGCTCGCAAACGATCGCGATCGTCACGGCCTACGACAGCCCGAACATCGAGCAGGATCTCCGCTTCTACTCCAAGACCTTCTCGCTCCCGATCTGCGCCAGCTCAAACGGCTGCTTCCGCAAGGTGAACGGAGCCGGGGATGCGTCGCCGCTTCCGAGCGCCAATGCTCTCTGGGCGCTCGAGACCTCGCTCGATGTCGAGGCCGCTCATGCCGTCTGCACCAACTGCAAGATCCTTCTCGTGGAAGCCGATTCGAGCTCGGTCAACGATCTCGTCGCCGCCGTCGACAGCGCGGCGAGGCTCGGGGCCGATGTGATCTCGAACTCCTGGGTCGTAAACGAGTTTCGCGGCGAGACCTCTCTCGACTCGCACTTCGATCTTCCGGGAATCGCCATCACGGCCGCATCCGGCGACACAGGTTACGGCGTGAAGTGGCCCGCGGCCTCGCCGTATGTCACAGCCGTCGGCGGTACCACTCTCGACGTCGACGCCTCGAACGCCCGCGTCAGCGAGAGCGCCTGGGAAGGGGCCAGCTCGGGTTGCTCGGCCTACGAGTCCAAGCCGACCTGGCAGTCGGACGCGGGCTGCGCGCAGCGGACCGTTCCGGACGTCGCGGCGGTCGCCGATCCCAACACCGGCGCGGCTGTCTACGACTCCTACGGCTACTCCGGGCGCCGCGGTTGGTTCAAGGTCGGCGGCACCAGCCTCGCCGCTCCGATCGTGGCGGCCGTCTACGCGCTCGCCGGTAACGCCGCTGACGTCGTCGCGGGCTCGTATCCCTACAGCCACTCCACGGCGCTGAGCGATATCCAGCAGGGCACGAACGGGACCTGCTCCACGAGCTATCTGTGCACCGCCGGCCCCGGGTACGACGGTCCGACCGGGCTCGGCACACCGGCGGGTATTGGCGCCTTCTAGGCCGTACAGATTCGTCTCGAAGCGGGCACACTCTCGACCGCGTTTTCTCGATGACGTTCTCCGCCGCCACAACGCGGTGCCAGGCACGGCGTTCAGCGTCTCTACCCCGAGAAGCGTTCCGTGCGCGCCGGACGGGCGGGGGCGCCAAGCTACGCTTGCCGCATGCCCGTAGTGGTCGCTTCGAATCTGCGCAAGGAGTTCGCCGGGACGCTTCTCTTCGAAGGCGTCTCCTTCGCGCTGGAGCGTGGCGAGAGGATGGCTCTGGCGGGCGCGAACGGGGTCGGGAAGACGACGCTGATACAGGCGATCGCCGGCAGGACGGAGCTGCAGGCCGGGGAGCTGGCGCTGGCCAGGGGCACCAAGATCGCCCTGCACGACCAGCGCCCACCACTCGAGCGCGGCCTCGACCTGCGCTCGTACATGCTCTCGGCCAGCGCGGATGTCCTCGACGCCGAACGGGAGCTGGCGGAATTGGAATCCGCGATGTCGTCAGGAACTCACGATCCGGCGACGCTGCGACGTTACGCGGGCGCGCAGGCGCGGCTCGAGCACGCCGGTGGCTACGGCTGGCGCACGAGCTACGAGGCAGCCGCGCGAGGGCTCGGCTTCTCCGCGAGCGATCTGGAGCGTCCGCTCGAAAGCTTCTCGGGCGGCGAGCTGACGCGCGCCTCGCTGGCACGAGCACTCGGCGCGGGTGCCGATCTGCTGCTTCTGGACGAACCGACCAACCATCTCGACGTCGCCAGCATCGAGTGGCTCGAGAGCGAGCTCTGCCGGCTGGACGCGGCGCTCATCCTGGTGGCACACGATCGCTGGTTTCTGGAGGCCGCCACCAACTGCGTGCTCGAGCTAGAGCGCTGCCGCGGAACCTTCTTCTCCGGTCCCTGGCATGCCTGGCGCGAGGAGCGGGCGGTGCGCGAGCAGCATGCGGCCAAGATGGCCGCCCGCCAGGCCGAGGACATCGCCCGGCTAGAGCGCTTCGTCGCCCGCTTCCGCTACGGCACCAAATCGCGCCAGGCACAGTCGAAGCTGAAGCAGATCGCACGCATCGAGGCGGGCAGGGTCGAGGCGCCGGCGCGCGGGCGTCGCTCGCTCGGCTTCGAGTTCCTGAAGCCGGCCCGCTCGGGACGGATCGTGCTGGAGGCGAAGGGGCTTGCGCTCGAGGTCGGCGGCCGCAGGCTCCTCGGCGGCGTCGATCTCGTGCTGGAGCGCGGCGAGCACGTCGCCCTGGTCGGCGCGAATGGCTCGGGCAAGACCACCCTGGTCGAGGCGCTGATCGGTCGCCGCGCGCCGGCGTCGGGGAGCGTGCGCCTCGGCCAGAGCGTGAAGAGCGGCTACTTCTCCCAGCACACTCTGGAGCTGGACGATCGCGGCAGCGTGATCGACTGCGCGCGCGCGGCGACCGGGCTCTCGCGCGCCGACGCGCAGAAGCTACTGGGGCGCTTCCTCTTCTCCGGCTACGACGCGCAGGAGAAGGCCGTCCGCATGCTCTCGGGAGGGGAGAGGAGGAGGCTGGCCCTGGCTCTTCTCGTTGCCTCGGGCGCGAACTTCCTCATTCTCGACGAGCCGACCAACCACCTCGACGTCGAGAGTCGCGAGGCGCTGGAGGCGGCGCTGGAGGCGTTCGACGGAACCCTGCTGCTGGTCTCGCACGACCGTGCTCTGCTGGATGCGGTCGCGGCTCGCACCCTGGCGATCGAAGGCGGCGAGCTGCGCTCCTACGACGGTCGCTGGGCAGACTACGTGATCGCCCGCGAGCAGAGCCCTGCGCCGGCCAAGCCACGGACGGAGGCGAAGGCCAGAAAGCAGCAGCCCGAGCGCAAGACGATCTCGCCGCGCGAGCGCGAACGCGTGCGCCTGGAACAGGAGATCGAACGCCTCGAGAGCCAGCTTGCGACGCTCGAGCGCGAACTGGCCGAAGACTGGGCCGATCTCGAGAAGCTGAGCGCTTTTCGCACCACCCGAGCACGAGTCGACCGCCTCTCCGAGCGCTGGGAGGCGCTGGTCGAGGAGGAAGATTCCCAATCTCGCGACACTTCCGTGTAACCCGGCGCGTTCCGGAGCGCGTACACTCGACACGGCGGTCGCTGGATGGAGTTCCCGAAGGGACTTAGAGTTGGAGTAGTCATGTTTCGGACTGCGTTCGCCACAACCATGCTCGCCGTTCTGGCGGCGACGCTCTGCTCGGGAAGCGCGAGCGGCGCCTTTCCGGGGGCCGACGGCAAGATCGCCTTCGTCAACGACCGCAACGGAACACCTTCGATCTTCAGCATGGATTCGGATGGATCGAACGTGCAGAAGCTGGTCGTCAACAATCCGCAGGGTGGCTACGCCGTCACCTCACCGAACGGAGAGACGATTCTCTTCTCGGTGCGGATCACCACGAAGCTGACCTACAGCTACGAGTTCTGGACGATGGATGCCGAGGGCGGTCACGTCGGGCCCTTCATTCCGCAGACCTCGAGTCGGCCGTTCGCGTCGACCTGGTCTCCCGACGGAAAGAAGATCGCGTTCTACAGGGACGGCGGCCTCTGGGTGGTGAACGCAAACCGAACCGGCGCGCGCGAGATCACGGACGCCGATTTCAGTGGCGCCGCGCCGAGCTGGTCGAAGCGTGGATTGATCGCCTTCGACCGCGGCGGAAGCATCTGGGTCGTAAATCCGAAGAACGGCAAGGAAAGCCGAATCGGGCGGGGAAGCCAGCCATCGTGGTCGCCTGACGGTCGTGCGCTCATCTATGTGGCAGTTCCGCGCAGCGCTTCGCAAAACGACATCTTCGTGATTCGGGCCAACGGATCAGGTCGCAAGCAACTGACCGCAACGCCGAACATCAACGAGGTTCAACCGGCCTGGTCGCAGGGCGGACGCTGGATCGCCTTCACCGGCGCCAAAGGCGTCTATGCGATGCGGAGCAACGGGACGAAGCGGCGTCTCGTCGCGGCCAAGGGCGTTCAGCCGAGCTGGAAGAAGGGAACCAACGGGATCGTCTACACCCGGCGAACGGCGCTCTGGAGCGGCTACGTCCTGCAGACCGATCTGAGTGGGAAGCACACGCACTGGCTACTACGGCCCCGGCTCGATGCCGGCCCAGCCTGGTCGCCCGACGGTAGCGAGCTGGCGTTTACGCGCGACGGAGTCGTCAACCTGGTTGGCGAGGACGGAGATCTACCGCGCTCGATTGGTCTCAAGGGCGCCGATCCCGCCTGGAGCCCCGATGGCGAGCGCATCATCGTTGCCTCCGGACTCGACCTGGTGATCGCGAACAGCGACGGGACCGACCCGACTCCGCTCGGTCTCACGCTCGACCCCGCGAAGTACACGCAGGTATCCGAGCCCGCCTGGACGGCCAGCGCAAAGACCAACCAGGGCTCCATCGCCTTCGTCGCCACCGGCGTCGACGGCATCCGGAACATCTTCGTCTTCGAGCTGCAGACGAAAGCGCTCAAGATGAAGATCAGCGCTCTCGAGCCGCTAGCCCTTGGTTGCGGATCGCTTGGAGCGGATTCTCCCAGCTGGGCGCCCGATGGAAGCCTGCTCGCCTTCGCCTGCGATCAATCCGTCGCTCTCTCCGATAACGACGGGAGCAATCCACACGCCCTCGGCTCGGCCGCGAATGCCACGCTCGCCTGGTCTCCGGACGGCTCGCGCATCGTCTACTCCAAGCAGTTCGGCGACGATTCGGCGCAGCTCAACCTGATGAACTCCGACGGGACTGCACCGATCGAGCTCGATACCGGCCCGGGCTCGAGCGATCAGCCGGATTGGCAGCCACTTACGCCCCTTCCCTGACTCGGGCGCTGGGGCCGGAAGCTACGCTTCGGACTGTTTCCGGAGCGTGGGGAAGGGGAGCGCGGTGGCCGGGGCGAAAACGTTACTGGCAAACAACTCGTTCGAAGGGACGTCGTTTTTCGTATGAGGCTCTCGCTAGGCGCCGCCGTGGCGATAGTGGGCATGGTCGTCTTCGTCGGCTCAGCGCCCGCCCGCACAACCATCCCCGATCAGAAAACGGCTCTTGCCGGAATCAAGCGCGGCGTCGCGAAGGGTTGGATCGCGCGAGCTGACGCTGCGCGCTACCGAAACACGGTGAACCGCGCAACGAAGCTGATTCGCACGCTGCCGAAGTCGCGGCGGGCGCCGATCGCCTCCAACCTGCACCAGGTGGCGCAGGTCGCGACGAAGCTGACGGCTGCGCGGGCAACCGCCGTGCTCGGGCAGCTCGCCGTCAACAACGCCTACTTCGCCGCGCATGGAGTGCCTGCGCGCCACACCGACATCACCGACGCCGACGGCGTCGTGTACCGCTATATGAGCGGCTCCGGCTTCGAGTTTCATCCGCTGGCCAACTTCGGAGCGCTGAATGCCAAGGTAAGCGGAGGACAGGTCGAGGCAGTGCAGCGCCTGGAGCAGGCGCTGATCGCGCGGGGCGTGAGCGAGCCGGGCGGCGGGCTCGGCTGGGAGTACTACTTCAACTATGCGGGGGGTAGGGCGCCGTGGCTGTCGGGCATGGCGCAGGCGGTAGCGGCTCAGGCGTTCAGCAAGGCCGCGAGCGTTGTCGAGGCCGATGCCACGAAGCTGATGACGACGGCGCAGGCGGCCTTCCGCACGATTCCCGGGCGGCTGACCGTCCGCCGTTCCTCGGGCCCCTGGATAAGGCTGTACGGCTTCAACAAGCTCGTCGTGCTCAACGCCCAGCTGCAATCGGTGATCTCGCTTCGCGACTACGCCGACGCGAGCACAAACGGGGATGCGGCGACGCTCGCCACGGAGATGGAGCAGGCCGCGGCGACCGATCTGAGCCGTTTCGATACCGGCTACTGGACCTACTATTCGCTGCCGAAGACCCCCTCCACGCTCGATTACCAGAAGTTCGTCGTCCAGCTGCTGAGAAAGCTCGACTCGTCCGACGTCAGGCTCTCCGATGCAGCGACCAGGTTCGCAACGTACGCGAAGCAGCCGCCGGCCTTCAAGATCTCCAGCGGCGATGCCTCAACGGTTCGCTTCTGGCTCTCCAAGCCGGCCTCCGTCGAGATGAAGTCGCCTGCGGGCAAGGCGAAGCGACTGACGCTCTACGGCGGCTGGTACAACCTCGGCTGGAAGCAGCCTAAAAAAGCGGGCGCCTACTCCGTTTCGGTCAAAGCGCGCGACTGGGCGGGAAACAGCTCTTCCTTCAGCGGCCTTCCGATCGTGAGCGTTGTCCCGGCGGCGAGCTGGTCGGTGGTGGGTTCCGGCGTGTCGCAGACGAAGTCGATCATGGATGCCGCCGAGGCGGGTGTCGTTTCGCGAGCAACCGCTACGCCGGCCGCGACGCCTTCGACCGGTCAAGCCTATTTCAGCGTCGGCGCCGGCCTCGACAGCGCTACGCAAGACTCTCTCGCGTCGAGCGCGAGCTTCAATGCCGTCCGCCTCGCCGTCGCTTGGGCTCCTGGCGCCACGGCTCCCGACGCGGCCACGATCGGAAATCTCAACGCCGTGCCCGCCACGAAGCGCTTGGTCGTCGAGTTGAAGACGGCATCCGTGCCCACCGACGCGACGGGTCGCGCCGAGCTGGCGGCGTTCGCCGGCTCGCTCGTCACACAGGTTCCAAGCATCGACGACCTGCTGCTCGGCCCCGCCGCGACACCGGACAGCGCTTCTGCTTACGCGGCCGCGCTCGGCTCGCTTCGCGATGCGGTGAAGGCCAAGGCGCCGGCGCTAGTCGTCGCGGGGGAGCTGGACGGCGCGGTATCCCCGAATGCGACACTGATGGCGCTGGCGGAAGCCCTCGTCGGCCTCGGTCGCTCGCAGCCGATCATGGACGAGCTGGCGTTCCGGCCGGCCCCGGAAGCGGCCAAGAACCTCTGGACGATCAAGAACTACCCGCAGCTCGTGGCGGCGCTCGACAAGGCCTTCTCCGACACGATCCAGAAGGGCGCAGCGCTGCCGATCCTGGTCGACGGGATCGCCACGGCCACGACCATTCCGCCCGAGAAGGCGAGCGTGTATCCAACTCCGCCGGGCCCGCTGCCGGGCGCTAGCGAGAATGAGCAGAGAATCGACTACAAGCAGGTTCTGCAAAGCGCCGTCTGCATGCCGAACGTTTCGGGAGTGCTGTTCAACCGGCTGGTGGACAGCGCGGGCACGAGCGCGCAGGCCGGCGACCAGTCAGGGCTGTATTACGCCGATGGCAGCGCCAAGACGAGCGAGAGCACCGTCGCCGCAGCGGCGGCTCTGGCCGAGCGGGGCACGCTCGAAGTCTGCCCGGGGCTGCAGGCGAGTGTGGTCGCAAAGACCCTTGCCTATCCGCTCGGCTTCTCGAATCAGTCTCCGCCTTGGGTAATGCTCGCCTGCAGCCGCGACTGCGCCTACCTGGTAACCCTCGAGCGTGCCGACGGTAAGCCCGTCAGGGTCAAGCGCGGAGCCTTGCAGGCCGACGTGACCACGACGCTGACGATTTCGGGCCCGGCTCTCAGCGCGGGCAAGTACCGCCTACGCGTACGAATCGTCGCCGGTACCAGCCCCGGCCCGGTGCAGCAATACCTGAGCACGCCGCTCTCCATCAGCTAGACGAGCCGGGTATCACGAAGGAGGCGCGAGCCGGCTCTCGGCCGTCGATGCCTCAGAGTCACGATCAGGCGCAAGGCCCTGTACTCGATCGAGCTCACTGACACCAGGAATGCGGTCGAATCCCGGAAACCCTTCGCCCAGGCCGCCTTCCAGGAGCCAGTACTCGATGGCCCGCTGCCCCTTCGTACCGACCAGCATCAGCACCAGTGAGAACGGCTCCTCGGGAGACTTCGAGGTAGCGTCGAAAGCGAAATGCCCGTCGTCGCCGTGCGGCTCGGGCTCAACCGGGTAAAGCAAGCCTCGCACCTCGAAGGCGAGCCACACGTGGTGCCCGCGCGGGACGGACGAAAGCTCGCCCTCCACGCGGAGCGGCTGCGTCACTACCCCGCCCCGCCCGGGGCGAAGAATGCGGCCGCTGACGTCGGTATCTCTGTCGAGAAAGCTTCTCCAGATCGCCGAAGCGGCAAAGAACGCCGCGACGACCGCGATGATCAGGAGCGCGGCGGCTGACTGACTCAACTCACGGACCCCTTTCGAGTCTCGATTCCGCAGGCCAGACAGCTTTCTACCCAGGATCGGAACCCAGCAACCGGGGCCGGCGGTGCCATCGCATCTGACGTAATCAGCTGATCGTTATGGGATGAAAGCTCCGAAGCTTCCGAAACCCAAGGATAGTTTCCTATATCCGCCACAACCTATTTAGGGATCAAGCGCCGAAGAAGAGGGGCCGAAGGTGCGAATAGACCGAAAAAGGGGGTGAGAGAGCCTCGCCATTTCGGTTACTTGACGGAGCAAAGACACACACTTAAGAACAGGTCATGGGGGAGACTCGCAGCTCGAACGCGGTATCGATTGGAGTCGCTCGAAATGACTCCCACGATTGCAAGCGCTTGTATCGGCCTCTGCGCCGGCCGAATCGGCGATCTGGAGTAGCTGGATCAACAGGGAGGTTCGGTATGAGTTTCAAGAAAGCGGGCACCAGACGGCGCGCCGTCATCATCGCGAGCGCGCTTGTCGTCGCCGTTGCGCTCGCCGCTATGTCTTCCGGCGCGGCCGCCAACAGCAAGTGCGAGGAAGTGCTCGGCACCAGCACCTTCACCGACCCAAGCGGTGACGGTTCGGGCGCGGGCGCCCTCGATATTTCGGACGTCACGCTCACGTCCTACGAGGGTGGTGCGACTACCTTCCAGATCGCGCTCCCGGGCGTGGACGCATTCAGCGCCGGCATGCTCGTCAGGACGTATCTCGATTCCGACAAGACGGCAACGACCGGAAGCGAGAAGGGCGACGAGTACATGATCCAGACCGTGTCCAGAGGCGGCATGCCCGCCGGTGGACTGTCGGCCAAGTGCGAGGATCAGCCGATCTCGACGCTGTTCGCCTGGAGCGGCTCGGCGTGGGTCGAGCAGAAGACCAAGACGCTCAGCTCGTGGTACGGCGACAGCACGCTGACGCTGACGCTGAACGCTTCGGAGATGGGAAATGCGTTGACGTTCAACTTCGCTATCTACGCGGCGGCGAATGTCAAGGCGGGCGAGGCCGGTTGGCCCGATATCTCGGGTGCGTCCTTCGACTGGGCGCCTGACACGGGCTCGTGGACCTATCAGCCGTTCCAGTGGAGCTCGTATAGCGATCCGGCCGGAGACGGTAGCGCCGAAGGCGCTCCGGACATCTCCAGCGTGGGGGTCACGAAGTGGAAGGGCAGCCTGCTCAAGTTCACGATTCCGGTTCCGGGGATCGAGGAGTTTTCCGAGGACATGCTGATGCGAATTCTGATCGACTCGGACTCGAACGCCGCCACTGGCGATGCGAACGGCTACGAGTACATGGTCGAGGTCCAGCGCGTCTCGTATGGATCGTCGTCCTTGCCGATGAGCGCCGAGAGCGTTCTGCACGCTCTCTGCTATCAGCCCGACATCGCTCTGTTCGAGTGGAACGGCGAGGGCTGGAACGCTGTTGAGGGCGTTTCGTTCGACTCCTGGTATTCGAAGGGGCTCGAGCTCTCGTTCGACTCCTCGGCCATCGGTAGCCCGGCGGCCTTCAACTTCGCCGTCTACGCGGCGACGAACGTGAGCTTCAGCGAGTCCGGCTGGCCGGACCTCACGAAAGAGCCGGCTTCTGACCGCGCTCCCGACACCGGCTCCTACGGCTTCCCGCTCGCCGTCTCGAACGCCGATCTGGTCGGCGTCTACAAGGTCACCTATCACATCACCAGGTCGACCGGCCATCTGAGTCAGAAGAAGGTCAGCACGAAGGCCTGGAGCTTCCAGAAACGGTGCTCCAAGAAGAAGTGCGCCACCAAGGCGATAGTGAAGGGACAGGGGAACTACAAGCTGTCCCGTGCCGGCAAGGTCTCCTACAGGGCCAACAGCGGCAAGAAGATCTCTTGCAGCTCGGCCAGCACGCGCACGACCGAGAAGTTCAGCATGAACGTCAAGAAGAGCGGCTGGGTCAAGGGCAAGTGGCGCGTGACCAAGTGGGTCGGGACGCTCCAGGTCGCGAGCGCCAGGGATGTGCCCAAATGCGGGGCCGGGTCGTACACGGCCTCACTCACCGGAACGCTCAAGAAGTAAGCGAAACGAACTGGCACTACGAGAGCGGGGCGGCCAAGCCGCCCCGCTCTCTTTAGTCCGTGTCAACCGCTCGTCACTTGAGCGTGAATCAGTCTTCGCTCAATCGCGCCAGAGGGCTCTCCCGACCGGAACGACGGGCTTCGATCCCATTCCGTTGACCACTCCCGCCGCCGAGGCGTACCACGCCACTGCGGCCGTGACGATGCCCGCCCAGCCGCCGGCGTGAAGCCAGAAGTCGGTGCGGCCGTGAGCAATGAGGAAAAACCCGATCGCGAGCAGTATCTCGGTTACCTCGAGCGTCAGGAAGACGGCGAAGGTCGCCAGATTGAGTCGCGATGCCCAGAGCAGCATGTAGGTATTGAAGATCGCGAACGCGACCACGAACCAGGCCAGAGCGTTGTTGTGCTGAGCCGCGTTCTGGAAGGCGGAGTAGAACGTCGTCTGGGTGTTGGTCAGGATCGCGAAGATCCCGAGCGAGAGCCAGAAGCCCCCGTAGGTCGAGAACGCCGTCGAGCCGAAGACGTTGCGATTCTTGAACTCCCACATTCCTGCCAGCAGCTGAATCAGACCGCCGTAGGCGATCGCCACGCCGATCCAGATACCGTCGGGCATGAAGCTCGCGTTGTGCCCGCTCAAAAGAAAGGTCGTGAGCGCGAACGCCCCCAAACCGAGCGGCGCGGGATCGGCGATCCGCGAGAGTCCTCGCTCTTCTGTCGCCTCTGCCATAGATTCCTCCTTGTCGTGGACCGCGACGCCACAGTTGCGCCGTCCGCGCAATCGTAAGCAGGCGATCGGCCGACCACCTCGGCAAAGCCGAGCTCAGAGGATCTTGGAGAGGAAGGCCTTGGTGCGAGCGTGCGTCGGCGACTCGAAGAAGTGCTCGGGCGAGCCCTCCTCGATGATCACGCCCTCGTCCATCATCACCACGCGGTCGGCGGCGCGCTTGGCAAAGCCCATCTCGTGCGTGACCACGATCATCGTCGTGCCCTCGTGCGCCAGCTCCTCCATCACGTCCAGTACCTCGCCGGTGACCTCGGGGTCGAGCGCGCTGGTGGGCTCGTCGAACAGCATCAGCGCCGGCTTCATCGCCAGCGCCCGGGCGATCGCCACCCGCTGCTGCTGCCCGCCCGAGAGCTTGCCCGGGTAGGTGTCCTTCTTGTCGCCCAGACCCACGCGGGCGAGTAGCCTCTCGGCGTCGCTGACGGCCTCCTGCCTGGGGACGCCGCGCACCTGAATCGGCGCCTCGATCACGTTCTCCAGCGCCGTCATGTGTGGGAAGAGATTGAAGCGCTGGAAGACGAAGCCGATCTCGGTGCGCTGGCGGGCGATGTTCCGTTCGGAGTCCTCGACCAGCCTGTCGTTCTTCATCCGGTAGCCGATCGGGTGCCCGTTCACCTCGATCGAGCCGCCGTCGATCTTCTCGAGATGGTTGATGCAGCGCAGGAAGGTCGTCTTGCCCGAGCCGGACGTACCGATGATGCACACGGTCTCCCGCGGCCGGACGTCGAGTGACACCCCCTTGAGGATGTGCAATCGTCCGAAGTGCTTGTGCACCTCGGTTGCCCGCAACACGAGACCTTCCGGATTGGACGTCATGATCGGCCTCGCCAGCGTCCCCCGGCGCCGAACGGCCAGTCGCCGAGACGAGAGACTCCGCCGCCCTCTGTCCAAACCGCGACGGCGCGCTCGCGCAGTGACAGCTCGTCGCCGTGCTCGCTGACGGCAAGCCTGCGTTCGATCACGGCCTGGACGATGCTCCAGATCGAGGTGAGAACGAGGTACCAGAAAGCGACCGCGATAAAGGGTGCGACGTTCCCTGAGCTCGAGAAGACCTGTTCGGCGTCGCTGAAGAGCTCGTAGACGCCGATGATGTAAACCAGCGAGCTCGTCTTCATCATGTTGTTGAACTCGTTGCCGAGCGGCGGCACGATCACGCGTGCGGCCTGCGGCAGGACGATCCTGCGCATGATGGCGCCGTAGCGCATCCCGAGGGACTTTCCGGCTTCCATCTGTCCCTTGTCGATGGAGTCGATCCCGGCTCGGATGATCTCGCGCATGTAGGCGCCCTCGTTGATGCCCAGGGCGAGGATGCCCGCGAACACCTCCTGCTTGAGAGTGAAGGCTCCGAAGCCGACCGTGCGCCCCGGAATGATGAGCCAGATGAACATGATCTGGACGAGCACCGGAGTACCGCGGAATATGAGCACATAGGCGCCCGAGAGGAACCGGAGCGGCCTGAAGGTCGACATCCGCATGAGAGCCGCAACGAGGCCCAGGATGATGCCCAGCACCTGGGCGACGATCGAGATGTAGACCGTCGCCCAGAGTGCATGCAAGAACACGTTGTCCGGATCGGCGATGCGCGTCCAGACGAGGTGCCAGTTGACCAGGCAGAGAGTAATCAGCAGGCTCCTATTTCTTGGCCAGTTTCGCGTTCTCGGCGTCGAGCATGTCCTTCTGCGTCGTGGCGGCCTGAACCGCGACGACCTTTCCGCTCAGTGAGGCCAGATCGCTGATGCCGGCCGGGTTGCCCTTCTTGACCATGATCAGCGTTCCGACGGAGACGTAGTCGGCGAAGTCGACTTCCTTGGCGCGCTCCGGCGTATCGGAGAGGGCGCTGATGACCGCGTCGCACTTCTTCGCCTGCAGCGCAGGGATGAGCACGTCGAAGCCGGTCGTCTGGAACTCGGCCTTCTTCCCCCAGAGCTTGACCAGGGAGGTCGCGATATCGATGTCGGCACCGACGGTCTTGCCGTTCTCTATCGACTCCATGGGCGGATAGGTGGTGTCGCTGCAGAACTTGATCGTGTTGCCGCTGATGCTGGGAGCGGTCAGCGATGCCGGGGCAGCCGGGGGATTCGCGAGAGCGAACGCGCTGAGACCCCAGGTGCTGAGGATCTTCTGCATCTCACCGGTCGCATAGAGCTTCGCGATCGCCTGCTTGAAGCTTTCGCCGAGCGGATCGCCCTTACGGGTGGCGATGCCTTCGGGCGTGGCTGCGAGCTGCTTCCCGGCGATCTCGTACTTGCCGGGGTTCTTCTTCATGTAGTAGAGCACCGGGGTGGCGTCGGCCACATAGGCGTCGACCTTCCCTGTCTGTAGGGCGATGGCTGCGTTCGTGTCGGCCGGGAAGACCTTGATCGTGATCAGCTTGCTCTTCGAGCTGCTGCCGCAGCCCGTCGTGGCTCCGACGACCAGCACGGCGACGAGCATCGCCCCCAGCAGGGCGAGAAGCGTGCGTGTGCGCATGGTTACTCCGATTCCTTTCTCGAGGACGTCGCTTCGGAAATGTCCGGCCGCAGGGGCGGGAACGCGCTGTCTGCGCCTGCAGTTCTTGCGAGTAGCCACGACGTCCGGAGTGTCAACGAGGCGCATTGTCCTATGCGAGCGGGAGGTAAAGCAAACAACAACCCGTTTCCAGGCGCAGGAATCGTCGCGGACGGTCGGCTTTTCGACTCACCGAGGCGATTTTGGTCGCTCCGCACGCGTCTCTACATGCGTCCCGGCGCCCGATCCCTCGATCTGAAGCTCACGAGAGCGCTCCGGTCTGCCGATGGGACAATGGAAACCCCTCTATCCGACGAGAGCGAGGCAAGCCGTGAACCTCGATTCAAAGTCGATTATCGAGAAGACCATCGCCCACGATGCCGAGGCCGAGCGAGAGCTGCTCGTAGTTCTGCGCGAGCTGATCGCGCTTGCCGTGGAGCGTCCGGGCGGTGTGGCGATCGACGAGCTCGCGCGCCGGCTGGGGAAGGATCAGGACCGGCGCAGCGTTCGAGAGCTGCTCGAGCGCGGTCGCCTGGCGCAGGAGGACGAGATCGGAACCGTCGAGCGCTTCGCAGTGGTCGAGCGCGTCTACGACGACCCCTTCGCCTACTGGCGCGCCCGCTACGTCCCGACTTCTTTCGGGCGCATCTACCTGCTGGGGCTCGGCGCCGAGCCGGACGCCGCCGGCTAGATGTCCTGCCCACGGACGTTGTGAACGCGGCTGATCGGAGGCCGGCCTCCGATCGAGCTGTGCGGTCGATAGCGGTTGTAGTAGCGGACGAAGCTTAGAAGCGAGCGAGCACGAGCGCCCGAGTTCGG
>JBAWEP010000039.1:0-5413 GCA_049591255.1 Gaiellaceae bacterium
GCATCTGAGCACGTCTCTTCGAGCCAAGTTCTGCCATCCGGTCAGATGTCGTTGGACACCGACGAGAACAGTCGTCAGCCACCCGAGCTTTCGTAGAGCGCTTCTCTGTTCGACGTCGATAACGCCATTGGGCACTTGTCGGCCGGTAAGTAAGGGAAGATGATTGCCCGATGAGCGAACAGGCTGCGGCGGAGGGGGACGGGCGCTCGCGATTGAGTGTCGTTGTCGCCGACGGCTCGTGGCACTACGCGCGAGCCCTCGAGGCAAGCCTCGGGGCAGAGTCGGGCATCGACGTGATCGCGCTGACCAGCTCGCCGAAGGAAGCCGTTCACTTAGTCGAGGCGCATGCGCCGGACGTGATCGTGCTTGACGCCGAGCTGTCGGAGATGGGCGGGATCTTGATCTGCGAGCAACTTCGCGACGACCATTCCACGACCGCCGTCGTGCTGATCACCGCCTCGGTGGACAGGGAAACCCTGCGCAGGGGGCTCGCCGCCGGCGCCCGTGCCTGCGTCGTCAAGCGAGATCACGGTGACCCACAGCGAATCGCCTCGGCGGTGCGGGCGGCTGCCGATGGCGACCATCTACTCGACGCCGAGGTTCATCAGCTGCTGAGAGAGCTCGCGGAACGCGTGCCCGACCCGGCGCGTGAGGCCGGGCTCACCCCGCGCGAGCTCGATGTGCTGCCGCTGATCGCCGAAGGTCTGCTGAACAAGGAGATCGCCGATCTGCTCGGGCTCAGCCTGCAGACGGTCAAGAATCATGCGAGCAACATCTCGCGCAAACTCGATGTGACGAACCGCACGCGGATGATTCTGGAGGCGCGGCGGCGCGGGATCATCCTCTGAGCCGGACGCGCACGATCGCTGCGGCAACCCGCCTGAGGCGTCGCGGCGACTTCGCTTCGAGCGGATAGGGATAATGCGAGCGCGATGGAGGGAAACCTCAGGCTCCCATTGATCATCAACGGTGGCAGCGCCGAGGTTGCCGACGTTTTCCTCGAGGCGCCCCCGGCCGCTTGCGTCGCCGATCTCGTCAAGGCCATCACCGGCGCGGCCAGGGACGACTCGCTCGGCGTCTACCTCGCGCGGCGGCGCACCTGGTTCGCGTCGCAGGAGCAACTCGGCTCGCTCCGGCTTTGCGCAGGCGATCGGCTGACGATCTGTCCCGAGGTTCACGTCCCCGGCGCAGACGAGCTCGGGGCCGGTACCGCGGCGGTTCTGTGCGTGATCGGCGGGCCCGATTCCGGCGCAAGCTTCCCGCTTTCCGCCGGCGAGCTTGTGATCGGCCGCGATGACGGCTGCGACGTCGCGCTGAACGACTCGTCGCTTTCGGGTCGACACGCTCAGCTGACCGTCGGAGCAACCGTCCGGATTCGCGATCTCGGCTCGAAGAACGGGACGATCGTCGAGGGTGTCGCGCTCGAGTCGGGGATCGACCAGGAGCTGGCGAAGGGCAGCGTCGCCCAGCTCGGGAGGTCGCTTCTCGTCCTTCGGGATCGGCAGCCGGTCTCGCCCGATCGCGTAGTCGACGGCGAAGGCACGATCCCGATCAACCGGCCGCCGCGCGTCGCCAGTCGCCCGGCCAATCTCGTCTTGGAGCTGAAGGCTCCGCCGGGCAAGCCGCGCCGGGTTCGGATTCCGTTCATCGCCTCGCTGGCGCCGGTTGCGATCGGGGTGGCGCTCTGGCTCATGACGAAGAACATCACGATGCTGCTCTTCTCGGCGCTGACGCCCGTGATGATGCTCTCGACATTCATCGAGGACAAGCGTGGCGGGAAGAAGCAGTTCGTTCGTGACGAGCGCGAGTTTCGCGAGCGGCTCGTAGCGCTCAAGAACGACCTCGACGAACTGCGTGTGGCCGAGACGGCAAGACGCCGGAGCGAGGCGCCGGACGTCGCCGACCTGCTCGAGCGGGCGCGCGGCCTCCAACCGGACCTGTGGGAACGGCGCCCCGGAGATGGCGACTTCCTCACGCTCAGAGTGGGCGCCGCGACCCGCGAGTCGGGCATCGCCGTGCAGTTCGAGAAGAGCGGCGACGACGAGCTCAAGAAGGAAGCCGAGGATTTGATCGGCTGGTACTCGACCTTGCCGCACGTGCCGGTCTCGGCCCCGCTGGTTGAGTTGGGGGTACTCGGCGTTTGCGGAGACCGTGCGCGCGCGAATGCACTCACTCGCTGGCTCTTGCTCCAGGCCGCAGCGCTTCACAGCCCGCGCGATCTGGCGATCGTCGCCTGCCTGCAAGATCTCGACTCGGAGTCGTGGGGCTGGCTCAAGTGGCTTCCGCATACGAGGGCAGGTTTTGCCTCGATCGATCCCCAGCTCGCGCAGAAGCGCGCCCTCTCCAACCAGCTGATCGACCAGCTGCTTGCGCTGGTCTCCGAGCGCAAGGCGCAGAGCGAGCGCACGCAGCTCCCGAAGTCGTGGCCTTTCTCGGTTCTCGTCCTGATCGAAGAAGACGTGACGCCCGAGCGCGCCAGGGTGCGAGAGCTGCTCGAGGACTGCTCACGCTACGGCGTCTACGTGATCTGGCTTGGCGAAGACCGGCGCGCCCTTCCCGGCGAGAGTCGCGGCATCATCGAGCTCGACGGTCAGACCGCGCGCCTGCGCTACACCCGCGCCGATACGGGCGAGGTGGTCGAGGATGTGACGGCCGATGGTCTCGATCCGCAGCTAGCCCTCTCGGCGGCGCTCGCGCTCGCGCCCGTGCGCGACGTCAGCGCCCTGCGTGGATCGGCCGAGCTGCCGCCCCGGGTCTCGCTGCTCGATCTGCTCAGGCTTCGCGATCTCGAAGCCGAGACCATCGTGCGCCGCTGGCAGGAGAAGACGCGTGGGCTCGACGCGGAGATCGGCGTTTCCGGCGATGGGGCTTTCAGCACCGATCTGCGAACGGATGGGCCGCACACGCTGCTCGCGGGGACGACCGGCTCGGGAAAGAGCGAGCTCCTGCAAACCCTGATCGCCTCGCTGGCGCTGGCTCATCCCCCGAACGTCATCACCTTCCTATTGATCGACTACAAGGGCGGTGCGGCCTTCAAGGAGTGCGTCAGGCTCCCACACACTGTCGGTCTCGTCACCGATCTCGACGCGCACCTCACCGAGCGTGTGCTGCAGTCGCTGAACGCCGAGCTGCGCCGCCGCGAGCACGTATTGCGGGCCGCGGGCGCAAAGGATCTGATCGAGCTCGATCGCGTTGCGCCGGACAAGGCGCTCGCAAGCCTTGTGATCGTCATCGACGAGTTCGCGGCTCTCGCGAAAGAGGTTCCGGATTTCGTCCAAGGCGTCGTCGATATCGCGCAGCGCGGACGAAGCCTCGGCGTTCATCTGATCCTCGCCACGCAGCGGCCGGCGGGCGTCGTGAGCGAGAACATCCGCGCGAACTCGAATCTGCGCATCGCTCTGCGCGTCAACGAAGCCGGCGAGAGCTCCGACGTGATCGGGGTTGGAGACGCGGCGCAAATCCCGCGCTCGCGGCCCGGGCGGGCTTTCATCCGCACCGGCCACAGCGAGCTGGCCGAGATCCAGACAGCCTACGTCGGCGGTATTTCGGCGGCGAAGGAGGCTACCCGCCTGCAGGCTGAGCCTTTCGACTCCTCCTTCTTCGCGCCGGACGGTGCGGGCCCGCAGCTCTCGGTCGTGCGCGAGGGAGCGACCGACCTGGCGCGAATCGTCGACACGTGCCTTGAAGCCGCGGAGCTGGCGCAATCGCCGGCGCCGCACCGGCCCTGGCTCGAGCCGCTTGCGAACGTCGTCCCCTTGGAGGAGGCAGAGAAACTCGCCGGCCCGGACGAAGCGGGCGTCGTCATCGGTGTGATCGATGAGCCGGAGCTCCAGAGTCAGCGAGCGCTCGCTCTCGATCTCGACACGGACGGGAGCATTCTCGTGTTCGGGACAGGAGGGAGCGGGAAGACCACGCTGCTGCGCACGATCGCCGCTTCGCTGGCGCAGTCCGGGTCGCCTGCGGATACTCGTATCTACGGGCTCGACTTCGCCTCTCGCGGCCTCGCGACGCTGGAGACTCTTCCCCACTGCGGCTCGGTCGTTCCGGGAGAAGACGTTGAACGGGTCGAGCGCCTGTTCTCGATGCTGGCGAGAACGCTGGCGACGAGAAGGCTCAGCTTCGCGGGCTCGGGCGCGGCCTCGCTCGCCGAGTACCGAACCTTGACGGGAATCAACGAAGCCCGCCTCGTCGTCCTGTTAGACGGCTACGGCGGCTTCGTCACTGCGTTCGAGCGGATCAACCAGGGAGAGCTGGTCGATGCCCTGCCGAGACTGGTCGCCGACGGAAGATCGTTCGGCATTCACTTCATCATCACGGCCGGCAGGCGAGGTGGCGTTCCCGGATCGCTGACCGGCGTCGTTCAGCGCAAGCTCGTGCTGCGCATGGCCGACGAGGACGACTACGCCTCGCTCGGGGTCGATCTCAAGCGCGTACGCGGACTGAGACTCGCACCCGGCCGCGGATTCGCCGACGGCGAGGAGTTTCAGTGCAGCGTCGTGGGCACCGACGCGTCGGGTGACGGACAGGTCGCCACGCTCGCCGAGCTCGGGACGCGACTCTCCGCTGCCCACGGCGGCCTCGAGGCACCGAAGATCGAGCTGCTTCCGACGGCGATATCCGGCGCCGACCTACCGGTTCCGGAGCAACCGCTTCAGGCCGTAATCGGGATCGGCAGCGACGAGCTCGAGCCCTTCGGTGTAGACATCTCGGACAGCCACTTCGTCGTGGCCGGCCCCTATCGGAGCGGTCGCAGCGCCACCCTCGCCGCGATCGTGAACTCGCTGCGCTCGCGCGACCCGAACGTCGAGCTGCACCTGCTCGCGCCACGTCGGAGCCCGCTCACCAAGCTCGACGGATGGCAAAGCGTCGCCGCCGGGGTCGAGGAATGCGATCGCTCGGCGGCGGCTCTGGCGGAGAATCTCGACGTCGAGCGCGAGACGGTGATCGTGATCGACGATGCCACCGAGCTGCTCGAGATCGCGGGGGCGCAAAAGCTCGAGCAGATCGTCCGTCGCGGTCGCGACGGTCGCGTACGGGTGGTCGCCTCCGCCGAGATCCAGTCCGCTCATCGCGCCTACGCGCCCTGGTTCCGCGAGCTGCTCAAGGAAGAGAACGGCCTGCTGCTCGACCCACAGCTCGACATCGACGGAGAGCTGTTCGGCGTTCGCCTACCGCGGGCGACAAACGCAGTGTTCCCGATAGGGCGAGGGTACGCGGTCTTCAGAGGCGTTTTCGAGCTGGTTCAGGTCGCGTCGCCCTAGTCCGAACGGTTCGCCGCCTAGATTCCGCCCAAGTCCCCCCGATCTCAACCTATGAAGGAGTGACCAGATGAGCACCATCGGTGCAGAGATGGGCCAGATGCAGCAACTGAAGTCCACGTTCGACAGAGAAAGCCAGACCGTTGCCCAACTAA
>JBAWEP010000040.1:0-17745 GCA_049591255.1 Gaiellaceae bacterium
GCGCCGGGAGGGGCTCGGCAATCTGGCGGTGGTGCTCGCCGGCGGCGCGGCCTCGGTCGCCGAAGAGCGCGGGGCGGAGGAGGCACCGCTCGCGGGAGCGCGCCCGCTGCTGGAGCTCGTCTCGGGCGACAGGAGGGCACAGGCGCTGCTCCGGGGCATCTGGCTCGTCCCGCTCGAACAGCTCACTCAAGCTCGCTCGGGCGTCGTCGTGACGCGCGAGGGGCACGGCTACGACGCCGTGCGCGGTGAGCTGTGGTTCGCGGGCAGCGCGACCGAGGCGCTGATGCTGGAGCTCGATTCTCGCCGCCGCTCGCTCGAGGGCGAGGTGGCGCGGCTCTTCGGTGAGGCGGCCGAGGCCGAGAAGCGGCTCGAGCTCGCCCGGCGCGAGCTGAAGAACGCTCAAAAAGCGCTTTCCGAGGTTGAGCCGTCGCGGCGGCGCCTGCTTCCGGCGGGCTTCCTCGCCCGCCTGGTCGCGAGCGGCGCGGGCCTGGAAGAGGCGCTGCAGGCGGCCGAGATCACCGCCGCCGCCCTGCGCGAGCCGCTGCAGAGCAGGGCCGACAGCAGCCGCGGGCGGGTCTCGCAACTGAGCGAGCAGTTGCAGTCTCTGGCCACCGGCGAGGCCGAGCTGCGCCTGGCGCTGTCTCAGGCCCGGGAGCGTCTTTCGGGCGCACTCGAGCGCTCGGGCGCCGGCGAGTCGTCCGAGCCAGGTGAGCTCGCGGCCGAGCAGGTCGTCGAGCGCAGGGATGCCCTCGTCTTGCAGATCCGCGCGGCGGAGGAGGCGCTGGCCGAGGCCGCGCGCGTCACAGGCGGCGCGCACGAACGAGCACGCCTGGCCGCGGAGGCTCACACCAGGGCGCGGGTCGATCGAGCACATCCGCCCGAGTGGTTCTGCGCCCGCTTGAGCGCCTGTGGCGAACGCTTGCTCGCCGCCCTGAACGAGATTCCGGGTCGCGTCGAGCCGTTGGAGGCGCCTCTGCGTGCGCAGGTCGAGGCGGGAGCCAGCTGTGCCGGCGAGCTCGGTGCCACGCTGCGCCGTCTCGGCGCCGAGGAGGCTGCTTTGCGCGAGCGCTCGAACGCGGGGTCCGAGCGCCTGGCTCAGGTGGGAGTGGAGCTGGCGCGCCTCGACTCCGAGGCCGAAGACGCCGAGCGCCGGCTGGGCGGCGGCGAAGTGGAAGCGGCGGAGGGCGACGATCGCGAGGAGCTGGCGCTCAAGCTGGAGCGCGGGCACCGGCGCCTGGAGGAACTGGGACGAGTCAATCCGCTGGCCAAGGAGGAGTACGCCGAGGAGAAGGTTCGCCTGGAGGAGCTGGAGACGCAGCGCGCCGATCTCGAGAGCAGCCTGGCCGAGCTGGAGAAGCTATGCGCCGAGCTGACCGAGACCGTCGAGCGCCGCTTCGCCGAGACCTACCGGCTCGTCTCGAGCACCTTCGAGGAGGTGGCCGGCACGCTCTTCCCGGGCGGCGAGGGCCGGCTGCGCATGACTGAGCCAGAACCCGAGTCGGGCGAAGAGGCCGGGATCGAGATCGAGCTGCGTCCTGTCGGCAAGCGGGTGAGCAAGCTCTCGCTGCTGTCGGGCGGCGAGAAGTCGCTGGGAGCGATCTGCTTCCTCTTCTCCCTCTTTCTCGCGCACCCCTGCCCGTTCTACCTGCTCGACGAGGTCGAGGCCGCGCTCGACGACGCCAACATCGGCCGCTTCGTCGAGCTGCTGCGCCGCTACGCCGACCGGGCCCAGTTCGTCGTCATCACGCACCAGAAGCGCACCATGGAGGCCGCCGACCTGCTCTACGGCGTGACGATGAGCGGCGACGGCGTCTCGCAGGTCGTCTCGCGGCGGACGCCGCACGAGCCGGAACTGGCGCTAGCCTCGGCGTAGGCACTGCGTCCTCGCTTCGTGCTCACCGATCGCACCCAGTCGCCGGGTCATCATTCCGAGACGAGTTCGTAAGCCGAACGTTTCCGGAGATGGTCGCTCATCGGAAGTGCGTATGAAGAAGACGGCAGTTGATGAGGAACCGCGCGGCCGTTGTCAGTTGTAGTGTTTCTCTTAAGTCGCTATCCGCGAAGAAGGAGAGACCAGTTGTTCGGCAAGTTGACAACCTTCAGTGCTGCGGGGGTTATCGTCGCGCTCGTCCTAGCTGCTCCGTCGTTTGCAGTTGTGCCAACGCTGATATCAACGAGCCAATCAGAACGCCATCCAGCGGTCACGTTCTCCGCGCCCAAAGCTGACTACGTCTCGGTCTACGTGGCATCGAAGCCCAATCGCGCGACCGACGGACGTTTCCTCGAAGAGAACGTCGTAACAGCAGATTCGATGACGGACTCCGAGATCCAAACGGGTAACTGGGCGTATGAGTATCAGCTTGACCCCGGGAGGTACTTCGTGATGATTCAAGCATCTCCCGACTTCGATTCCTGTTACGTCTACGGGGCCGGTACGTACGATCCGTCATGCGCCGATGGGTTTTCGACCGTTGCGACACTAGATATTCCGACGCCGGCGCCGCACTACGTCGCAAGTGCAAAAACGTATAAATGGCTTAATGAAGTGAGATTGAATCTCAAAGTGACGCCGCTCGGAACGAAAGCTCCCTACAAGGTTTGCTACGCGTTGAAAACCAAGAAAAGGCGATGCCTCACCGGAGTGGTTGATGGATACGGTTGGAACTCCTCGGCTGACGACGAACTGACTGTGCGCAAGCGCGGACTCGGGAAGCGCACGACGTTTACGTGGTTCGTGGCAGGCCGCAAGATCGCTGCTCGTACCGTCCGTACTGCTTAGCGATACCAGTCCGTGGATTTAGTCGCTACGGTCGCTCGACTACGCTTGAGCCCATGAGCCGAACCTGGTCGGAAATGCTGGGCGAGCCGGAGAAGCCGGCCGAGGCCGCGGCGGAACAGCGCGGTTTCTTCTCGCGCCTGCGCGACTCGCTGGGCAAGAGCCGTAAGGCGCTCGTCGGTCAGATCGCGGCGGCGGCCTTCGATCCCGGTGACGATCTGGCCTGGGAACGGCTGGAGGAGGCGCTGATCGCCGGCGACGTGGGCGTGCGCGCGACCGCCGAGCTGGTGCGGCGGCTGGAGGCGCGGGTGGAAGTGCTAGATCTGGGTCAGGCGCTGGCCGAGGAGATCGCGGTATTGATGGACAAGCCCGGTGGCTTCGATCTCTCGGCGCGGCCGAGCGTGATCCTGGTCGTGGGCGTCAACGGCACCGGCAAGACGACGACGATCGGGAAGCTGGCGCGCGTGCTGCACGAGCATGGTCGCAGCGTGCTCGTCGCCGCGGCGGACACGTACCGAGCCGCCGCCGAGGAGCAGCTCCAGATCTGGGCCGAGCGCGCGCAGGCCGACTTCGTCGGCGGTGAGAAGGGCAGCGACCCGGCCGCCGTCGCCTTCGACGCGATCGAGGCCGCCCAGGCGCGCGGCCGCGACGTGGTGATCGTGGACACAGCCGGGCGGCTGCACACACAGACCAACCTGATGGAGGAGCTGGCCAAGGTTCGCCGCGTCATCGGCGCCAAGCTCGAGGGCGCCCCGCAGGAGACGCTGCTCGTGATCGACGCCACCACCGGCCAGAACGGGCTACAGCAGGCGCGCCTGTTCGCCGAGGCGGTCGACGTGACGGGCGTGGCACTGACGAAGCTCGACGGCTCGGCGAAGGGCGGCGTCGCCGTTGCGATCGCCTACGAGCTCGATCTGCCGGTGAAGCTGATCGGGCTGGGCGAGCAGCTGGACGACCTGCGCCCGTTCGACCCGGGGGATTTTGCGCAAGCGCTGATTCGGGGCTGATCTCGCTTCCTCGGCAACGTATCGCCCTTGGGCGATACGCGACGCCGCTGGCCGCACTTCGCTCTCCGGGGCCGTGCTGACGCACTGTCCCCTCCGGCGAAGCACACCCAGACGACGCCCCGAGGAAGCGAGAATCGTTGGGATTGGATCGGTCTTGGCGCACGCAGGCACTGGCGCCCAGGGGCGCCCCAACGAATACGCTACCGAGGTCGGACGCACGTGTCTGTGCCGAATCGGCGCCGGAACTCGAACACCGCAGCGGTGCGGATGTAATGAATCGGCGGCTTCCCGGGATGAAGGGACGTAGGATCGAACCCCTGGACGGAGGAGCCCGATGAAGCGCGATCCGAAACAGTCAGGCGATCAGCTCAACGCGTTTCTGAACGCCGGTGACCCGGTCGATCCGTCGGCTCTTTCGGGCGACGGAGTCGAGAGCGCGCTGGACGAGATCGGCGCTGAGATCACCGACCGGTCGCGCCGGGCGAGCTCTCGGCGGACGCGCCGCCTTTCGATGAGTAAGCCTCGTGCGGCGCTTGTGATCGGGTTTGCGGCGATCGGGATCGGTGGAGCGGTTGCGGGAGGCTCGGAGATCAGCGCGCACACCGGCCGTTTTTTGCCTACAGAGGAACAAATCGATCAGGTTGCTCGAACGAACCCGGAGAAGGCGAGTCAGATGCGGATGGAGGAGGGCGGAGGGGGACCGGGCGAGGATCTCAACATCATGGGCGCCGACTTCGAGCAGATCGTTCGCCAGCTCTCATCGGATATTCCGTACCCCGAGAAATACGAGTACTGGCGCGAGTGGTTGATCGCCGACGAGGTCAAGTTCCTGAAACGCACTGCGGAGAGCACGGAGAAGGCGGAGGGGGTCGAGACCCATATCACCACCGGCGCCGAACACGGCTTCTTCGCCATGAGCGGCTTCTGCGCCTGGGTTTACGATTGGCGGGACGCCGAGCTAAACGGCGATTCGCAGGAGGCGACAGAGGCCGCCAAAGTTATCTCGGAGGCCTTGAACTGGAAGGCCGTCAAGGACGAGGATTCCAATCCCGATCCGACTGCACTCGGCGACAGCAACGGATCGTCGAGGTTTTCGCTTTTCGGCTGGATGATTCTCTATCGCGATGCCGTGCAAGCGAGCGATCGCGATCGGGTCGATCGTCTCCTGATCAGCAATAGACAGGGTCTGGACACTTGTGAGATCTACGACCCTGTCTGGAGAGAGCTGGACCAGAAGCACGCTCGCGATCCGAAATGGGAAAACAGGGAGCAGAGATACGCCGAGTATCTGGCAGGGAAAGACTCGTGACCGGCAGCGACACGAAGGTCTCATGCGAGTCCTTCGAGCAGCTCTATCGCAACACCCGCGCCGACTTGCTCGCCTACATCCTGCGCCGCTCCCGGAACGCCGAGGACGCGGCGGACGTGCTCGCCGAGACCTACCTGATCGCCTGGCAGAAACTGGAGAAAGTCCCTAAGGGCGACCGGGCGCGGCTGTGGCTATTCGGGGTTGCGCGCAATCTGCTGATGAAGGGCGCGAGCCGCCGCCAATCCGGGAACGCCCTGGCGGAACGACTGGCCAACGAACTACGCAGCGCCGAGCCCGCTCGCTTACCAATCGAAGACGAACGACGTGACGCCCTGCGCGCGGTGCTGGCGGTTCTACCCGTTCGGGACAGGGAGATTCTGACGATGACGGCCTGGGAGGGCTTGACACCGAAGCAGATCGCCAGGGTCATGGGTACGTCGGCGAACGTCGTCCGGGTGCGCCTTCATCGCGCCCGCGCGCGCCTGCGACAGCAGCTTGATCTCGAGCGTCCGGTCGCGCGTTGCGTAGAGCGGGTTACCGTCGAGCGCGACTGCTGACGAAAAGGGACCGTATTGAATCCGGCGCCTCCAGGGGCGCCCCAACGAAAACGCTAACGAGGCCGGGCGCACGTGTCTGTGCCGAAACAGCGCCAAGACTCGAGCTGACTGCCTGCGGGTAGGGTCAAGGCCAATGACCGCTGCCGATTCCAACGGCAAGCCGCCCGAGAACCCGAGACGCAGGTTCTCCCTTCCGCGCCTTCACCGGCGCGGGCGGCCCTTGATCCGCCGCCGCTGGCTGCGCTGGACGGTGCGCACGCTCCTCACGATCTTCGTCCTCGGCACGCTCTTCTCGTTCGTTTACAACCTGGCCACGAACGGCGATCAAAAACCGGCCGCGGCGCTCTATTCGGGCCCCTACGTCCAGATCGACGGGCGCACGATCGCTTATCGCGAGCTCGGCAACCGAGGAAGTCCGATCATCCTGCTCGGCGGCTTTGCCGAGCCCTCCTGGGTCTGGAAGCCGGTGATGCAGCGGCTGGCGCTCGATCACCGCGTCTACGCGCTCGATCTGCCGCCGTTCGGTTACTCCGAGCGCAAGGGCCCCTACAGCCTCGCCGCCTGGACGCGGCTCGCGCGCGACTTCGCCGACCACTTCGGGTTGCGGCGCCCATTTATCGTCGGGCACTCGCTCGGCGCGGCCGTCGCGGTGAATGTCGGTCTGCAGGCGCCGGCGAACACGGCCGGAGTCGTTTTGCTCGACGGCGACGCGCTGCCGGTCGGAGGCCCGCACTGGATCGCGAACCTGGTCGTCAACCCGTACTACACGACGCTATTCCGGCTCGTGACACACTCCGACTGGCTCATCCGCCGGATAGCCGACCAGGCCTACGGACCCGACCGGCCGAAGAACGTGAGCATTCAGGTCGATGCCTGGGAGCGCGCCTTCCGCGTCAAGGGCACCGAGAAGGGCTTCCACGATCTCTTCCGTGGCGGCGTGCAGGGTGTGACGCTCGCCGATCTCGGGAGGCTGAAGGTGCCGCGCGCCGTCGTCTGGGGCCAGCACGACACGGTCGACAGTCTCGCGGCCGGGCGCACCTCGGCGCGCGCGCTCGGCGTGAAGCTGATCATGGTTCCGCGCGCCGGGCATCTCTCGATGCTGGACGAGCCCGCGGCGGTGGCGCAGGCGATCGGATCGTTCGCGGCTCGGGTCGAGCAGGCGCCGGGCAGTGGTGCGCAGAAAACGCCGAGGCCGTAGTACGAACTAGGCGCGGACGCGCCGCCCCGCGAAACCGATCGCGATCGATAAGGCGACGATCAGCATAGGAACGAACAACGAGAACCAGACGAGCGCGATAGGCCGAGCTCCAGAGTTCACAAACGCGAACCCTGCCAGCTCAAAAAACCAATACGTTCCGAGCGTGACAAGCGCGATCGACAGGCGTAGGTCGCGCCAGCCGAGAACGAGCCAGGCGAGTAACAGGGCGCCAGGGACCAGGCCCAACCAGGGGTCGTAGGCCAATCCGAGTGAGCCCCATGCGAATGCCGCAACCGCCCATAACGGAGAGCGCAAGTCACGCGGTTCGTCTTTGCGTGGACGCGCGATGATCAGAAGGAGCGGCGGTAAAAACAGCAGTGTCCACGCCAGGATCCCGATTCTGACGGACGAGATTGCTCCAGTACCTGTCTGGGTGAGAGAGTATTCGGTAACGATCCAACCGAAAGTTATGGCGAGAGGCGCTGTCCAGCGGCCGCGGCTCAGCGCAAGTAGGACGAGGAAAGCCGCCAATGCCTGGCCAATCACGTGGAAGGCGTAGTGCGAAGGGGGAACGCCGTTGAACCTGTGCGAGGCGTAGACAAACAGAGTTTGCGCGCGGCCGGCAGCTATCAGCCAGAACAGGAAATAGACACCGAGGCGAATCCCGGCGCGCACGGAGCCGGCCGTCTTCACTCCTCCAGCCTGGAGCGATCGCTGCGCGACCCCGGCCCAGAACAGTCCGAAAAACTCCCGTATACGAGGACGCCAGCCGTCGCCGCCCTCGAGGATCGTCGCGATAACTTCCTCGCCGCGCTCCTCGCGGTATTGCTTCGGGAAGGCGCGCAGCGCGACTCGATAACTCCGCTCGGCTCCGCTCATGCCAGCCTCGGCTGCGCCTTTACGGGGCGGCGGCGGGCCGTGCTGGCGGCGACACCTTCCGGCTTCTGCACGACCGCCGCCGCCTTGCTCATGCGCTCGGCCTCGATATCGAGTGCCGAGCGACCTTCGTCGGTGAGGCGGTAGTAGCGGCGCGCCCGGCCGGCCACGATCTCCTGACCTTGCTCGATCACGAGACCTTCGCGGTTGAGCCGATCGAGCGCCCCGTAAAGAGTTCCGGCGGTCATCTGTACGGCACCTTCCGAGAGCTGCTCGGCGCGCTTGATGATCCCGTAGCCGTGCAGCGGTCCGTCGAGCAGAGCGGCGAGGGTGAAGTAGGTCGGCGCACGCATCGGACGAGAGAATATAACGGTTAACGTACTATGTCAAGGCTCTGGTGCGAAATTCACACCTCCGTCACCAAGCCTGGCACCGGGACATGTCCTGGTGGGGCGGACAACTACACTGAGCCGCGATGCTCGACTCTCTTTCTGACCGGCTTCAGGGCATCCTCGGCGACCTGCGCAAGCGCGGCACGCTCGACGAGGAAGCGATCTCACGCGCGATGCGCGAGATCCGCCTGGCGCTGCTCGAGGCCGACGTCAACTTGGGCGTCGTCAGGCAGTTCGTCGCCCAGGTGCGCGAGCGGGCGCTCGGTCAGGACGTGCTGAAGAGCCTCACGCCCGGGCAGCAGGTCGTGAAGATCGTGCACGAGGAGCTGACGGCGCTGATGGGCGCGGGCGCCTCCGGTTTGGCCTTCGCGCAGAGAGCGCCGACGGTGATCCTGCTCGCCGGCCTGCAGGGCTCAGGCAAGACGACGGCCGCGGCGAAACTGGCCCTCTACCTGCGCAAGGAGAAGAAGAAGGCCTTCCTCGTCGCCTGCGACCTGCAGCGCCCGGCCGCGATCGACCAGCTCGAGCAGCTCGGCGCGCAGATCAACGTTCCCGCCTACACCCGTCGCGACACGAGCGATCCAGTCGCCGTCGCGCGCGAGGGCATTGAGGAGTGCCTGCGCCAGGGCTACGACGTGGCGATCGTGGATACCGCCGGCCGCCTGCACGTTGACGAGGAGATGATGAGCCAGCTGGCCGCGGTCAGAGACGCCGTCAAGCCCCACAACGTGCTGCTCGTGCTGGACTCGATGACGGGCCAGGAGGCGGTCACGGTCGCCGAGGCCTTCGCCGAGCGCGTCGACTTCGACGGCGTCGTGATGAGCAAGCTCGACGGCGATGCCCGCGGCGGCGCGGCGCTCTCGGTCAAGGCCGTCACCGGCAAGCCGATCAAGTTCGTCTCGGTGGGCGAGAAGCTCGACCAGCTCGAGCTCTTCCATCCCGAGCGCATGGCCTCGCGCATCCTCGGCATGGGCGACGTCCTCTCGCTGATCGAGCGCGCCGAACAGGCGGTCGCCGTGGACGAGCAGGCCGAGATGGAGGAGCGCATGCTCAAGGGCCGCTTCTCGTTCGAGGACTTCCTGCGCTCGTACAAGATGATGCGGCGGATGGGCTCGCTCAAGGGCCTGATGGGCATGATCCCCGGGCTTCCCAGCCAGCTCAAGGACGCCGACGTGGACGAGCGGCAGCTGGTGCGGGTCGAGGCCGTCGTCCTCTCGATGACGCTCGACGAGCGCCGCCGGCCCGAGATCATCGACGGCAAGCGGCGGATGCGCATCGCGCGCGGCAGCGGCACCACGGTGCAGCAGGTCAACCAGGTGCTGGAGATGCGGCGCCAGATGGAGCGGATGCTGAAGCAGATGAACGCGGGCGGAAAGATGCGCCTGCCGGGCCAGGTCGGTTCCGCCGGGCCCACGAGAAAAGCGACAAAGGCGCGCAAAAAGCGCCGTCGCCGCTAAGGTTTGCCCGAGTTTCCCGACAATGAGGAAAGACGGCGAAGCGAAGGGCCTCGCCCGGAAAGGATCTAGATGGCAGTAAAGATGAGATTGACGCGGGTTGGGTCGAAGAAGAACCCGATCTATCGCGTCGTGGTCACCGACGCGCGCTCGCCGCGCGACGGCCGCTTCATCGAGATCGTCGGTCGCTACAACCCGCGCTCCGAGCCCTCGCTGATCGAGTTCGACGACGCCAAGGTGAAGGACTGGCTCAGCAAGGGCGTTCAGCCGACCGAGCCCGTCAGCCGCCTGCTCAAGATAAAGGGGCTCCTTGGCTGATTTCCTGCTCGAGACCGTGCGCCGGTTCGTCGAAGACCCCGGCGCCGTCTCGGTCGAGGAGTTGGAACGCGATGGCGACGCCGTGCTTCGGCTCACCGTCGCGGAGGACGACCGGGGCAAGGTGATCGGGCGCCAGGGCCGGATCATCCGCTCTCTGCGAACGATCGTGCGCGCCGGCGGCGCGCGCGAGGGAAAGCGATACCTGCTCGAGATTGCCGAGTAAGCGTCCCCAGCTCGTCTCGATAGGGCGCGTCGGTAAGCCGCACGGCCTCAAGGGCGCCTTCTTCGTCGAGCGCCCGAGCGAGGATCCGGAGCGCTTCGCGCCCGGCGCGGTCATTCTCGTGAACGGAGCCTCCGCCGCCGTCGTCGAGTCGAAGCTTTCGGGCGGCCGGCCCGTGATAAGGCTCGATCGCGAGGTCGAGCGCGGCGCCGAGCTGCAGGTCGAGCGCTCGCAGCTGCCGCCGCTGCCCGAGGACACCTTCTACGCCTTCGAGCTCGTCGGCCTGGCGATTGAAGAGGAGGGAGGGCGGACGCTCGGACGCGTCAAGGACGTCGTCCCGGGCGTGGCCAACGACGTGCTGGAGCTCGACTCGGGCCTGGCGCTGCCGATGGTCGAGGAGTGCATCGCGCTGGTCGACATCGAGGCTGCGCGTATCGTTGTCCGCAGCGGTTTCGCAGAACCTGAACAAACCGACGAGAGCTGACTGCTTGCAGATCGACATCTTCACGCTGGTTCCGACGGCATTCGAATGGATGTGTGAGCGGCGCCCACTCGCGGCGGTACTCGGCCAGTCGCTCGAGCTGCGCGTCTTCAACTACCGCGAGACGACGCCGCTCAGCGCCCGCCAGGTCGACGACACGCCCTATGGCGGCGGCGCCGGCATGGTGCTGCGCGTCGACGTCGTGGCCGCGGCGCTGGATGCCGTCTACGGCGGCATTCCCGAGCGACGGGTGATCGCGCTGACGCCACAGGGGCGCCAGCTCGACCAGGCGCTGGTCGAGGAGCTGGCGCTCGAGAAGAGCCTGACCCTGCTTTCCTCCCGCTTCGAGGGCTTCGACGAGCGGATCGTTGAGCACATGTGCACGGACAGGGTCTCGATCGGCCCCTATGTGCTCTCGGGCGGCGAGATTCCGGCCATGGCGCTTCTGGACGCCGTTGTGCGCCGGTTGCCGGGCGCCCTGGGCAGCGAGGAGTCCGGTTTGATCGAGAGCTTCTCCGCAGAGCTGGACGGCGGGCTAGAGTTCCCGCAATACACGCGTCCGGCCGAGTTTCGCGGCTGGAAGGTGCCCGAGGTTCTGCTCTCAGGTAACCACGCCCGCATCGACAGCTGGCGGCGCGACCAGAGCCGAGTCAGGAGCACCGAGTGAGAAACCCGATAGATCGCCTCTTTGGACGACTGCCCACGCCGGCGAGGGTCATGCTTGACTGGACGCTGACCATCCTGGGCGCGATCGCCATCGTGCTTGCGATCAAGGCCTGGGTCGTCAATCCATACCGCATCCCGACCTCCTCGATGGAGCCGACGCTGCTCTGCGCCCGGCCGAGCCCTGGTTGCACCGCGCGGTTCTCCGACCGCGTGCTCGCCGACCGCGTCACCTACCACTTCCGCAGCCCGCACCGCGGCGAGATCGTCGTCTTCAAGACGCCGCCGCGCGCTCGCGAGGTCTGCGCCGGTAGCGCGGACAGCTCCGTCTTCGTCAAGCGCCTGATCGGGCTGCCCGGCGAGACGGTCAGAGAGAAGCGCGGCTTCATCTTCATCAACGGCAAGAAGCTGATCGAGAACTACATCCAGCCGGCCCGGCGCGACCGGCGCGACGGCACCTGGCGCGTGCCCAAGGGCGAGTACTTCTTCATGGGCGACAATCGCAACGCATCCTGCGACTCGCGCGACTGGGGTGCGGTTCCGCGCGGAAACCTGATCGGCAAGGTCTTCATGACCTACTGGCCGCCCAATCGCATCTCCTTCCACTAGGCCGGCGCTGCCACCGCGTTTTCACGTCTGTCTTACTCCGGCAAGCTAGGCTCTCGGCGATGACGAGAAACCCGCTTGAACGGCTCCTGCAGCGGCTTCCGCGGCGAGCTCGCGTGCTCGCCGACTGGCTGATCGGCCTCACCATCGCGGTCGTCATCGTGCTTGGCCTGCGCGCCTGGGTCGTCACGCCCTACGAGATCCCGACTCCGTCGATGGAGCCGACGCTCCACTGCGCGCCGTCCACCGCCAAGCTGACTCCTCCGACCTCGTCCGTGCAGCCCGGGCAGGGCCAGACCACGACGCCGCAGAAGGCGACGCACATCGCTTCGGCAACGTGTGAGGGATCCAGCTTCCTCGGCTTCCACTTCTCCGACCGGATACTCGTGAACCGCTTCATCTACAGGTTCCGCAGCCCGCACCGCGGCGAGATCGTCGTCTTCAAACCGCCCTCGATCGCCGCGAAGATCTGCGGCGGCGCCAGCACCTCCGTTCTCGTCAAGCGCCTGATCGGGCTGCCGGGGGAGACCGTGACCGAGAGGCGCGGCTTCATCTTCATCGACGGCAAGAAGCTGAAGGAGCCCTATATCAAGCCCGATCGGCGCGACTCGAACAGCGGCTCCTGGCAGGTGCCGCAGGGCTGGTACTTCTTCATGGGCGACAATCGCATCGCCTCCTGCGACTCGCGCAGCTGGGGGCCTATCCCGCGCAAGGATCTGATCGGGCCGGCGTTCATGATCTACTGGCCGCCGAACCGGATCTCCGTCTTCTAGGGCCTCGGCGCCCCGTCCCGATCGGGCGGAGACGGCCTCCGGCCCGCCCGGCCCCGCCTTTTCGCTACGATTGTCGCCGGCCGCCCGGCTCTCCCTTACAGCTATGAACAAGATCATCGACCAGATCGAGCAGCGTCAGCTGCGTCAGGAGTTGCCCCAGTTCAAGGCGGGCGACAGTGTGCGCGTGCACTTCAAGGTGATCGAGGGCCAGCGCCAGCGCATCCAGGTCTTCGAGGGAATCGTGGTCAAGCGCCAGGGCGCCGGTGTGCGCGAGACCTTCACCGTGCGCAAGAGTTCTTTCGGCGTGGGCGTCGAGCGAACCTTCCCGCTCCACTCGCCGAAGATCGACAAGATCGACGTGATCTCGATCGGCGACGTCAACCGGGCCAAGCTCTACTACCTGCGCGCCAAGATCGGCAAGAAGGCGCGCGTTCGCGCCAAGCGCGACCAGTTCACCAAGGCGCCCAAGGCCGCGCCGGTAGTCGCCGAGCCCGAGGCCGTCGAGCCCGAGGCCGCGGCGGCAATCGCCGAGCCAGAAGCTGTGGAGCCCGAGGCCGTGCAGGCCGAGGTCGTCGAGCCGGAAGTTGTGGAGCCGGAGAGCGTCGAGCCGGCGGACGAAGCAGCACCGGAGAGCACGGAAGACGATTCCGAGCCCGCCGAAGACGCCAAGTAGCGCGGCGCCTTTCTGACTTCGGTTGTGCCGGGAGAGTGACTTTCGCTCCCGGGCGGACGGTTGCGCCGGGGCCCGCGCTATCCTCGCCCGGTGGGCGCGGACATCCTTGCGAAGTTGATCGGGCACGATCGCGAGCTCGGCGTGCGCTATGTCGCAGGCGCGGATGAGGCCGGCCGAGGTTCGCTTGCCGGGCCGCTCAGCGCCGCCGCCGTGGTGCTCGATCTGGAACGGCTGCGCGGACCGAGAGTGCGCGAGCTGGCCGGGCTGCGCGACTCCAAGCAGTGCACGCCGCTGGCGCGCGAGCGTCTCTTTGTGGCCGTGCTCTCGCTGAGCGAGCTGGTCGTGGTGGAGACGATCCCGGCCGGCGAGATCGATCGCTGCGGCCTGCACAAGTCCAATCTGCACGCGCTCCGGCGCGCTCTCGCGGGCTGCGTCCCGCTCGCGCAGGTCTGCCTGGTCGACGGCTTCTCGCTCGGGCCGGAGGCGCCGCCGCACACGGCGATCGTCGGCGGCGACGACAAGAGCGCGGCCATCGCCTGCGCCTCGATCGTCGCCAAGGTCGTACGCGACCGGATGATGCGGCGGCTCGACGCGCTCTATCCGGCCTACGGCTTCTCCAGCCACGTCGGCTACATCACCGGCGCCCACTCCGCCGCCGTGCGCAGGCATGGCCCGAGCGCCGTCCATCGCCGCTCCTTCCAGGCCGCCTGCTACGAGCGGTGAGGAAGCTCTCGCTCCCGGGCGCGCGGGCCGAGCTCCGCGCCCGTCGCCACTACCGCCTGCGCGGCTACAGGATCCTCGGCTCGAACATCCGCCTGGCGGGCGTCGAGGTGGATCTGCTCTGCCGGCGCCGCGGCGTCACCGTCTTCTGCGAGGTGAAGGAGAAGCTGGGGGCCGGCTACGGCGACCCGCTCGAGATGGTCGACGAGCGCAAGCAACGCCGCCTGCGCCGCGCCGCCGAGGCCTGGCTGGCGGCACAGCCTTCGCCCGAGCAGATCGTGCGCTTCGACGTGGTCGCCGTGCGCGGCAAGGCGCTGGAGCGGATCGAGAACGCCTTCTAGGCAGTCTCATCGCGCCCGGCACGCGTTTCACGACGCACTCTCGTAACCGTGCCTGGCACCGGGAAGTGCCCGTTGGGACATCTTCCTGGGCGTGTGCGCTGTTGAAAACGCGTTACACCCCCGTAACCCTGCCTGGCACCAAAGCATGTCCCGAATAGACGGCGAGCCGGGCTCCGAACCAGGCGATCCCTGTTGTTGAGCGCGTCTCCGAAGTCACACTCTCGTTCTCGTGCCTGGCACCGGGACATGTCCGGTCGAGGTGAGGCGCCCGATTCCGGCAGGGCGTCCCGCTGGATGAATCGGCACGAAGTCGTAACCGTGCCTGGCACCGGGACATGTCCAGCGGGGAGGGGCGTTCACGCTTCGACCACGTCGGCCATGGGAGCAGGTGCTTCTACGCGCCACGAGTGGCCGGGAGTGTTAGCTTGAAGCTCGCATGAACCGCTACTACGGAAACATCGGCGACGTCTGGAAGCATCTGGTGCTGGCCGAGCTGCTCGCGCTCGAGCCGCCGAAGCGCTACTGGGAGACGCACGCCGGCTCGGCCTCCTATCCGCTGACGCACTCGCCCGACCGCGACTACGGCGTCTATCGCTTCCTCGAGCGCGGCGGGACAGTGTCCGAGCTGGCCGGGTCGCGCTACGCCGCCGAACTGGACCGGCTCTCGGCTGCCGGTGAGGCTCCGTCCAGCTATCCGGGCTCGGCGCTGCTGGCGATGCAGATGCTGGGCGCGGGGGCCGAATACCTGCTCTGCGACCTCGATCCCGAGAGCGTGGCCAGCCTGCGCGCCGCCGCCGCCGAGCTGGGCCTGAACGAGCACGAGGTCGTGCGCGAGGCCGACGGAATGACGACGGTCGTCGAAGAGGCGCGCCGGCTGAAGGACGAGGCGAAAGACGTCGTCGTCACGATCGATCCCTTTCAGCCGTTCGAGATCGCGGGTGGAATCTCGGCGCTGGAGCTGGCCGCCGGCCTGATCGAGGACGGCTTCAGGGTCATCTACTGGTACGGCTACGACACGCCCGAGCAGCGCACCTATCCGATGGGCGTGCTGCGCGAGTACGCGCGCGAGGCCGGAACCAGCGTCTGGTGCGGAGATCTGATGCTCGTCGCCGCGGCCGGCCAGTCCGAGCAGGAAGTCGAGCAGCTGCTGGCAGGCGCTGAGGGGCCCGGTGCGGGCTGCGGCGTGGTCTGCGGCAACTTCTCTCAGCTCAGCCTGGATCGCTGTCAGCGCCTCGGTGAGGCCGTCGCAGCGGCCTGGGCCGACGCCCGGCTGCCCAACGGCAGCCCGGGCGCGCTCGAGTTTCTCGCTGTCTCGTCCTGACGGCGGCGCTCGCGCTGGCGGGTCAGGTTTGCGCAGCTTTGCAGGGCTTCATGCCGCTCGCGTCGAATCGATGCGGGCATGGCGCTCACTCAGGAAGCCCTCTACCGCGAGCTCGACCTCGATCTCTCCTGGTCGGAGCGCGATCTTCCCGAGCGGGAGCGGACGAAACACGTCCATCGCCTGCATCCCTATCTGGGCAAGTTCATCCCGCAGCTGGTCGAGGTCGTGATCGATCGCTACTTCCGGCCGGGCGAGCACGTGCTCGATCCCTTCGCCGGCTCGGGCACGACGCTCGTGCAGGCGCTGGAGAGCGGGCTGGACGCGACCGGAATCGACATCGCCGCCTTCAACTGCCTGCTGATGCAGGTCAAGACGCGACGTTACGACCTCTTCTCGCTGGAGCACGAGATCCGCAGCATCGTGGCCGGGCTCGACGCGCAGGTGGCGCCGCGAGCGAGGCGCGCCCGCTCTTCCTATCTCACCGACTGGTACGCGCCGCAGGCGCTCGGCGAGCTTCTCTCCTTCCGCGAGCAGGTCGCCGGCTGCGAGCACGCCGATGTGCTCCGCGTCGTCCTCACCCGCGCGGCGCGCTCGGCCAGGCGCACGCGCCACTTCGACCTTGAGTTTCCGCGCTCGCCGCAGCTCGAGCCCTACTGGTGTCACAAGCACCGCCGCACCTGCCGCCCGGTCGAGAGTGCCTCGCACTTCCTGCGTCGCTACGCGCTCGACACGCTCGAGCGGATCAAGCAGTTTCAGCGCCTGCGCGGCCGCGCGCGCTCGGCCGCCGTGCTGCACGCCGATGCGCGCTCGCTCGAGCTGGAAGGCGCCTTCGACGGCATCATCACCTCGCCGCCCTACCCGGGGCTGATCGACTACCACGAGCAGCACCGCTACGCCTACGAACTGCTCGGGCTGGAAGACCTGCGCTCGCTGGAGCTGGGGCCGGCGGTGCGCGGAAGCGGGCGAGCCGCGCTCACGAGCTACTCCGACGGCATCGCCGCGGTGTTCCAGAATCTGCGCCCGGCGCTCAGGCCCGGCGCTCCGGTCGTGATCGTCGTCAACGACCGGCGCGATCTCTACCCGGGGATCCTCGCCGCCGCCGGGCTGACGCTCGAAGACTGTCATCGCCGCCACGTCAACCGCCGCACCGGCCGCCGGGCCGGAGAATACTACGAGGACGTTCTCGTAACCCGCTTCGCCTGAGGAGGCGCCAGCGCGAACAAGCTCGCGAGATCGCGACGAGATCAGATCCCCCTCCGGTCTCGTCGCTGATCTCGCGTTGCCCGAAAACAGCGAATCGAACACATGGACGACCGATTCGGTCGCCCGCCGAAAATGAGCGCAGGGAGTGACCGTTCGCGCGACTTTAGGTGCCGACTCGTGACAGACGCGTGGCTCTTTCTTCCCTAGCCTCGCTGTGTGCTCGCGCAGATGCTGACCTACGCGCTCGTCGGGCTGGAGCCGCGGCGGGTGGAGGTGGAGGCGCACCTGCAAAAGGGTGTGCCGGCCTTCGCCATCGTCGGGCTGGCCGACCGGGCCTGCCAGGAGGCCAAGGAAAGAGTTCGCAGCGGCATCGTCTCGGCCGAGCTGGAGTGGCCGCTCAGGCGCATCACCGTCAATCTGGCGCCGGCCGATTTGCGCAAGGAGGGCTCCGGCTTCGACCTGACGATCGCGCTCGCCATCCTTGCCGCCTCGCACCAGATTCCGCCCGATTCGCTCAGGGCGCACGCGGCAGTTGGTGAGCTCGCGCTGGACGGCCGCGTTCGCCCGGTCGGGGGCGCGCTGGTCGTGGCCGAGGGAGCGCGCCGCGCGGGCATCGAGTTCGTGCTCTGCGCCGCGGAGTCGGCGCGCGAGGTGGGGCTGGCCGGCATCGATCCGGTGCCCGTGCGCCATCTGGCCGAGGCGGTCGCCTACATGCGCGGCGACTGGCTACCGGAGCTGCCGCCGCCCACTGCGAACGGTCTCGCACAGCTCGCCTCCTCGCCCGACCTGACCGAGGTGAAGGGGCAGCGGCGCGGGCGCCGGGCGCTCGAGATCGCCGCCGCCGGGCGCCACAACCT
>JBAWEP010000041.1:0-47668 GCA_049591255.1 Gaiellaceae bacterium
GAGCTTGGCGTTAGCGTGCAGATTCATCCGGTGCCTCCTTGGGCGTAGGTCGTGGCAGACCCACAGCCTCAAAGGAGGCCCGGATGTCCTATCAGCCGTTCACAACGTGTGTGGGCACGTCACCTAGCTGCGCGGTTTCGATTGATCACGCCCGGGTAGGTTCCCCGTCGCTCGCGCGGCGAAGCATCCGCTGAGCGGACTGGTCGGAACAACGCGGAAGGCGGCAAAGAAAACGGCTCTCGGTTTCTATTTCTCCCCAAGCTCATTCACACCCGAGGTGTACGACGGCACGATCAAGAAGCTCGAGGCTGCCGGAGCCGGCGCCCCGGCCGGAAGGCTCTATCACTTCGCGCTCGAGAACGATGGAAAGATCCATGTCCTCGACGTCTGGGAGTCGCAGGAGGCTTTCGAGGCCTTCGGCGCGACGCTGCTACCGATCATGGCGGAGCTCGGAGCCGATCCCGGCCAGCCGATGGTCTCGCCGGTGCACAACATCATCCTGGGCTGAGAGTCGAACGTCGGTGGCAGTGAGTGTGGCGGCACTCGAGAGCCGAGATTCGCTAAGGCGTTGAAGCTGTTGATCTTCCCGAGCGGGGAGGCGATGCTGCGTCTTCGTGGACGTACTTGGCACCGCGTAGCCACGAGACACGGGCCGCGTTTCTCAGTCCACCAGATCGGCCATCTCCGCGGCGATGATCTCCTCGCGGTGGATGTACTTGGCGCCGCGCAGCCACGACGCCCAGGCCGCGAGCAGGCACATCACGATCGAGAAGGTGAGGATGATCACCAGACCGTGCTGGAAGGGGCCCTCGATCAGCGACGGGAAGAAGGAGCGGCTGGTGATGTGCGCCTGCTGGGCGGGGGTGAGGGAGCCGAGCACCTTCGGTCCCAGCTCCGACTTGAGCGGGTTCGAACCGAGGAAGGCCGCGAACAGGTAGCCGACCGCGGGCCGCTGCGCCAGCTCCGTTGCCGTCGCCGCCGGGACGCCGTTCGCGGTCAGCCCGCTTTGAAGGGCACCGGGGACATGTGCCGACAGACCCAGGATCATCAGCGAGAAGAAGATGGCGATCGAGATCGGCATACCCGCGTTCTGGAAGGTGGCGCGCATGCCCGAAGCGACGCCGCGGTGGCGGGCGGGGACGCTGTTCATGATCGAAGTCGTGTTGGGCGCGGCGAACAGGCCGAAGGCGGCGCCGTTCATGAAGATAACGAGCGCGAACAGCCAGTAGGTGAAGTTCACGGGCAGCAGCATCAGGCCGCCGAAGGTGGCGGCCGCCAGCACCATGCCGCCGGTGGCGAAGGGCCGCGCCCCAAAGCGATCGGTGAGAAAGCCCGAGACGGGACCGGCCGCGAGGAAGCCGAGGTTGAGCGGGATCATGTAGATGCCGGCCCAGAGCGGCGTGCGCTCGAACGAATAGCCGTGCTGCGGCAGCCAGATCCCCTGTAGCCAGATCACCAGCATGAACATCAGCCCGCCGCGCCCGATCGAGCTCAGCAGCCCGGCCGCGTTGCCGGCCACGAAGGGCCGGATGCGAAAGAGCGAGAGCCTGAACATCGGCTCCTCGGAGCGCTGCTCGATCCAGACGAACAGCGCGAGCAGCACGATTCCCAGCGCGACCGCGCCGAGCACGAACGGGTTCGTCCAGCCCATCGTGTGACCGCCGTGCGGGCGGATGCCGTAGGTGATGCCGACCAGGAGCAGTGTCAGCCCGGCGGCGAAGGCGAGGTTGCCGAGCCAGTCGATGCGCTCGACGATCCGCTGCCCGAGCTCGCGCAGCTTCCAGTACGACCAGATCGTTCCGAAGATGCCGACCGGCACGTTGATGACGAAGACGAGCCGCCAGTCGGCCTCGGCGAGCAGGCCGCCGGCGATCAGGCCGATGAATGTCCCGGCCAGCGCGACCACCTGGTTGAGTCCGAGCGCCATCCCGCGCTGCTGCTCGGGGAAGGCGTCGGTGAGCAGCGCCGCGGTGTTGGCCATCAGCATCGCGCCGCCGACCGCCTGCAGCATGCGCAGCCCGATCAACTCGAGCGCGCCGGTCGAGCCCGTGCTCCAGACCAGCGAGAGCATGATCGAGGCGACGGTGAAGATGAGGAAGCCGAGGTTGTACATCCGCACCCGCCCGAACATGTCGCCGAGCCGACCCAGGTTCACCACCAGCACGGCCGTGACGACCATGTAGCCCATCAGCATCCAGAGCAGGTAGTTGAAGTTTCCCGGACCGAGCGGGTCGAGGTGGATGCCGCGGAAGATCGCCGGCATGGCGATCATCACGCTCGACATATTGAGCGTCGCCATCAGCATCGCCACGGTCGTGTTAGAGAGCACGACCCAGCGGTAGTGCGGCCCGACCGGATCGTCGGGACGGGTCCTGTGCATGATCCTGCTGAGCTGGCTCGGCACGAATGGAATCTTACGTTAAGGTTAGTATCGCAAGTCAGGTTGATCTGCGTCATGCCCGTAAACGCGACCAAGCAGAGCTATCGAATCGGCGAGCTGGCCGGGCTCGTCGGCGCCAGCCCGCGCACGATCCGCTACTACGAGGAGCGTGGCCTCCTGCCGGCTCCGGCCGGGCACACGAAGGGCCAGCACCGAACCTACGACGACACGGACGTCGTGCGCCTGCGCGAGCTACTGCGCATGCGCGACCTGCTCGGCCTGCCGCTCGAGGAACTGAAGGACCTGCTCGAGGCCGAGGAGGCGCGCTCGCTTCTGCGCGACCGCTTCCGCGCGACCGGCTCGAGCGGCGAGCGGCGCGAGATCGTGGAGCAGGCGCTCGCCCACATCGAGGCGCAGCTGACCCTGGTACGGGGCCGCGAGCAGGCGCTGGCCCAGCTCGAGCGCGAGCTGGCCGCGAAGCGAAAGAGATTGCGCGCGCAGCTGCGGGCGCTGGCCGAGAAGAAGAGCTAGCGCCTAACCAGGAGGCGCGGGCCGGCCGGCTTCGTACGCCGCCACGATCCGGTCGAGCTTTGCGCTCCACTCCCCGTCGATCACTCGCCGCGCCGGATCCTTCTCGAACCACCTCATCGAGCGCGCCACACCCTCGGCGAACGGAACCTCCGCCTGCCAGCCGGGCACGAAGCGCTTGATCTTCGAGTTGTCGAAGACCAGCGAGTGCGACTTGTCGCCGAGCAGCCCCGGGCCCAGCTCCGGCTCGAGCGCCGCGATGAAGTCGGAGGGGATGTGCACGATCTGCGGCACGAGCCCGGCTGCCGCGGCGATCGTCTCGGTGATCTGATTCCAGCTCAGCACCTCGTCGGAGGTGATGTGGAAGCTCTCGCCGGCGGCGGCGGGGTTGCCGAGCAGCCCGACCAGCGCCCGCGCGAAGTCCGTGTTGTGCGTCATCGTCCAGAGCGACTCGCCGTCGCCGGGCACGATGATCTTCTTGCCGCGGCGGATCCGCTCGATGATCGTGTAGTCCTGGCCCTCGAGCGCGGTCGGAAGCCAGGTTTCGCCGTAGGTGTAGGAGGGGCGAACGACCGTGGCCGGGAAGCCGTTTTGGACGTGCTCGCGCCGCAGCCGGTCCTCGCAGGCGATCTTGTCGCGGGCGTATTGCCAGTGCACGTTCCCCAGCGGCGCCTCCTCGACGGTCGGGAAGAAGGGAGAGGGTCGCTCGTACACCGTCGCCGAGCTGATGAAGACGTAGTGCGAGGTCCTGCCGGCGAAGAGCGCTATGTCGGTCTCGATGTGCTCGGGGACGAACGCCACCCAGTCGACGACGGCGTCGAACTCCTCATTTGCGAGCGCCGCGGCGGTGGCCGCGCGATCGCGGATGTCGGTGTGGATCTGGCGCACTCCCTCCGGTAAGGCGACCTCTCTCTGCCCGCGATTGAGCAGCGTGAGCTCGAAACCCTGCTTTGCAAGTAGGCGTGTCGCCGCGATCGAGATGTTGCCCGAGCCGCCTATGAAGAGGACGCGCATGCCCTAACTCTGCCGAAAGCTTGCGAGCCGCGCGCACTGACGTTCAGCGTTCCACGGCATTGCACGCGACGATCGGATGTGAGAGGATCGGCCGGATTTCCCCCTTGTCATACCCAGGAACACACTCGGCGGAGGTACGAAAAGTGACCTGCTCGTCTACGCTTGCCCGGATTGCTTTCCCCAGTCGCCACAAGGCGGCTGCTGCGCTCATCGGTGCGTTGCTCGCGCTCGCGCTCGTCGGCGGCGGGTTGACGGATGCTTTCGCGAGCGCGTCTTCGGGCAGGCTCTCCGCCCGCCTGAGCAAGACGAGCTTCACGAGCTCGCAGGCCGGCTCGGTCAAGCTCAAATACAAGTTCTCGAAGCGAAGCGCGACCTTCTCCTATCTGCTCACCTTCAAAAAGGGCTCGAAGTGGCAGAAGGTCAAGAGCGTGAAGAAAAAGGGTGCGTTCAGAGGCTCCAAATCGATGAGCGTGAAGAAGGTTTTCGCCGGCAAGGCGGTCAAGCTCGGCAGCTATCGGCTCCAACTCGGCTGCGACTACGGCAAGGTCAAGCTTTCCTTCAAAGTGGTTCCTGCGGCGAAGCCCGCGATCAAACGACCGAGCGGAAGCAAGCCCGCGAACACCTCTCTGCCGACCATCTCCGGCACGACCGCTCAGGGTCAGACGCTCACCGCTTCGAACGGCTCCTGGAGCCAATCGCCGACTTCTTACGCTCGCCAGTGGCGCCGCTGCGACTCGTCAGGTGCCAACTGCTCGGACCTCTCGGGCGCCAACTCCGGCTCCTATCTGCTCGCTTCCGCGGATGTCGGCCATACGTTGCGCGTTGTCGTGACGGCCTCGAACTCCAACGGCTCGGCGAGTGCCAGTTCGAGCCAGACGGCGGTTGTCTCAGGACCGCCAGGGCGGTTGCCGGCCAATACGGCTTTGCCGACGATCACCGGAACCACGACCCAAGGTCAGACGCTGACAGCTCACAACGGCTCCTGGAATGAATCACCAATCTCGTTCAGCTACCAGTGGCAGCGCTGCAACTCCGGCGGCAGCGGGTGCTCATCCATAGCGGGCGCCGCTTCGAGCGAGTACGTCCTCACCTACGACGATGCCGGTCACACGCTGAGGGTCGTCGTGACGGCCTCGAATTCCTACGGGTCGGCCAGCGCCACCTCGCTTCAGTCGCCGGCTCTGGGCACGGTCATGGGCCTGCGGCCTGCGAACATCGATCCGCCGACTATCTCGGGTGACGCGACCGAGGGCGTCAGGCTCACCGCCAATCACGGCTCGTGGAGCAACCTTCCGAGCTACACCTATCGATGGCAGCGCTGCGAATCTGCCACTGACTGCCAGGACATCTCGGGCGCCACAGCGAGCTCGTACGCCCTTGTCGCCGGCGATGTCGGTCGCACGATCCGGCTTGTCGTCACGGCGACCAACCCCTATGGCTCGAAGGAAGCCGTTTCTGCCCCGACTGCTGTCGTCGAAGCCGCTTCGCCACTCACGGACAGCGGATGGGTGTGGCAAAACCCGCTCCCGCAGGGCAACCCGCTTGCCGCCGTCGACTTCGTCAACACCAGCGACGGCTGGACGGTTGGCTCCGGCGGCACGATTCTCGCCAGCAAGGACGGCGGCACCAGCTGGGAAACGCAGGGCTCTCCGACTACCTCGGCCCTGTACGCGGTCAGCTTCACGAGCGCTACTCGAGGTTGGATCGCAGACGCCAGCGGCACCGTTCTCTCTACGGACGACGGCGGCGCTAACTGGAACGAGCACAAGGCCACCGGCACGACGAAGAGCCTCAACGGCATCGATTTCGTCGACTCGGACTACGGTTGGGCGGTCGGCTCCGCCGGCACCATCCTTCGCACCGAAAACGGCGGGACGAGCTGGACTCGGCAGAAGTCCGATCCGAATCTCGACCTGTACGGAGTCAGCTTCGTCAGCCGGACCGAAGGCTGGGCGGTCGGCTCGCTCTGGGACGGGGATGCGGGCGACCAGTACGGCGTGATCTACGTCACGAACGACGGCGGCGACAGCTGGGACCTGCAGTACCCGAAACTCGGCGATACGCCTCGGGCCGCCGCGCTTCAGTCCGTCCAGTTCGTCGACAGCCTCAAGGGACGGGCTGTCGGTGACACAGGCACCGTTCTCACCACCAAAGACGGTGGGACGAGCTGGGTCGAGTGGTATCCGGGCGGGACAGACTCCTTCCTGAGCACAAGCTTCGCCAATCCGAGCGATCCAGCCAAGGGCTGGGCCGTGAGCTGGGAAGGCACAATCTTCAAGACGACCGACAGCGGCGATACCTGGAGCCCGCAGAACTCCGGGACGACGAGCAACCTCAACGGCGTCGACTTCGTCGATGCGACCCACGGTTGGGCGGTGGGTGGCGGCGGCGCCATTCTCCGAACCACCGACGGGGTGAACTGGAGTTCCATATTGACCTCGGCCGACGACGACCTGAGCGCTTCGTTGACCTCCGTCGCCTTCGCCAACTCGATCGACGGTTGGGCTGCGGATGCCAGCGGAACCATCCTCAACACGACGAACGGCGGATCCAGCTGGGCGAAGCAGTACGGAGCCTCGCGCGGCGCGCTGTCCTACGCCGGCGTCGACTTCGCAAACGCGAGTGACGGCTGGGCCGTTGGAGCGGCAGGAGCCATCTTCGCCACCGGCGACGGCGGCGGACACTGGAACGCGCAGAGCTCGCACAGCTCCGAAGACCTTGCCGCTGTCAGCTCCGTTGGTAGCGACGCTTGGGCGGTCGGTGCCGAGGGAACCATTCTCAGCAACAAGGATGGAAGCTGGAACGTGCAGACTTCCCCGGTCGGCTCGGAGCTGAACGCGGTCAGCTTCACCGACGCCGATCACGGCTGGATCGCAGACGCCAGCGGCACCGTTCTCTCCACCGGCAATGGCGGCGGCAGCTGGACCCCGCGCGGCACTCCAACGACGGAGAGCCTCAACGGGATCGATTTCCTCAGCGATTCTCTTCATGGCTGGGTGGTCGGTGACAGGGGCGTCATCGCCGCTACCAGCAATGGCGGCGAAACCTGGATCGATGAGAGCTACAAGGGTCTCGATCCGAATCCGCAGTTGTACGCCGTCGACTTCGTCGACAGCCTGCACGGCTGGGCGGTTGGATCGCGCTGGGACAAATCGATCTTTGATGATCGCGGCGTCGTTCTCCACACCGGAGACGGCGGTAGCAACTGGACGCCGCAGAATTTGCCTGACGTAGGCCAGCTCAGGTCGGTCCAGTTCGCCAATCTCAACGACGGCTGCGCGGTCGGCGCCGACGGGACCGTTCTCGTCACCAGCACCGGCGGCAGTAGCTGGACCGCGAGGAAGCCGGGCGCGAGCGACTTCTTCTCGGGCGTCAGTTTCGTAAGCGCGACCCGCGGTTGGGCCGTGAGCGCGGAAGGCACGATTCTCACGACGTCAAACGGGGGTGACGACTGGCAGGCACAGAGCTCGGTAAACGACAACTCGATCTTCGGTCTTGCCTTCGCCGGTCTCGATAACGGCTGGGCGGTGGGCTCGCATTACGACGCGGTTACCGGCGAACGCTCCGGCCTGATCCTTTCCACAATCGACGGCGGTAGGGATTGGAGCGAGCTGACCACGGCGACAAGCCGGCGACTGAACAGCGTCGAGACCGTTGACGGCGAGACCCACGCCTGGGCGGTCGGCGCCAAGGGAACCATTCTCAGTAACAAGAGTGGAAGCTGGCAAGTGAAGGCTTCCCCGGTCGGCTCGGACCTGAACGCCGTCAGCTTCACCAACCCAAACCACGGCTGGATCGCCGATGCCAGCGGCACCATTCTCGCCACCGGTGACGGTGGCGAGAGCTGGAACGAGCACAAGGCCACCGGAACGACCAGAAGCCTCAACGGCATAGATTTCGTGGACGAGGATTACGGCTGGGCGGTTGGCGACGAGGGCGTCATCATCGCCAGCACCAACGGTGGCTGGACATGGACAGCACAAGACTCCCATCTGAGCACGCCTCTTTCGGCGGTCAAATTCGCTGACCGCAGCCACGGTTGGGCGGTAGGCGCCGGAGGCGTCATCCTCGTCACCAGCGACGGCGGTAGTTCCTGGATCCCGCAGTTCTCGAGGACGACGCAAAGCCTATTTGCCGTCGACTTCGTTGTGCCCGGTGGCTCGGATCCCGGCTATTACGGTTGGGTGGTCGGTGAAAGAGGCACCATCCTGGCCACTGCGACCGGCGGGGTTCCATCCGGTCCCTAGCGCGCCGCAGCCGAAAGCCGAGCCTACGGCTGAATCCCCGGTCGTGAGCTCAGAACTCTCCGCGGATTCGCTTCAGGTATTTCGCGCGTCCCCAGCCAGGCGCCAGGCGGTTCGCCTCTGCCAGTGAACGCGACGCGGCCTGCTTCTCGTTCAGAGCAGCCTGAGCGACGCTGAGCCAGTACCAGCCGTCGGCGTTCTTGTGCTCCAGGGCGCTCAGCTCGTCAGTCAGTTGCCGCGCCGGCTGGACGCTGCGTGGATCGTGGGCAAGCGCCTGCGCGAGATACCCAAGCAAGCCCTGTAGTAGTGGATTGGTCGGGTTGTAGTGCAGCCCGGTCTCGATATCGCCGGCAGCCGCCTGCGCATCCGAGAACATGAACTCGTAGCGCACCAAAGCCACCCGTAGCATCGGGTCGCTCGGATCGTCCTTCAGGCCCTGTCTGAGGAAACGCTCTCCGCTTGCGGCCGTGTCTCTATCGTTGCCGGCGGCCTCGGCCAGGCGCAGATTGGCGTTCCAGGCAATCAGGTTGTAGGTCGAGACCGACGGCATCAACTTGGCGGAGCGCTCGCCCGTCGCCGCGCCGCCGGCCGCCGTCGCTTGCTTTGCGGAGTGATCGGCACGAAGGAGTTGCACGCCGAAGAAGAGCGAAATGAGAAGAGCTACGGAAGTCGCCGCGGCGGCCACGATCTCCGTCCCGCGAAGTGCTGTGCGATGGGGCAGGTCGATCGCGAACCGGTCTTCGATTCTCGGCGCTCCGACCGAGAGTGCGACCATCAGAGCCAGGGGAACAAGCGCGGCCGGATCGGTCGGGCTGATCGCCAGAAACCCGAGCAGCGCGATCGTGCAGGCGCTCGAGCCCAGCGCCGAGCTGCCGGCTTCCAAGCGCTCTCCTGCACGCAGCGAGCCCAGATCGCGTTTCAGGCGCGGCCAGGTCAGGCGCGCGGCGAAAGCCAAACAGAGGAGTGCGAGACCGAGCCCGGGCAGGCCGCTGCCGTCAGCGATCAAGAGAGGCATGCTGTGAGGGTCGGTGACACCGCTCAGGGGCCGGTTTTGCATTCTCTTCGCCGGCACGAAACGCCGGTAGGCAACGAGGTATCCGCCGGGCCCATAGCCGAGGAGGGGTCGATCGGCGGTCGCGCGCAGCCCGATTCGCCAGAAGGCCGCGCGCGTGTCGCCGACCGCGGCACTGATCGTGGTGCGGGGATTGAGTGATAGCCGCCGTCCGTGAGTGCCCGAACTGGGCGAGCTGCTCTGGAAGACGAGCGCCGCGCCGGCGAGAATCGCGATCGCCGTCCCCACTGGCACGACCACCCGCCACCAGCGGGCGACGATCGCCATCGCCCCGATGAGTACGGCCGCCAGTGCGATTCCGAGGTAAGCAGCGCGGCTCAGCGAGAAGACGAGGCCCAGAGCCGAGAGCACCACGGCGAGGACGATGACGCCGCGCAAGCGGTGGCTCGGCGTGCGCGAGCGCATCAGTGATGCCAGCCAGATTCCAAGCAGGCATAAGCCGGCCAAATTGAGCGGGTTACCGGTCGTGCCGATCACGCGGCCGTACCAAAGCTCCCGGTACGGCCAGGGCGTATCGACGCCCAGCGTTTGCAGCGTCGCAACGCCGACCGACAGGCAGATAACGCCGCAGACAACCCAGATCAGAGCCTTCACGGCCCTTGGCTCCGAGAACACGCGCCGGCCGAGAAACAGCAGCAGCCCAAGCGCAAGCCAGAGGAATGCGCCGCCGATCCGGTTGTAGGCCCCGAACCAGGCGAGCGTTCCGACTGGCGCCGCCGCCGCCGCGATTAGCTGCCAGATGACGAAGAGGAGCAGCGCGAGATCAAGGAGGTCGACTCGAATGGGCTCCCGCCGCCGCAACCACGTGACGAGACAGGCGAACGTGAGAGCCAGAACGAGTGGGTAGAACAACGCGACTCGGGGGCTGTAGTAACTTCCGAGAACGGCCCCGCTAGCCGGAAGCGCGACGGCCGCGAGAACCAGGCTGGCGAGGATCGAGGGTAGGAGATCGAGCGGCTTGCGCCCGCTCGTCTCGCGCTCTTTCGCGGGAATCGGGGTGCGCTTTACCTGCGGCCGGCTTTGATAACCAGGTCGACGGCGGGATTGCTTTGAGCGTCGCTTCGCCAAGGCGCCCTTAGCAGTCGAGCCTCAGAAGCGCTTCGGCGACGGACAAGTCGTTGCGGATATCGGCGCGAATCTGCCGCACGCCTTCCGGGAGCACTATCTCTCTGTTGAGCCACTTCGGTTCGACGTCTTGATCGGCGCACAACCGCGTCGCCGCGATCGAGATGTTGCCCGAGCCGCCTATGAAGAGGACGCGCATGCCCGTATCCTGCCGGAAATCCGGGCGAGCTCCCTGATCAAGCAGTCCCGAGGTTGCGCTCGTCCGCGACGTCCTTGCGCTCGAGCCCGCGCACGTCGCGCACGAACAGCACCGCCAGAGTCGCGGCGACGATCAGAGCGGCGCCGCCCCAGATGGCGGTGCGGATGCCGACCGCGCCGGCAATCGGCCCGGCAACGGCGAGGCCGACCGGAACGAGCACGTACGAGCCGAACCCGTCGTAGGAGTAGACGCGCGAGAGTTTCTCGGGCGGGATCTCCTGCTGCATCGCCGTGTCCCAGAGCACGCCGAAGATCTCCAGCCCTATCCCTGCGACCAGCGCGGCCGCCGTGATCGCCACCAGCGCTGTCGGTATCCCGAGCAGCACCAGCGGCGCCGCGCTCACGAGCATGCCGAGCGTCGCCGCGAGCAGGATCCGCCGCGGATGGAAGCGGAGCATCAGCAGAGCGCCGCCGGCGAACCCGATCGCCTCGGCCGAGAGCACGGCGCCGAACGCCGCCGCGCCGCCGAGATGCCGCTCGGCCTGCACCGGGCCGAGCACGTTGAGCGCGCCTCCGAAGGCGGCGTTGACGACCGCGAACTGCAGCACGATCGTCCACAACCAGGTGCGCGAGCGAAACTCGCGCCAGCCTTCGGCCAGCTCGCGCAGCATCGAGGGCGGCCGCAGTGGACGCAGGTGGCGAACCCGCATGCGCGCGACGAAGAGCGCCCCGAGCGCGAAGGACGCCGCGTCGGCGGCCAGCGCCCAGCCGGGGCTGGTAGCGGCGACGAGGATGCCGCCGAGCGCCGGTCCGACGATCGCGCTGGCGTTCAGCCCCAACCGAAGCATCGCGTTCGCCCGCTGGAGCTGCTCGGCGGGGACCGTCTGCGGAACTATCCCGCTCGAGGCGGGAAGGAAGAAGGCCGACGAGGCGCCGTTCACGGCCGCCAGCGCGAGCAGGTGCCAGAGCTGTGCGTGCCCGCTCAGAAGTAGCGCCGCGAGCGCTCCCTGGCTCGCCCAGGAGACGGCGTCGGAGGCCACCATCACCCGGTGCCGCGGAAAGCGGTCGGCCAGGACGCCGCCGAAGAGCAGGAAGAGCACCTGCGGCAGCGAGCGAGCGGCGAGCACGAGACCGAGATCCGACTTCGATCCGGTCAGCCCGAGCACCGCGAAGGCAAGCCCGATCGGCGCGATCTGGTTGCCGAGCATCGAGACCACGCGCCCGCCGAAGAGCAGGCGAAACTCGCGCTGTGCCAGCGGTCCCGCCCTCAGCCCGGAAAGAGTCACGCGCTCAAACTACCCGACCTCGCGCCGCCGCCGGCTTCGGGCGTTACGCTTGTCGCCTCTAGCCGGCCGCGAGCGAAGGACCCGAAGATGAAGAGCGAGAAGATGCTGGCCGTCGTCTGCCACGCGCCCTACGACTACCGCGTGCAGGAGGTCGATCGTCCCCGGCCCGGGCCGGGCGAGATCCTGGTCGAGGTGGGCGCGGCAGGCATCTGCCACAGCGACGTCAACTGCTTCACCGGCGCGATCAGCCTCTGGGGCGAGGACGGCTCGAGCGGCTTTTGTGAGGCGCCGGTCATTCCCGGGCACGAGTTCGCGGGAACCGTCGCCGAGCTGGGGGAGGGCGCCGCCGAAAGGCACCATGTAGCGCCCGGCGACCGCGTCACCGCCGAGCAGATCATCCCCTGCGGCGAGTGCCGCTACTGCCGCGCCGGGCAGTACTGGATGTGCCAGCCGGCCAACATCCTCGGCTTCAAGCGCGGCCGCGGCGAGGGCTCCTGGGCCGAGTACATGATCTTTCCGGCCAGGTCGCGCGTGCACAGGCTCGACGAGCGCCTCTTAATGGAAGAGGGCGCCTACGTCGAGCCGCTCGCCTGCGCCATCCACGCCGTCGATCGCGCCGGCATCAGGCCCGGCGGCACGGTGGTCGTCGGCGGCGTCGGTAACATCGGGCTCTGCGCGCTGCAGGTGGCGAAGGCCTTCAATCCCGGACGGCTGATCGCGCTGGACACCAAGCCCGACCGGCTCGAGCTGGCGAAGAGGCTGGGCGCCGACGTCGCGATCAACGCGCTCGAGGAGGATGCGGTGAGTCGCGTCAGGGAGTTGACGGGCGGCGACGGCTGCGACGTCTACATCGAGATGAGCGGCAGCAAGCTCGCGGTTCAGCCGGCGCTCGAGATGATGAGATGCCTCGGCACCGTGGTGGCCTTCAGCGTCATCTCCGAGCCCGTGACGCTCAACTGGTCGATCGTCGGCGACGAGAAGGAGCTGGAGATCCGCGGCAGCCATCTCGGTCCCTACTGCTATCCGCGGGCGATCCGAGCCGTCGCCGAAGGCACGGTCGACGTGAAGAGCCTGATCAGCGAGCGCTATCCGCTGGAGAAGTTTCCGGCCGCGATGGAGGCCGCGCGCGGCGGCAATCTGAAGACGATGCTGGTTCCCCGGTAGATCGAGGAGGTTGGGATGGATTTGGAGCTGAAAGACAAGGTCGCCGTTGTGACCGGGGCGACGCAGGGCATCGGGCTCGCGGTCGCCGAGGGCCTGGCCCGCGAGGGCGCCCGTCTGCTTCTGTGCGCGCGCGACGAGGAGCGGATCAAGGCCGTCGCCGCGGAGATCGGAGAGCGCTTCGGCGTCAAGGCCGCCGGCATGAAGACGGACGTGACCGATCCGGCCGACATCGAGCGCCTGGCCGAGCACGCCGAGCAAGTCTTCGCCGGCGTCGATATCCTGGTCTCGAACGCCGGCGTCGGCAGCCACGAGACGATCATGGATGCGCCCGACGAGCAGTGGCAGTACTACTGGGACCTGTTCGTGATGGCCGCCGTGAGGCTGGCGCGCGTGCTGGTTCCCTCGATGAAGCGGCGCGGCGGCGGCGTCATCCTCCACAACGCCTCGATCTGCGCCAAGCAGCCGCTCGGCTACGAGCCGATCTACAACACCACCAAGGCCGCGCTGATGATGCTCTCCAAGTGCATGGCGAACGAGCTGATCCCCGACAACATCCGCGTCAACTGCATCAATCCCGGGCTGGTGCTGACGCCCGACTGGTACAAGACGGCCGGGCTCGAGACCGAGGGCACGGACAGGACCGCGCAGGACTATCTCGATGCGATCGCGAGAGAGAACGCGCCGATCGGCCGCTTCGCGACGCCGGAGGAGATGGCCGAGTTCTTCGTCTTCCTCTGCTCACCTCGGGCCAGCTACTGCGTCGGCTCGTCCTACTACGTCGACGGTGGCTGGCTCAAGGTCGTGAGCTGAATTGCCGCTGACTGCGTCATACTCTTGCGCGTGAGGCGAGCTCGAGTCGTCCGGGCGCTAGCGATAGTCCTGATCGTCATCGCGACGGGCGCTCTCGCCGCCTGCGGCTCGAGCGCTAGCTCGGGCACCGCGGCGCAGTCGACCAATGCGCTCACGCTGGAGCTTCGCCTTCGATCGGCGCGTCCGCTCAGCGGCTCTGAGATGGGGAGAGCCATCACCGTGATGAATGCGCGATTACAGCGCCTCGGCGTAGGGAATTTCGAGCTGCGGGCCGTCGGCGCGAGTGGAATCTCGCTTCGGTTGCTTCCGGATGTGAAGAAGCCGGCTCGGCTGGCGAGGATTATCGGCTCGGTAGGGCGCCTGGAGCTGTTCGATCTCGAGCCGAGCCTGGTTCGCGGCGTGTCGAGTGTGAACGATGCGCCGAAGCCACGATCTCTCCGCGAGCTGCTCGTTTTGGCCAGGGCGACGGCGAAAAAAGGCGGGTCTGGCGCCCCTGCGCCCGGCCTGAGAGTTCCGAGCGGGACGGAGCTGGTTTCGTGCGATCTCGCGACTAGCCGTTTCTGTCCGAACGAGAGCGGCGGCTTTACTCCCAAGCCAGGGGACACTTGGTACTACCTCTTTCGTTTGCCGCCGCAGTTGAGTAACGACGACCTGAAGCGCGGGAGCATTCGCGCCTTTTTCGACGCCGCAAACGCGTATCCCGAAATCACGTTCAACCTCACCGGCAGCGGCAACGCGAAGTTTCGTGAGATCACGCGACTCGAATGGCGGCGAGGCTCGGCGCAAGGATGTCCCCAGCACTTCGCGTTCGTGGTTGACGGTCGCCTGATCACCTTTCCGCAGATCGACCCGAACAGTCAGACACTCTCCGATGGAATCGACCCTTCGGTCGGCGGGATGCTTATCGAAGGCCTCCAAGGCCTGAGTCAGGTGAAGGAGCTGGCCGCCGTGCTCCGGGCCGGTCCGTTGCCGACCTCGTTCCGCGTGCTTTCGAGTCCAGTTACGACGCGCTGATCAGGCCTGCAGCGCGCTCAGGACCGCGACGCCGATCGCGGTCAGCACGACGCCCGCGATGCGCAGCCGACCCAGCTTCTCGTGGAAGAGGAAGTAGGCGACGATCGCCGAGAGCACCGCGAACTGCGACCCGATCACCGCCGCGACGGCGATACCGTGCCGGGAACCGAAGGCGTAGGCGAAGTAGCCGCCAACCTCGCCCAGCCCCGAGCCGACGACGAGCAACGCCGCTCGCCGCGTCAGGCGCAGCCGCCTGGTGACGATCAGCGGTAGCGCCACCGCGACCACGCCGATCACGCGCGGCGGCAGCACGGCCCAGACCAGCGACACCTCCTTGCTCACGCGCCCGGTCGAGTACATGCCCAGGCCGAAGGTGAGCGCGGCAGCGCCCGCACACAAAGCGGCCTTGACGTCGTGGTGGCCGGGCGCCTCCTCGCCGGCGGAGCCGGTCGCGACGGCGATGATGCCGAGCACGATCAGCACGAGCATCAAACCGCGGGGCAGGCCCAGCACCTCGCCCGCGGCGACGGCGATGACCGCGGCGACGGCGCCTTCCGTGGAGACGATCGGCGAGACGAGGCCGATCTTGCCGATGCGAAGCGCCTCGTAGGCGAGCATCAGCCCGCCCACGTTGCACACGCCCGAGAGCACTAGCCAACCCAGCACCGAGCCGTGCAGATTCGCCGGAACGCCCTCGATCGCCGCGGCCGGCGCGGTGACGACGAAGCCGACGATCATCACCCAGGCCAGCACCGAGAGCGGGCCGATGATCCGGCTCGAGCGCGACGAGCAGAGCGTCGTGACGGTCCAGAACGCCGCCGCAGCCAAACCACCGAGGATTGCAAGCACGGCCTGACTCTAGCCAGCATCCGGGCGCGCCCGGCGCCACGACCCGCGGATTCAGCGCGTCTTCGTGAAGCGCTGCACGGCCTCGAGCAGCTCGCGGCTCTTCTCGGCGGCGACCTCTTCGTCGCCCGAGGCGAGCGCGCCGGCCACGCAGTGACTCACGTGGTCGTCCAGGATCTCGAGCGCCAGACTGTCGAGCGCGGTCGAGACCGCGGCGATCTGGGTCAATACGTCGATGCAGTAGCGATCCTCGATCACCATCTTCTCGATTCCGCGCACCTGGCCTTCGATCCGGTGCAGGCGCTTGGCGAGCGCGTCCTTGCGCGGGCTGTAGCCGTGTTTTTGCTCGACCTCGGTCATGCCGTGCTCTCCCTTCGCGAGTGGAAGCGGCGCAGCCGCAAGGAGTTGGTGACGACGAAGACGCTGGAGAAGGCCATCGCAGCCGCCGCGACGATCGGATTGAGCAGCCCGCTCACCGCCAGCGGAATCGCGGCCACGTTGTAGGCGAAGGCCCAGAAGAGGTTGCCCTTGATCGTGCGCAGCGTTCGCCGCGCCAGGCGGATCGCGTCGACCGCGGCGCGCAGGTCGCCGGAAACCAGCGTCAGATCGGAGGCCTCGATCGCCACGTCGGTGCCGCTGCCGATGGCCAGCCCGAGATCGGCCTGGGCGAGCGCAGGCGCGTCGTTTACGCCGTCTCCGACCATGGCCACGACGCCGCCCGCTTGCTGCAGGCGCTTGATCTCGTCGACCTTGCCCGAGGGGTAGACCTCGGCCAGCACGCGCTCGATTCCGACCTCGCGGGCGACCGCCTCCGCAATCGGCTTCGTGTCTCCGCTGAGCAGGATCGGCGTCAATCCAAGCCGCCGCAGCTCGGCGATCGCCTCGGCGCTCGAAGGCTTGACGGTGTCCCTCACCTCGAGCGTGGCCCGCTCGGCGCCGTCCCAGGAGACGGCGATTCCTCCGTCGCCGCGCCCGACCGTGACCTCGTGCCCCTCGACCGTGCCGACGACGCCGCTGCCCGGCTGGTTGCGGAAACCGGAGACGGGGGGGAGAGTGCCGAGCTCGGCCCTGGCGGCGCGGGCAATCGCCTCTGCGATCGGATGCTCCGAGGCGGCCTCGACCGCTCCGGCCAGTCGCAGCACCTCGGCCCGCGTCGCGCCGTTCAGTAGCCCGACCTCGGCCAGCTCCATCTTCCCCTCGGTGACAGTGCCGGTCTTGTCCAGCACAATCGTGTCGATCTTGCGCGTCTGCTCCAGGATCTGCGGGCCCTTGATCAGGATGCCGAGCTGGGCGCCGCGCCCGGTTCCGACCATCAGTGCGGTCGGCGTTGCCAGTCCGAGCGCGCAGGGGCAGGCGATGATCAGCACCGCCACCGCCGCGGTGAAGGCCGCCGAAGCGGAGCTGCCGAAGACGAGCCAGCCGGCAAGCGTCGCCAGCGAGATCAGGATCACTATCGGCACGAAGATCGCCGAGATACGGTCGGCCAGCCGTTGCACGGGCGCCTTGCCCGACTGCGCGGCCTCGACCAGGCGTGCAATCTGCGCCAGCGCGGTCTCGGCGCCGACCCTGGTCGCGCGCACGACCAGGCGGCCGTAGGTATTGACGGTCGCTCCGGGCGCCTCGTCGCCGGCGGCGACCTCCACCGGCACCGACTCACCGGTCAGGAGCGACTGGTCGAGAGCCGAGGCACCCTCCACGACAACGCCGTCGGTCGCCACCTTCTCGCCCGGACGTACGACGAACAGATCGTCCACGACGAGCTGGTCGATCGGAATCAGCAGCTCCTCGCCGTCCCGCAGCACGCGCGCCTCCTTGGCGCCGAGCTCGAGCAGCTTTCGGATCGCCTCCGAGGAACGCCCCTTGGCGCGCGCCTCCAGATAGCGGCCGATCAGGATCAAAGTGGTGATCGCCGCCGCCGCCTCGAAGTAGGTGCTGGCGGCCAGGCCGCCGACGAGCACCACCGTCGACCAGCCCCAGGCGGCCAGGGTGCCGATCGAGATCAGCGTGTCCATCGAGGCATCGGCGTGGCGGGCGTTCTTGAGCGCCACACGGTGAAAGCCGAATCCGCTCCAGAAGACGACGGGAGTCGCCAGCGCCAGTGCCAGCCACTCCCAGCCCGAGAACTGAAGCGGCGAGATCATCGCCATCAGAGCTACCGGCACCGTCAGCAGGATCGCGACGGCGAGCCTGAGCCGTAGCTTCTTCAGCGGCTCATCGGGATGGTGATGGGCGTGCTCCTCGGCGCCGCTGTGGCTCGGCGTGACCGGGCTGGCGCCGTAGCCGATCGATTCGACGGCGGCGATCAGCTCGCTCTCCACCACCGACGGCTCGCAGTGGACGGTCGCCTGCTCGGTGGCGAAGTTGACCGTGGCCTCGACGCCGTCCAGCTTGTTCAGCTTGCGCTCGATGCGCGCGGCGCAGGAGGCGCAGGTCATGCCCTCCAGATCGAGGCGCAGCTCTTCACGCTCGCTTGTTCCGGTGCCGCTCGTCATCTACGTCGCCTCGTAGCCGGCTTCCTCGATCGCGGCGCGCAGGGCGGCGTCGTCGAGATCGCTGCCGTCGACGACGACCTCTTTGCTCTCCAGGTCCACTCGCACCGAGCTGACCCCCGCGACGCCAAGCAACTCTTGCGAGACCGCATGCTCGCAGTGAGCGCAACTCATGTCTGGAACCAGATAAGTGATCTCCGTCATCTTCTCTCCTCTCAACCTCACTTCTACCATACCCAGGTAGGGTATATATTACAGTTCCGAATCAGACCGGCGAGGGGGGAGATCGGATGATCAGAGCAAGAGGAAAGCGCCTTTGGATCGGAGTGCTCGCCGTCGCGGCCCTGGCGCTCGTGATCACGGCCGGAGCGATCGCCCTCGTTCGCTCGGGCTCGAGCCACGACTCCGACCACTGGCGCTACGGCCCGAGCATGATGAACGACGGCAACCATCGACCCGGAGCGACGAACGACCGCGACTTCGGCCCGGGCATGATGAACGGCGGCAACTAGGCCCCGACGGCGGCGTCTTCGCCGATATCTCTAGCGGCTCGACTGCGAGCTGAACTCGGTCGGTGTCTCCGCCGCCAGAACCGCCTCGACCTGCTCGGCGATGTGCTCGCCGGTGAAGCCGACCTCCTCGTGCAAGAGCGCCGGCGCGCCGTGCCCGATGAAGCGGTCGGGCAGCCCGATGCGGAGAATTCGCGGTGCCTGCCCGCCCTCGGAGAGAAGTTCCCAGCAGGCGCTGCCGAAGCCGCCGGCCAGCACGCCTTCCTCGATCGTCACGAGCAACTCGTGCTCACTCGCGAGGCTGCGTAAAAGCTCGGCGTCGAGCGGCTTGGCAAAGCGCGCGTCGGCGACCGTCACCTCCAGGCCCCGGGCGGCGAGCAGGTCTGCGGTCTCGAGCGCCTTCTGAACGCCGCTGCCGTAGCCCACCAGCGCGACGTGCTCGCCCTCACGCAGCAGCTCGCCCGTTCCGATCTCGATTGCCTTCGGCTTCGCCGGTAGCCGCACACCCGTTCCCTTGCCGCGCGGATAGCGCAGCGCGATCGGTCCGTCCTCGTGCAGCAGCGCGGTACGCAGCATGTGCACGAGCATCGCCTCGTCGCGCGGCGCCATCAGCACGATGTTCGGCAGCGAGCGCAGGTAGGCGATGTCGAAGGCGCCGTGGTGCGTCGCCCCGTCCTCGCCGACCAGCCCGGCGCGATCGATCGCGAAGACGACGTTCAGTCGCTGCAGGCACACGTCGTGCAGGATCTGGTCGTAGGCGCGCTGCAGGAAGGTGGAGTAGATGGCGCAGACGGGCCTGGCACCCTGAAGCGCCATCCCGGCGGCAAACAGCACCGCCTGCTGCTCGGCGATCCCGACGTCGAAGTAACGCTCCGGTAGCGCCTTCTGCAGGTGATTGAGGCCCGTGCCCGAGCTCATCGCGGCAGTGATGCCGATGATGCGCTCGTCGCGCTCGCACTCCTCGACGAGCGCTTTTCCGAAGACGGTGGTGTAGTCGGGTGTCCCCGAGGCCTCCTTCGGGCCGTTCGGCTTGCCGTTGGCGATCGACTTCGGATTGGCCGCGTGCCACTTCTCCATGCCGGCCATGCCGCCGTCCTCGGCCGGCGCGAAGCCCTTTCCCTTGATCGTCGCGACGTGCACGACGACCGGCCGCTGAGCGCCGAGCGCCGCGGCCATCGCCGAGCGGAGCGCCTTCACGTCGTGCCCGTCGACGACGCCGACGTAGGCAAAGCCGAGCTCTTCCCAGAGCAGCCCCAGCGCATGCAGCGCCCTGAGCGACCCCTTGACCTGGCGCCCCAGCCAGTCGAAGGCGCCGCCGATCCCGTCCGGCAGCTGGCGCAGGCGATCCTCCATGCCCTCGCGGGCGTGCCAGAGATTCGAGTTCAGCCGCGCCCTTGTGAGCAGGCGGGAAAGCGATCCGACGTTGGGCGCGATCGACATACCGTTGTCGTTCAGCACCACGACGATGGGCGTCTCGAGGCCGCCGGCCTGGGTGATCGCCTCGTAGGCGGCGCCCCCGGTCATGCCCCCGTCGCCGATCACGGCGACGACGCGCCCCTCCTCGCCGATTCCCTGCCGCATCGCCTCCTTGAAGCCGACGGCGGTACCGATCGAGGTCGAGGCATGCCCGCCGCCGGCGACGTCGTGCCCGGACTCGAAGATCGAGCAGAAGGGCGCCAGACCGCCGTAGGAACGGATCGTGGGCAGCTCGTCGAGCCGGCCGGTGAGAACCTTGTGCGGATAGGCCTGGTGGCCGACGTCCCAGATCACCTTGTCGCGCGGAGAGTCGAGCAGGGAGTGCAGCGCGACCGCCAGCTCACAGGCGCCGAGGTTGGCACCGAAGTGGCCGCCGACCTCCCCGACGGTCTCGATGATCTCCTCGCGAATCTCCTGCGCCAGCTGCTGCAGCTCGTCGTCGCTGAGCGTGTGAAGGTCGTCGGGCAGGGTGATTCGGTCGAGCAGGCGAGGCATCGCGCGGGACCTTACCTCCTGCGGACCACCCGGCGAAGGGTGTGTGAGCACGCCAGAGTTATAGACACAAAACCGCAAGCTGACACACATTGGTTTCTCAACCCGGCGCGCGGGTAACTCCGGGTCGTCGGCCGGAGGAGGGAGGAGCAATGGTGGAGATCGGCCCGCAAACGCGCACGGTTACCAGGATCATCGATCCGCAGCCCACGCTGGAGGGAGCCGGCGTCAAGCTCCGGCGCTCGATCGGCGGCCGGGCGCTCGACTACCTCGATCCCTTCCTGCTGCTCGATCACTTCGAGTCGGACGATCCCGCGGACTATCTGGCCGGCTTCCCGCTCCATCCGCACCGCGGCATCGAGACCGTCACCTACATGCTCGCGGGCGAGGTCGATCACAAGGACACGCTCGGCCACGCCGGCGCCGTCGGCCCGGGCGACGTGCAGTGGATGACGGCCGGCGGCGGCCTGATGCACGAGGAGATGCCCAGGCCGCGCGACGGAAAGATGGGCGGCTTCCAGCTCTGGGTCAACATGCCCGCCAGGTTGAAGATGTCGGGCCCGCGCTACCAGGAGGTGGCCGCCGCGAGCATCCCCTCGTTCGTGCGCGAGGACGGCGTGCGCGTACGGGTCGTGGCGGGCGCGGCGGGCGACGTGACGGGCCCGGTGACCGAGATCTACGCCGAGCCGGAGTACATCGACGTCGAGATGCCGGCCGGTTGCAGCTTCGCTCAGCCCGTCACGCGCGGGCACAACGCTTTTGCCTATGTCTTCCGCGGCGAGGGCTCCTTCGGCGCCGCCTGTGACCTCGGCTATCGCGGCGAGCTGGACGGGCAGCTGGCGCACGCTCCCCAGCTGGTCGTCTTCGGCGACGGCGACGAGGTTCGCGTCGAGACGGATGGCGAGGGCGTCCGCTTTCTGCTCGTCTCGGGCGCGCCGCTGGGCGAGCCGATCGCCCGCTACGGGCCGTTCGTGATGAACACGCGCGAGGAGCTCGCGTTCGCCCTGGCCGACCTGCAGCAGGGCTCGTTCATCTGGCGCGACGACGCCGAGTGGGCGCAGGCACGTCAGACCTGGCGCGAGCCTTCGCCGCCGGCGGCATGAGCGCCCGGAGTTGAAGCCTCTCCGATATCCCGTCTCCTTACGGCGCGGGTAGCCGGAAAGCGCGCCGAGCCAGCCCGCAGGCCAGCTCCCCGGCGAGCCAGGCGGCGTCCTCCTCCGCCAGCGCTCCGTCCAGCACGCGGCTCGCCAGCCACGAGCAGCTCGCGCGGCGCCAGATGTCGTGGCGGGCGGGGATGGCGACGAGGTTGTGCGCGTCGTCGGCGAAGCCGGAGAGGTTCTGGAAGCCGGCCGTCTCGGTGACCGAGTCGAGGTAGCGGCGCGTGCCGTTCGGGCTGTCGTGGAACCACCAGGGCGGTCCGAGCAGCACGGCCGGGTAGTGGCCGGCCAGCGGTGCCAGCTCGCGGCTGTAGCCCGCCTCGTCGAGGGTCGAGAGGATCAGGTGCAGAGCCGGATCGCTGCCGTGATCGACGAGGAGCGGGCGCAGGCCGCGCGTCCAGTCCACGGAGACCGGGATGTCGGCGCCGATGTCGGGGCCGAAGCGATCGGCCAGCTTTGGGTTGTAGTCGCGCACGCTGCCGGCGCGGATCTGCATGACCAGCCCGTCCTCACGGCTCATGCGGGCCGACTCCCAGAGCATGTGCCCCGCGAAGCGATCAGCCTCGCCCGGCTCGAGCTCGCCGGCCAGCGCGCGCCGGAAGATCGCCTCCGCCTCGGCGTCCATCAGTCGCTCGCTTTGCACCGACTCGACGGCATGGTCGGTGGCCTTCGCACCGAGCTCGATGAACTGCCTGCGCCGCTCTTCGATCGCCAGGACAAAGTCCTGGTAGCCCGCGATCTCGAGCCCGCAGACCCGCTCGAACTGCGTGAGCGTCCCGCACCAATCCGGCGCCCCGATCGCGAAGATCGTCCCGGGGCGAAAGGTCGGAGGCACTCTCCCGGCGAGGCCGTCGGCGCGCAGGCGCCGGTGTGCGGCAAGATCGGACTCGGCCGCGTCGGTGGTCGCCAGCAACTCGATCTCGAAGCGATCGAGCAGCGCCCTCGGCGCGAGCTCCGGCGAGACGAGCCGGGCGGCGACCTGGTCGTAGATCGCCTCGGCGCTCGCGGCCGAGAGGCGTTCCTCGACTCCGAACACGTCTGCGAGCGTCGCGTTCAGCCAGAGCCCGCTCGGCGTGCCGGCGAAGAAGCGGAAGCTATCGGCCAGGAGCTGCCAGATCTTGCGGTCGTCCTCCTCCGCCGGGCTGCCGTCGAGCGGCCGCAGGCCGAGCGCTTCGAGCGGTATCCCCTGCGAGTAGAGCATGCGCAGGATGTAGTGGTCGCCCGTGACGAAGAGACGACCGGGCGGGCTCAGGCGCGCTTCGGGCTCGGCCAGCAACTCCACCGGGACGTGGCCGTGCGGGCTGACGATCGGAAGCCCGGCGACCCGGTCGTAGAGGCGGCGCGCCAGTGCTCGCTGCGCCGCGCTCGCGCCCAGGAGCCGATCGGGATCGAGTCGCTCAGACTCCGCGAAAGGCATCCATGCCTCCATCCACGGTCACCACCGCGCCGTTGACGAACGAGGCGCCCGAACCCGCGAGCCAGAGCACCGTCGAGACCAGCTCGCCGGGCGCTCCGAACCGCCCGGCCGGGGTCAGGCGAATCACGTTCTCGCCGCGTTCGCTCAGGCTCCCGTCGGGCTCGAGCAAGAGCGCCCTGTTCTGATCGGCCAGGAAGAAACCCGGCGCGATCGCGTTGACGCGCACCTTGCCCTCGTAGCGTCGCGCCATCTCGACGGCGAGCCAGCGGGTGAAGTTCTCGACCCCGGCCTTGGCGGCCGCGTAGGCGACAACGCGCGTGGCCGGTCGCCGCGCCGTCAGCGAGGAGATGTTGACGATCGAGCGGCCCTGGGGCTCGCCCTCGCACATCGCCCGCCCGAAGACGGAGCTCGGAAGCACCGCGCCAAGCAGGTTGAGCCGAACGGCCAGCTCGAAGTCTTCCGCCGCGATATCGAAGAACGATCTCGCCTCGTCCACGATCGTCCCGGGGACGTTGCCGCCGGCGGCGTTGACGAGCACGTCCACGCCACCCCAGCGCTCGATCAGCTCGGCGCGAGCGCTCTCCAGCTGCGCCCTCTCGGTCACGTCGGCCACGATCCCGATCGCCTCGCCGCCCTCGCGCGAGATCGCCTCGACCACCGCGTCGATCGGCTCTCGCCGCCGCGCCAGCACGGCCACCTTCGCTCCGGCCTCCGCCAGGCCGCCGGCGATTGCGCCGCCGAGCGCACCGCTTCCGCCCGTCACCACGGCGACGCGCCCGTCCAGGCCGAAGAGGCGCGCCAGGAGGCTTTCTCGCTCGGTCGTCACGGCCGGCGCCTCACCAGTTCGTTACCGAGCCGTCGCGCAGGCGGGCGACCGGCAGATAGGTGCGCTTGTAGGGGTAGCGCTCGAGCAGCTCGAGGTCGAGCTCGACGCCCAGCCCCGGCTCCTCGCCCGGGTGCAGATACCCTCGCTCGAAGCGGTAGGAGTGGGGGAAGACGGCGTCGGTCTCGTCGGAGTGGCGCATGTACTCCTGGATGCCGAAGTTGGGCACCGAGATGCCGAAGTGCAGGTCGGCGGCCAGGCACACCGGCGACAGGTCGGTGGCGCCGTGGCAGCCGGTGCGCACGTTGTGTAGCTCGGCCAGCGCGGCGATCTTGCGCAGGTGCGTCAGCCCACCGGAGTGGGCGGCGTCCATGCGGATGTAGTCGATCAGCTGCTCGGCGATCAGCTGCTGGCAGTCCCAGATCGAGTTGAAGACCTCGCCGACCGCGATCGGAGTGGTCGTGTGCCGGCGGATGATCCGGAACGACTCCTGCAGCTCGGCCGGCGTCGGATCCTCGAGCCAGAAGAGCGATACGTCCTCGAGCCGCTTCCCCAGCTCGCCCGCCTCGATCGGGGTCAGGCGATGGTGGACGTCGTGCAGCAGGTGGAAGTCGAAGCCCAGCTTCTCGCGCACGGCGTGCAGCATCCTGGGCACGAACTCGAGATAGGGGCGCGTCTCCCAGACCGTTTCCAGCGGCAGGTCGCCCTCGGCCGGCTCGTAGTGGTACTTCTCCTTGGTGATGCCGTACATCTTCTCCAGGCCCGGCACCAGCGTCTGCGCGCGCACCGCCAGGTAGCCCTGCTCGAGGAAGCCCTCGACCGCGCGCAGCGTGGAGGGGATGTCGTCGCCGTTGGCGTGCCCGTAGACGAGCACGCCGTCGCGCGCCCTGCCGCCCAGCAGCTGGTAGACGGGCATCCCGGCCGCCTTGCCCTTGATGTCCCAGAGCGCGATGTCGACGGCGCCGATCGCATTCATGGTCACCGGGCCGCGGCGCCAGTAGGCGCCCTTGTAGAGGTACTGCCAGAGGTCCTCGATCTGCCCGGCGTCGCGCCCGATCAGAAGCGGGCAGACGTGGTCGGTGAGGTAGCTGGCGACCGCCAGCTCGCGCCCGTTCAGGGTGGCGTCGCCCAGCCCGGTCAGGCCCGACTCGGTTGTGATCTTCAGGGTGACGAAGTTCCGCCCCGGACAGCAGACGTACACCTTTGCCTCGACGATCTTCATCTGTCACCTGGCCTCTCGATCGCTGCGAGCAGGATAACGAGCCTCTGCCCGTCCGGCTCAATCGCTATTCGTTCGCTGATGTCGCGGGCTCGGCTCGCCTCGAGCGACGAGGGCAGGTGGTCGTCATCTGCGTGCTGACCGATGGCGATCCCAGCTCGAGCTATGGCCAGGAGACCGTTCATGGCATCGCCCGAAGGCTGCTCGGCGAGCGATCGCTAGCCGCGAGCCGGCAGGGCGGGCAGGAAGACCGTGAATTTGGTGCCCGTGCCGGGCTTACTGTCGACGTGGATGCGGCCACCCGACTCCTCGACGATGCCGTAGACGGTGGCCAGCCCCAGGCCGCTTCCCTTGTCGGGGCCCTTGGTCGAGAAGAAGGGCTCGAAGATGTGCGCCAGGGTGCTCTCGTCCATGCCGGTCCCGCTGTCCGAGACGACCAGCGACACGTAGCGCCCGGCATCGAGCGTGGCGTCTCCGGCCAAGAGCGGCTCGCCGAGCTCGAGATCGGCGGTCTCGATCGCGATCACGCCGCCGCCGGGCATCGCGTCGCTGGCATTCACCGCCAGATTGACGATCACCTGCTCGATCTGGCTGTGATCGGCAAGCACCAGCGGCACGACCGGGGCGAGCGCCGTCACGATCTTGATGTCGCTGCGAATCAGCTCGCGCAGGAGGAGTTGCGACTGCACGACCACGGTGTTCAGATCGAGGCGCACGCGCCGCGCCGCTTCGCGCCGGCTGAAGAGCAAGAGCTCGCGTGTGATCGCGGCCGCGTGATCGGATGCACGCTTGATCTGCTCGGCCTCGGGCCTGCAATTCGACTCCTCCGGGAGCTTCGCCAGCAGCAGCTCGCAGTAGCCGCCCAGTGCCGTCAGGATGTTGTTGAAGCTGTGCGCGACGCCGCCCGCGAGCCTGCCGACCGCCTCCATCTTCTGCGCCTGCTGTAGCTGCTTGGCGAGCAACGCCCGTTCTTCCTCGGCGTGCTTGCGCTGGCTGATGTCGCGCGTGAAGCCGCAGAAATACTCGTTTCCTTCGTAGCGCACGAGGGCCGCCATGAGATCGATCGGGATCAGCGTCCCATCCTTGCGCCGCTGCATCGCTTCGATCGCGAGCGAGCCGTCTCGACGGAGCGTCTCCCAGATGCCTTTCATTCGCTCCGGCGTGGCTTGCGGATTCACGAACGACGCCGGCTTCCCCAGCAGCTCTTCGCGCTCGTAGCCGAGATTGCGGCAGACCGTATCGCTGACGTAGGCGATCTCGTCGTTCGTGTCGACCCAGAACGCGCCATCGGGATGCACGTTGATCCAGCGCGTCAGCACCTCGATCTGCTGCCCGCTGCGCTTGCGCTCGCTGATGTCCTGCGCGAAGCCGCAGTTGTATTCCTTGCCGCCGAACTCGACGTAGGCGGCTGTGATCTCGGCCGGGAACTCGCTGCCGTCCTTGCGGCGGTGCACGGTCTCGGCGGTTAAGGAGCCCTCACTGCGCAGCTTCTCCCAGGCGAGCTTCATTTGCTCGGGCGTCGCCGCGGGATTGACCAGGCTGATCGACTGCCCCAACAGCTCCTCGAGTTCGTAGCCGACAGCCCGGCAACCGGCCTCGTTGGCATAGACGAACTCGCCGTCGGAGTTCAACCAGTACGCGCCGGCGGGATGCACGTCGATCGACAGCTTGAGCATCTCGAGCTGCTCCTCCATCTGCTTGCGCTCGGTGATGTCTGCGAGCGCGTAGAGGAGATAGCGCGAGCCGCCGACCGTTGCCGGGAGAACGTTGGCGCGCACCGTGAGCTCCTTGCCGCCCAGTGTCCGTAATGCGAACTCCTGATCCCTGACCTCACCATCCCTCTCGACCATTTCGAGCAAGCGCTGGCGATCGTTCGGATCGGTCCAGAGCCCGAGCTCGACCGACGTCTTTCCCACCACGTCGTCGTAGGCGCACTCGAACATTCGCTCGAACTCCTGGTTGACATCCCAGAAGCGCCCATCGACCGGGTCGCTGACCACGATCGACACCGGAACCGACGTGAAGACGCTGAGCAGCTTCCTCTCGGAGTCGGCGAGCGCCTCTTCGGCTTGCTTGCGCTCGCTGATGTCGATGCCGATGGAGGCGGTTCCGACGATCTTTTTCTGCTGGCGGAGAGTGCTGTTTCGCCAGACTATGTAGCGCTCCTCGCCGCTCTTGGTCAGGATCGGATTCTCGAACCTGTCCACTGCGCCCGCGGCGGCCAGGCGCTTGAACTCCTGCCACACCTGGGGGTAGCGATCCTTCGGTGCCAGCGTCTCGAACCAGTCGGCGTTCTCCAGCTCGTCGCGGCCGTAGCCGGAAACCTCCTCGAAAGCCCGGTTGGTGTAGCGGATCTTCCCCTCGGAGTCGAGAACGACCACGATCGCATCGGTCGCCTCGATCAGCTCCAGCAGCGACTCGCGGATGGCCTCCGCAGACTCCTCGGCGCGCTTGTCTCTAGCCATCTCGCTCACCGGTCCGGCGGCGCTCGAAGCCGGTCGAGTGGTGCTCGCTCGGCCGTTTGGAGGTTGTGCGGCAGTCTCTCATCCCAATCTTGCGCCGGGCCGGCAAGCGTCGGCCGGCGACCCTGCAGGTGCTTCTCGATTGACGCTGATCGAGTAATCGACTCGAGTGTCTGACTTATGAAGAGCGTAGCTCGGCGACGCCAACACCGCGGGGCATGAGTGCGATTCGCTGGAGTGGCGTTCCGGTCGCGAGGTCGTGCAGCGAAGCGCCGTCTGCGAGTTCTGGCTCGACCTCGAGCCGATCGGGGCTATAGCTGACGAAGAAGGCGAAGACCTTGCCGTCGTCGCGGACGAGACGGTCGACGTGAACGTCAGGGCGCTCGACCCGAACCGGGGCCACGGCACCGGCCTCGCGCGCGAGCGCCTGATAGAGGCGGACCGTGTCGTTCGGGTTGGCGTGCATCCCGAGCCCGAAGTACTCGAGCGGATAGGTGGATAGGACGATCGAGCCCGCGCCGACCCGTCGCCTGAGCAGAGCGGGGCTTCCGCGGTCCGACACGGCCAGGACCTCGGCTTCTCGCGCCTCGACGGGGAGGAAGGAGCGCCCGTCCTCGCTGCCGCGCACCCTGAAGCGAAGCTCGCCGCCGGCCTCGATCGCGCCGAATCGCCGCTCGAAGCGCCAGACCAGCTCGTCCTCCTCGATCGGCGTCACGAGCCCGTAGCGAAGCAGGTGGCGGACGCCGAAGAAGGCATTCAGGTCGGGGTGCCAGAGACCGGGATGGAAGGGGGCGTTGGGGCCGGGCGCCTCGCCGGTGAAATAGGAGACGAAGACGGTGGCGCCGGAGCGGGCCCGCGCTTCCAGCTGCTGCCAGCAGGGCCCGGTCAGCATCTGGGTCGAGGGCACGATGAATAGCCTCGCATCGGCTGCGATCCCGTCCAGCTCGCGGGTGAAGGCGGGCGCCAGGTCGGCGGCGCGGGCCGTGACGTAGCTCTCGAGCAGCAGGTCGCGAAGGAGCGGGCGCGTGACCGGATCGACGAAGGGGTACTCGACCTCGAGATAGGAGCTGACGACGATGGCCGTCTCGGTGTCGGCGCGCCGGCAGCGCTCCAGCTCGATTCGTTTCAGCAGCTCTCCGAAGCGGGTCAGCTCGGCGAGCTGGGGCTTCGGCTCGCCCCTGGCCGTGACCAGCCCGAAGCGAAGCTCGTGAGCGTGATGGCGGTAGGGGTACCTGTCGGCGCGGTCGAAGTCGGTGTTGTTCCAGGCGACCCAACCGGTCGCTCCGGCGAGCAGGGTGGAGTGAAGAACGTGGCGGTAGTAGTCGGCGATCGCCTCGTCGTCGGCGAAGGCCGAGGTGGCGCCGAACTCCTCCATGATCACCGGCAGCCCGAAGTGGTCGAGCTCGCAGACGAAGGCGGCCGTCAGCAGCTGGCGCTGCTCGTCGTTCGTGTGCGGGTAGACGTGCGGTCCGACCCAGTCGATCACGTCTGCGAGCCGGCGCAGGCGGAAGCCGTTGTCCTTGCCGCTCGTCTCCATGCCCCAGGCGCCGTCGCCGGGAGAGACGGGCTGCGTGCCGCCGCCCGCGCGCACGGCCGCGACCAGCGTCTCGACCCAGCCCGTGACGGCGTCGGGCTCGCCCGGCCCGGCCAGGAGCGGCATCTCGTTGGTCAGGAGCCAGGCGATCACGGCCGGGTGCGAGGCAAAGCGGCCGACCGTCTCGCGCACGTAGCTTGCCTGCTGCTCGAGCATGAAGGGATCGGTGAAGAGGTCGCGCCCTTCGCGCCAGGAGGGGGAGCGGTTCTCGCCCGACATGTGCCCGACGAGGAAGGTGGGGATCGTCTTCAGCCCGTGCTTCTCGCTCAGGTCGAGGAAGATGCGGTAGCGCTCGTAAAGCGAGTCGTCGAAGGTGTCAGGCGCCGGCTGGAAGCGGGGCCAGCTCAGGAACGAGCGCGTCAGCCCGATCCCGTGCTCGCCGAGCTGAGCCAGTTCCTGCTCGACCACCTCGGAGTCGAACTCGATCCACATGTCCGGCCCGCCGGCGCGTGACCAGTAGTTGACCCCGAGCCAGATCTCCGGCGCAGAAACGCTGCCAAGCTTGAGATTCGGACGCTTCACTCCAGGCCCCCTCGTGATCGACGCAAACCGGTTGAGCACCGCCGCCGTCCTGGATCGTAGCCCGCTCTTCGGGCGCGCGAAGCGAGATGTCGAAAACTTCGCGCCGAGCGGCTGTCGTTCGCGCTGCAAATCGCCGATACTCGAGTCGTGAAGCAACGATCGAACAGGTGCGAGCTTCGAGTGCGAGGCCCCAACTGAGCGAGCGCCGCACCATCGTCTATGTCGTCGGTCTCGGCTTTTTCTTCCTGCTGCTGATACTGGCCGCCTTCCTCGGCCGCGCCTACCTGTCCGGCGCCGTCAACAAGGAGTCGTGGACGAAGCAGAACGAGCTCGTGCTCTCGACCCTGCCGCTCTATCCCGGCGCGACCGAAGCGCGCGCGCCCTACTCCACCGGAGAGCCCGATCCGATGGCCAAGACGCAGAACGCCAACGGCGGCCCGTTTCGCGGCTACTGGACGGCGCACACCTACACGCTTCCGCTCGGCGCCAGGCCCGACCTGGTACTCGCTTTTTACGCTCAGCGCCTCGGAGGCTGGAGCTTCACGCCCGTGCCGGGATCGATTTGCGACGTCTCATACAGGCGCGACCGCGCATTGCTCAACCTGAAGGCCTGCGACGGCTCACTGGAGCTCCGAGTCAACTACCGGGAGTTCGAGTAGCTGCGGGCGGGACTGCGTTTGACGAGCGTCGGTCAGATCGCGTCACGTGCCACGTCGGCCCGGGAAGAGGGAGGAAGGTAGAAATGAGCTCCACCACGTAGGCGTTTGAAAAGCGAGACCGGCGCAATACCTGTGAGCTCGCGGACATCGTGGTAGAAGTGAGCCTGGTCAAAGTAACCGGCGGCGAGTGCGGATCCGAGGGGCTTGGCCTCTGGCTCGAGCGCCAGGGTGCGCAGCGTCCGGTGCAGCCGGGCGACACGGGCGAAGCGCTTGGGTGTGGTGCCGAAAGCGCCGGCGAACACTCGCTCGAGCTGCCTTACAGACCAGCCGAACTCTTCGGTGAGCCGCGTAACCCGGGTTTGTGGCGCGTAGTAGAGGCGATCGATCAGGCGATTGAGCGAGATCTCACGCCTGCGTTGAGCGAGTCCGAGCTGCTCGCTCAAGAACTCGCCGAGGAGTGCCGTACGGGCGTCGCGCGATGTCGTCTTCGCCAGGCGCAAGCATAGGTCGCGTCCTTCCCGACCCCACAACGCCTCGACAGGCGAGACTCGGTCGGTTAGTTGGTCCCAATCAAACCGGCAAAACTGAATCAGCCGTCCGGCCCGGAAACGCACCGCGACGAAGCCAATCTCGCCCGCCGGTACGAGCTCGGCGCTGCGCCTTCGGTAGGCGAGTAGATGGGCTTCTGAAGCGGGGACTCCGTCGATGTGGGGCGGCGCGCCGTAGTGGAAGAAGAGATCCGCTCCGGTTCCGGCCGAGAGCAGAGGCAGGGAAGAAGCGGCGCTTTCCCAGCCCCAGAAGCAATCGATCCACGGAGCCAATGCGGCGGGTGGGCTGCTCTTCCAGCGAAGGGGTCGCATCTAGACGCTGCCGATCCTAGGGACTAACGAATGCACGTGCGCGCCCGGCGTGGCCTGGGAGCGCTGGGCCGGCGCTCAACTCGACGTCGCGAGCCAACCGGCAATCAGGGGGTCGCTGAGCACCGCGTCGAAGCCCGTAACGCGGTACTCGGCCAGTCCGCGATGCCGGTACGGGTCGGCGTCGAAGAACGCCTCGATCGTGGCAACGGAGTCGACTCGAGCGACCATGATGCCGCCGCTTTTGTCCAGCTTCGGGCCCGAGACGAGCAGCCAGCCTTCGTCGTAGCCCTTCTTCAGATGGGCGCGATGCTCGGCGACGGCATCACCGAAGCTCTCGAACGGCCGCTTGAAGGTGGATTCGATCAGAAAACAAGGCATAGCGATCGACTAGACGCTAACGGGCCAGCACGGGTGCGGCTTGGAAAAATGCGACATCCTGCCTCGAGACGGGCTCTGCACTCAACGACCGTTGGCCGAGAAGTGCTGGTAGTCGCGGTCGCCGCTCCAGTAGCCGCCCCAGCCCCAGCCGGCAGAGCGGAAAGCGCTCACTAAAGCGCCGCCCGGATATGCCATCCCGGGCCTGATGCGGGAGCGGTTCAGATAGGGACGGCTGGCCCGGTGCGCCACCGAGCCGCTCGCAGTCACATAGGGGTTCTCGATTGGATTGACGTCGATCGCCAGGCCGTAGGCGTGATTCGACCAGCTCGCCGAGCCCGTGGCGCGGCGGCAGTTGAACGCCGAGGTGTTGTCGGCTTCGATCGAGCGAAAGTCGCTGCCGCCGTACGTATCCACCAGCTGCATGCGCCTGATCGGCAGGCCGGCCTGGTAGAGCTTCCGAAAGACGGCGACGACCCGCGTTGCCACGCTGCGGTTGACGACCAACCGGCCCGTGTGCGAACGGCCGTCGAAGCCGCGGTATCCGAGCGTGAGCAGGCGCAGGTTGCGCAGCGGCACCGGGCAGCCGCGCTGCCAGGAGATGCCGGTCATGCGGGCTCGAAGCGCCGGGGTGAGCGAGGAGACCGTGCCGCGGAAGGCGGGCGGCTTGGCCGCCGCGCCGGTGACGGAAAGCGCGGCGAGAGCCACGAAGAGAAGCGCCAGGCAGAGACTGAGGCGTTTCATCGAGACGATCAGGTTACCCGGCGACGCGCCGGCCGGTTTCGCTCGCGTAGACTCTCGACCTCGATGCGCCGTCTCAGCGTCATAGTTCTTGCGGGAATAGCCCTTCTCTCGGTCGCCTGCGGAGAGAAGAAGGCGCAAACCGGTCATCGGCTGGTCTCGCCGGCGGAGTTCGCGAGGGTGATAAACGAGCCCGGGACGGTGACGCTCAACGTGCTCGGCACCGATGCCCCGAGGATCCCGGGCACCGATCTGGAGATAGCGCTCGAGCGACTGACCTCCAGTAACTCGTTACCGCCGACATCGACCACACTGGCCGTCTACTGCTGGAGCGGGCACACGAGCGCCGCCGCCGTTCCAGTGCTGGAGGAGCTGGGCTACAGGAACATCATCGAGCTCGAGGGCGGTATGCAGGCCTGGAGCGCGGACGGGCGTAAGCTCGTCGGGGTCTCGCCCTAGCAGGGCAAGCGGATTCAGAAGCTCGAGTGACGGCCCGCCTGGTGGCCGCTCGCACCGGCGCTCAGCATCTCGCTGACGTTTCAAAGCCGCCGCCGGAGGGCGAAAACCTACCCATCTCGACCGAGCGGACTGCGAGTCCCGGGTGCTTCTACCAAGTGAGGTGACGAGTATGGAATCCACGCACGAGAGGACGATGCCCTCGCGGCGGTCTCGGGGGGCTTACGCGTTCGTTGCCGCAGCCATGACGGCCGCGATCGTCGCCGCCGCCGTGTCGGCATCGAGTAACGCTTCGCGCACGCATCAGGCCGCCGTTCCGAAGGGTTTCAACAGGGCCGGAGACATCCTCGTCACCGATCAGTTCAACAACCGGGTGCTCGAGATCAATCCGAAGACCCAGAAGATCGTCTGGCGGTTCGGTACAGGTAGTGATTTCGCAGCAGGCAACACCGTGGTCGCCCCGAACGACGCCGAACGCATTCCCGGCGGTCGCACGCTGATCGCGGGCACAGGAGCACCCGCCGGAACGAAGGGCTATCCGCAGGGCGGAGCCATAGATAGCCGCGTCTTTATCGTCAACGCCCAGAAGAAGATCGTCTGGCAATACGGCGTGGCGGGGCTCTCCGGAAACGGACCCAACAGGCTGAACGCGCCGGTCGCGGCCGTCTACCTCCGGAATGGCCATGTTCTCATCACCGATCAGGGCAATCAGCGGGTGATCGAGGTCAACAAGGCCAAGAAGATCGTCTGGCAGTACGGAACCACGAACGTCCCCGGGTTGGATGCCAACCAGCTGAACAATCCGAGCAGCGCCGAGCTGCTCCCGAACGGTCACATCCTGATAGCTGACAAGAGTGGTAACCGCGTGATCGAGGTCAACAGGGCCAAGAAGATCGTCTGGCACTACGGGCTGCCGGACGACAGTTCGGCCCTGGACGGCCCGGCGTTCGCCAGCAGGCTCCCGTCGGGCAACACACTGATCGCCGACTCACTGCACAGCAGGGTGATCGAGGTCACAAAGAGTAAGAAGATCGTCTTCAACTATCCGACCAACAGGCGGCCGAGAAGCGTCATCGGCCCGAGCCCGACGCGCGCGGTGCGCCTCGCAAACGGCTCGACCCTGATCGCCAACCAGTTCGACAATCAGGTGCTGATCATCAACCGGGCGAAGTCGATCGTCTACCACTACGGCAAGATCGCGGTGCCCGGCAAGACGCATGGCTTCTTGAACGCGCCCCACAGCGCCTATCGCATCGGCGACTACACGGGGCTGACCAGGCCGTAGAACACTGCGCCGAGCGGCGTCTGCCGCCGCCAGAGGTTGGGGCTCTCCGGCGAGCCGTCATCCGGAGAGTCCCGCCGCGTGCCTTGTCTTTATCTAGACGTCCCAGCCCAGTCGCTCGAGCTCGCGCCCGACGAGCGGTGCCAGCTTGGCGTGTCCGGGGGCGCCCGGGTGCAGCCCGTCGACGAAGTCCTGCGACGAAAGCAGCCCGTACAGCCCGAGTAACTCCGCTCCGTGCGTGCGCGCGAGCTGCTCGATGATGACGTTGAATGCTTTCACCTGCTCGTTTCGAACGCCGTGCGACTCGTTTTGCTCGTCGACGTTGAGCAGTTCGAGCACGAGAATCCGCCGCGTGAATCGCTCGGCCTGCGTGAGGATGCCGTCGTAGCGCTCGCGAAAAAGGGCGACGTCGGTGCCTTCGGTCCCGTGCCAGCCCAGGTCGTTGGCCCCGATCGCGATCACGATCACGCTCGCGTTACGCGCCGCCGCCTCGCCGGCCAGGCGGCGCAGCAGCTGTTCTGTGCGGTCGCCGTCGACGCCGAGGTTGTAAATCGAGATCTTCTCGCGCCGGTTCCAATCGAGCCGCAGCCGCGCAACCCAGCCACCCGCCTCGCGGTCGTCGGAACCGACGGCGATCGAGTCGCCGAAGACGCAGAGCGTCGGCCAGTCGATGAGCTCGTTTCTTTGCATGATCTCGGAACGCAGTCGTGCCGGAAGCCGATGATAATGATCGCCGCCTTGAATCCCAGGCTCCCGCAACGGAGAATCCTCGCAGGAGGTTGCCCATGGAGTTCCTGACAGTCGAGATCGAAAAGCCCGAGGACGTGAACGTAATCCTCGGCCAGTCCCACTTCATCAAGACCATCGACGACGTCTACGAGGCGCTCGTCGGCAACTCGCCGCACCTGCGCTTCGGCATCGCCTTCTGCGAAGCCTCGGGGCCGTGCCTGGTACGCCGCGCCGGCAACGACGAGGAGCTGACCGCGCTAGCGGTCGCGAACGCCAGCGCCATCGGCGCCGGTCACTCTTTCATCGTCTTCCTGCGCGAGGGCTTCCCGGTCAACGTCTTGAACCAGCTAAAGCAGGTGCCGGAGGTCTGCCGCATCTACTGCGCCACGGCCAACGCCGTCGAGGTGATCGTCGTCCAGACCGAGCGCGGGCGCGGCATCGCCGGCGTGGTGGATGGAGAGAGCCCGCGCGGCGTCGAGACCGAGGAGGACGTCGTCGCCCGTCATGAGCTGCTGCGTCGGATCGGCTACAAGCTGTAGCCCCGAGCATTCGAATTCGACACAGAAACGGCACGCCGCCGTGAGCCCTGCGCGCGCTCGGGCCGGTATCGTCGATCGACCCCGCGGGCGGGTGGCTCGGTGGCGGGCGTAGAGAGAATTGTCGCGGGCGGAAACCTCTATCGCTTCGTGCGTGACCTGTCGAACGCGGCGATAGGCGCGAAATCGTTACCAAGCTGCGCGCCCGTTTGCACCTCGGGACAGTAGATTCGAACGACCCCGCGGGCGGGTGGTTCGGGGGAGGGCATAGAGAGAAGTGCCGCGGGCGGAGAGCTCAATCACCTGGCCGCGTAGCTGCCGAGCGCGACGATCGGCACAGAATCGTTTCAAAGCGGCGCGCCCGTTCGCGCCTTGGGACGGTAGATTCGAACGACCCCGCGGGCGGGTGGCTCGGGGGAGGGCGTAGAGAGAAGTGCCCCCTCGAAAGAAATGCCCGTCAAGGATCGGCCTCTCGAGCCAGTTGCCGCAAGTCGAGATCAGCGCATCTGAATTCGGTTCCCGGTGATGAAACCGGCCCTGGGCGAACAGAGGTAGGCGATCACCTCAGCCACGTCCTCCGGCTGCGCGTAGTGACGAAGCGGGCTGGCGGCTATCGCTTCGCGCTCGACCTCGGGCGTGAACCAGCCCGAGTCGGTGTGCGGCGGATGAACGAGATTGGCCGTCACTCCCTGCTCGCCGAGCTCCCAGGCGGCCGACAGGGTGAGGCTCTCGAGCGCAGCCTTGGCTGCGCCGTAGGAGACCTCGCCGGGGAAGCCGTCGCGCCCGCCCGAGGTGAGCGCGACGATCCGGCCCCAATCCGCACCGCGTTTCGCGTGGCGGCGGGAGAACTCGGCGATCAGCAGGGCCGACGCGCGGGCATCGACGGCGAGTTGGGCATCGAAAGCGTCGGTCGTGACCGGATGGAGCCGCCGGCCAATCTGGTCCTCGCCCCCTCCCGAAAAAGTATCGGGACACTGCCAGCCGGTCGCGTTCAAGACCAGGATTTCGACCGGCCCGAGCTCTTTCTCCGCGCGATCGAACAGGCGCGCCGGCGTTTTCTCGTCGACGAGATCGGCCTCGAGCGCTTCGGCTTGCCCGCCCTCGCGGCGGATCGCGGCGACGACCTCCGAGCCGTTTCGTGAGCGGGCTTCGCGGTAGGTCGCCGGGAAGATCGAGTCGTCCTCGGGATCGTGCATCGACAGGTAGTTGACGAGAACGGCGGCGCCGCGACGTGCGAGCTCAACGGCGGTGGCTGCGCCGATTCCCATGTTGGCGCCGGTGACAAGCGCCGTGCGTTCGCTCAGGTCGTGCGGGCTCGAATTGGTACGAGTAGGCATCTGATCCTCCGGGTGAGAAAGGGGTAGAAACGGATAGGAATCAGAGGTGTCGCACGACGAAGCGATTCTCTCACAGGTCGAGACAGTGAGCAAACAAGGCAGAGAACGAGACGAAGCTATCGAGCGCCTCCTCACCGCCTGGCGCGGCGAGATTCTGGCAGGCGCCGTCTACGAGCTGATCGCTCGCCGGGAGAAGGACTCGGAGCGGGCGCAGATCCTGCGCAGGATGGCGGCCGCCGAGGGCGGGCACCGAGCGCGCCTGGAGAAGCGCCTGCGTGAGCTCGGTGCCGAAGTGCCCGATCCGAGCACCGTTCGAGTCTCGCGCTGGCTCCGCCTGCAGGTGCGACTGGCGCCGCTCGAGCGGTTGCTAGCCGCGCGCGAGGCGGCCGAGACGGACGAGGTGGACGACCTCTATCTGCGCTCGACCGGTGACGCGACGACCGACGAGCTGCTCGCCGACATCCGCCGCGACGAGCGCTCGCACGAACTGGCGGTGAACGAGATGCGCACCGAGGCAGCTCCCGTGGTGCGGGCCACGAGCCAGCCTCCGGCGCAGCAGCGACTTGCGCTGATCCTCGGCCGGGAGAAGTGGCATCAGACGGGCGCCGGCTGGATCTCGGGCGCCATTTACGGCGCCAACGACGGCCTGGCGGCGGTGTTCGGCATCGTCGCCGGTGTCTCGGGGGCAACCGGCGGCTCGAGCTTCGTCCTCACCGCCGGCGTCGCCGGCGCGGTCGCCTCGGCAATCTCGATGGCGACCGGCGCCTTCCTGGCCGAGCGTTCGCAGATCGAGGTCGCCGAGGCCAACGTCGAGCGCGAGCGGGCCGAGATCGCCGCCCATCCGGACGAGGAGAGGGAGGAGCTTTCGCTCTTCTACCAGCTCAAGGGCCTCGATCAGGCGAGCGCCGACCAGCTCGCCGAAAAGCAGTCCGGCGACCCCGAGGCGATGTTGCGCCTGCTCACCGCCGAAGAGCTCGGAGGAGCCGCGCACGAGGCTGGCAACCCGGGCCAGGCGGCCTTCGCCGCGGGCCTCTCCACCGGTGCCGGCGCGATCATCCCGGTCATCCCCTTCTTCTTTCTCACGGGCAATGTCGCCATCGCGCTGGCCGGCATCGTCTCGATCGTCGCTCACTTCGCCGTCGGCGCCGCCAAGTCGCTCTTCACGCTCAGGAGCTGGTGGGCCTCGGGACTGGAGATGACGCTGGCCGGAGTAATCGTCGGCGGACTCACCTACGCGATCGGTCTCGTCTTCGCCTACTGACGGCGGGAGTGCCGGGCCTTGAGAAGTAGAGGTTTCCCGCACCGGTAGCAGGGCAAAAAGTCCTCTGCCAAGCGGGGAGGGAAAGATGAGAAGTATCTGGAACGGCGCGATCTCCTTCGGGCTGGTCACGATTCCTGTGAAGCTCTATGCGGCGACCGAGGAGAAGGACATCTCCTTCCATCAGGTTCACGCTGCCGACGGCGGGCGCGTCCGTATCCGCCGCGTTTGCTCCATAGACGGCGAGGAAGTTTCGTACTCCGACATCGCCAAGGGCTACGAGCTCCCGAGCGGCGAGGTCGTCATCCTGCGAGACGAGGATCTGGCCGAGCTGCCACTCGCCAGCTCGCGCCTGATCGACGTACTCCAGTTCGTGCCGCTCGAGCAGGTCGATCCGATCTACTTCGCCCGCAGCTACTACCTGGAGCCCGAGGAGCCCGCGACCAAGGCCTACCGGCTCCTCTGCGAGGCGCTCGAACGCTCGGGCCGGGTGGGGCTGGTGAAGATCGCCCTGCGCCAGCGCGAGTCTCTTGCGACGCTCAGGGTGCGCGACGGTGTGCTGGTGCTGGAGATGATGCTCTGGCCCGACGAGATCCGGGAGACCGCCTTCGAGTTCCTGGACACGGAAACCGAGCTTCGCCCGCAGGAGCTGGAGATGGCCGGCTCGCTGATCGACGCGCTGGCGGGCGATTTCCAGCCCGAGCTCTACACCGACGCCTATCGGGAGGCGTTGAAGGCGCTGATCGACGCCAAGGTCGAGGGCCGCGAGTTGGTAGCGCCACCGGCCGCCGAGGAGAGGGGCGTCGTGGTCGACCTGATGGCGGCGCTCGAGAAGAGCGTCGAGGCGGCGCGCCGCCAGCGCGCCGGAAACGGAGATGGCGCGGGCGCTCGCAAACCGGCGGCTCGGCGCTCGTCGCGGCGAAAGTCGGCCTGAGGCAGCGATGCCCGCGACCGAGACGCAAGGGCGACCCAAGCAGCTTCCTCGGCTCGCGCCGATGCTGGCGCAGACGGCGAGAAGCCTTCCCAGCGACGAGCGTGGTTGGGCCTTCGAGTTCAAGTGGGACGGCGTGCGAGCCCTCGTCTATCTCGAAGGGAACCGGCTGAGCGTGCTCTCCCGCAGCGGTCGCGTCGTGACCTCGGCCTATCCCGAGCTGCAGGGCCTGCGCGCGGCGATGCATGGCAGCGACGCGATCCTCGACGGTGAGATCGTGGCACTCGACGAGCGCGGGCTGCCGAGCTTCGGAGTTCTGCAGACGCGCATGAACGTGACCAGCGCCGAGAAGGCTCGCAGGCTGGCACTCGAGCATCCGGTCGCCCTCGTGGTCTTCGACCTTCTCTATCTCGACGGCGCCGACATGCTCGCCGCCTCCTACCGGAAGAGACGTGGCCTGCTGCAGTCGCTCGAGCTGTCCGGTAGCAACTGGCACGCACCGCCCTTCTTCGAGAAGGATGGCGCCGAGCTCCTGCGCACCTCGCACGAACAGGGCCTGGAAGGAGTGGTCTGCAAGCGCATGGATTCCCCGTACCTGCCGGGACGCCGTTCGGGCGACTGGCTGAAGATCAAGCACGAGCGCGTCCAGGAGGTCGTGATCGGCGGCTGGCGCCCCGGGACCGGTCGCCGTTCGGGGGGCATCGGCTCGCTCCTGGTCGGCTTCTTCGAGGGTCGCGATCTCGTCTACGCGGGACGGGTCGGCAGCGGATTCAACGAGGACGCCCTCGACGACCTGCTCAAGTGGATGACGCCGATCGAGCGCGCGGAATCGCCCTTCGCCGGTGAGCTGTCGCGCGCCGAGGCCCGCGACGTGCACTGGGTCGAGCCGCGCCTGGTCGGAGAGGTCCGCTTTGGCGAGTGGACGGCGGGCAACCGCCTGCGCCAGCCCGTCTGGCGCGGGCTTCGCTCGGACAAGCGGCCGCGAGAAGTCCGACGTGAGCTCTGACCCGGTCAGCGTCCGAGTCGGCGGCCGCCGGCTTCGAGTCTCCAATCTCGACAAGGTGCTCTATCCGGCCGGCGGCTTCACCAAGGGTGAGGTGATCGACTACTACAGCCGCATCGCTCCCGTGCTCCTGCCGCACCTGAAGGACAGGCCGCTCACGCTGAAGCGCTACCCGCACGGCGTGGGTAGCGAGTTCTTCTATGCCAAGAACGTACCGGCCGGCGCCCCCTCCTGGGTGCGGACGGTGAAGCTTCCCTCGCCCGGCTCGAGCAAGGAGCGAGACGAGGTGGAGTATGTGCTCGCCGACGAGCTTGCGACGCTCGCCTGGACGGCGAACCTGGCCGCACTCGAGTTGCACGCCCCGATGTGGCGGCTGGACGGCAGGCGCAGGCCCGCTCCGCCCGATCTGATGGTCTTCGATCTCGATCCGGGCGCACCGGCGACGATCGTCGAGTGCTGCCGCGCGGCCGAGCTGATCCGCCGCGCTCTCGTCGCCGACGGCCTGTCCGCGCTACCCAAGACAAGCGGCTCCAAGGGCCTGCAGCTCTACGTGCCGCTTCGCCCGGAACGGCCCTGGAAGGACGTCCACCAGTACGCACGCCGGCTGGCCGAGCGGCTCGAGCGCGAGCACCCGGCGCTGGTGGTCTCGAACATGAAGAAGGCGCTGCGCGCAGGAAAGGTGCTCGTCGACTGGAGCCAGAACAGCGCCGCCAAGACAACCGTCGTCGTCTACTCGCTGCGTGCCCGCGAGCGACCGACGGTCTCGACTCCGGTCAGCTGGAAAGAGGTCGAGAGCTGCCGAAGCCCCGACGATCTCGTCTTCCTCTCCAGCGATGTGCTCGAGCGCGTCGAGCGGCAGGGCGATCTGTTCGCGCCCGCGCTTCGGCCCGAGCACTCGCTGGCAGCCTAGAAAGCCGAATAGAGGGAACGGCACCGGGCCTCATGCGCCGCGCATGGGCCCGGTGCCGCCTCCTCTTTCAGTCAGTCGCCTAGCTCGTTTTCGGATTGCGAACGCGCCGGCGCCGCGGCTTGGTCTCGGGCTCCACGCTCGCCGGGACATCCTTCTCGTCGGGCTCGACCGGAGCGCCGGGATGGTCCCAGCCGTGCCGGCGGTGATAGCGCCGGTGCTGGCAGCGATCCACGAGCAGTAAGAGGACGACAAGCAGGATCGCGACGACGATTCCGAGAATCGCCCACTCGACCGAGCTCGTGCCGCCGTCGTGCAGGTGCCTCGAGTAACCGAAAGTGCCACCGTGTCTCATCATCGGCCCATACAGGCCTTGGTATCCGTTCATAGCTCCATGATCGCGATCGGCAGGTTAAGCGCGGCCCATCTCCAGGTTAAGGTCAGGCAAAGCCGCGGCGGTTCGGATCGGGCGAAGCGGGGGTAAACTGGGCGGGTGGAAGGGGTGCCGCCGCCGAACGAGTTCGCGAAGGCTCTCTTCGCACCGATCGCGCCAACCTACGATCGCTACGCCAGCCTCCTCTCGTTCGGCCAGGATCCCCGCTGGCGCCGTTTTCTCGCCTCGCGCATCGAGGCCGGTCCGGGCGACACGGTGCTCGACGTGGCCACCGGCACCGGCGCGGTGGCGATCGAGATCGCCAGGCGCACCGGGGCGCACGTCGTCGGGCTCGATCAGAGCCCCGAGATGCTCGGGGGCGCCCGCGAGAGGATCGCTCGGGCCGGGCTCGGCGACCGGATCGAGCTGCGCGAAGGCCGCGCCGAAGCTCTGCCTTTTGCGGACAGCTCCTTCGCCGCGCTCAGCTTCACCTACCTGTTGCGATACGTCGCCGACGTCGCGGCGACCATGAGCGAGCTGGCACGAGTCGTTCGCCCGGGCGGCGTGATCGCGTCGCTCGAGTTCGGCGTACCGCCGCGCCCGCTTCCGCGCGCCGCCTGGGAGCTGTATGTGCGGCTCGGTCTTCCCGCCGCCGGAGCGCTGGTCTCGGAGGGCTGGAGAGAGGTGGGAAGCTTCCTCGGCCCGAGCATCCGCGAGCTGTACGCCGATGACGGGCTGAAAAGGATCCTCGACTGCTGGCTGGCGGCCGGGATCGAAGAGCTGCGCTACCGGTTGCTCTCGCTCGGCGGAGGGATAGTCATCTGGGGGCGGCGGGCATGAAGTCGGAGTCCCGAGCGCGCCCGGCCTTCTACGCGCTCGCGGCGGGCGGCTGGCGCGACTACGTGACTCTCCTGCATCCGCCGTACACGCTCTGGCATCTCTCCTATGTGGCGATCGGCGCCTCGCTCGTTCCGGGGCTGCAGGTGCATCGGCTCGTCTGGGGCTTGGTGGCCTTCTTTCTCGCCATGGGAGTGGGGGCGCATGCTCTCGATGAGCTGAACGGACGACCGCTGCGAACGCGAATTCCGGCCTGGGTGTTGATCGCGGTTGCGATCGTGTCGATCGGAGCCGCAACGGCGATCGGAATCGGTGCGGCGATTGCCTGGACGCTCTGGCTGGTGCCCTTCGTCGTCTTCGGCGCCTTCATCGCCGCCGCCTACACGCTCGAGCTGGTCGGCGGCCGCTTCCACGGCGACCTCTGGTTCGCGCTCGCCTGGGGCGCCTTTCCGGTGCTCACGGCATACGTCGGCGCCAGCGGGACGCTGCACACCGAGGCTATTCTGGCAGCGCTGTTCGCCGCTCTGCTCTCGGCCGCGCAGCGCCGGCTCTCCACCCAGGTGCGCAACATACGCCGGCGCGTGAACGCCATATCCGGCTCGCTCGTCTACAACGACGGCAGCGTCGAGACGATCGACGAGAGCACCCTCCTGGCCGCTCCCGAGGCGGCTCTGCGAGCTCTCAGCGTCTCGGTCGTCGCGCTTGCCGTCGCGCTCGTGCTCCTCAGGCTTGCCTGAGGCACTCAGGCTTGCCTGAGTTGAGTGAGCGCCGGCTCGGTTATAGACTCCCCGCCATGTGGGACGTCCTCAGCTGGCACAACGGCACCCTGAGCATCGCCTGGTGGGCCGTGCTGGTGCTCGTCGTCTTCCTGCTCGGCATGGCGGGACACGGCGGCGCACACCGGCACAAGCACTAGCGGCGAGAGCAGATCTCCGAATCTCATCCCAGTCCCGGTGCCCCTGCCTGGGGCCGGCCGGCGGCGTTCGTGAGCCGAGAGCTCGGGTCGCTCGCGAAACGGCGTGAAATACGTAATTTCCCGTATTGAAGTTGGTGACCGCGAGTGGGAAGATCATCGAGCGTCGAGCACGGAACGCGAGTAGGTTGAGCCTCATCCAAGGGGCAGCGGAAGAGCCGGAAACGGCAAGGCCGAGGTTCTTAGGGCGAGGGGACGAAAGCGTCACCGGCTCGACGCTTTTTTGTGCCTAAATACAGGCGAAGCCGGAATGAGCCTCTTCGGTGGCGCTTCGCAGCGGCAGTGAGGCAGTGAGAGCGACTAGCCGGTGCTTACGGTCTGCGCTTCGGCCAGCTCGCTGGCGCCCTCGCCGACCAGCGAGACTTCCGCGTCGGGGTACAACACGCTCCAGACGCGCAGGTAGATGGCGATCTCTCGCCGCGCCATGTCGCCGGCCTTGCCGGTATCGGGAGCGAGAAGCTCGATCTCGTTGGGACCAGAGACGATCGTTGCCTGGCCTAGGCTTTCCAGGAAAGAGGCCAGGCGTTCTGTATAGATGGTGTCGCCGAGTCGCAGTTGCATGATTCCGCAGGTTGGAGCTAGTTCTAGTGTCGTCAGGCCGGGGGAACCGCGCATCGCTCGATAGGAGTAATCGCGAATATCCGACAGAGTTGCTCTTTCTCGGCGTTTCTTGCTTGAAGTTTGTCATATGTAGCTACCAGTGCAGCTTCGCTATGGGCTGCTTGCAGTACACATGCTTTTGCTAGCCTTGCGGGGCTGATGTCGCTTTGGCGACGTCAGGCCGAGGCGGCCCGACTGAATTCTCCCGGGCGTCATCGGTCGTCTTTGTCTCGTAAGGAGCAGTTGTTCGTGATTCGAAGAGGCGCTTTGCGCATCCTTGTTGTTTCGCTCGTGATCGTCGCCCTACTTGCTCCGGCCCTGGCCGGCGCCACCAACAAGCGGACGTCCGAGGTCCGGAAAATTCAGCAGTTGAGGCATACGACCTGGCATTGGCAGAAAGTCATGGGCGTGGCCAAGACACCCGTGAGCCGCGCCGCTCTCAGGGCATCCAGCGCGAAGTACCGTCGCTGGGTTCTCAAGCTCTGGGAGATGCGGGCCACTCGGGCGCAGCGGTTGGCCAAGCGCATTCCTCACAGGTCTCAGTGGCTGTGCATCCACCGCGGCGAGGGCGCCTGGACCGCTCGCACCGGTAACGGCTACTACGGCGGACTGCAGATGGACCTGTCCTTCCAGCGCTCCTACGGCGGCTACCTGCTTCGCGCCAAGGGAACGGCCAACCACTGGAGCCCGAGCGAGCAGATGTGGGTGGCCGAACGCGCCTACAAGAGCGGGCGCGGCTTCTATCCCTGGCCGAACACCGCTCGCGCCTGCGGCCTGATCTAGCGCCTGATCGAAAAGATCTCCCGGCATCCCGGCCGCTCGATGCGACCGGATCTCGGCTGCGCAACAGGAGGCGTCCAGTCGCGACCCCAATTGGTTTTCGGATGCGCGACTGGGCTCGGTTTGCCAGAAAGCCGCTAAAGGGGAAGTATTCCTTGCGTGACCTGGGCGAAGCTGATCCGGAAGAACCTGCTTCGCCGCCCGATGCGAACGGCTTTCACTGCGGCCGGGGTATCGATCGGCGTGGGCCTGATTGTGGCGCTGCTCTCGATCACGAACGGAGTCGCCAACACGGCCAACCAGCTCATTCACCTGGGACGCGCCGATTTCGGTCTCTTCCAGTCGGGCACGACCGATCTGACTAAATCGCTACTGCCCCAGTCGCTGGAACCTCGGATCGCGCGGGAGCCCGGCGTACAGCAGGTGGCCGGCATCCAGCTGTACGTGACAGCGGTCGACAGGGAGACCTCCTTCCTCATTCTCGGGATGCAGCCGGGCCAGTTCCCCTGGCAGAGGCTCGTGCTCGTGCGCGGGAGGCTGCCCGGGCCGGGTGAGGTCGTCGTCGGGGACGGTGCGCTTGCCTCGCTGCACGCGAAGCTGGGCAGCACGTTGAAGATCAAGGGCTTCAGTGGGGCGCCCAACTTCCGCTCGATCACACGCAGCTTCCGCGTCGCGGGCGTCTATCACACCGGCGATCCCTCCGAGGACAGCGGCGCGGTGATGCAGCTCTCCGCTCTGCAGAAGCTGAGCAACCATGTGGGCGAGGTGACGACCATCGGGATCACCGTGACGCCTGGTCGCCCCTCGAGCGCGGTCGCCAAGGAGATCGCCAACACCGTGCCGGGGATATTGCCGGTGGCCGAGCCCGGCCAGGCCGTCAAGGTCGATACGCAGAGTCGGCTCCTGATCAGCGCGGGCTGGATCTTCTCGCTGCTCGCGCTGATAGTCGGCGGCATCGGCGTCATGAACACGATGGCGATGTCGGTCTCCGAGCGTACGCGCGAGATCGGCATTCTGCGGGCAGTCGGCTGGCCGGCCTATCGCATCGCCGCCCTGATCGTGAGTGAGGCGATAGGCATCTGCCTGATCGCTCTGGGCATCGGGCTGGGAGTGGGGGTGCTGGCGGCGCGCCTGTTCACGAGCTACGGCCTGATCTCGACGTTCGTCACGCCGGACTTCACCGCCGGCGTGTTCGCCTGGGGGCTCGCCTTCTCGCTGGGAGTCGGACTGTTTGGTGCGATCTACCCGGTGCTGCGTGCGATCAGGCTCGCTCCGGTTGAGGCTCTGCGGCGGGAGTAGGCGGCTGGTCGAGTGGCTCCACGCGCCCGTCGCGCATGCGGTAGGCGCGGTCGGCCGCGGCGGCGACCACGACGTCGTTGGTGACGACGAGCGTGGTCATCTGATGCTGCTCGCGTAGCCGCTTCAGGAGCAGCATGATGCGCTCGCCCGTAACCGAGTCGAGCGCACCGGTGGGCTCGTCGGCGAGCAGCAGGCAGGGCCGGTTTGCGAGTGCGCGCGCGATCGCCACTCGCTGGCGCTCGCCGCCGGAGAGCGTTCCCGGGTTGGCGTCCAGTCGATGCGACAGCCCGACCTCCTCGAGCAGTTCCCGCGCGAGAGTCTCCCGCTCCTTGCGCGAGTGGTGACGTCCGAACATCGGCACCTGAACGTTCTCCAGCGCGCTCAGGGTTGGGATCAGGTTGGAGAGCTGGAAGACGAAGCCGACAACTCCGGCTCTGTACTCCGAGGGGTTGCTCAGGCTCTCGATCCGGTGCGAGCCAACTCTGATCGAGCCCGAATCGGGCTTGTCTAGTGCGCCGATCAGGTTCAGCAGCGTGCTCTTCCCACTGCCCGAGGGGCCCATCAGCGAGACGAACTCACCGGGCTCGATGCCCATGGTCACGTCCTCGAGCGAGCGAATCAGCCCGCCCTCGAAGCTCTTGCGAACGTGCTCGACGACGACCTGTACGCCTTTTCCGCTATTCGCGCTCACGTGTCCTCGCCGAATCGCTCAACTGATCTCCGCGATGTTTCCAATGCCTCGACTGGGAACGACCGATGGCTAGTCGATCGAGCTGATTGTCTCACGGAAGTGAACGAATCTCACCGCCGCGTCACTTCTTCACGACCGAGACGGACCAGAGAAGCTTTTTCGTCTTTCCCTTGGCCTTGACCACCGATTGCAGCGTCAGCGGGTGACCGACCGCGCTCAGCGGCCAGGTGATGTTCTCGTGGTGGCGCCCGATGAAGTGGTAGATCTTTCCGTTGTCGATCTGGCCGACCCGCAGGCTGCCCAGCAGCACGTTCATCTGCAGCGTCGCCGCGATCCGCTTGCCGCGGAGGTCTGTGACGATGACGGTGATCGGCCAGTTCTTGTTCACCACCGGGTGATGGCTCGGCGCGGAGAAGGTCGCCTTGAAGGGAAACGCCGTGGGAGCGGTCGACTTAATGGTGGCCGCGCTCGTTGGGCTGGAGCTCCCCCCGCAGGCTGCCGCGAACGCGAGCACGAAGACGACTAGAGCGACGACCTGTGGCGACTTGCGCTGCATGCACCGATCTTATTAACCCGTCAGCCGATTTTGGAATCCTCGTGCCTCGTGCGCGGCTCGCTCGAGACCATCCCCGGGGTTTGGCCGGCCGGCCCGATCCGAAGCGCCTAGACTGAACAGCGAGAGCGATGGCAGAGATCCACGAAACCTGGACTTCGCGCGAGTTGCCGATCCTACGCGTCGCGCTGCGCCACTTCGAGGCAGGGGAGCGCCCCGTCAGTCTCGAGCTGATTCGCGCCGAGACAGGCCTTTCGGCAGACCAGGTCACGATCGGCGCCGAAGCCCTCGCCTCTGCCGAGCCTCCGTACCTCGAGGTTGTGTTCGGTGCGCGAGCAGTCGGGAGCAGAGAGACCAGCGGCGAGGTCATACGAGTTCTCGAAAGGACGCGTCGCGATCTCGGCTCCTGGCCGACTCCCGAGAACATGCTCGATGGCTTGATCGAGGCGCTCAACTCGGAAGCGGACAGAGCATCGGACGATCAGAAAAGCCGGCTGCACGCGGCGGCCGAGGCCTTGAGCGGAGTTGCGCGCGAGATCGCGATACGGGTGATCTCCGGCCGCATCGGCCAATCTCACTGAGAACTCGAATCAAAAAGAAGCACTCCGTCGCGTGGCCGCGCTCAGCGGCGCGCTGCGTCGGCTCTCGAGCCGCGTCCTCGGCCTCGCCCGTAGCGCTGCTACGAACGAGGCACTGCGTCCTAGCAT
>JBAWEP010000042.1:0-15757 GCA_049591255.1 Gaiellaceae bacterium
CGCCGGCACTGGCGCCGCGGCGCCGAGGAGCGTCACCACCTGATCGACCCGGCGACCGGGCGCCCCGCCGAGACCGACCTGGTGCGCGTGACCGTGGTCGCCCCGAGCGCGGTCGAGGCCGACGTGCTGGCCAAGACTCTCTTTTTGAGCGGCGAAGAGGAGGCGGCGGCGGCCGGAGTGCCGGCTCTTCTCATCTGTGCCGACGGGCGCAAGCGGCTGGTCGGCGGGCTGTGAGCGCCGTCCGGGTGCGTTTTCCGTCCCTTTCTGGGAATATCGACTGAACGATCGATGAGACACGACCCGACCTTCTGGATCCTCGCTCGCGCCAGCGGCCTCACGGCCTACATCCTGTTGACGTTGTCGGTGCTGGCGGGGATCGTCGTCAAATCGCGGCCCTTCGGCAGTCGGGTTCGCCAGCCGGCCGCGATCGATACGCACCGCACGCTGGCCGCGCTCGGGCTGGGCGCGCTCGTCATCCACGCGACGGCGCTGGTGCTGGACAAGACCGTGCCGATGCCCGTGTCGGCGGTCTTCGTTCCCGGCTTCTCTCATTACCGTCCCGGCTCGGTGGCGATCGGCGTGCTCACGGCCGAGCTGATGGTGATCGTCTACGCCTCTTTCTCGCAGCGCAGACGAATCGGCTTCAAGAACTGGCGACGACTGCACTGGGCGACCTACGCCCTGTTCGCGGGCGGAACGGCGCACGGGCTCCTGTCCGGCTCGGACAGCCGCCGCGCCTGGGCGCTGGCCATCTATCTGGGAGCGATCGCGGCGGTCGCGGCGGCGACCACGTGGCGCGCCCTCGCCCCACTAACCCAAGGAGGAGAGAATGTTCCGAGTCGAGATCGATAGCGACCTGTGCAGCGGCTTTGCTTCCTGCGTCGACGACGCGCCCGAGATCTTCAAGCTCGACGACTCCGGCAAGGCGATCGTGCTGGTGCCCGAGACCGACGACGCGCGAGCGCTGAAGGCCGCCAAGGACTGCCCGATGGCCGCGATCAGCGTGTTCGACACCGAGAGCGGTGATCGTGTCGCCTGAGCGAAAGGGAGGCCGGCTCGGCTCCTTCGCGGTGCGCATCTGGCTGATCGCGGCGCTGGTCGTGCTCGTCTCGGCGCTGATCCTGGGAGCGAACCTGGTCCTGCTGGGATACGCCCAACCGGGAAACGATCCGGTGGGACAGCTCACTCCCGCCCGCCTGATGCAGATCGAGCGTGAGCTTCCCGATAACCCAGGCACGGTCTCGACCGCCGTCACGCCGCAGCCGCCCCCACACGACCATCACATCGCCGGCCGGCGCAGCGACGACTAGAGCGGCCGAGCGCGGCCAAGACACGCCCACCGGCCGGCAGCGGCGAGCCTGTTCGAGCCTGATCCTCCCGGGCAGGCTGAAATTCCTCTTAACCGAATCTTTCTCCTTTCCAGGCGAACGCTTGCCTCCGCTTGGCCCTCACCTAAGTCCAACCGGGGTAGGTTCATCTGGTCGGAAAAAGATGGGGGTCGATGCAGGATGAAAAAGAGTCACGTCTTTGTACTGGCAACACTGATCGCCGTCGGCGCGACGTTCGGCACCTATGCGCTGACCCGCACGACCGAGCTCGGCGTACAGGCGCAAACGGCCTCGAAGCAGAGCACCGAAGCGACCATCGCCGCGCGCACGCGTCAGCTGAACGCCCTCGAGGCGTCGCTGCAGAAGGCGCTTGCAAAGAAGCCGCCGCGGCTACCGGCGCTGCCGAAGGTGAAAGCTCAGCCCGCGCAGCCGTCTGTGCCCGCGTACACCCCGGCGCCCGTCGTATCCCGGCCGGCTCCCGTGACGGTCACGCGCGCCGCGACGCCCGTGAGCCAGGTCAAGCAGGCACCCGCACCCGCGCGGGAGCACGAATCCTCAGGAGGCGAGCACGATGACTAACGGCCTCGGCCGAATCTACGCGATCGCGGCGGCAATCGTCGTCTTCTTCCTGTCCTGGGCGGTCATCGCCGCCAAGCCCTGGGTGGAGGCGCCGGCGGCCAAGGCCGATCCCCGTCTCGCCGCGCTCGACGTGCGCGAGCACAGGCTGCGCCAGGACGCGGTCCAGATCAACGCGATCGTCCAGAAGCGCTGGAAGGTCTACCGCGCCCAGCTCGTCAGGCGAAAGCACGAGATCGCCGCGCGCAAGAAGCTGATCGCGACCCAGCAGGCGCTCGCCGCCCGCCAGGTGCAGGTCGTTCAGTCGTCGTCGGCTCCGTCATACACGCCGGCGTCGCACGCGACCGTGGCGCCTCAGGCGCCGGTGGTGCGAGTCGCTCCTCCGGCCGCCCCACCCGCCACGCAAACGAAGACTTCCTGACCACGAACGCGAGCCGAAAGGAGAAGCCATGTATCGAATCGAGATAGACCGGCAGCTGTGTAGCGGCTTCGGCTCCTGCCTCGAGGCCGCGCCGAAGATCTTCGAGCTCGATCGCTCGGGAATCGCCGCGCTGCTCGTGGCGGAGAGCGAAGACACGTCCGCGCTCGAGGCGGCTCGCTCGTGCCCGATGGGCGCGATCGCCGTATTCGATCGCGACAGCGGAGAGCTGGTGAGCTGAGATGAAGAGCCGGCCCGGAAACGTCGTCGTCGTGGGAACCGGCCTCGCCGGGCTGCGTAGCGCGGAGACGTTGCGCGCGCGCGGCTTCGACGGGCGCCTGACCCTGGTCGGCGAGGAGACTCATCTTCCCTACGAGCGACCCGCTCTCTCCAAGGAGCTGCTGGCCGGCAAGCGCTCGCCCGGCGAGCTCACGCTGAGGCAGCCCGAGTTCTTCCGCGAGCAGCGGATCGAGCTGTTGCTCGGCCGCCGGGTCGAGCGGATTTCGCCGCGACTGCGGACGGTGCTGCTCTCGGATGGGCGCGAGCTCGTCTGGGATGCGCTGGTGATCGCCACCGGCGCGCGCGCCAGACGCCTGCGCGGGCTCGAGACGCCGCCCGGCGTCCACTATCTGCGCACCCTCTCCGATGCGCTCACGCTGAGCGCCGAGCTCGTGCGCGGCAAACGGCTGGCGGTTGTCGGCGCCGGCTTCATCGGCGCGGAGGTGGCCTCGACCGCCGTCTCGCTGGGTCTCGACGTGAGCGTGGTAGAGCCACTGGCGGCGCCGCTCGAGCGCGTTCTCGGCGCCGAGATCGGCATGATGCTGGCCGAGCGCTACCGTGCGCAGGGCGTCGAGCTGCGACTGGGCACGGGCGTGACGGACTTCGCCTGCGGCCCGGACGGCCATCTGCGCGCGCTCGAGCTGAGCGACGGCAGCGAGATCTCCTGCGACATCGCCGTGGTGGGAGTCGGCGCGGAGCCGGCCGGCGAGCTGCTCGGCGGGCAGGAGATCGAGACCGACGCCTCGGGCCGCACCGAGCACGAGGGCATCTACGCCTGCGGAGACGTGGCCAGCTCCTGGCGGCCTTCGCTGGGCCGACGCCTGCGCATGGAGCACTGGACGAGCGCGGCCGGACAGGCGGCGGCGGTCGCCCGCACCATCCTCGGCGAGGAGAGCGTGCACGACGACGTGCCCTTCTTCTGGTCGGATCAGTTCGGCCTGCGACTCCAGTACGTCGGCTTCGCATCGTCCTGGGCGAGCATCGACGTCGACGAGGACGGCGACACCTTCTCGGTGCGCTATCTCGACGAGGACGAGCGCCTGCTCGCGGCGCTGGTGGCGAACCGCCCGAGCGAGATGGCGACACTCCGCCGCGAGCTTGCCGCCGGCAGTCGCCGCCTCTCCGAGAAGCCAGAGCTGGAAGCCGTCTAGTCTCACCGAACGGCTGTTAGCGCCTCTGCGCGCTCTCGACCGCGCCGTGCACGGGGACGACGCGCCGCCTAGCGCGCACGCGCACTCTCGACCGCGCCTTGCACAGCGGCGACACGCCGCCTAGCGTTCGCGCGCACTCTCGACCGCGCCGTGCACCGCGGCGACACGCCGCCTAGCGTTCACGCGCACTCTCGACCGCGCCGTGCACCGCGGCGACGATCTCATCCAGCTCCTGGTCCTTGGTCAGGCAGGCGTGGGCGCCGGCCTCGATCAGCGCCTGGCGCTCGCGCTCGGTCGCCAGGCCGGTCAGGCAGACGACGGCCAGCGAGGAGAAGCGCTCGAGCAGGATCTGCGTCGCCTCGACGCCGTCCAGGCCGGGCAGGCGATAGTCGAGCAGCACCACGTCGGGGCAATCATCGGCGCAGAACTCCAGCGCCGTCTCGGCATCGGCCACCGAGCCGGCGATCTCGACATCCGGGCGCAGCCCGAGCAACAGCTCGAGCGCCTCGCGATAGATGGCGTTGTCCTCCACGAGCAGGATGCGCGGGTTCTCGCTCATCGTTCGGCGCCGTGGCCGGAGATCGTCCGGATCATCGCTCCACCTTTCGGCGGCGCGGCTGCTTCGCCTTTCTCACGACGCATCGGAAGCTGAATCGGCAAGGGAGGACGGCGGCGTTAGGCAACTAGGAACCGACCAGCTTCAGCGCCGGCGGCTGCGCGACGTCGGGCTTCCCGGTAGCCGCGCGGGCGATGGCCCGCAGGCAGACGACAAGGCCGGCCGCGCCCGCATCGACTACACCGGCCTCGCTCAGGATCGGGTTTTGCTCGCGCGTTTGCTCGAGCGCCGCCTCGGCGCGCTCGACGAGCCCGTCCAGACGCTGCTCCAGCGACAGGGCCTTTCGCCTGTGCTCGCGCGCCTCGTCGGTCAGCTCGCGCATCAGAGTCAGAATCGTTCCCTCCGCCGGCCGCGCGACGGCCGAGTAGGCGGCGTCGCGAGCGCGCTCCAGCATCGTCGCCAGCGCCCGCCCGCCGATCGGCCCCGAAGCCGGAGCCGCCTCGACGGCGCCGCGCACTATCTGCGAGAGGATCACACCCGAGGTACCGCGCGCGCGCATCAGCAGGGCGCGGGCGAAATCTCGGCGAACGGTCACCCGCCCGCCCGACCCCGTCGCGTCCAGCTCCTCGAGCATCGCGCGAACGGTGAGTACGAGATTCAGCCCCGTGTCGCCGTCGGGAACCGGATAGACGTTCAGGCCGTCGATCCGCTGCCGTTCGCGCTCCAGCGCCGCAAGCGCCGAGGTCGCCAGCCGGCGCACGAGCGCGAGCTCTGCGCTTGCTTCTGCCGATTCAGTCTCGCGACCGGACATCGTCGATACGCACCTCCACCCGAGCGACCTCCAGCCCGGTCACCCGCTCGACCTCGTAACTGACCCGCGAGCGTACGGTCGCGGCCACCTCGGCCAGATTCAGACCATAGGCGATCACCACCGTGAGCATCAGCTCGATTCCACCCTGCTCGCTCGGAATCACCTCGACGCCGTGCCGGCGCCTGAGCGCGAACGCGCGGCGAATGCGCGCTCCGCGACCCAGCCCGACCACTCCGTAGCACTCGTCCAGCGAGCGCTCGGCCACCTGCGCGATCGCCCGCGACGAGATGAAAAGCTGCCCGAGTGGGCTCTCCTGAAGCTGTACGGCTTCCATGAGTGCTTAGACCGCGCGGCCAGGGATGCGGTTGCTCCGGATCTGAGGCGCCGAACACTTCTCTACTCGCCCGCCACCGGAGCGCGGAGCGGAATGAAGACCCGTCGACTGGGTGCGATTCGGTGGATGCGAGGCTAGGACGCAGCGTCGCGTTCGTAGCCGGCGGCTACGGATGCGACCGAGGACGCGGCTCGGGAGCCGACGTCCTCGCGCCGCCGAGCGCGGCCAGGCGGTGGAGTGCTTCGTTTCGCTTCGCGCTCAATACCACCCGCCCGCGGGGTCGATTCAAACTACTGCTCCGAGGCGCGGAAATCCGCCCGCGCGCGCGCCGGTTTCGTGCCGAATTTCCCCCGCGCAGCCGTAAACGAGCCCGGCAGGAGCGCGATAGTAGAGAAAGCGCGCCGCGCGGTCTTTTCCGGCTCGGGAGGATTCGGGCGCCTTACCCACCCACCACCCCCCACCCTCCCACGGGGCGGAGCACGGTAGCGAACAAAGACACTCGAGAGTGCTCCGATTCCGCATCGATAGGCGCACGACCGTAAGCGAGCCCGCAGGAGCGCGAGAGACAGCCGCTCGGGCGACAACCTTCGCCCGGCTAAAGCTGCGTAGAGCTGCTTAGGGCTGCTTTAGGCCTTCTCGACCTTGCCCGAGCGCAGGCAGCGCGTGCAGACATAGGCGCGGCGAGCGACGCCGGCCACCATTATCCGCACCCTTTGCAGGTTCGGATCGAAGCGCCGCTTGGTGGCGACCATCGAGTGGCTGCGGTTGTTTCCGAAGCCCGGACCCTTACCGCAAACTGAGCAAACCTTGGACATAGCCGCAGCAGTCTAGCTGAGAGATCCGGCTCGGAGTGTCACTTGAGGGCTGTGCCCTTGAAGAACGTGTAGGAGAAGGTTCCGCCCGGATCCGCCGCCCTGTACATGTCGGCGATGCCCTTGTCCCAGCTCGCCTCGTCCATCAGGCCCAGCTCGAGCGCCTGCTCGCGTACCCCTTCGACCATGGCGATGAAGGTGTTCTTGGAGAAGCCCTCGACCAGGTCGGGGCGGCTGTCGTCCACGTAAACCAGTCTCGGGCTGACGTGAACGGTGTGGAAACCTGCGCCCGCGAGCAACGGAAAGAGACGCCGCCCGATCAGCGCGTCGCCGCCGTGCCCGGCCTGGATCTCTACCAGGCACTCGACCGTACGCTCGGCCTCCGGCGTCGAGGGATGGCAGTACCAGGAGCCGTGATCGCCCTCGATGGCCGTGATCGAGCCGCTCTCGACAAGCATGCGCCGGAGACGATCGAGCGCCCGCTCGGGACCCGGCACGTGCTCGAGCAGGAAGCAGACGAAAACGTGATCGAAGCTCCGCTCGGCGAAGGGAAGATCGAAGACGTCGGCGATCTGGAAGCTGACGTTCGTGTAGCCGGCGGCCTCGGTACGCGCCCGCGCCCGCTCGAGATGCTCCGGCGCGATGTCGACCGAGACGATCTCGGCCTCGGGGCTCGAGGCGGCCAGGTGCACCGTCTGCGCGCCCGTTCCGCAGCCGCACTCCAGCACGCGCGCCCCGGCCGGGTAGTGGGTGCCGGCATGAAGCAGCTCGGCAAGCGTGTCGGCCTGGTCGGCGAGACGGGCGGCCTCGCGCAGGGAGTAGCCGTGGACGTAACCGGGGTCGCTCATCGGCAGCATTTTCGCAGAGACGAATGAGATCGGGCGAAAAGAGTCGTCGAAATCGGGCAACGCCTATATAGCTAATGTGCTATATTCGCTAGGTGCCTCGATTTGATTGGAAGGCGTGCGCAAGTCTTCGTAACGTCGCCTGGGGCTCGATAGCCGTCGGAGCTGCCGCCGTCTCCGTTGCGTTCGTGATCCAGTTTGGGATCGGTTCCTCTGTCTGGGACGTTCTGTTCGCCGTCTGGCCGACGGCACCGGTAATCCTCGCAGCGCTCCTGCTACACGAGCGGGTGATGCTTCCGCTCACGACCTTTGTAGCGACCGTGGCCAGCGTTTCCCTCACCCTGGCGGAGATCTTCACGCTCGATCTGACCAGCTCGTCCACGGCGGCAATCGGCATCGTCTTGCTGTGGTTCTTCCCGACGATCGTCGTCTCGCTCTGCCTGCTCGCGCAGGTTGGTGCTACCAGCGCGGTCGCCCGAACACGGCGCAACTCCAGCTAACGATTAGCCGCCCGCGACGACACGCAGGCGACCGAAGGCGTCGGCCATCTCGAGCGCGCTCAGGACGGCCTCGGCGCCCTTGCCCAGCCGCGCCCGGGCCTGCTCGATCGTGTCCACCGTGAGAACGCCGAAGGCCACCGGTACGCCGGTCTCGATCCCGGCCAGGAGCAGACCGCTGGCCGCCTCGCCGGCGACGTAGTCGAAGTGCGGCGTCTCGCCCCTGATCACGCAGCCGAGCGCGACCACGCAGCTGTAGCGGCGCGACTTGGAGAGCGCCATCGCCGCCAGCGGCAGCTCGAAGGCGCCGGGCACCGGCATGATCGTGATCGCGTCGCCGCCCACACCGAGGCGTCCGAGCTCACTCAGGGCGCTCTCCAGCAGCCCGTTTGTGATCTCGCCGTTGAAGCGGCTGACTGCGATCGCCACCGAGCGGCCGGCACCGGTCGGAAAGCCCTCGATCGTGCGGTAGCCGGCAGGGATGGTCAACTCGCCGCTGATGTGCTCGCTGGAGTACTCGGCCTCGGCGCCGGGCTCAGCATCGGCAAAGACCGGGGCGGCGTCGCTCTCCAGCACGGGCTCCTGCGCCGGCTCGCGCGCGGGCTCGAGGGGAGGCCTGAGCGCCTCGTAGCCGGGCTGGCCCGGCCAGGGGTTCTGATCGTGATCGAAGGGGCCCGATTGGCCCGGGTCGGGTGTCAGCGGTCCCTGTGTGCTCACTTCTCAGCCTCCAGCTCCTTGTCGAGGTGTAGCCCCTGATGGTGCAGACGATGTCCGAGCTTATCTCGTTTGGTGGCGAGGTAGCGCTCGTTCTCGGCGTTGGGCGGAATCACGATCGGCACCTGCTCGACGATGGTCAGCCCGTAGCCGGCGATGTTCAGCTTGCGCGGATTGTTGGTGAGCAGACGGATGGTCGAAAGCCCCAGATCGACCAGGATCTGGTTGCCGATCCCCCACTCCCTCTCGTCGGCGCCGAAGCCCAGCTCCAGGTTGGCCTCGACGGTGTCGTAGCCGCGCTCCTGCAGCTCGTAGGCCTTGAGCTTGTTGAGCAGGCCGATGCCGCGCCCCTCCTGCGACATGTAGAGCAGGACGCCGCGCTCCTCCTCGGCGATGCGGCTGAGCGCGTAGTCGAGCTGCTCGCCGCAGTCGCAGCGCAGCGAATGGAAGGTGTCGCCGGTCAGGCACTCCGAATGGACGCGCACGAGCACGTTCTCGGCTCCGTCCACCTCGCCCATCACCAGCGCGAGATGGTATTTACCGGTCAGCTTCTCGCGGTAGGCGACGCAGCGAAACTCGCCGAACTCGGTTGGCATTCGCACCACGGTCACACGCTCGACGAGCATCTCGGTGCGGCGGCGATACTCGATCAGATCGGCGATCGAGACTAGCTTCAGCCCATGCTCCCGGCAGTACTCGATCAGATCGGGAACGCGCGCCATCGTGCCGTCTTCCTTCATCACCTCGCAGATGACGCCGGCCGGTACCAGTCCCGCCAGCCGCGCCAGGTCGACCGCGGCCTCGGTCTGGCCGGCGCGCTCGAGCACGCCGCCCGGACGGGCCCTGAGCGGGAAGACATGGCCCGGGTGGACGATGTCCGCGACGGCCTTCGAGGGATCGATCGCGACCTGGACGGTGTGCGAGCGATCGTGCGCGGAGATCCCGGTTGTGATTCCCTCGCGGGCCTCGATCGAGACGGTGAAAGCGGTCTGGTTGGGCGCCTCGTTGCGCTCGGTCATCTGCTCCAGGCCGAGCGTGTCGCAGCGCTCCGGCGTGAGCGCCAGGCAGATCAGCCCGCGCGCGTTGGTGGCCATGAAGTTGATCGCCTCGGGTGTGGCGAACTGGGCCGCGATGGTCAGGTCGCCCTCGTTCTCGCGGTCGGCGGCGTCCACCACGACCACGAGATGACCGCTGCGAATCTCCTCGATCGCCTCTTCGATCGGGGTGAAAACGATGCCCGGGCTCTCGCCCTTCTTCTCCGGCGTCATTGCTTCACTCCTCCCGGTAGCAGGCGCTCGACATACTTGGCGATCACGTCGGCCTCGAGGTTGACGGGATCGCCCGGCTGCGCCTCGCCGAGCGTCGTCACCTGGAGCGTGTGCGGGATCAGCGCCAGCGCCACCGCATCGTCCGTCAGCTCGGCGATGGTCAGCGACACACCGGCGACGGTGAGCGAGCCCTTCTCGACGCAGTAGCGAAGGACGTCCGGCGGAACCTCCAGCCACATGCGCACGCCTTCGCCCTCGGGCACGAGCGAGCGCACGCGCCCGACCGCGTCGACGTGACCCTGCACGTAATGCCCACCGAGCGGCTCGCCGACGCGGATCGCCGGCTCGAGGTTCGTGCCCTGGCCGGGCTCGAGCGCGCCGACCGCGCTGCGCGAGATCGTCTCGGCGCTGAGATCGAAGGCGAGTGTCCCGTCCTGCTTGCCGACGACGGTCAGGCAGCATCCGTCGACGGCCACCGAGTCGCCGACCTCCAGCTCCGGGGCAAGCCCGGGCGCGGCGACGACGAGGCGCGCCTGCTCCCGGCCGCCCTCGAGCGAGACGACGCGGCCGAGCTCTCTGACGATGCCTGTGAACACTCCAGCAAGGCTACTAGCAGCGCGTCGGTCGGGGGAAGAGGAGCGTACCGAGAGGGACCGGAGCGAGATCCGCCGCTCGAGGCAGAGAAAGCGCAACTTCTCGCGGGAATCAGTGGCGACCTCGCGGGACTCTCTGACGCTCTTCTGAAAGCGCTCGCGCCCACGCCCGTTTGGCCTCTTTTTACGCAGCTTTTCGCGTATAGAACCAAGATAGCTTGCCTTTTGCGAGGCTCATCTTCTTACTTCCGGAATTGCCGCTTGGAAAAGTTAAGAGAAATGCGAAAAGAAATGTAAATGACAGTTGACAGCTAGTTCATCAATGACTTGACGCTGAGGGCTTAACCCCGGTTGAATGGAGTTCATGAACGACTCGAAGAGAGAGCCGACAGAGACGCTCGGTGAGCGACTGCGGCGGCTCCGAAAAGAGCGAGGCCTCTCGCAGCAGTCGATCTCGGGCCCGGGCCTGACGACTGCACACATCTCACGCATCGAGGCGGGCTTGCGGCGCCCGTCGGTACGAGCCATTCGAGCGCTCGCAAAACAGCTCGATGTAACTCCCGAATATCTCGAGACCGGCACGCAGCTGGGTCCGCGTGGCGACCTCGAGCTACGAGTCGCCGATGCCGAGCTGGAACTGCGCATCGGCACCCGACCGGAGGCAACCGCAGAGAACCTGCAGAGCCTCATCTCCGAAGCTCGTGCCCTTGGTGACCCGCTGATCACGGCGCGAGCCGTGGCCGCGCTAGGCGTTGCGCTGAGTGCAACTTCCTCCTACGCTCAGGCCATTCCACTACTAGAGGAAGCGATCGCTTCCAGCTCGATCACTGCGACCCTACGACCCGATGTCTTCCTTGCCCTCGCACGCGCACACAGCGCTGCCGGGCACCCCGCGGAGAGCATCAGCGTGCTCGAGGCGTCGCTCGATTTCGTGCGCGAGCACGCGACCGAGCACGTCGGCGCCTACATGCGCTTCGCGGTTCACTTGAGTTACGCACTAACCGACGCCGGACGATTCGACGAGGCGCGAGCCGTACTCGAGAAGGCGATCGAAGAGCACTCAGGCGACTGCGACCGGCGTGCCCAGGCGTCGAGCTACTGGGCTCTGGCGCGTAGCGCCGCGATGTCCGGCGAGACCCCCGTCGCGCTCGACCACATGCGGCGTGCGATCGCTTTGCTCGAGGCCGACGAAGACGCACTCGCCCTGGCCAAGGCCGAGGGCGCCTACGGTCAGATCCTTGTTCTCGACGGTCGCTTCGAGGAGGCTCGCGGTCCTCTGGACAAATGCGCTCGCACCCTCGAGCATGCCGGGCGAAGCGATGACCTCGGCTTGTTTGTGACCGATCAGGCCATCTGCGCCGCCGAGCTGGGCGACGTGGACGAGGCCGAGCGGTTGGCCAACAAGGCACTCGGGCTGCTCGAGCAGAGCCCTGGCGAGCAGGGCGGAGCGATTGGCGCCCTGGCCCTGACCCGTGCCATCAAGAAGGACGTGGCGGGCGCCGAGCCGCTCTTCGCGCAGGCAGTAGATCTGCTCGAGAAAGACAGTCAGTTCGAGGAAGCGGGCCGGTTCTGCCGTGCCTGGGCATCGCTTCTGGGCGACCAGGGTCGTCGCGAAGAGGCAGCCGGCTTGGCTGCTCGCGCCGACGGGCTCGAGAAGCGAGTGCGCCCCCGCACGCTACGCCCGCCGAGCTGACAGACCTCACCTACGAAAGCCGCCGGCGATGAGCGGGCCGCGAGACTAGAATCGCGGCTCGCCTTTCGCACGCCCGAGATCGGGAGGATCGAATGGAAAGGGCAAGACTCGACAACGTCGCGCCGGTGCTCGTCTCGCCCGACCTCAGGCGGACCGCCGAGTACTACCGCGATACCCTCGGCTTCGACGCCGTCGAGCACTACGAGAGTGCCGAGCCGTTCGTCGCGCTCTACCGAGACAGCGTCGAGATCGTCGTCGTTCAGGCCGCGCGAGGACAGGTCGAATCGAACGCCGCGCGCTACGGCGCCGGCCACGACGTCTATCTCGATCCCGAGAATCTCGCCGGCGTCGACCTGCTCTACGAGGAGCTACGCGAAAAGGGCGCACGAATACTCGCCGCTCCCGCGATGACGGCTTATGGCAGCTACGAGTTCGTGCTCGAGGACGTCGACGGCAGGCGAGTTGGAATCGGCCGGATCAAGGACGAGGGCGTCTTCTTCAAGCGCACGTCCTCCTAGCCCCGATCTAGTGGAGCTTTTTGAGAATGGTGGACAGAGGCACGAAGACGACGCGCCCGGGAGCGTGCCCGCTCGGGTTGGGGTTGTAGGCGTAGAAGAGTCCCGCGGTCGAGATCTGAGCGCCTACGTAGTCCGCTCTCGGTGGGGCGAAGGTCACGTCCTTCCCATCCGAGAGACGCAGAACGTGGACTCTGAAATCGACGTAGAGCGCCAGCCCTTTCTGGAGCCCGTACAGCTGCGAGCCGCCAGGAACCGAGAACGTCTTCAGGAGCTTGCCCGAGAAGACGTTGAAGAGCTCGAGCTTGCCGCTGCGGATAGCGACGAACTGTGAGCCCTGCAGCGCAAACCCGGAGAACTTGCCGGGCCGGAGCGGGATCGATCGCACGATAGCGCCGCCGGCCGAGTAGATGGTAACGCTGCCGTCGGGGAATCGGACCGCGACACGTTTGGCGTCGACGGCGACCACGGCGGCGACCACGGCGACGGCGTTTTCAGAGGACGTGAGTTTCGTCACAGGAATTTGAACATCTGGCGCCGAGGCGATCTCGACACTGTTGCGGCCCAAGACCCTGAGCAGCTTCTGCTGACCGTAGAGCAGCACCGGATGGCTACCCTCAGCCGACTGAGGGCAGGTTGCTCCCGCCCAGCCAACCGGAATCTCCATACACGCCGTCCAGCTGTTGTAGACGACGAGATTCCCGGCGCCGAACAGGTTCCCGATGAAGTGGAACGGGCCATAGTCGTCTTCCTGGTAGGCGTCTAGGGAATAGGAACCGATCGATAAGAGGTTCGTCTTGTTCGTGCCTGGAATATGGCTGTATAACGCGAGCTCGCGCCAATTTCCTCCCCCGGTTTCGAGCCAGAGTGCAGTTTCTCCCGTCAGCGCGAGATCTTGAATGTCGTCGCCCGTCGACGAATCGTTACAGGCAGATGTCTTGAACGATGGAGAGGTCTTCTTTGTCGGGCTCCAGACGACGATCCTGTCGCAGACGCCCTCCTTCTGCGTGGTCGTCGCGACGGCGATGCGGGAGCCGTCGGCGGCGATGAGCTTCACCGGCTGCTGTGTCCGTAGCACGCGGGTTGCGCCGGTCGAGGAAGACACGGCGGCCCGAACATCGCCGCTCGATGAAGAGGCGGCGACGGAGAGTAGACCGGCGGTGAGCAGAGTCACAACTGCCAGCGAGGATCTCCTCATGAATCGAGTATGTCACCGCTTGATGAGAGAGGCAGGGAAGCGAGGGCCCGCAAGGCGCCTCGACGCCCCGAAGTCAGGTCAGGGCTCGTGGATATAGGCGCTGATCAGCACGTCCTCGGCGATGCGCTCAGCGCTCAGACGCGTCACCCGGAATCGAGCCGAGGCGAATCGAACAACTAGAGCTACTGCGCCGTACGGCAGCTATGGACTCGTGCTCGAGGACATCGACGGCAGGCGAATCGGCATCGAGCGGATCAATTCAAGAACAGGCCTTCGTCAGCCTGAATCTAGCCGAGCTTTTTCAGGATCTTGGCGAGAGGCACGAAGACGACGCGCCCGGGAGCGTGCCCGCGCGCGAGGTTGTAGGAGTAGAAGAGCCCGGAGGCTCCGATCTGAGCATCCACTGAATTCGTCCCTGGCATCAAGCGGGCCAGATTCTTTGCACTCATGGGCGGCGGCGAGTAGGTCACGCCCTTTCCATCCGAGAGACGCAGAACGTGAATCTTGCGATAAACGTACGTGTCGAAGGCGGGGTTTGAGTATTTCTCTTCAGGCCCGGTGACGTAGACGGCCAACCCCTTCTGGAGACCGCGCAGCAACGCGCCGGCAGGGACTCGGATCGTCTTTCCGAGCTTTCCCGAGAAGACGTTGTAGAGCTCGAGCCTGCCGCTGCGAATGGTCACGAGCTGCGAGCCCCGAAGCGCGAAGCCGGAGAACTTGCCGGACGGGATGGAGATCGACTGCAAGGCCGCGCCGGCGGCGGAGTAGATGGTCACGCTGCCGTCGGCGTTCTGGGCGGCGATGCGATTGGCGTCGACGGCGACTGCGGCGGGGGCAACGGCAGTGGTGACGGGGTACGTCCGGTACCGGACGTCAGGCGCGCTGATTTGAGAGTCTGGCGCCGAGACGATCTCGACGCTCGCACCGTCAACCACTTTGAGCAGCTTCTGATCGCTATACAGGATCACGGGCTTATCGCCAGGGGCCGCCTGAGGACAGGTTGCCCCCAATGAACCGGCGGGTATCTCCATGCAGGCCGTCCAGCTGTTGAAGACGAGCAGGTTTCCGGCACCGAGCAAGTTCCCGAGCAAGGCAGAGGGGCCGTTGTCGCCGGGTTGATAGGCGCTGAGGGAATACGAACCGAGCGACGATACGGGCTCCGTCCTACCCGTCCCCAGGGTGCGCCTGAACACCTGGAGCGAGATCGACAAGCCTCCGTCGGCGTCGAGCCAGTAGATGGTCTTTCCTGCGAGCGCGAGCTCCTGAATGTCGTCGATCGTCGGAGCCGTGTTGCAGTTGGAGCCCGGATAGAACCGTACGACGTTCCTTTTCTCTGGGCTCCAGACAACGATCTCGTCGCAGATATTCATCTTCCGTGCGGCCATTGCGACCGCGATGCGGGAGCCGTCGGCGGCGATGTGCTCCACGGGTTGAGCAGTTCTCAATACCCGTATTCCGCCGCTCGCGGGTGTCGCAGCGGCCCGAATTTGGCTGCTCGACGGAGACGCGGCGAGCGGAAGTGAAGCGGCGGCGAGTAAGGCTACAACTGCCAGCCAGGATCTTCCCATGACTCGAGTATCTCACCACTTAATAAGGAAAGAAGGTGGGGTTTCGGGCGCCCCGACGCCTCTCGGGGTACAGGCACCCAACCCGGTGCCTGGCACCGTCGGGGCGGCGAATAGGTTAACGGGCGAGATGCACCGGATCGTGTCGAAACAGTGCCGAGGTTGCGAAGCAAAAAGACCCGCAAACAGGGCTGTATCCGGGTCGCGTCGGCTCGATCTCAGGGCTCGTGGATGTAGGCGCCGATCAGCACGTCCTCGCCGATCCGCTCGCTGCTGACGCGGGAGAGACGAACCGACCGGGTCAGCTCGCCGAAGAGCTTGGGCCCCGAGCCCGCGAGATGAGGCGTCACGAACACGAGCAGCTTGTCCACCAGGCCGGCTTCGACGAAGGCGGTGGCGAGCGTGGGCCCGCCCTCCAGCAGAAGCGACTGCACGCCGTCCTGCGCCAGCGCTGTCAGCTCCTCGACGATCGGGCCGGAGAGCAGCTCTAGCTCGGATTCCGGCGGTAGCGGCCCCTTCCCGAATGCGAGGCGCCGCGGCTGGTGCTCGGCGCCGGCGGCGACATCGCGCGCATCGAGCCGCGGCGAATCGGCCAGGACGGTGC
>JBAWEP010000043.1:0-15058 GCA_049591255.1 Gaiellaceae bacterium
CGCCCGCCTCGTCGCCGCCCGGCAGGACGAAGCTACGCAGGGGCTCGAGCCCCGCGTTCAGCTCGTCGCAGAGACGCTCCAGCTCCTTCACGCGCTCCTGGCCGATGCGCAGCCGCTCGCGCGATCCCTCGGCGGGAGGAACGCTGAGATCGGCGCCGAGATCGAACAGCTCGTTCTGGATCAGCTCGAGCGGGGAGCGCAACCGATCGGGCACGGAGGCGGCGAGTGCCAGGCCGAGCGCGGCGTTCAGCTCGTCGAGCGATCCGATCGCCGCGATCAGAGGATCGGTCTTCGGCGTGCGCGTGCCGTCTCCGAGGCTGGTCTCGCCCCCGTCGCCGCCGCGCGTGTAGATGCTCGTCAAGCGAACGGGCTCATCGCGCCTGGAATCCGTCATTTCTCCCCTTTTCCTCCGCTGCGACGATCGCCTATCCTCATCTTCTACCTGTCTGGCTCTATCTTTACCGACAACGAGCGATAGACACTCAGGCTTCGGGGCACGCGCGCCGATACAGCACCAAGCACGAACGGCCGTGACAAGGGAGAAACGATCATTCAATGAGCGATCAAGGCGCAGAAGGACAGGTCCCCGAGCCCCCCGGGCTGGAAGGTAGAGGAGAGATGCCGCCGCGCCCAACGGTGCGCGAGAGCTTCCGCCGCGGTCTCTTCGTTCGGCTCCCCACCGAGGGTGACGCTGAAGGCCTCGCCGAATCCGAGCAGGGCGAGGGCATTGCCGACCAGTACCCGGAACAGGTCGCAGATCCATACCCGGGCTGGCGCCAGGCCGCCGACGGCAGCTGGGAAGCCGTGAGCCCGGAGGCCATCGCCTACGTCGAAAGCACCGAGGCCGCTCCCGCCGCCTATCCCGAGATCGACCAGAGCGCCAACTACGCCTCGGTCGCCGGCGGAGAGCCTTTCATCCACGAGGAAGCCGCCGCCGATGCTCCGGCCTGGACATTCGCTCCCGAACAAGATTTTTCGCAGGTCGCCGAGGAGGCCCCGCTTCCCGAGGTGCCGCAAGAGCCCGAGTTCGCCTCCGAGCCGGCGCCTGAGGTCGCGCCTGAGGTCGCGCCTGACGCGGCGCCCGAAAGCGTGCCCGAGCCCGTGGCGGAAGAAGCGCCGGTAGCCGAGGCCGCACCGAGCGAGCAGGCGCCCGAGGCGGCGCCCGAGATTTCCTCCGAGGCGCCCGCGGAAGCCGTGGTCGAGCCCGAGCCCGTGGCGGAGGTTGCGCCGACCGAGCCGGCGCCCGAGCCCGTTGCAGAAGCCGCAGCGGTGCCCGAGACGGCGCCCGAGGCAGCGCCTCAGGCGGCATCGGAGGCGGCGAGCGCGGACGACGCCGTTGCCGGAACCGGTCTCTACATCCCGAGCGACGTCGAGCTACTCGAGGGCGACATGCCGGTTTACGGCGAGAACGAGAACGTGCCGCCCCGCTTCGCCGGCTCCGGCCTGGGCGAGCCCTTCTTCATCGAGTTCGCCGATCTGGCGCGAACGCTTACCGGCCTGCGCCGCCTGCTTCCAAAGGGAACGCGGCTCACCTACAACTACGACTACGAGCGGGCTTGGGTCAGGACTTCCGCCGATATCGATCTCGCCTCCTTCGCCGAGCGCATCGAGGCGCCGGCGGCCGAAGGCGAAAACGCTCCGTCCTGACGCGGCGTCTGATTCGACTACGTCGAATCAGACGTAGGCCGAATCCTTATTCGACCCTTATTTGACGGCGAGGGCCATCTGGCCTTACTCTCAAGAGGAGATGACGAACTCGACCCCGCGGATGACTTGGGTGTGGCTCTGGCGCAGCGAGCGGGGCGGGAGCGTCGCCTGGACCTGATCTAGGCGCACAGCCCGTTTCGCTCGAGACCTTCCACCGGGAGGTCTTTTTTGTTGCCCCTTTCGACTCGACGAAGGCCATGACACAAACAGAGAACATTCCAAGATCAATCGCCTCGGACCTGCTGACGCCGCTCGGCGCCTATCTGCGCCTGCGCACGGAGGGCAGCGCGTCGTTCCTACTGGAATCGGTCGAGCACGGGCGGCTGGGACGCTACTCGCTGGTTGGATACGGCTCGCGCATCGTCGACTTCGACGAGGCAGAGCGCCTGGGCGAGCCGGTCGTCGGCTATCTCTCCTACGACTACGTCGCCCGGCTGGAGCCGACGGTCACCATGCCCGAGCCGGGCCCCGGCGATCCCGAGAGCCAGTTCGTCATCCCGGACACGCTCGTTCGCTTCGATCATGCGCGCGGCGTCGCCGAGATCGTCTACGGAGATGCCGACGAGACCATCGCCCGCCTGATGGGACCGCGGCCGGCGATGCCGAACGGTCGCGGCGAGCGCGGCCCCCTGCGCCGCTACCCCGACCAGGCGACCTACGAGAGCTGGGTAAGGCGCTCGAAGGAGTACATCAAGGCCGGGGACGCCTTCCAGATCGTCGTCTCGCAGCGGGCCGAGCGGCCGACCTCCGCCAGCGCGCTCGATCTCTACCGGGCGCTACGTCGCATCAATCCGTCCGAGTACCTCTTCCTGCTCGAGCTTCCCGACGACCTCGCGCTGGTCGGCTCCTCGCCCGAGACGGTCGTCAAGTGCGAGGGGATCCGCGCCAGCCTGAACCCGATCGCCGGCTCGATCAAGCCCGGCGAAGGGGATTCGCAGGCGCTGCTTGCGTCCGAGAAGGACCGGGCCGAGCACGTGATGCTCGTCGACCTTGGACGTAACGACCTTTCACGCGTCTGCGTGCCGGGGAGCGTCCGGGTCGAGCGCTTCATGCGGCCGGAGCGCTTCTCACACATCACCCACCTGATCTCCGAGGTGGTCGGCGAGCTGCAGCCCGGAACGACGCCCTTCGACCTGCTTCGCGCCTGTTTCCCCGCCGGGACGGTGTCGGGCGCGCCCAAGGTGCGGGCGATGCAGATCATCTCCGAGCTGGAGCGCTACCGGCGCGGGGTCTATGCCGGCGCGGTCGGCTACTTCGACCCGACGACGTCCTCCTTCGACACCTGCATCGCGATCCGCTCGCTCGTGCTGCAAGACGGCGTTGCCCACCTGCAGGCCGGTGCCGGGCTGGTGGCCGACTCCGACCCCACCTCCGAGTACGAGGAGTGTCTGAACAAGCTGGCGGCCGTCGAGGCCGCGATCGAGCTGGCGGAGGCCGAGCAATGAACGGCCCCGGTCTCTTGCAGGCGCCGCAGGATCGCTTCTCGGTCTTCTGGGGCGCCGCCGGCAAAGGAGGCTGCGGCCGCGGGCCGCAGGACAGTACACACCGTACGGACGCGGACCGCGGCTGCAGGATCCTGCAGCCGACGACGGCAGGGGAGCGCGGAGCCGGGCTTTGCCGGGCGGGAGCGCTCCCCGGCCAGGAGGGCGAGAAGTGATCCTGCTGATCGATAACTACGACTCGTTTACCTACAACCTCGCGCATCTCTTTGGCGAGCTGGGCGCCGAGGTGGTCGTGCGGCGTAACGACGCGATCACTCCCGAGGAGGCCGAGCAGCTCGCGCCTTCTCATCTCCTCATCTCCCCAGGTCCCGGCGTGCCGGCCAGCGCCGGCGTCTCGATCGAGCTGATCAAGCGGCTGGGCCCGCGCGTGCCGACGCTGGGTGTCTGTCTCGGTCACCAGGCGATCGTCGAGGCCTTTGGCGGAACGGTCGGGCCGGCCGGGACGCTCGTCCACGGCAAGTCGAGCGCCGTTCATCACGACCGGCGCGGCATCTTCAGCGATCTGCCGCAGGATTTCGAGGCCGGTCGCTATCACTCCCTCGCCGCCCACGAGCTACCGGACTGCTTCGAGCTGTCCGCCTCGGGCGGCGACGAGGTGATGGCCGTGCGGCACAAGCAGTTCCCGATCGATGGCGTTCAGTTTCACCCCGAGTCGGTCCTGACACCCGCCGGTCCCGCGCTGGCGAAGAACTTTCTGGAGGGAAGACGATGACCATCCAAGAAGCGATCGCGAAGGCTCTCGACGGAAGCGACTTCACGCGCCCGGAGGCGTGCGAGGTGATGAACGAGATCATGTCCGGCCAGGCCACCGACGCGCAGATCGCCGGCTTCCTCGTCGCGCTCAGGGCCAAGGGAGAGACCTCCGAGGAGATCGCAGGTTGCGCCGAGGCGATGCGCTCGCACGTCGTCACGGTCGAGCCCAAGCGAACCGACCTCGTCGATGTGGTGGGAACCGGCGGCGACGGTCAGCAGACGATCAACATCTCCACGGCGGCGGCGCTGGTGGCCGCGGCGGCGGGCGCGGGAGTTGCCAAGCACGGCAATCGCGCCGCGTCCTCGGCCTGCGGCGCGGCCGACGTGCTCGAGGCGCTCGGCTTCAACCTCGACCTCACGCCCGATCAGATCGCCCGCTCGATCGACGAGCTCGGCTTCGGCTTCATGTTCGCGCAGGCGCATCACCCGGCGATGAAATACGCCGGCGGGGTGCGCAGGGAGCTGGCCACGCGCACGATCTTCAACATCCTCGGCCCGCTGACCAATCCGGCCGGGGCGCGCTGTCAGATGATCGGCGTCTACTCGAAGGAGCTGGTGCGGCCGATCGCCGAGGCTCTGGTGCAGCTGGGAAGCGATCGCGCCTTCGTCGTTCACGGTGCCGGTGGCCTGGACGAGCTCTCGCCGGTCGGCCCCAACGACGTCTGCGAGGTCAGGCACGGCGAGGTGATCGACCGCGTCATCGATCCGCTCGACCTCGGCGTACCGCGCTGCAAGCTCGAGGAACTGCGCGGAGGCGACCCGACCGCCAATGCCGCAACCATTCGCGAGATCTTCCGCGGCTCGAACGGCGGCCGTCGCAACGCCATCCTGCTGAACGCTGCGGGCGCGATCGCCGCCGCCGGGCTGGCCGAGGATCTCGCCGAAGGGCTCCAGATCGCCACTGAGACGGTCGCCTCGCGCAAGGCCGACGAGCGGCTCGACCAGCTGATCGCCTTCTCCAACGAAGCGGTGGGTGTGGCTAACTGATGGAACTCTTTTCAACACAAAACACTCCATCGCTCGAGCGCGCTCGGCCACGCAATGTCGCATCCTCGCCTCGCCTCCACCGATCGCACCCGGCTTTGGGCGCGCATTCCGAAATGAGCTCATGATGGGACGCTTCCGCGAGGCTCTCGCCGGGCCCGGCCTGCAGGCGATCGCCGAGGTCAAGCGGCGCTCGCCCTCGGCCGGCGACCTGCGCCCGAACGCCGACCCGGCGGTGCTGGCAAGAGGCTTCGGCCTGGCCGGCGCGGCGGCGATCTCCGTGCTGGTGGACGAGCGCTTCGCCGGCTCGGTCGACGATCTGCGCGCCGCCCGGGCGGCGACCGACACGCCGCTGATCGGCAAGGGCTTCTTCCACGAAGAGAGCCAGATCCGCGAGCTGGCCGAGGCCGGCGCGGACGCTTTTCTGCTCATCCTGCGCGACCTCTCCGACGAGCAGGTCGCTCGCCTGCGCGCCTACGGCGCCGAGCTCGGCCTGGACGCACTCGTCGAGGCTCACGACGCCGAGGAGCTGGCGCGCGGGCTCGCGCTCGGCGCCGATCCGATCGGCGTCAATTGCCGCGACCTTTCCACCTTCGCAATCGATCGCCGCCGGCAGCTCGAACTCGTCGCGCAGATTCCGCAGGATCGCGTGATCGTGGCCGAGAGCGGAATCTGGTCGCGCGCCCAGGCGGCGTTGGCCGAGCTGGCCGGAGCGAGCGCGGTGCTGGTCGGCTCGGCACTGATGCGCGCCCCCGATCCGGCGGCCCAGCTGCAGGAGCTGATCTCACGCCCACTGGTCAAGATCTGCGGTCTCACCCGCCAGGAAGACGTGGACGCCGCTGCCGACGCGGGCGCCGACCTGGCCGGCTTCGTGCTGGCCGCGGAGAGCCCGCGCCGAGCCCCGGGCCTGCTCGAGGTGCCCGAGACGATGCTCTCGGTGGCAGTGCAAGTTGGCGAGCGGCGGGACGTCGGCGCCGATCTCACGCAGCTCTACAAGCGCGAGGACGAGCACCGCGGCCGGGACGCCGTTCTCTACCTGGGCGAGGAGCCGGTCGCCGAGGTGCTCGACCTGCCCTGGGAGGGCCAGGACGCCGGCCACCTGAACAGGGTCGCCACCGCCGCGCGCGAGAAGAGAGTGATGCTCGCCGGCGGGCTGGGCCCGGAGAACGTCGCGGCGGCGGTCGAGCGCGTCCAGCCCTGGGCCGTCGATGCCTCCTCGGCGCTCGAGACGGCGCCCGGCATCAAGGATCACGAGCGCGTGCGTGAGTTCGTGCGCGCGGCTCGACTCGTTACTCGTACGCGCGTGTAGATAGAAACAAGAGAGGAGCTTTCACTTGCCATCGCCATCAGCCAAGAAGATCTCTCCAGCCGAAGGCCGCGGATTCTACGGCGGTTACGGCGGACGCTACGTTCCCGAGACGCTGATTCCCGCGCTCGAGGAGCTGGAAGCGGGCTGGCGCGCGGCACTCGCCGACCCGGACTTCGCGAGCGAGCTGAACGAGCTTCTTACCAACTACGGCGGCCGGCCCACCCCGCTGACGCTGACGGAGCGCTTCTGCCCCGACAAGCGCATCTATCTCAAGCGCGAGGATCTGCTGCATACCGGCGCGCACAAGCTGAACAACGCGCTCGGCCAGATCGTGCTGGCGCGCCGGCTGGGCAAGAAGCGCATCGTCGCCGAGACGGGCGCCGGTCAGCACGGCGTCGCCACGGCCACCGTCTGCGCCCGCTTCGGGCTCGACTGCGTTGTCTACATGGGCGTCGAGGACATGCGCCGTCAGCGTCCCAACGTCGAGCGCATGCAGCTGCTCGGCGCCGAGGTTCGCCCGGTCGACATCGGCACGAAGACGCTGAAAGAGGCGACCAGCGAAGCGATCCGCGACTGGATCACCAACGTCGAGACAACCCATTATCTGATCGGCTCCTGCGTCGGGCCTCACCCCTACCCCGAGATCGTGCGCGTGCTGCAATCGGTGATCGGGCGCGAGTCGAGAGAGCAGATCCTGGAGCGCGAGGGTCGCCTGCCCGAGGCCGTGATCGCCTGTGTCGGCGGCGGCTCGAACTCGATCGGGATGTTCGCCGGCTTCCTGAATGACACGGATGTGAAGCTGTACGGCGTCGAGGCGGCGGGTGCGGCAAGCCTCGGCTCGGGCCGGGTCGCCGTCCTGCACGGGGCGCGCTCGCTGGTGCTCGCCGACGAGGACGGCCAGATCGCCGACGCCCACTCGATCTCGGCCGGGCTCGATTATCCGGGCGTCGGGCCCGAGCATGCGGCGCTCCGCGACTCCGGCAGAGTCAAGTACCTGCCCTGCACCGACGACGAGGCGCTGGCGGCCTTCGAGCGACTGACCAAGACGGAGGGCATCATTCCGGCGCTCGAGTCGTCCCACGCTCTGGCCCGGGCGCTCGACGTAGACGAGTCGCTGATCGTCGTCTGCCTCTCGGGCCGCGGCGACAAGGACTTGGACGAGGCGCTGGCCCAGCTGGGGAGGCAAGCATGAGCAAGAAGCTCGTCATCTTCCTGATGTCCGGACGCGAGACGCCCGACCTCGCGGCGGCGGCCGTCCAGGGCGGCGCCGACCTGATCGAGCTCGGCTTTCCCTTCTCCGATCCTCTCGCCGACGGGCCGGTCATCCGGCACGCCGCCGAGCGGGCGCTCGCCGAAGGGATGCGCACCAAGGCCTGTCTGGAGTGCCTGGCAGAGATTCGCGGCCGGGTGCAGGTGCCGCTCGTTCCCTTCGTCTACTCGGCTCTGCTCGAGGCCTACGGTCACGAGCGCTTCGTCGCCGACGCGCGGAGCGCCGGCGCGGGCGCCATCCTCGTGCCCGATCTCCCGGTGGACGCCCATCCCGAGCTGCGGCGCATTCAGCTCGTCGCGCCGACCTCCACCGACGAGCGGATCCAGCTGGCGGCCGACACGACCGACGGCTGGCTCTATCTGGTCACTCTCGTCGGCACCACGGGAGCGCGCTCGACGCTTTCTTCGGCGCTCGCGGGGTTGGCCGAGCGCGCCCGCCGCCTTGCTCCGCCGGATCTACCGCTCTACGCCGGCTTCGGTATCTCTACGCCCGAGCAGGCCCGCGCGGCGGCGGACGTCACGGACGGCGTGATCGTGGGCTCGCGTGCGATCGAGGTGGCAGATGGAGGGCCCGAGCAGCTGCGGCGCTACGTCGCTTCGCTGCGAACGGCGATCGACGATGCCTAACGTTCAGCCGACAGAGGCCGCGATCGCGAGATCGTCTCGCGGCTCAAGTCGACCGCGCAAGCTACCGATCACCCAGCGGTGAACGCGCGCAGCGATCATCTCTCGCCGGCCGAGGTGATCGAGGCTCTGGTTGCCAATCGCGCGATCGGGCTGGAGCTGCGTGAGCGCACGAGCGCGCTGGCCAACATCAAGGCGCGCCCGTCCGAGCGCGACACCTCGCACAGGCAGGCGATCGGGCTGGCGACGAGCATCTCGCGCACCGAGAGCTTCCACCATCCCTTCTACGACGACGTGTTCTACGGCGTCAAGGAACGCGCCAGCGCGTCGGGCTACGACGTGCTCGTCTTCACAACACCGGGCTGGCAGTGGGGAGCCACGGCGCCCTACGTGGAGCTCGCCGAGCGCTACGGGCTGGTGGGCATGATCGCGCTGGCCTTCTCGGTCGACGAGCCCGGCCTGGCGGAGATCCTCGAGGCGGAGTTCCCGTGCGTCGCGGTGGACCTCCAGTTGCTGGGCCGCCGTGCGAGTTACGTCACCTCCGACAACGTCGCGGCGGCGATCAACGCGGTCGAGCACCTGCACTCGATCGGGCGCGAGAGGATCGCCTTCATCGGCGGCATCGAAGACGCCATGACCGGTCCCGACCGGCGCCTCGGCTACGTCTCGGCACTGGAGAAGCTCGATCTCGAGTTCAGGCCCGACTACGTACGAAACGCGGGCTGGAACGTGCTCTCGGCAAGCGATCACACGCGAGAGCTGATGGCGGGCAAGCCGGCGCCCGATGCCATCTTCTGCGCCAGCGACGTGATGGCGATCGGAGCTCTCTGGATGCTCAATCAGATCGGCGCCGAGGTTCCAGACGACGTCGCGGTGGTCGGCTTCGACGACATCGATCTCGCCCGCCTCGTCAAGCCCTCGCTGACCACGATCCGCCAGGACAAGGTCGGGCTCGGCGCCGCCGCGGTCGAGATCATGGAACGAATCCTCGAGCATCCCGACTCTGCCCCTCCCACCTCGATTCTCGCGGCCGAGCTCGTCGTCCGCGAATCAACCATCGGGTCATCCGGCGAGTGAGCTAATCCGCCGCGATTCTCTGGATCGCGCGACTTGTCTCGACCGGCTCGGTCGGAAAGCTCGTTCGGCTCAAGTCGACAATGATCGGGCCGACCTTATGAGTGATGGGTGAGGCACCCGATCAGCGAATGCTCCCGCGAGCGGTCTTCGATCTCCTCGACAGCGCGAACGAGGCGAGCACGGTGACCCTGGCCAGAGCCAGCGCGCTGGCCGTCGACCATCGCGCTACGGGCGGGCCTCGACGACTGATCGGCCTGGCGATGAACATCAGCCGCTGGATGCTGAACCTGAATCAAGAACAGGCGCGGCGGCACCCCTTCTTCGACGACGTCCTGTTCGGAATTCGCGCTCGCGCCGACGCGGCGGGAGCCGATCTGCTTCTTCTCACCGGAGTTTCGAGCCAGGTCAGCGGCGAGGCCACCCACTACGGCGATATCTGCCGCGCGCACCGCGCCGAGGCGATCATCGTCGCCGCGTTCCTTCCCGACGAGCCGGAGCTGGCGGAGCTGATCGGGTCCGGGTTCCCGACCGTCGCGATCGACACTCAGCTGATCGGCCCGCGCGCCAGCTTTGTCAGCTCCGACAATGTCGGAGGTGCCGCCGCCGCCGTGCGGCACCTGGTGGATCTCGGCCGTCGCAGGATCGCCTACGTCGGCGCCTGGGGCTCCGAGCCGGCGAACATCGATCGTCGCCTCGGCTACGAGAGCGCGCTCGTCGAGGCGGGGCTGGAGCTGCGCGAGGACTACATGACGTGCGCCGGCTGGTCGCACGTTCTCGCACATGACGAGACCTGCCGCCTGCTCGCGCTGAAAGAGCCGCCCGACGCCATCTTCTGCGCCAGCGACGTGATGGCGATCGGCGCGATCAGAGCGATCGAGAAGGCGGGAATGCGGGTTCCCGAAGACATCGCCGTGGCGGGTTTCGACGACAGCGACTACGCGACCCTGGCGATGCCCTCGCTGACGAGCGTCCGCCAGGACCGCATCGGGCTTGGCACGGCGGCGGTCGAGGCGGTCTTGCGCATGCTCGACTCGCCGGACAGCTCGCCCGAGTCGTCCCTGCTTCCAACCGAGCTGGTGACGCGAGAGTCGACGACCATCCGCAGCGGGGCCGATCAACCGATTCGCCCCGAAGCTCGAGCCGGGCCGCTGATCGGAGCGCCTTCCTCACGCCTTTCCGTTGAGGCCGTGTACCGCCTGCTTGGCGAGGCCAGCGAACCGGAACCTCTCACCCCCGGGGAATCCTCGCCTGTGATGCGGCAGGAATGGGATCCGGCGAAGCGCCGCCTGATTGCGCTCGCGCTGGATACCGCCACCGACCAGAGCTTTCGCCACGCCTTCTTCGACGAGCTGTTCTACCGCATCCGCGCCCAGGCCTACAGCGAGGAACTCGACCTGCTCGTGTTCACCAACGTCGGGACGATCTCGGGGGCGAGCTTCCCGCCCTTCCTCGAGCTCTGCCACAAGCACGGCGCCGACGGATTGGTGATCGGCTCACTGCCGGTCGAAGAGCCTAATGTCGCCGCTCTTGCCGATTCCGACTTCCCCTGCGTGACGCTGGACGTCGATCTGCTCAGCGATCGCGTTGCCTTCGTCATGTCCGACAACGTCGGCGGCGGCATCAAGGTGGTGCGCCACCTGATCGAGGCGGGGCACCAGCGGATCGCATTCATCGGCGGCCGAGGCGACGAGCGCCCCACCGTCGATCGCCGCTTCGGTTATCTCAGCGAGCTCTCGAGCTGGAATCTACCTCGACCGCAGGAGTACGTCGCGATGGCAAACTGGCTACCGCGTGATGCATACGAGGCCACAAAGAGATTTCTCGCCTTGCCCGACCCTCCAGACGCGATCTTCTGCGCCAGCGACGTGATGGCGATCGGAGCCATGGCCGCGATCGAGGATGCCGGCCTTCGGATTCCCGGCGACGTCGCAGTCGCCGGCTTCGACGACATCGACTACGCGCGCCTGGTCGCACCTTCCTTGACCACGGTTCATCAGAGCCAGGAAGCCCTGGCGAGCGAGCTGATCACGGCCATCCTTCGCCTGCTCGACGAGCCGGGCGCGTCGCCCGCGGTGTCGGTCATTCCTGTCGAGCTGGTCGTGCGCGAATCGAGCGCCGCCCAGGGCGGTGGTCTGCGCTCTCAAGTCAGCCGTCCCACAACCGACTCTTGAAGTTGTGACGCGAGAACCGGAACAGCGGCTCTCACCGCGGGCGCTCTACGAGCTACTCGACGCCTCGCACGCGGAAAGCACTGCCGCGCTCGAGCGGACGCAGGCAATGGCCGAGACACACCCGCGCCGCAGTCGCGAGCGCAGGCTGATCGGGGTGACCACCAATGCCGTTCCCTGGCAGATGGATCTCACGACCGGGTACTGGCGGCACCACGCGCTCGACGACATCCTCGCCGGGATTCGCGCCCATGCCGACGCCAGCGAGATCGACCTGCTCGTGCTCACTGGCCTGTCGAGCGAGGTAACGGGCGAGTCCACACACTACGGAGATCTCTGCCGAGCTCACGGTGCGGAAGGAATCATCCTCTCCTCGTTCGTGCCCGAGGAGCCCGAGTTGGCCGCCCTCGCCGCCTCGGAGTTCCCCTGCGTCTCGATCGATACGAGCGCGATCGGGCCGCACACCAGCTACGTCGCCTCCGACAGCGTCGGCGGCGCGGTGGCAGCCGTCCGCCATCTGGCTTCACTCGGTCGCAAGCGCATCGCCTTCCTGGGCGGCTGGGGCCACGAGCCCGTTTCGATGGACAGGCGCCTGGGCTACGAGAGCGTCCTCGCGGAGCTCGGGCTCGAGCAACGCGACGACTACATGCTCGAGGGAGGCTGGCTGCACGGTCAGGCGCGCGAGGAAACTCGTCGCGTGCTGGCCCTCGCGGAACCGCCGGACGCCATCTTCTGCGCCAGCGACCGAATGGCCGTCGGCGCGCTGCTCGCCTGCGAGGAGGCCGGGCTCGAAATCCCCGGCGATATCGCGATCATCGGCTTCGACGACGAGTACTTCGCCGGCCTGTGCTCTCCCTCCCTCAGCACCATCCGCCAGGATCGGATCGGTCTCGGAACCGCCGCGGTCGAGGCCGTGCTGCGCATGCTCGACCAACCGGAAGCGCCGCCACCCACGATCGTCTTGCCGGTCGAGCTCGTGGTCAGGGAGACGACCGATCCCGGGAGCATCTCCTCGAACGGCGACGGAAACCGGATGGGCGCTGATACGACTCGCGAGGATCCGCTTCGGGAGCGACTTTCGGTTGGAGAGCTGTTCCATCAGCTCGGCACGCCCGAGGTGTTCCGGCCGAAGGAGCTCGGAGACACGACCGCCGGGCGGCGCGAGAAGTGGTCGCCCGAGGAGCGGCGCACGATCGCTCTTGCTTCCGATACGACTCCCGCCCAGAGCTACCGGCACGCCTTCTTCGACGAGGTCTTCTACGGCCTGCGGGCCTCCGCCCATGCACGCTCCGCGGATCTGCTCATCCTCACGCACGTCTGGCCCGAGGCCGGCCTGCCGCCTCTGCTCGACCTGTGCCATCGCTACAAGGCCGACGGCATCATCGTCTCCTCGCTGCCGCCCGGAGACCCGGAGATCGTCGCGCTGACCGAATCGGGCTTTCCCTGCGTCGCCTTCGACGTCGAGCTGCTGGGACGGAGAAGCGCCTTCGTCTCCTTCGACAACGTCGCCGCCGGCATCGAGGTCGTGCGCCACCTCGCCGAATCCGGCCGCAAGCGAATCGCATTCCTCGGCGGACGGGGCGACGAGCGGCCTTCGGTCGACCGCCATTTCGGCTACAAGAGCGAGCTCGCCCGGCTCGGGCTTCCCTGCCGCGAGGGATACACGCACGCGGCGCACTGGCTGCACGATCGCGCCTACCAGGCGACGCGCCTGATGCTCGATCTGCCCGAGCCGCCGGACGCGATCTTCGCCGCAAGCGACATCATGGCCATCGGCGCGATGGCGGCGATCGAGGATGCCGGCCTTCAGATCCCCGGCGACGTAGCTGTCGCGGGCTTCGACGACATCGACGTCGCGCGTATGGTCGAGCCGGCCCTGACCTCGGTTCGGCAGAACCAGACGAGGCTCGTCACGGCGCTGATCGACGCGATGTTCGACCTGCTCGACCGCCCGGAGGTGCCACCGCGGGCCAAGATCTTGCCGATCGAGCTGATCGTGCGCGCCTCGAGCGTCGCCGAGTAGCAAGTGGCAGATCCCAGCGGCCGATTCGGCGATTCCGTGTAGCTGCGGCGCCTGTCGGGTAGGGGAGCAGAGGTATTCCTATCGCAACCATTTCCAGAGAGGGAGGCTTCTCCATGCCCTTCGAGCTACCGCCGCTTCCGTACGACTACGCCGCACTCGAGCCGCACATCGACGAAGAGACGCTGCACGTCCACCACGACAAGCACCATCAGACCTACGTCGACAAGGCGAACGCGGCGCTGGCCGGCAGCGAATGGGCCGACCTGGCGCCCGACGAGGTCCTGCGCAACCTCGACAAGCTTCCCGACGATCGCCGCACGGCCGCCCGCAACCACGTCGGCGGCCACGCCAACCACACCTTCTACTGGGAGAGCATGGGCCCGGGCAAGGGCGGCGAGCCGGCCGGCGCGCTGGCAACCGCGATCGAGCAGGCCTTCGGCGACTTCGCCGCTCTGAAGCAGCAGCTGAGCGATGCCTCGGTCAACCACTTCGGCTCGGGCTGGGGCTGGCTCGTCCATGATGGCTCGGCCCTGAAGGTGATCTCGACTCACGATCAGGAGTCGCCCGTCTCGGCCGGGCTGACGCCCCTTCTCACCTGCGACGTCTGGGAGCACGCCTACTACCTGAAGTACCAGAATCGCCGGCCCGAATACGTCGCCGCCTGGTGGAACGTGGTCGACTGGGACAAGGTCGCGGCGCGATTCAGCGCGGTCTGATCGGCAGGTAAGACGCGAGCGAGTCCGGGCTCTCGGCCCGGGCTCGCACTGACTGTCGGAGAATCGACGTTCCGGCTGCGGGTGACAATCGGCTCGAAACCGACGCTCTTACGTGTGCTTCTTGCTCTCCCTGGACGGTAGTTTCGAACGACCCCGCGGGTGGGTGGCTCGGTGGCGGGCTGAGGAATTTGGCGCCCCGGATCTGACCGCCCTGATTCGACCGCCGTTTCTCAGCCGTAGTTCTTGCGCCGGAAGACGTCGCGCGAGAGCGACTCCACGCGATCGAGAAAGAGCAGCCCGTCGAGGTGGTCGATCTCGTGCTGGAGCGCGCGCGCCTCGAAGCCGCTCGCCTCGATCGACCGCGCCTTGCCCGCGCGGGTCAGTCCTTCGACGACAACGTCCGTGGCGCGGCGAACGTCGGCGGTGAAGTCGGGAACGCTCAGGCAGCCCTCGCGCGCGATCTCCGAGCCGGTTGCGAAGACGACGCGGGGATTGATCAGCAGTATCTCCCCAGCACTCGCGTCGATCTTCGGGTTACGCGACACGTCGACGACGATCATGCGCAGCGACTCGCCGATCTGCGGCGCGGCCAGGCCGACGCAGCGCGGAAAGCTGCGCATCGTCTCGACGAGATCGCCGGCGACGCGCTCAACCAGCTCCCACTCGAGCGCGGCCTCCGCCGCCAGTCGCTTGAGAGCGGGATCGGGAAGACGAAGGATCCGTCGAACGGCCACGGTAAGGAGTTTCTACCTTACGGCCTGCCCGTCGCGGCGATATCGCCCGCCGGTCACGACAATTCCCTGCACTGACGCGCTCTCCCAGGTCCCCGGCCCCCACCCGGTGTCCGACACCATTTTCTGTCAAGGGGCGCGCAGTAACGAAAGTGGAACTCTTGTTCAATAGCCGGAGCGCCGCGGACTAAGGCC
>JBAWEP010000044.1:0-21154 GCA_049591255.1 Gaiellaceae bacterium
GAGGTGGCGATCGCGCCGCGGGTCAGCTCCAGCGTCGGACCGTCCTCGACCCCGACCGGCCAGGGCCTGTCGCCGCGCACGGCCAGGTCGCCGCCGGCGTTCACCAGGCACGGTCCCTCCACGGCCAGGATCTCGATCGCGCGGTCGACCGCATAGCCCTTGCCGATGCCGCCGAGATCGATGTGGAAGCCCGGCTCGAGCTCGATCCGGCCGCTCTCGGGATCGATCGTCACGCGCCCGCCACAGCGTGCGGCCTCCAGGCTGCCGCCCTCGGCCGCGGTCTCGGCCGCAGCCTCGGGCGCAACCTGCTCGAAGGAACGGTCGTAGCCGGCCCGTGTGAGCGCGTCGTAGACGGTCGGGTCGAAGCGCCCGCCCGTCTGCTCGCGCGCCTCCAGCGCCAGTCCGACCACCCGCTCGAGGTCGGGCGGCGCCAGGATCTGCCCGTCGCGATTGAGCCGCGAGAGCTCGGAGTCGGGACGGAAGCGCGAGAGCATCGCCTCGAGCCGCTCGAACTCCTCCTCTACAGCACGGAGAGCAGACTGCGCCTGCTCTCCGTCTGTGGCGTCGAGCAGAAGCTCGATCGTCGTGCCCATGGCTCGAAACTCATGCCTCAAGCTCGGCTCGGATTGAAGATCCGTCGCCAACTCAGCCTCCCTGGTTGCCGCCCTGGCCCGTGCTCGCTGCCTGACTCTGCGTCACCGAGGGCGACACGCCGGGCACCGCCGGCAGGGCGAGGGCCGGCCTTGAGCTGGTGGATTGGGTGACCGGCGTGGCTCCGGTGACCTTCACGATCACCGAGGGGCCGGCCGGGGCCGTGGCGAGCTGGGCCCGCTGCTGCGGCGTCAGGCTGCCCTTCTGCCGCATCAGCGCCGAGCGATAGGCGGCCCAGCGCTTGTTCAGGGTCTGCTGAGCTGCCAGAGCCCGGTTTTGCACCTTCTGCTCCTGGGCCTGAAGGGCGGTCAGGCGCGGGTCTGCGGGTGTGCCCGGGGAGACCCACGGCCTGGCCGCCAGAACGGCCCAGAGGATGAAGAAGACGACCAGCCCGACGGCGACCGCCCAGAAGCGTCCGACGACGTTAGTCACCGCCACCACCCCCGTCATCTCCGAACTGGGCCACCGGAGCGGTGTAGGGCACCGCGCCGGCAGAGCCCGTCACGTTCACAACCACCTGGTGTGGCGCCACGAAGGGAACGTGGCCGCCGTTCAGCGACGGAGGCCGCTGGCTCAGGGCCGCGCTGATGGCCGCATTGGCTGCGCTAAGCCTCTGGTTGCTCTGACTGAGCACGGTGCTGACGCTGCCAGTTGACGACGGAGAAGACGGTCCGAGCCCCGTCGAGAGCGTCGCGGCATAGGTACCGAGCGCGACGGCGATGGCCACCACCAGAGCCGCTATCAGCACGTAGATCTTTCTCATTTCCGGCCACCTCCCGGGTGATCTCAATCGTTTTCGCTACACACACCTTGCTCGGGATGGCGCAAGATCATGTCCACGGATGTGTAATGGAGCGCCCGAATATGGAAAAGACTCGGTAAAGACCCTGCAACGGCGCGGCGACAGTGGCGCCCGCAACGAGATGAGCCGATGAAGATCCTGGTCGTAGAGGACGAGAAGACGATTGCCGAGCCGCTCGTGGCGGGGCTCGAGCGCGAGGGCTTCGAGGTGGAGTGGGCGCCCACCGGCACGCAGGCGCTGGCAGCGGCCGGGACAGCCGGCGCCGAGCCCGACGTCGTCCTGCTCGACCTGCGCCTGCCCGATATCGACGGCTACACCGTTTGCCGCAGCCTGCGCGAGCGCTCGCAGGTGCCGATCATCATCGTCAGCTCCCGCGGCGAGGAGGCCGACCGGGTGATCGGGCTCGAGCTGGGCGCGGACGACTACGTCGTCAAGCCCTTCGGGCTGCGTGAGCTGGTGGCCCGGATCCGCGCCGTCAGCCGCCGCGCCACGTCGCAGCCGCCCACCGACGGTCGCCTGCTGGTGGGCAACCTGCTGGTGGACACGCGCGCCCGCAGAGTCCTGCTGGGAGAGCGCGAGCTCAAGCTGACCGCCAAGGAGTTCGACCTCCTGGCGGCGCTCGCCGCCGAGCCGGGGGCGGCCGTGACCAGGCGCTCGCTGTTCGAGAACGTCTGGAAGTCGCACTGGTTCGGGTCGACCAAGACGATCGACGTGCACGTCGCCTCGCTCAGGCGCAAGCTCGGTGACCCGGGCTGGATCGAGACGGTGCGCGGCGTCGGCTTCAGGTTGCGGGCACCCGAGTGACCAGGCGGCTGCTGTTCAGCTACCTCGGGCTGGCGCTGCTCGTGCTGGCCGTGCTCGAGATACCGCTCGGAATCGTCAACGGTCGCAACGAGAGCTCCGATCTGAGAACGAAGGTCGAGCGCGACGCCAGCTTTCTGGCCGCGTACTCCGAGGACACGCTCGAGAATCACTCCAATCCGCGCGCGCTCGGCGTGGCGGCGGCCGACTACAGCGCAAAGACGGGCGGTCGCGTCGTCATCGTCAAGAGCAACGGGGTCGCGATCATCGATACCAACTCCCCGACGCCCGGCCGCGCGCGCACCTTTGCCACGCGCCCGGAGATCCGCGTGGCCCTGAAGGGGGGAGTGAGCACGGGAATCCGCTACTCGGAGACGTTGCACCAGCACCTGCTCTACGTCGCGGTTCCGGCTTCCTCGGGCGCGCGGGTGACGGGCGCCGTGCGCATCACCTATCCAACCTCGTCGGTGGACTCGCGCATCCTTCGCTACCGGCTGATGCTGCTGGCGATCGGCGGCATCGTGCTGGCGGCGGCGGCGCTGGTGGGGCTTCGCTTTGCCCGTTGGGTGTCGGCGCCGCTGGCGCGGCTGGAAACCGCCACCGCGGAGGCCGGCGCCGGCGACCTGAGCACGCGCGCCGAGGAGGAAGGCCCGCCCGAAGTTCGCTCGCTGGCGGCCGCCTTCAACCACATGATCGGCGAGCTCGAGCAGCTCGTACGCTCGCAGGAGGAGTTCGTCGCCGATGCCTCGCATCAGCTGCGAACGCCGCTCACGGCGCTCAGGCTTAGGCTCGAGAACCTGGGCGGCGAGGCGACGGATTCGGTTCGCATCGATCTGGAGCCGGCGCTGGAGGAGGTCGAGCGGCTCTCTCGGCTGGTAGCCGGGCTGCTCGCGCTGGCTCGCGCCGAGGTCTCCTCGCCCGAGCGAGTCGATCTGGCCAGGCTGGTGGAGGAGCGAATCGACGCCTGGTCGGCTCTGGCCGCCGAGCACGAGGTGAAGCTCGAGGCGAAGGTCACGGGAACGGCGCTGGCGGGCCCCGATCGGCTAGGGCAGGCGCTGGAGAACCTGCTTTCCAACGCGCTGGCCGTCTCGCCGCCGGGCGCCACGGTGACCGTCAGCGGCTCCCGCGGCGAGCTGCACGTGATCGACCAGGGGCCGGGGATGAGCGCCGAGGAGCGCGAGCGCGCCTTCGACCGCTTCTGGCGCGGGGGCAAATCCGGCACCGGCTCGGGGCTGGGGCTGGCCATCGTCAAGCGCCTGGTCGAGATCGACGGCGGCAAGGTCGAGCTGTGCGCCGCGCCGGCCGGCGGCCTCGATGCGGTCATCCGCCTGCACACGGCCTGATTCCTTCGGACCGGACCGTCCGGACCGCGGTCCTATACTCGGACCGACCTGCCTGAGCCAACGACAACCAGCGTTCTTCCGGTCGGCTTCGCCGGCTCCGCGAGCCCGGAGCGCTGGCCGCGTCCGCGCAACTTCGCCGGGCCCGAGAAGCTGCGCCGCAGCCTACGCGAGCTGCCGGGAGTGGGGGCGACGCTCGAGCGCTCGCTCGCCGGGCTCGGCCTTCGCAACTCGGGCGACCTGCTCATGTACCGGCCCTTCCGCTACGAGCCGGCCGCGCCCGAGCGCCAGGTTGCCGAGCTCTTGATCGGCGAGGAGGCGACGATCGAGGGCGAGGTGCGCCAGGTGAGCCAGCGCCGGGCGGGGCGGCGCTTGTCGCTGGTCGAGGCACTCGTGGCGGACTCGAGCGACGAGGTGCTCTGCGTCTGGTTCAACCAGGCCTGGCTGGCCGAGCGCCTGACTCCGGGAACGCGCCTGCGCGCCCGCGGGCAGCTCCGGCGCGGCTCCTTCGTGGTCAAGGCCTACGACTTGGGCGAGCCGCGCGCGACCGCCGACAACGCGCCCGTCTACTCCGCCAGCGAGGATGTCTCGCCGAAGCGCCTGCGCGGCCTGGTCGAGCGCGTTCTGCCGCTGGCGCGCGAGCTGCCCGATCCGCTTCCGGCTTCGCTATCTGCCGGGCTCGGCCTGCCGCTTCGCTCGGATGCGCTCGTCGCCCTGCACCGGCCCGAGCGCCCGGGCCAGGGAGAGGAGGGACGAAGGCGCCTGGCTTTCGACGAGCTGCTGCTCTTTCAGCTCGCCCTGGCGGGCATCGCGCGCGAGCGCGACAGCTCCGAGGCGCCGGCGCTCGGCTCGCCCGGCACTCTGATCGAGAAGTACCTGGCCGCCCTTCCCTTCCGGCTCACCCGTCATCAGAAGGCGGCGATCGCCGAGATCGATCGCGATCTGGCCGGGTCGCGCCCGATGCAGCGCCTACTCCAGGGCGACGTCGGCTCGGGCAAGACCGTGGTTGCGCTGTACGCGCTTCTGCGCGCGGTCGAGGCCGGCTTTCAGGGCGCTCTGATGGCGCCCACCGAGACGCTCGCCGAGCAGCACTTCTTCACCGTCGAGGAGATCTGCAAGGGGCTCGGAGTCGAGTGCCTGCTACTGACGAGCGCGCTACCGGCCGGGGAGCACGCGGCCGCGCGGGCTCGCATCTCCAGCGGCGAGGCGCAGATCGCGATCGGTACGCACGCCCTGATCCAGAAAGAGGTCGAGTTCAAGCGGCTGGCGGTGGCCGTCGTCGACGAGCAGCACCGTTTCGGCGTCGAGCAGCGGACGGCGCTCTCGGAGGGTCACTCGCCGCACGTCCTGCACATGAGCGCGACGCCGATTCCGCGCACGCTCGCCCTCACGCTCTACGGCGACCTGGAGGTGAGCGAGATCGCCGCGCCGCCGGCGGCGCGCAAGCCGGTGATCACGAGCTGGGTGTTCGAGGATCGAAGCGCCGAGGCCTACCGCAGGCTGCGCAAGCACCTGGATGCCGGGCGCCAGGTCTACGTCGTCTGCCCGCTGGTGGACGACGCGGCCGGCCAGGCGCGCGCGGCCGAGCAGGAGGCCGAGAGTCTGCGCAAGGGCGAGCTGGCCGGCTACAGGATCGGCTGCATGCACGGTCGGCTGCGACCGGCCGAGCGGCGCCAGATGATGGCCGCCTTCAAGCAGCGGGAGCTGGACGTGCTCGTCGCCACGACGGTGATCGAGGTGGGCGTGGACGTGCCGAACGCAACCGTGATGATCATCCAGGAGGCCGACCGCTTCGGGCTCGCGCAGCTGCACCAGCTACGCGGCCGCGTGGGACGCGGCGCCGAGCAGTCCTACTGTCTTCTGGTCTCGCGCCCGCGCGAGGAGCTGAGCGAGCCGGCGCAGCGGCGGCTGGAGGCGCTCGTCGAGAGCTCGGACGGCTTCGAGCTGGCCGAGGTCGACCTGGAGATTCGCGGCGAGGGGCAGCTGCTCGGCGCGCGGCAATCGGGGCTGTCGGAGTTTCGCTTCACCAACCTGCGTGCCGACCGTGCCCTGCTCGAGCAGGCCCGCAGCGCGGCGCGCGAGCTCGCTCCGGCGCTTGCCGGAAGCCCGCTCGCCGACGAGCTCGAAGAGCGTTTCGCCGAGCTCGAGCCGGGCGAGCCGGCCTGAGCGGCGGAGACTTCACGATCACTCACTCTGCGGGGTTGCCGGCTCGGCGCCTGTCGCCTAGGTTACGTAGGTCCGCGCTCTCAGGATTCGCGGCGAAAACCGAAGGTATGGCGGGGCCGTCTCCGGGTGGCCCCGCTGCCTTTTCGGGATCGAGTCTCATAACTCGCAGGCGCTCGGCTCACGATCGGGTGGCGGCCGGTGGCCGGCGGCCGGCGAGCGTTGCGGGCCTGGGCTTCCTCGCGGCGCCTCTGAGGGGCGCAGCGCGTCGGCGCGTTTCGGACCTTTGAGAGCGAGCCTCGATCACCCGGCTTGTGGTTGTCGCCAGGGCCGCGATCGCTTAGGTTACGACTGCCGCACCTCCCCCGAGTCATCGCCCAAGAAAAGAGATCGCCGTGAAAATCACCCGTGCCCTGCAAATCCTTGCTGCGCTCGTGCTCGTCTCAACGCTCGCGCTCATGTCCGGCGTTCAGTCGGCTCCGGCTCCGGCCCTTCCCACCTTCAGCGACATCGTGGCGCCCTTCACCGGTGTGAGTTACGGTAGCGCGGCCGCCTGGGGCGATTACGACAACGACGGTAGGCTCGACATCTTGCTCGCCGGCACGTCGTCTGCCGGGAAGAAAATCGAGTTGTGGCATGACAACAATGGCGATCAATTGTTCACCAAGCTCGCCAGCCCGGGCCTGAGCACTCCCGTCAACTCGGCTTCGCTCAACTGGGGCGACTACGACGGCGACGGTCGCCTCGACGTCCTCCTCACCGGCCTCAGCGACGTCGGTGACAGGTTCAGCGCGATCTACCACAACGATGGTGGCGGAACCTTCACGGCGCTTAGCCAGACGGACGCTCCGCTGGCGCAGGTTTCCTCCGGCACCGGTATCTGGGGCGATTACACCGGCGACGGTCGGCTCGACGTCCTCATCACCGGCGGAAATTCCTCCAACCTACCCGTGACGAAGCTCTACTCCAACAACGGGGACGGCACCTTCAGCGAGGACACCGCGAACGAGGCCGACCTTCCGCCCCTCCTCTGGAGCAACGCCGCCTGGGGCGACTACAACTCGGACGGAAGGCTCGACCTGGCGCTGGGCGGATGTACGGGCCTCGGTCTCGTAGCTCCCTATTTCGGTACGTGCCCGCCTGCCAGCAGGGTGACCCATCTCTACGAGAACACCGCCGCCGGCTTCGTCGAGGCAGGCCCGTTCGGCAGCGGCGACTTCGTCGATTTTCCGTCCTTCGCCTGGGGTGACTTCAACTCGGACGGCGATCTCGACCTGGCTTACGCCGGCTGCGTCGATGACTCGGGCGGACCCTGCACAACGTACATGGGCAAGGTCTACGAGAACACCGGGGGCGGAACGTTTGAGGGACGCAGCGAGTCATTCAACGGCATCTGGAACGGCAACGAAGCCTGGGCCGATTACGACAACGACGGTTACCTCGACCTGCTGGTCAGTGGTGGTGGCCCGACCGGCTCTTCCACGACTCTGTACAAGTACAACTCTACGGGTGACTCGTTCACGGCCCTCGGAACTCCTTCGACGGGTCTCTCCGCCACGAGCCAGGGATCTGTCGCCTGGGGAGATCACGACCGCGACGGCTACCTCGATGTGCTGGCGACGGGCAATACAGGAAGCGCCTCGATCGCGACAATCCTCCGCAACACCTTGACGTCGGGCGCGAACACCGCGCCCAGCGCCCCCACCGGATTGGACGCGCGGGCCACTGGCGCCAACCAGGTCACCTTCTCCTGGAACGCCGCCAGCGACGCTCAGACGCCGCAGGCGGGCCTCACCTACAACGTGAGCGTAAGGGACGCCGACGGCTTCATCGTCTCGCCGCAGGCCGATTTGACCACCGGCGTCCGCCGCGTCGCCGCTCCAGGCAACGCCGGTCACCGCACGCAGATGACGATCAGCGACCTGCCCGACGGCACCTACTACTGGACTGTGCAGGCCGTCGACTCGGCCTTCGCCGGCTCTGCTTTCGCGACGGAGAAGACGATCAACCCGGCCGAGTACACGTTCTCGACCGGCGTCTTCTCCGCCGGTGAGAGCGACGGTAACGCTCAGGTCACGATCGAGCACACAGGCCTAGGCGGCACCGTCCACATCGCCAGCTCGGATGGAACGGCGACGGCCGGCGCCGACTACACGCCGATCAACAAGGACGTCGCCTTCGCCTCCGATCAGGCCTCGGCCACGGTCTCGATCCCGATCCTCGACGACACCCAGATCGAGTCGCCCGAGACGATCAACCTCACCCTCTCGAGCCCGTCCAGTGGCGCCCTCGGCAGCACTACCACGGCCACGCTGACGATCGACGACAGCGACCGCACCTTCAAGTTCGCCTCGGCGACCTTCTACCAGAGCGAGGCGAGTGGTCCGGCCAGGATCCTGGTCGACCGCGAGGGCTACACCTTCGACTACGCCGACACGGTTCGCGTGACCACCTCGAACGGGACGGCGACGGCCGGATCCGACTACACCGCCGTCAACACCACCCTCTCCTTCGCCAAGGGCGAGACGAGCAAGTCGGTGGAGATCCCGCTCGTCAACGACACCTTGCACGAGGGTAACGAGACGGTAAACGTCACCCTCTCGAGCCCCTCGACGGGCGCGATCCTGGTCAGCCCCAGCACGACGGTGCTGACCATCGGCGACGACGACGCTGCGCTGCCGCCTACCACCACCACGACGACGCAGAAACCGCCGGCTCAGCCCGCGGGCAAGATCGCCTCGGCCAAGCTGTCGGCGAAGAGCTTCTCGGCCTCCAAGGCCGGAAAGGTCAAGCTGACCGTCAAGTTCTCGCCCAGGAGCAAGGTGCTCAAGTGGGCCGTCTCGCTCAAGCACGGAAAGAAGTGGCTGGCCGTGAAGAGCGCCAGGAAGACGAGCCCGGCCAAGACCTGCACGATGACGATGAAGCAGCTCTTCTCGGGCAAGAAGATCAAGGCCGGCGTCTACCGGCTCAAGCTCTCCGCCGACAGGAACTCGAAGACGCTCAGCTTCACGGTGAGATAGACAAGCGATTCGGCGGGGCCGTCTCTCCGGGCGGCCCCACCAGCGCAGTCCGGCACCTGAGTGGGGGATGCCTCGCGCCCTGCAATCGCCTAATCTGAGGCCGCTGCGGCCGGCCCAAGGCCCTGGCGTCCCCCGAACTCACGTCCCCCGGAGAGTGTCATGAAGAGAAATCGTGTCCTTGCAGTCGTCGTGTTGCTCTGCCTTGCGGGTGTCACCGGTCAGCTGCTGACAGCGAGCAGCGCCCCGGCGGTCACTCCGCCGTTCAGCGATTCAGGTTTCACCTTCGACGCGGTCACCTACCCGACCGCCGTCTGGGGAGACTTCGACAACGACGGCGACCTCGATGCGCTCGTCACCGGCATGAACAGCGGCGGTACCCAGGTCACCGCCGTCTACCGGAATAACGGCACCTCCTTCGATGCGGTCTCGAACACCGGCCTCGCCAACGTCGATCGGGCCTCGATAGCTCTCAGCGACTACAACCACGACGGCAACCTCGACGTTCTCATGGTCGCCGAGGGATCGGGCGGCTCGCGCCAGACCCATCTCTACAGCGGCAACGGAGACTGCACCTTCACCGACACCACCAGCCCTTCGGGCATCGGCGCCGCTGGACTCTCCTCCGGCTCTGCCGCCTGGGGCGACTACGACAACGACGGCTGGCCGGACGCCCTCGTCACCGGCTTCGGCTCGTCGGCCCCGCACACGTTTCTCTACCACAACAACGGCGACGACACCTTCACCAATGCGTCCGCCGCGGGCATCACCCAACCTGTTCAGGACGGCTCGAGCGAGTTCGTCGACTACAACTCCGACGGCTATCTCGACGTCTTCCTGAGCGGCTGCGCGAGCTACACCGCCTCGACCTGCAACAACGCTCCCGACTACCTCTACGAGAACAACGGTGACGGCACCTTCAGCAACGTCACCTCCGGCTCGGGGCTACCCACCGGTCTCTACGACACTTCCGCCGCCTGGGGCGACTACGACCACGACGGCTATCCCGACCTTGCGATCGGCGGGCTCACCACCGCCAAGAACCCGTTCACCGCCCTCTACCACAACAACGGCGACGGCACCTTCAGCGCCCAGTCGGTGACCGGGCTCCCTCAGCTCGTTCCCACCGAGCGGACCGCCCTGTCCTGGGGCGAGTACTCGAATGACGGCAATCTCGACCTGCTGGTGATCGGGCGCGACAACTCCTGGAACTACGAGACTTCGGTCTTTGAGGGCGACGGCGCGGGCGGCTTCATCCGCGGGGACTTGAGCGACTGGCTCCCGAACCTCAACTATCCCGCCGCCGCCTGGGGCGATTACAACCAGGATCAGCGGCTCGATCTCTTCATCGCCGGTGACAAGACCGGGACAGGCCTCGCCGGCAACCTCTACACGCGCGGCACGGGCACCGCGGCCAACACCGCTCCCGGCGAGGCGCCCTCCCTCGACGATGCCTACAGCCACTACAACGGCAGCGTCGAGGAGCTGTGCTGGTACCCGGGCTACGACGACCAGACCTGGGACCACGGCCTGAGCTACAACCTCCGGGTCGGGACGACCTCGGGCGGCCGCGACATCGTCTCGCCTCTCTCCCTCGACGACGGAACCAGCCAGGTGGCCGCACCGGGGGCCATCGAGGCCCAGAGCTGGGACATCTACTCCGAGGAGACCTGCTACTACCTCAACAGGCTTCCCGCCGGCGACTACTACTGGAGCGCGCAGGCGGTCGACTCGGCCTTTGCCACCTCCGACTACTCCGACGAGGGCAGTTTCACGATCGACAGCCCGACGTTCTCCTTCGGCGACTCGGACTACTCGGTCAGCGAGGGCGACAAGGTCGACGTCACGATCGAGCGCTACGGCTCGGCCGCGGGCACCGACACCGTGACGGTCTCCGACTCCGGTGACGGAACGGCGATCGCGGGAAGTGACTACACCGTCGATCCCACTACCACTCTGACCTTCCTCCCGGGCGAGTACGAGAAGACCATCTCGGTCCAGGCTCACGACGACACAGCGGCGATCGAGGACGACAAGACCCTGGTTCTGGAGCTGTCCAGCCCATCGCTCGGGACCGAGCTCGAGTATCCGGACGAGGCCGCGGTCACGATCCACGACAGCGACCGGCAGTTCGCCTTCCACGACACCGCTTACTCGGTCGACGAGAGCAAGGCGGCCGAGATAAGGATCGACCGCCTCGGCTCCACCGCCGGAAGCGACACGGTCGACTTCAAAATGACAGCCGAGACGGCGGAGGCGGGATCGGACTACACCGACATGTCGCGGACGGTCGTCTTCGATCCGGGCGACGCCAATGCGTACGTCACGGTTCCGATCGTGAACGACGACGTGATCGAGCCCGACAAGACGGTCACTCTCTCGCTCGAAAATGCGGTCGCAGGTAGCGGCGAAACGGCCTTGGTGGGCGATCCAGGCACGGTCACGCTCACGATCGTTGACGACGATCGCAACTTCTCGCTGTCGGCGAGCAGCTACTCGGCGACCGAGGGAGACGGCACCGTCGCGGTCACGATCAAACGAGACGGTCTGACAACGAAACCCGACACGGTCGACCTCAACGTCGGCGGCGGAACCGCCTCGGCGGGCCGGGACTACACCGATGTCTCGCGCACCGTCACCTTCGCAGCGGGCGACTCGAGCAAGACGGTCGAGATCCCGATCCTCGAGGACGACCTGGTCGAGCCGGGCGAAACAGTCGATCTCAGCCTCTCAAACGCGTCCTCCCCGGCCACCCTGGCCAGCCCGCACGCGGCGACGCTGACGATCGCCGACAACGATCGCTCGTTCGCGCTCTCAGCGCAGTCCTATTCGGTCGGAGAGGCCGACGGACACGCGACCGTCACGATCCGGCGATCCGGTCTCGGCACGAACAGCGACTCGGTCAACGTGGCGACCGCCGACGGCAGCGCCAAGGCGAGCACCGACTACACACCGCGGAGCGAGCAGCTCGTCTTCGCCCCCGGTGAGATGTCGAAGACGATCTCCGTGGCGATAACCGACGACAGCAGCCACGAGGACGCCGAGAGCTTCCAGATCCTGCTCTCCAGCCCCTCGGCCGGAGCCACGATCGGCAGCCCGAGCGCCGCGACGGTGACGATCGCCGACAATGACGCTGCGCCGCCGCCTACCACCACCACGACGACGCAGAAACCGCCGGCTCAGCCCGCGGGCAAGATCGCCTCGGCCAGGCTGGCGAAAAAGACCTTCACCGCCGTCCAGGCGAAGAAGGTCAAGCTGACCGTCAAGTTCTCGCCCAGGAGCAAGGTGCTCAAGTGGGCGATCACGCTCAAGCACGGAAAGAAGTGGCTGGCCGTGAAGAGCGCCAGGAAGACGAGCCCGGCCAAGACCTGCACGATGACGATGAAGCAGCTCTTCTCCGGCAAGAAGATGAAGAAGGGCGTCTACCGGCTCAAGCTCTCGGCCGACAGGAACTCGAAGACGCTGGTCTTCACGATCAAGTGAACTGATCGGGGCGAGGCCGTCTTTCTCGGGCGGCCTCGCCGTCTCTTCCAGTTCCTGAGCCTGGCACCGGGACAGGTGCCGGGCGGACACGACTATGCCGGACAAAACCGTGCTCAGGCGGATGAGTGAAACGAAAGTGGAAAAATCCGGGTGGCCGTCTGGACACGCTTCGAGTGGGCGCTTTCGGGTCGGTGAAATACCTGCAAATCGGCCGTGTGCCGTGCCTCAATCGGACGATCCGTCGCGGCCATGTCCCGGTGCCAGGCTTGGTGACGAGAGGCGCCCGGCGCCGTGATGGCGCCGGGCGCTCCCGATCAGAAGCGGATCTAGGAAAGCCCCGCCACGGCGTCTCCGTTCGAGCCCGGCGCTCGAAAACAGCGAGGATAAGAGCATGCGCATCATCGCCGGCGATCGAAAGGGGGCGAGGATATTCGCCCCAAAGGGGCGCTCGACCAGGCCCACGGGCGATCGCGTGCGCGAAGCGGCCTTCCGCCTGATCGGCCCCGTCGACGGCGCCAGAGTGCTCGATCTGTTCGCCGGCTCGGGCGCCATGGGGCTCGAGGCGCTGTCGCGCGGCGCGGCGCGGGCCGTCTTCGTGGAGTCCGATCGCGAGGCCTGTCGCGTGATCGAGCGCAACCTGGCCAAGCTCGAGCTGCGCGGCGCTCGGGTCGTCTGCGCCGACGCTCGCCAGGCGCTGTCCGGCGATGCGGCCGCGGGGAGGCGATACGATCTGATCCTGGTCGATCCTCCCTACGAGGAATACCGGCAGATGCAAAGGACACTCGCCATCTATCTTCCCCGTCTGCTCGAAGCCGACGGTGTCGTCGTGGTCGAGACCGCGAGCAAGCTCGAGCCCGAGCTGCCGCTGGAGCTGCGCACGAGCAGGCGCTACGGCTCGGCGCGCCTGACCGTCTACGACGGGGCGCGCTCGTGAGCGAGTCGCACATGATCACCGCGATCTGCCCGGGCAGCTACGACCCGGTCACCAACGGCCATCTGGACATCATCCAGCGCGCCGCGAACGTGTTCGACCACATCATCGTGGGCGTCATCGTCGAGCCCCATCACAAGCAGCCGACGTTCACGGTCGAGGAGCGGATGGCCTTTCTCGAACAGGCGCTGGCCGACGTCGAGAACGTCTCCGTGCAGGCCTTCAGCGACCTGGTCGTGGACTTCGCCAAGCGCTGCGGTGCGCGCGCGATGGTCAAGGGACTGCGCGCCATCTCGGACTTCGAGTGGGAGTTCCAGATGGGTCACCTGAACCGGACGCTCGCACCCGAGCTCGAGACGGTCTACGTGATGGCGGGGCCGAACTACAGCTTCGTCTCTTCCAGCGGTGTCAAGGAGATCGCCTCCTTCGGCGGCGACGTGTCGGAGTTCGTGCCGCCCGGGGTCGCCAAGCGCTGCCACGAGATCTTCGGCAACGGCGGCGGACCTTCCGCGTGACGCCGTCGGCGCTCGAGCGTGTGGCGGCAGCGATCGACGGCGCCAGGCGAGTACCACTCACAGACTCGATACGCGTCGACTCGAATCAGCTCGTCGAACTGATCGTGCAGGCTCGTGCCGCGGCACCGTGGGCTACCCCGGCGCTCACGCGACTCGAGCAACTGGTCGAGGCCGGTCGTCCGATTCCACTCACCTCCGAAGTGAGGATCTCACGGCGCGAGGCGCGGTCGTTGCTCGAGCACGCGCGCGAGGCGGGAAGAATTCCTGCTGGGTTCGCTTCGAGGAAGAGGCGGAAACGCTTTCGGCTTCCTAGTAAGCTGAGCAGGAGATCGACTCCCGCGCAGGAAGAAACTCAGCAATCGGTGCGCGGGTAAACTTCTCGGAGACGGATAACCATGGACATTCTCGTCCTCATTGACAAGCTCGACGATCTGGTTCACAACGCCAAGCAGGTGCCCCTGACCGACCAGGTGCGCATCGATCGCGAAGAGATCTACGACGTGCTCGATCAGATGCGCGCGACGATCCCGGAAGAGCTGAAGCGCGCTCGCTGGATCGTCAAGGAGCGCCAGGACATGCTCGCCGAAGCCAACCGCGAGTCGGATCGCATTCTCGGCGAGGCGCGCGAGCAGGCGGTCGTGCAGGCCTCGCAGACCGAGATCGTCAAGCTGGCCGAGCACCAGGCGATCGAGATCGTCGAGGAGGCTCGGCGCCAGGCGCGGCAGACCAGGCTCGAGATGGAAGACTGGGCCGACTCGATTCTCTCGACGCTCGAGGTCAACCTCGACAAGTTCCTCACGGCGGTCAAGCGCGGGCGCGAGCGCCTGCACGAGCGCTCGCAGGAGTCGGTCGTGGCCGGCATCGGTCCGATCGACGAGCCCGACAGCTACCAGTAGCCCGGCCTCGAGTCGTTCTCTCTTCGCCCCTCGGCGCTGCCGCGGCGTACGCCGTACCGGCGTGTCTGCGCGGCCAGATTCCAGTCTCGTGACCCTGTGGACGGGGCTGGTACCGGCCCTGCCCGCTGCTACCCTGAACGTATGACCACCTTCGACCTTAGGCGGCTTCGCCTGCGGTCAGGCGAGGAGCACCGCGAGGCGGTCGAGATCGAGCTCGAGCCGCTTGTCTACGGCGGTCAGAGCTACCAGCCGCTGCCGCGGACGATCACGGCCCAGCTGAGCATCTCCCGCGCGACCGGAGGAACAGTCTTCAACCTGCGCTTCGAGAGCCGGATGGTCGGGCCCTGCTATCGCTGCCTGGGCGAGGCCGAGTTCCGCGAGCAGATCGTTGCCAGCGAGTACCAGGACGCCGACCCCGGCGCCGAGGAGGAGCTGCGCACGCCCTATCTCGAAGGCGACCGGTTGGATCTCTCGGCCTGGGCCCGCGACGCCGCGGCGCTGGCGCTGCCCGAGACCATTCTCTGCCGCCCGGATTGCGCCGGGCTCTGCCCGGAGTGCGGGCGCGACCTCAACCTCGAGCCGCACGAGCATGCTCCCGAGCCCGCCGACTCGCGCTGGGCCGAGCTCGAGAAGCTGCGCAACCAGCTGTAGCCGCTTCGGACGGCGATATCCCCAATTTGCGCCTCAATCGCGCCCCGGCTCGTGCCGATGATCACGCCGACCGGCTCGATATCAGTAGAGAGAACGGAGGGGCTATGGATCTGGGCATCGAGCGGCGAGAGCTGGAGCTGGAACGTGCGCTCGCGATCGAGCTGACGACCTCGCCCGACAGCTTCGAGGCCGACCTCTCCGCGGCCTTTGGACGTCTCAACGAGGCGCTGACCGAGGCCGGCGCGGTCTTCGCGGGCCCGGGCATCTGCGCGCATCCCAAGCGCAGGACGCTGCCGGGGCGGATCGCCGCCGTCGTGGCGATACCGTTCGAGGGCGAGCTGGAGCCGGAGGCGGACATGAAGGTGCTGGAGTTCGGCGGTGGCAGCGCGCTCGTCGGCACTCTGCGCGGGTCTTACGAACAGCTTCCCGAGGCCTGGGCCGAGCTGAACGGCTCGCTGGCCAAGGACGAGCGGCCGCGACCCAAGACCGTGCCCTACGATCGCTTCTTGCGCAGCATGGTCAACGTCGTGAACCCCGACGAGCTGATCACCGAGCTCGTGATCCCGCTCGGCTGACTCGAACGGACGGGCGAGATCCTGGCCCTCTCCTAAGATCAACGGCAGATGTCCGATCGCGACCAGATCACTTCCTATCTCGGTCTTCCGGCCGGCGCGACCTTCGCGGAGATCGAGCACGCATACATCGCGCGCTGCAACTCCGCCGGCGAGCGCCTCGTCGCCGGGGACGAGAGCGCGCGCGTCGAGCTGGCGGCTCTGAAGGAGGTCTTCGGCCGCCTTGCGGGTCGCGGCGACAGCCAGGATGGAAGCCCGCTCGCCCGCGGCGTCGGCGGCGCGGCGACCCCACTCGCCGAGCCGCATCTTCGTGTGCCTGCCTGGTGGGAGTGCTACGTCTCGCTGCTCGCGGCGGTCGCCTCGGTGGTTGCGCTCGCGCTCCTCGCCGCCCGTCTTCCTCACGTCTACCGCGAGGGGGGATTCGCGATTCCGCTCGCCCTGATCGCCTCGGCCGCCCTCCTTTCGATCGTCGCGTCGATGCTCTCCGAGGCCGAGTTCGAGCAGGGGCGCCGGATGCGCATCCTTCGCCGCAAGGGGATCGATGACGGGAGCGGGCTGGCGCGGCTGCACTTCCAGGTCGCCCGAGCCGCAGCCTTTCTCGGTCGCGGCGTGCGCTGGCTGATCGTGCCGGCGCTGATCGCCACCGTCTTTCTGAACTTCGCCTCGCTATCGGGGCACTGGTCGATCAGGAAGTGACGAGCAGGGCCGAACTGCTCCTCTTTCTCGACCTGCCGCCGCAGGCTGGTGCGGGCGAGGTCGAGCTGGTCTATCTCGAACGACGCGCCGAGGCCGAGAAGCGCCTGCGACAGGGAGACCTTCGTGCGCGGACGGAGATAGAGCGGCTCGACGGGGTGTTCCGGCGGCTCGACGGGATGGAGGCGGAGGTGGAGGGGGAAGAAAGTGGAGTCGTGCCCGTCGCCGCTTCGGCGAAGAAGCCTTCGCTACTCAGGCCGGCCGGGTCGATTCGGGAAGCCAACGGCGCGCTTGCCTGCGGCATCAGTGCCTTTCTGGTCGTCCTCTGGGCCTTCTATGTCTACTGGCCGAGCTTGAGGTCGTCCTGGAACATCCTGAACATGCTCCAGAGCCCCGTTTACGTCCTCATCTACGTCCTCGCGCTCGCCGCCGAGGTGCTCTCGTACGCGAGCCTCAAGGACGAGTCGCGTGCGCGCTACTTAACAAGGCGGGGCTTCGAAGCTCCGGATTCACTCGATCAGAACCAGGTCTTCCGGGCCAGAAGCGGTCGCCGGCTGGGTCGGGTCGCCGCGGCACTCGCCGTTCTGCTCGCGGTCCTGCTCGCGTCCTCGTTCTCCCGCTTCTTGAGGGGCTGAGGCCGAAAGCGGTCTGGCGCCAGCCACGCTCGGCTCCTTGAAGCCGCTCTCTTTGCCTCTCCGGTGTGTACACTACGCGACCGGTCATGGCTGTTCCGAAGCGAAAAACCTCGAAGACGAGACGCGACAAGCGCCGCACCCATCAGGCGCTCGAAGTGCCGCGCCCGAACGTCTGCCCGGTCTGCCAGCAGCCCAAGCGCCCGCATCACATGTGCCCGACCTGCAAGCACTACCGTGGCCGCGAGGTCGAGCCGCTGCGGGTCGAGGCGCCCTAGCTCTTCGGCGCCGGCGGCGCACGCTATCTTCCGCTTGACGTGACCGAGCGGACACAGAGAAATGTCTAGGCCGATTCGCATAGCCGTCGATGCCATGGGTGGCGACGACGCGCCCGAGGCGATCGTCGCAGGCGCGCTCAAGGCCGCCGGTGACGAGATCGAGCCAATCCTGGTCGGGCGCCTGGGAATCGATCCCAAGGGCCTGGCGCACGTCGTCGCCGATCAGGTGATCGACATGCACGAGAAGCCGAGCAAGGCGATCCGGGTGAAATCCCGCAGCTCGCTCGTGGTGGCACACAGGCTCGTGGCCGAGGGCAAGGCCGATGCGGTCGTCTCGGCCGGCAACACCGGCGCCATGCTTGCGGCGGGGCTGGTCGTGCTGCGCCGGCTGCCCGGCGTCAGGCGCCCCGCAATCGCGGTTGTGATGCCCTCCAGGCAGGGGCCCTACGTTCTCATCGATGGTGGCGCCAACGCCGATGCGCGGCCGCGCCACCTGCTGCAGTTCGCGCACATGGGCGCCACCTTCGCCGAGGAGATTCTCGGCCTGAAGAATCCAAGTGTGCGCCTGCTCTCGATCGGCGAGGAGGCCGAGAAGGGGAACGTGCTGTCGGTCGCCACGCACAAGCTGCTCGCCGCGAGCAGCCTCAATTTCGCCGGCAATGCCGAGGGCCGCCTCCTGCTCGAGCACCCCGCCGACGTCATCGTCTGCGACGGCTTTACAGGAAACATCGCCGTGAAGACCGTCGAGGGAACCGCGGGCTCGATGTTCCGGGCGCTGCGCGAGGCGGTCGATGAGAGCGCGGTCAGCAAGCTCGGCGGGCTGCTCCTGCGTCCGGCGCTTCGCTCGGTGCGCGAAAAGTTCAATCCCGACACATACGGCGGCGCCTACCTGCTGGGCCTGCGCGGACTGTCCGTGATCGCACACGGAAACTCGAGCCCGGACGCGATTGCCAACGCCATTCGCCTCGCGGCGCGCGGCGCCGAGCACCGCGTGGTGCAACGCATCGCCGAGCGCATGCCCTCCCGCGTGGTAGCATCGGCCCGCCCTTCGAACTCGACGGAATGAGGTGTCATGGCAGCATCGCGTGAAGAAGTCTTTGGACGCGTCAAGGAAGTCCTTGTTGAGCAGCTTGGTGTTGACGAGAGTGCGATTGTCGAGACAGCTTCCTTCCAGGAGGATCTCGACGCTGATTCGTTGGATCTGGTCGAGCTGATCATGGAGCTCGAGGATTCTTTCGACATCAAGATCTCGGACGAGGACGCACAAACGATCCAGACCGTCGGGCAGGCTGTCGAATACGTCACAGCGCACCAGAAGTAAGGCGCCTGCGCCTGAAGGTCACGAGGCTCTCCGCGGGCTGATCGAAGCGCTGCCGGCGGAGCAGCTGGAGCACGTCTTCACCCATTCCTCGTGGGCGCCCGACCGTGCTGCCTCGTACGAGCGACTCGAGTTTCTCGGCGACAGCGTGCTCGAACTGGCCACGGCCAGGGCGCTCTACGATCGCTATCCCGACTTCAGCGAGGGGAGGATGGCGAAGATCCGCTCGCACGTCGTCTCGCGCGCCAGCTGCGCCGAGATAGCGCGCGAGCTGGGCCTGGGCGAGGAGCTGCTCGAGCACGGGCACGACGTCTCGCGCGAGGAGCTGAAGCGCCTGTCGGAGAACCGAAACGTGCTTGCGGCCCTGCTCGAGGCGGCGCTGGCGGCGCTCTACCTCCGAAACGGCTTCGAGCCGGTGGAGGCGGCGATCGTCGCGGCCTTTGAGAGTCGCATCGAGTACGCGATCTCCGGTCACGTCGACTTCAAGACCGAGCTGCAGGAGGCGCTAGCCAGGCAGGGCCGGCAGGTCGTCTACGTGGTGCTCGACGCAACCGGCCCGCCGCACGAGCGCACCTTCACCTGCGCGGCGAAGGTCGACGGAGAGAGCTTGGGCAGCGGCACCGGCTCGACCAAGAAGGCGGCCGAGCAGGCGGCGGCCCAGCAGGTGCTCGAACGCCTCGAGGCCGAAGCCGGCAAGTAGCCGGGCCCGGTGGGGCGCCGTCCTGGGCGCCCGTCAAACTTGCGATCGCATGCACGCGCTCGCAGCTATTCGCCGGAGCAGCTTTGCCCTACCTTCCCGCGCCCCGCGCACGGCCGCCGGAGGTGCGCTCTGCACCTGAAGACGATCAAGGTCAAGGGCTTCAAGTCTTTCCCCGACGCGGTCGAGGTGCGGCTCGAGCCCGGCGTGGCCGTCGTCGTGGGGCCTAACGGCTCGGGCAAGTCGAACATCTCCGACGCCATCGTCTGGGCGGCCGGCTCGCTGACTCCCAGCGAGCTGAGGGCCGAGAAGCCCGACGACGTGCTCTTTGCCGGTAGCGCCGATCGTGCGGCGGTCGACGCCTGCGAGGTCGAGCTGGTGTTCGACAACGCCGCCGGCGACGGTCCGCTCGACTACAGCGAGCTGTCGATCACCAGGCGCCTGCAGCGCGGCGGCGAGGGCCAGTATCTGGTCAACAGAGCGCCGGTGCGAAGGATCGACCTGGTCGATCTGCTCTCCGACCTGGGCCTCGGCCACGGCATGCACTCGATCATCGGCCAGGGCCGCGTCGACGAGGTGCTGACCTCGCGTCCCGCCGACCGCCGTGCCCTGATCGAGGAGGCGGCCGGGCTGGGCAAGTTCAAGCGCCGCCGCCACCGGGCCGAGCTGAAGCTGGCCCGAGTTCAGCTGCAGGTCGAACGCGCCCACGACGTCGAGGCCGAGGTGCGAAAGCGCCTGCGTCCGCTGGCGATGCAGGCCAGCGCCGCCGAGCGGGCCGAGAAGCTGCGCGGTCAGATCGCCTCGCTCGAGGCGCGAATCGCTCAGCTCGATCTGGCCTCGGTTGCGGAGCGGCGCGCCGAGACGGAGGCGAGGCGGGCGATCGTGCTGGAGGCGCAGGGCGCGGCCCGAGCCGAGCTCGAGCGCCTGCTGGCCGAGCGAGACGGCACCGAGCAGGAGCTGACCGACATCGCGGGCAAGCGCGAGGCGACCCTTGCCGCGCTGTACCGGCTGCGCGGCGCGGTCGAGCGGACGGAGATCAGGCGCGAGGCGGTGGAGGGGCTGGCTGCGGAGCTTTCCTCACTACTCGTGCGCAGCCGCGAGAGCGGTTCGGCCGAGGGCCGCTCAGAGCTGCTGGAGCTGGAGCGGGCCCTCACGGAGGCGCAGGCCGAGGTAGGGCGAGCGGAGGCCGGCGAGCGCGAGTGCAGGCTGGCGCTCGAGCGTCGTGCGAGCGAGCTGGCGGGGTTGGAGCGAATCGAGCTGGCGCGGCTGGAGGCGGAGTCGCGCTCGCTGCTCGAAAAGAGGACTAGGGTAGAGAGCGACCTCGCCGAGGCCGCTTCGCTGCCCGAAGCGGCAGGTCGGGGGTTGCTAGAGCTTGCAGCGGCTGTCGAGAGACTCTCCTTACGGCGAGAGTCGCTCGCTGCCTCGCTCGAACGCTCGCGAACGGAGCTGAGCGAGGCCGAGACGCTGGAACGCAGCGGAGCACCGACCTACCGGGAGCTCGAGCGGACAGAGGCTCAGGCGGCCGCGCGCGAGCGCGAGCTGGCACTGGAGTGCGACCGGCTCTGCGAACGCGCCCGCCACGCCGCCGAGCGGTTGAGCACGCTCGAGCGCTCGATCGAGGAGCGGGAGGGTATTCCGCCGGCCGCCAGGGCGCTGGCCGAGGCCGGCGAGCTGCTGGCGCTCTCGCTGCTGGAGGTCGAGCCCGGCTACGAGC
>JBAWEP010000045.1:0-39049 GCA_049591255.1 Gaiellaceae bacterium
GCCTCGGGCTGGTAGTAGTCGTAGTAGGAGACGAAGTACTCGACCGCGTTGGACGGGAACAGCTCGCTGAACTCGTTGCAGAGCTGCGCGGCCAGCGTCTTGTTGTGCGCGATCACCAGCGCCGGGCGCTGCAGCTTCTCCATGATCCAGGCCATGGTCGCCGTCTTGCCCGTGCCCGTGGCGCCAAGCAGGGTCTGGAAGCGCTCACCGGCGAGGACGCCCGCCGAGATCTCCTCGATCGCGCGCGGCTGGTCGCCGGTCGGCTTGTAAATGTTGGTCATGCGCAACTCGGGCATGTACGAACAAGCGTACCCGTCCCGGGCGGACATGACGAACGGCTTGGAGCAAGCGCCGCTACGCGCTCTTGCCCGGCTTGATCCGCCGCGGCCGGATGCGGCGGTAGAGCCAGAAGAAGAGCGGGAACTCGACCCCCTGCAACGCCGCCCAGGTGAGCGCCTTGCGCCGGGGCAGCCCGCGGGAGCGGGCGTCGGCCAGCACCCAGCCTGCGACGAAGAAGACCAGTGCTACGACGCAGACCATGAGAATGATGGCTGGGGTGGGCATTGAGGCGACGATCATGGCTTCCCTTCCTTGCTTGTTTTCAGTTCCGAGTCGTCTCCGACGCGACCGCCAACGGCTGTGAGCTCGGCCAGCTCGGTGACGATGTCGAGCAGAACCGAGGTGCTCAACTGGTAGATGACCTGCTGGCCGTTTCGCTTGTGGCGAACGAGGCCGGCGTTCGCGAGCACGCCGAGGTGGCGAGAGACGGACGGCCAGGAGATCTTGAACTCGGCCGCGATCGCGCCGGCCGGAAGCGGGCCGTCCTGCAGGAGCTTGAGGATCTTTCGCCGCACCGGGTCGGACAGAGCGCGGTATACGTCTTGAACCGCCACGTTATTTAGCTTATTAGCTAAATACCTCGGCGTCAACAAGAGCGGCAGACGGCGCTAGCTCTGACCTTTTCTACGTACCCGGTCGCGTCCGGGGTCTGACCCCCACCGGGGGTCAGACCCCTAGCCGGTGCGCAGCTGCGGATAGATCCGCCGGTAGAGCTTCTTCAGCTCCTCGACGCGCTTGACGTAGGCGCGCGTCTCGGGAAAGGCGATGCCCGAGCCGTTCGCCAGCCAGTCGTCGACGTTCTGCTGGCCGGCGTTGTAGGCCGCCAGTGCCAGTTTCTCCGATCCGTACTTCTTCAGCAGGTGGCTCAGGTACCAGGCGCCGTAGCGGATGTTGATCTCCGGGTCGTAGAGATCCGACTGCTTGAAGCGGGAGCCGCCGGTGTGATCGGCGATTCCCTGCGCGGTCTCCGGCATCAGCTGCATCAGGCCGATCGCGCCCGAGGACGAGCGGGCGTCGGAGCGGAAGTGGCTCTCCTGGTAGATGACGGCGGCCAGGAGCGCAGGGTCGAGATCGTAGTGCGAGGCGTGCCCGAGCACGATCTGCTCGTAATTGAGCGGGTGCCAGATGCGCGCCCACCAGGCCGGCTGAGCGAGGTGGACGTAGGCGAAGCCGCAGAGCAGGACGACCGCGGCCAGAGCAAGCCCCGACAGGTACTTCAATCTTCCACCTGGGCCAGGAGCTGCTGCCAGACACCGCCAACGAACGCCTCGAGCTCTTCGAGCGAGCCGTCGTTGCGGAAGACGAAGTCGGCGCGGCGCACCTTCTCGGCATCCGAGATCATCCGCTCCTCGCGCTCGTCGAGGCGAGAGCCGGCCCGCTGCCGGCGCAAAGCGACCGAGGCGGTGATCACCACGACCCTGTCGAAGCGGCCTTCGCCGCGCACCTCGTAGAGCAGAGGCACCTCGATCACGCAGGCCGCGGGCGTGTCGGGCAGCCTGGCCAGCCGCTCGCGGAAGAGTCTCTGCGCGCGAATCACACGCGGATGCAGCACCGACTCCAGGTAGTACAGGTCTTCGGGATGCTTGAAGACGCGGCCGCCGAGCACGGCGCGGTCGATCGCGCCCTCGCCGGTCAGGACGCCGGGGCCGAAGCGCTCCTCGAGCCGGGCTCGTACCTCTTCGTCGCGGCGCAACAGATCGTGGACGACCTCGTCGCTGGAGAGAGTCGCGGCGCCGAGCGCCTTGAACATGCGCAGCGCTTCGCTCTTACCGGCGCCGACGCCCCCCGTCAGCGCGACCGCAAGCGGCCGGCCGGGCACTACTCGGCGGGCTCGTCCGCGGCCGGTTCGGCGGCCGCAGCCGTCTCGTCGGACTCGGAAGGCTCCGACCCGGTGTTCTCTGGCTCGCCGTCGGCCGATTCGTCGACGCTCTCGCTGCTTTCTTCTGCCTCCGCCGCGGTATCGGGCTCCGCTTCGAATTCCTCTTCGCTCACCGGCTCGGGCGCGATCCCGATCTCGGCCGCGGCCTCGGCCTCGGCCTCGCTCGCAGCTTCGATCTCGGCCTCTTCCTCGCTAGCGGGCTCGATCGCCCGGGGCGCGGCCTCGATCACGACGGGGCCGCCTTCGACGCGCTTCATGGAAAGGGAAAGCCTTCTGCGCTCACCGTCGATCTCGAGCACGACCACACGCACCAGGTCGCCCTGCGAGACGACCTCGCGCGGGTTCTCGACGTGGTGCTGAGCCAGCTCGGAGATGTGCACGAGCCCCTCGACACCGGGGACGATCTCGACGAAGGCGCCGAAGGTGACGACCTTGGTCACCCGTCCTTCGACCTCGTCGCCGTCGCCGTAGGCGTCGATCACCTGCTGCCAGGGATCCGACTGAGTCTGCTTGAGCCCAAGCGAGATGCGCTGGCGGTCGCGGTCGATGTCCAGCACCTTGACCTTCACCGTCTGCCCCACCTCGAGAATCTCGGAAGGATGGTTGACGTGGCTCCAGGAAAGCTCGGAGATGTGAATCAGCCCGTCCATGCCGTCGAGATCGACGAAGGCGCCGAAATCGACGATGTTGGAAATCTGGCCCTCGATCACGTCGCCGGGGTTGAGCCGGTCGAGGATCGCCTGGCGCATCTCCTTGCGCTCGTCCTCGAGGACGGCGCGGCGCGAGAGCACGACGTTGTTGCGCGAGCGGTTGAGCTCGATCACCTTGGCGCGAAGCATGGTGCCCATGAACTCGTCGAGATCCTGGACGCGGCGGATGTCGACCAGCGAGGCGGGCAGGAAGCCGCGCACGCCGAGGTCGATGATCAGACCGCCCTTGACGACCTCGATCACGCGGCCCTCGATCGGCTCGCCGGTTTGCGCCTTCTCCTCGATCGACTTCCAGGCCAGCTCGAAGCGGGCGCGCTTCTTGGACAGAATCAAGCGCCCGTCTGCGTCTTCCTTGGTCAGGACGAGCGCGTCGATCTCGTCGCCGAGGTTGACCTCGGTGGAGGGATCGATCGAGCGCCGGATCGAGAGCTCGGATGCCGGGATGACTCCCTCGGACTTGTAGCCGATGTCGACCAGCACCTCGTCCTTGTCGACCCGGACGATCGTGCCGTGGACGACCTCGCCTTCCTTGATGGTCGGGAAGGTGGATTCGTAGTCGGGGATGAGCCTTCCGTCCGGGCCTTCTACCCAGACGCCGGGCTCAGCCTTGATCTTGTCGAGCGTTTCGGCCATGCGTCGGCGGAGTATAGCTGCGCGACGTAGGTCCGATCCCCCTAGTGGTGCCGCCTACCAGCTCCCTCTCGATGGAGAGGCGCAGGGCGGGCCGTTTCACCGCGGCCAGGTCGCGCCGGCCTGTCTGCCCGAGACACGTCCCTTTGCCTGGCACCGGGAAGTGTCCGGCGGGGCGGCGTCCCGTTCAGCCTCAGAAGGTCCTCGTTTGCGGGGACTCTTCCTCGCGGCAATCGTCTTCGCGAGACTGTCCGTATTATCGGCACACTCTCTGCGCAAAATCCGCCGGATTTCGCTCTTAGCAGGCTTTTGTCGCAAGCGGACACGTCCGCCCGGCACCTGCCTTGGTGCCAGGCATGGTTACGAGAATGTGACGAGCTATTTGGCCTCGGCCCAGCTCGCTCCGACACCCGCTTCGGCCGTTAGCGGCGGATCGAAGGGGTAGGCGGCCTGCATCTCGTGCAGCACCAGCTCGCGGCAGCGCTCCACCTCGTGCTCGGGTAGCTCGACCAAGAGCTCGTCGTGGATCTGTAGCACCAGCCTGGCCTGGAAGCCCTCGTCGCGCAGGCGCCGCTGGATGGCGATCATCGCCAGCTTGATCACGTCGGCAGCGGTTCCCTGCATGATCGTGTTCACCGCCAGCCGCTCGCCGAGCGAGCGCATCTGACGGTTCGAGGAGGCCAGCTCGGGAATCGGGCGGCGGCGCCCGAGCAGCGTCGTCACGCAGCCGTTTCTCGTCGCCTCGGCGATCGTGCTGGCGATGAACTCCTGCACGCGCGGGAAGCGGGCCAGATAGGTGTCGATATAGGCGCCGGCCTCCTCGCGCGGGATGCCGAGCTGCTCGGACAGGCCGAAGGCCGAGATGCCGTAGATGATCCCGAAGTTGACGGCCTTGGCACGGTTTCGCTCCTCTTTCGTGAGCGAGCATGGTTCCTTGCCCAGCACCTCGGCGGCCGTGCGGGTGTGGATGTCCTCGCCGCGACGGAAGGCCTCGATCAGCTTCTCCTCGCCCGAGGCGTGAGCGAGGATGCGCAGCTCGGCCTGCGAGTAGTCGGCCGAGAGGAGCAGGCAGCCGTCCTCGGCGACGAAGGCCGAGCGGATCTCGCGCCCCAGCTTGGAGCGCACGGGAATCGCCTGCAGGTTGGGGTTGGAGGTGGAGAGCCGGCCCGTCGGCGCGACGGTCTGGTTGAAGGTGGTGTGCAGGCGCCCGTCGGTCTCGGAGATGAGCAGCGGCAGCGGCCCCAGGTAGGTGTTGACGAGCTTGGTCAGCTCGCGCCACTCCTCGATCACGGCCACGATCTCGTGCTCGCTCCGGATCGAGCGCAGAACGCGGGTGTCGGTCGAGTAACCGGTCTTGCCCTTGCGCCCCGGCGTCAGGCCCAGCTTCTCGAACAGGATGCGACCGAGCTGCTGCGGCGAGCCGAGCGCGAAGTTTTCCTCGGCCAGCGTCCAGGCCAGCGCCTCGAGCTCGCTGATCCGCTCGCTCAGGCGAGCCGTGATCTCGCCCATGCGGTAGGCGTCGATCTTGACGCCGTTCTCTTCCATCTTCGCCAGCACCAGCGTCAGCGGCAGCTCGATCTCGCGGTAGAGGGGCTCCAGCTCGAGCTTGCGCAGGCGCTCGGCGAAGAGCGGCGCCAGGCGGCGCGCAACCTCGGCGCGGCGGACGAGCGAAACCGTTTCCTCCTCGGCGGCCGGAACGGGCTCCAGCTCGATTCCCTGCTCGCGCGCCAGCTCGTCTAGCTCGTAGCCGCTGCGGCCCGGGTCGAGCAGGTAGGCGGCGATCAGCGTGTCCTCGGCGGCCGGACCGGCGGCCTCGACCAGCGCCGTGGGCAGCGCTTTGAAGTCGTGCGCGCTGATCGCGCCCGGCTCAAATCGGCTTGCCAGCTCGTCGCGCCACTCGCCGACGAGCACCTCGCCCCCGCTCGCGAACGCGTAGCGACCGCCGGAGACTGTCAATGCGCCCGCGGCGCGCTCGGGAAGCTCGCCCTCGCGCCAGCGCAGCTCGTCGGCGGCGGCGCGCTCCTCCTCGCTGGCCGGCAAGGCCGTATCGAGCTGGTCGAGCCGGCCCAGGAGCGAGCGGAACTCGAAGCGGCGGAAGATCTCCTTCAGTCGCGAGCGGTCGGGCGGCGCCGAGACGAGCGCGGTCGCGTCGAACTCGATCTCGAGATCGCGGCGGACGGTCGCGAGCAGCTTCGAGTCGCGCGCCTGCTGGGCGAACTCCTCCAGCTTCTTGCGCCGGGCCGGCGTCTGCTCGGAGGCGTGGGCGAGCACCTCCTCCAGCGAGCCGTAGCGGACGATCAGCTCGCCGGCGGTCTTCTCGCCGATGCCCGGGACGCCCGGGATGTTGTCGGAGGTGTCGCCCTTGAGGCCGATGAAGTCGGGGATCTGCTCCGGCGTGATGCCGTAGCGGGCCGTGACCTTCTCGGGCGTGTAGACCTGCACATCGGAGACGCCGCGCGGCGTCATCATCAGGCAGACCGTGCCGGAGACGAGCTGGAAGGCGTCGCGGTCGGTCGAGACGATGCAGGTGGGGACGCCGGCCTGCTCGGCGCGCGTGGCCAGGGTGGCGATCACGTCGTCGGCCTCCCAGCCCTCGAACTCCACGTTCGTGTAGCCGAAGGCCTCGACCAGCGGGCGGAAGTGCGGGAACTGCTCGCGCAGCAGATCAGGCGTCGGCTTGCGCTGGCCCTTGTAGGCCTCGAGGATCTTCTCGCGGTGCACCGGGCGCGTGTCCCAGGCAACCGCGACGCCGCGCGGCTTGTAGTCGCTGAGCAGCTTGAGCAGCATGCTGGTGAAGCCGTAGAGCGCGTTCGTGTGGAAGCCGTCGCTGGTGGCGATGTCCTCGGGCAGGGCGTAGAAGGCGCGGTAGGCAAGGTTGTTGCCGTCGACCAGGAAGAGCTCGCTCGCGCGCGCGGGCGCGTCGTCCAGCACCAGCTCGGCTCCGCTCAGATCCTTCGGCGACATTGCTTCGAGTCTAGAAGTTCTGCCAGTCGCCGGCGGAACGGCCGGAGGGGGGTGCGCCGGTGAGGGGCGTGGCCTTGGCGGAGCGCCCGGGCGAGGTTGCCGAGCCGATGTTGGGCGGCGCGGGGTGAGGCGGGTTCCCCGCCTCCCATCCCCGGTTCTAGCCTAAGCGCGAAATTCACCCATTTCTGAACCGAAGTCGACGCGAAAGCGGGTCTCTTCCTCCCCACTCGCCTCGTGCCGCTTAGGGTTTGTCTCCATGGTCCGCATCGCACTCCTCGCCGGCTCGCACCCGATCGCCCTCGAGCTGCCGGCAAACGGCACCGCCCTTCCGCCACCGGCGCCGACCGGTGAGCTGATCGTCGACATCACGGCGGCCGTGCGCGATGCGCTTCGCTTTCCCCTCGCCGGAACCCCACTGGCCGACCTTGCCCGCCGCAAGCGAAGCGCCACGATCGTGGTCGAGCCACCCGCGCTTCCCGTCCCGGGCGGTCTGCGCGATCCGCGCCTCGAAGCGCTCGTCGCAACCTCCGACGAACTGGAGGCCGCCGGTATCCCGAGCCGGCAGCAGACGATCCTGGTCGCTGCCGGACTGGCCCGAAAGCCCGGGCGCCGCGAGCTATCCGCTCTCGTCACACCCGAGTTCAGGCGGCGCTTCCGCGGCGTGGTCACCGTCCACGACGTCGAGGCTCCCGACCTGGTGCCGCTCGCCGAGGCGGGAGCTGCACCGATCTTCGTTGCGCGAGAGCTCGCCGAGACCGATCTGGTCGTCACCTTGAGCGCCGCCGAGAGCGTTCTGCACGGCGGCCCCAACCTGCTTCTCGCGGCCGGCGCGGCCGAACCGCTGCAGGCGGCACAGGACTCACCCTCCCTGCTCGAGACCGGTGGGTCGCGTGGCTGGCGGCTGGCGCTCGCGGCCGAGCGGGCGCTCGCGCGCAAGGTGCCTCTATTCGGCGTATCGCTCGCGTTCGCTCCGCCGCGCTTCGGTGGTTGGGCCAGCGGCTATCCATACGATGCGCGTGCCCTCGGGCGCATCGCGCACTCGAATCTGCGCCGGGCGCTCGCTCTCGTCCCGCGCGCCCTTCGCTGGCGGATGCTCGTTGCCGCACCGGTGGAGATCGCGGCCACCGCCGCCTTCGCCGGCCCGCCTTCGGTCGCCCACGCCGAGGCCCTGCTGGCCACGCTGGCGACGCGGACGACGGATATAGAAGGCGAGTTCGACGTACTCTGCATTCCCGTCCCCGACACGACGCTGATGCTGCCGCGCGAGCGACCGAACCCGCTGGCAGCAGCCGCGTTCGGGCTCGGCTATGCGTACCGCCGCTGGCGCGACCGCCCGCCGCTCAGCCAGGGCGGAGCGATCGTGCTGGTGCACGGCTTCGAGCGCTATTTCGCCCACCCCGGCCAGCAGCCCTATCGAGCCTTCTTCTCGGCCGCTCGCTACGGACGCGACCCCGAGACGCTCGCCCAGGCGGCCCGCGAAGCGAGAACCGATGCTCGCGCGGTCGCCTTCTATCGTCAGGGCCAGGGCTGCCATCCACTTCTTCCCTTCGCCGACTGGGACTCGTGCCGCCCCGCGATCGACCGCGCCGGGACGATTGTCGTCGCCGGCTGCCACGATTCGGTGTCGGCACGTCAGCTCGGCTTCATCCCATCCCACGGCATCGGACATGCGCTGGAGCTGGCGGCCGGCGCAGTGGGCGAAAGTGCCCGCATCGGCTTCATGCTCGGGCCGCCCTACGCGGCGCTGCGACCGGCAAACGGGGCGGATACGGCGCCGGAGATATCAGCCTAGAGCCGCTTCTGGAAACCGAGCGCGATGCTCTCGTAGCCGAGAGCGCGATAGAACCCGTGCGCTCCGTCCCGCCAGACGCCCGACTCGAGCACGATGCGATCGCAGGCCGCTCGCCTGGCCGCTTCCTCGACCGCCAGTGTGAGCGCGCGGCCGACTCCCCTTCGCTCCGCCCGCTCCGCCACGACCAGCACGGCCAACCGGCAGGTCGGCGTGTCGTGAATCAGCACCGGACAGATCTGCATCACGGCCATGCCGGCCGCCTCGCCGTCGAGCTCGGCCACAAAAAGGCTTTGCCCATCCCGCTCGAGTTGCTCCATGCGAGCGGGCATCGCATCCTCCGGTGCCGGATAGCCAAGCCGGCCCACGAGCTCCGCCAAGAAGGCCGCATCGGCCTGGCCCGCCTCTCTGATCGTCAGCGACATCAGGGAAGAATCCTAGGCTGAGGCCAACTATCATGGCGACGCTGCCGAAGTGGCGGAATTGGTAGACGCGCTGGACTCAAAATCCAGTGACCTTCGGGTCGTGTGGGTTCGATTCCCACCTTCGGCATCCCTCGACGCACTGAGCGCGGATCGGCCCGAGGCCGATCCGCTGACGATTCTGGACTGCAGGATGCTTTGGATGCCTCGCTTGTGCGTACGTGAGTACTGCCCTGCGCTCGGCATCCTTTGCCTCCTTTGCCAGAATCGCCCCAGTGCTCCGAGGAGGCGCTGAGGTGGCGTGAGGGGTTCTAGCCAAGATAGTGGGGCGACTTGGTTTCGCTGGTGCGTACGTGCGTACTGCCCCGCGCTCGGCATCCTTTGCCTCCTTTGCCAGCGTCGCCCCAGCGCAGCGAGGAGGCGCTGAGGTGGCGTGCGGGCGAGACGGCTATTTGGCTGGAGCGGCTGACAGGCGCTGCCCGGCAAGCGCCTCGAGCGAGGCGAGGTCTCCGCAGACATCGCAGCGATAGAGATAGGCGTTGCCGTCCAGGCTGCCGGCGAGGATCGAGCGCCCGTCGGCGCTGAAGGAGACGCCCGTGAGAGTTGCCTTGGGCCCCCTGAGATAGAAGAGCAGCTGACCGCTCGGGAGAGGCCAGAGACCGACCGTGATCCGCCCGGCCGTAGCCACCCACTGTCCGGCAGGACTCGTGCTTACGCCGTAGATCGGTGAGAAGTGCCCGCGCAGCACGGTCAGCAGGCGACCGTCCGCCACCGACCAGACGCGCGCATCGTGGTCGAGGCTGCCGGTCACGAGCAGATCGCCACGAAGGCTGAAAGCGAAGCTGGTGATCGCCCCCTCGTGCCCGGCCAGAACGTGGAGCCGGCGACGGCTGGCGGTATCCCAGAGCAAGGCCCGATCGCGGAAGATCGTAACCAGCCTCTTACCGTCGGGGCTGAAGCCGATGGCGCTCGCCTTGCCGGCGAGTCGGCCGATCAACCGATCCGTCTTCGGGTTCCAGAGGCTGACCTTGCCGTGACTGATAACCGCGGCGATGCTCCCATCCTCGCTTGCGTTGACGGCGGTTACCCGCTCACCAATCATCAGCTGCCTCGAGCGCGATGTTGAAATCGTCCAGACATCGACTAGCTGCCGTCCGCCCTGGAGAAGGAGGTCGTTGCCGGCCCAGGCAATGCCCTGTGCGGAGTCACTCCGAACGATCTTCACGAGCGAGCCATCCTTGGTTATTCGCACGCGACCGTCCGAAGATTCGACGGCGAGAAGTTGCGAGTCGGGGCTGAAGGAAGCGGCTACGACCGGCGTCTCGGAATGCATGGTTTTGATGAGCGAGCCGTTGCTCCTGCGCAGGCGGATCTCGTGGTCGCGAACAATGAGCATCTCCTTTCCGTCCGGGCTGAAGATCGCCTGGCGGACGGGCCCGCCGGCGCGATCGACCGGGCGAAGCTGGTCGGCGACACCGGGATCCCAGATTCTCGCCGTGCCGTCGGCGCCTCCGGTAAGCGCCAGTTCCCCACCGCGGGTCATTGCGACCGAGGTCACCGCGTCTCGATTGCCTCTGAGAATCGCCGATTCTTTCCCGTTGTCTACCGAGTACACGCGCGCCGTACGATCGCGGGAGCCCGCGATCAGGAAGCGGCCGCTCGGGGAGAAGGCGACACTGTCGATTGGCCCGATCGGCCCGGCAAGGATGAGTGATCGCGCACCTGTCTTGGTGTCCCAGACGCGCGTCGCTCCGTCCTCGCTGCCGGTGGCGAGCAGGCTTCCGTTCGGACTGAAGACAAGCGCGGGAACGCCGCCCTCGTGCGGGAGTGTGTGCAGCAGCTTGCCGCTGCGCGGATTCCAGAGTTCCGCGACGCGGAGACCGCCGCCGATCGCAAGTAGGCGCCCGTCCGGACTGAAGGCGATCGACTCTGGCAGACGACTCGCAAGTACGTGGAGCAGGCGCCTCGTGCGCAAATCGAAGATCTCCACACGCGCCTGCTCGGCCTTGTCGACAACGATCGCCGCGAGCAGGTTACCGTCGGGGCTCACCTGTAGAGAAACGGGTTTACCTGAAGTCGCCAGCGATCGAGACTCGCGCCCATCGGGAAGCGGAACAAGCCCGACGCCGGTTCTTTGACCCACCAACAAGGCGCCAAACGAGCTCGCCGTGGTTGGTGCATAGCCGAGACTGGTGACGTCTCGGGCGAAGCCCATCTCTTTTATGAGGCGGCCGCGGTCGACACTCCAGATCCTCACCGTCTTCCCAGCGGCGGCGGCGACCCATTTGCCGTCGGGCGTGAAGAAGGCGCCAACGAGCACGCCATCGATACTCCGCGTCCAGAGCACTCGACCTTGCCGACTTAGCAATCGAACCTGACCGTTGACGGATACGGCGAGCGCTCGGCTACCGCTGCGGTTGAAGGCCGTCACGTTCGCTGCGGCGCCCAGCTTCACGACCGCCCGCTCCTGCGCTCCAACAAGCGTCTTTACCAGCACTTCCTGAGTCTGTTCGCCGGGCGCCTTCTGGGCCGCCTGCAGCGCGAGGCCGAGCGCCGACTGACCGTCTACCGAAAGCTCGGTGAGAGCATTCGCCGCGAGTTCGCGCGCCTGCGCCCGGCGCGCGTCCGCACGCGCGTGACTGCGCTGAACGAGAGCGAAAGCGGCAATCCCGATCACCACGGCGAGCGCCGCGAGCGCTCCGCCGGTCAAGAGCAGGAGCCGCCGGCGCTCTTTCGCCGCCGCCCGCCGCTCGCGCTCGATCGCCCAGCTCGAGCGCCAGGCGGCGATCGGCTCGGCGAGCACATCGTGGAAGATCTCGCAGCGCTCCGGCTCCGAGCCGCTCGCCTCGATCCTGCGCAGAATACGCTCGTCTACAAGCGTGCCGAGCACCGGCTCGAGCTCGCTCTCCGAGAGGTGCGCGTACTCCGCTAGATCCGCCGGGCGATGAGCGATCTTCGTGCCCGACGGAGTCACGAGCTGGTTGAGAACCGCAGCCGCCGCGTCGAGTTGCCAATCGCTCAGACTGGCGAGCGCACCTTCGAGGTGGTCGCGAACGATCGCCTTGGCGCCGCCGAGGCGTCTCAGCGTCGCGAGGCGCAACGTGGCCGAACCATTCTCCGTCTCTTCTCGCCAGAGACGTTCGAGCACGAGTTGAAGGTACGGCGTCTCGATCCTGCCGCTGCGATCCGGGCTCGGCTCTGCTCCTGCGCTCTCCGAGCTTTCGCCCCCGTCGCCATCGACGGCGACGCCGACAGCAACCTGGTCGAGCACTCGCTCGACAAGCTCAGGCTCGATCTCCACGGGCCTACCGGTCATCTCGCCAAACGGCTCTAGCGGCGCGACGATCGCCGCTCTTGCTCCCGCCCGGTTGAGGCGATCAAGCCGGAGCACATTCGCGAACAGATCCGGGATGGCGGCTTTGAAGACATCGAGTCGCGAGAGAGCGTCGTCGCGGATAGAGATCAGGATGTTGACCTCCAGACCGGGACGGCCGACCAGCTCGGGCAGCTCGAGAACGAGCGATTCGGCGCCGTGGTAGAGGAAGTACTCCTCGAACTGGTCGAGGACGAGATACAGCGGCGCGTCAATGCGCCGGGTCGCGGAGGCAACCGCATCCGCCGGGCCGGCCGCTGGACCAAGCGGGCCGCAGGCCTGCTCGATCGCCGCGACGAGCCCGGCACGCGGATCGCCGGCCCAGCGGTCGTACACGACAACGCGACCGTTTCCACCGTCCCGAGCGAGCTGGGCACGAAGCTCGTGCACAACGCCGGCGCGCACGAGCGAGCTCTTCCCGACGCCGCTCGGCCCGTAGAGCACCGTTAGTCGCGACACGAGCAGGTTCGCGACGAGAACGGCACGCTCTCGCTCGCGCCCGAAAAACAGGACCGAGTCGAGATCGGAGTCGCCGAACGATCGCAGGCCGCGGTAGGGACCGGTTTCGAACAGCGCGCCGTCGCTCATTTACGCGCCTTCCCGAGATCGATACCCGTTCGCTCCGCGAGCCGCGCAACATACTCCTCGGGCGGGGTTTCGAGCACTTCCACGTCGCGACGACGCCAGAGCTCGCGTTCGAGCGGAACCGGGCTCCCGAGCACCGCCCAAGACCGGTAACGCAGCGCGTTGCTCTCCCAGAGCCGGTTGAGCACGATGCGAAGGTGCCAGTTGCGCATCTCATAGCCCAGGAAGAGGAAGTGGCTGCGCCGCAATCTGGCAGCAAGCGCGACCGGCACCGCGGCGGCGAGATCGCGTAGCTGGAGGTAGCCGATGTAGTCGTCCTCGCTGACCACGAAGCTCTCCCACTGTCGCCCGGGATTGGGATCGACGCATCCGTACAGCTTCAGGACGACCGGCCGGCGGTCGAGCGCCAGTTCCGCGACATAGGTGTTCGGGCTCTCGATCGGCGTCGCGATCCCGTCGGGCGTCAGGTGGCAGAAGCGTCCCCGGTAGCGGCCGGCAGCAATGTAGGTAACGACGTCGAACGTCTCGCCGGCGTCGAGAAGCGCCTGCTCGAGCGCGAGATCGTAGCCTGCCGTTACGAGCAGCGGCTGATCGCCGCCACGCTCGCGCGCAAGACGCGGAAGCCCGGCCAGAAAACGGTGCACAGGGCCGGGTGGGCACGTCGCCGCAAGCAGCGAGTGCAGTTCGTCGTAGAGCGGACCCGATCCCTTCGTGACCTCGACGAACTGTGAGATACGCGTCAGATCGCCGTCGCTCTCCAGTCCGAAGCGATCGGCTAGGGCCTGCGCGAGTTGGGCGTGATCCGCGCCGATTACCGGAACGACGCGGCCGCCCAGAAGCGCGGTTACCACTTCGCTGAAATGATCTTCGCCGGGCCCGGCCGCCGTGCGCGGATCAAGCGGAAGCTCCTGACGCAGGATCGCCCCGTGCAAGCTCTGTAGCGCCGGGCTGGGCTCAAGCCCGAGCTCGTCGACGAGTGTCTTTCGACCCTCCTGGTAATGGCTCAGCGCCTCTGCCTGACGACCGGCACGATAGAGCGACAGCATCAGCTGAGCTCGGAATTGCTCACGCAGCGGATGCCCGGCAACCAGCGCTTCGAGCTCGCCCACGACCTCCGAGTGGCGCCCGGCGGCCAGGTCAGCCTCTATCCGCTGCTCGATCACCGTCAGCCGAAGCTCCTCGAGGCTGGCCACCTCGGCCTGCGCGAACGACTCGTGGGCGAACTCGTCCAGCGCGGTCCCACGCCAGAGCGCTAGCGCCGCACGCAGAAGCTCGCCGCGGCGCACGGGATCCGCGCCGCGGGCCTCGTCGAGCCAGCGGCGGCAACGGGCCAGATCGAGCTGTTCCGGCTGGACGTTCAACTGGTAGCCGGGCGGCCTGGTGACGAGCGTGTCGAGACCGAGCTGCTTGCGCAGCTGCGAGATCGTGTTCTGAAGTGACGTCGTTGCAGTACGAGGCGGCTCTTCGCCCCAGATGGCGTCGATCAGCCTCTCGCTCGAGACGACCCGCCCGGCCTCGAGAAGGAGCATCGCCAGCACCATTCGCTGTTTGCGGCCGCCGATTGCGACCGGTTCGCCCTCGTCGAGGATCTCCAGCGGCCCGAGAACGCGAAACTCGATCACCGCCGCTCCCCGGCAGGCACCCGGGTGGAGGCACCGCTCGAGGGCGAGGCGTTTCGGTCGCTGTCGCGAACAGTCCGGCGCACGAGCCTAGCTTGGCACAACCGCAGCGAGATTGTTTACGCCGCGACGGCTTCGTTACCCCGCCGTGAGGCGACGGTGAGTGGCTCGTTAGCGCCCGGATCGACGGTTCGGCTATGTCCAAGAGCCGAACAATCCAGATCGCACTTGCGGTCACCCTAGTCTCGATAGTTTCGCCCAACATCTTGACGCTCTCGGTCCGTGACACGCCATCCTCGGTCGGGATTCGCCCCACCGAAACAGCAACGGCCGCAACCACTGCGACCGCGACTGAAAAGGTCACGCGGCTTTCCCATCTTGCTCGTCACTCGAGCTGCAACGCTTCGGCGCACAGCGCGCTCAGTTACAACTATCCGATCAAGCCGTTCCGCCGCCAGCACCCGATCCGGGGCTACTTCGGCGATCCGCGGACGCCGGTCGGAAGGCGCGCGGTGTACGCCCCAGGAGCGCGCGGCCTGTTCAACTTCCACAACGGCGTCGACATAGTGGCCGCGGCAAATGCGCCCGTCTACCCGGTCGTCTCCGGAGTTGCGCGGGTCAACCCCGACAACGTGATCGTCTCGAGCAACGATGGCAGGTGGTTCCAGTACTACCACCTCTGGCCCTCTGTCCACTCGGGGCAATATGTCGTCGCCTACAAGACTGTTCTGGGACGCGTCCGTGCCACACACGAGCACGTGCACCTGACCGAAGTGGTCGGAGGCCGCGTCCAAAACCCGCTCGCGCCGGGACACCTCGAGCCTTACCGGGACAAGACCCTACCGGTGGTGGACAGCGTGCATTTCGCCGACGACCACGGCCGACAGGTCAATCCGCTCCGCCTCAAGGGCCTCGTCCATATCGCGACGCAAGCGCACGACATGCCGGCGCTGCCCGTCCTGAGCAACTGGCCGGGCCTTGGGGTCACGGCGGCGACGGTCGCTTGGGATCTGCGCAGGCCGGGCGGCAAGGCCGTCATACGCAGACAGACAGTCGCCGACTTCCGGCAGACCGTGCCCGACAACCAGGACTTCTGGAAGATCTACGCGGCCGGGACGCACCAGAACAAGTTCGGATACAGGAGCCTCCAGCGGGTCAGGCTCGTTGGCCTCTTCTCCTACGACCTGACACCATCCGGCTTGGACACTCGAGCGATTCCCAACGGCACCTACAAGCTCACCGTCGCGGCGGCGGACACGTGCGGCAACAGCGGCTCGCTGAGTGAGCAGATCGAGATTGCGAACTAGAAGCTCGTCGCCGCAGAGCGAGGCGCGCCCCGGTCGCTCAGTCGCTCCAATCGAGCTGCGGCTCCGAAACCCCGCGCTCGCGGCCGTAGGCCTGCGCTTCGGCGCGCGCGGCCTCGTCGCCGCGTGAGTAGCGAAAGACCCGGCCGGCGAAGATGACGATCTTCTCCTCGCCGAGCGAGAGATCCGAGTACCAGCCACCTTGCTCTTCCAGAGCCTCGGCCAGTGCCGCGATCACGCGTTCCGCGTCACTCTCGACGAACTCGAAGTCGATCATCGTCCAGACGCTCGGCTGCCCGGCCGCGGCACTCGAGACCGCGTAGCGCTCGATCTTCTTCAGCTCCAGCGGAATGCCCGACAGTTGAGAGCCCGCCCGCATGCCCTCGGCGATGACGTAGCCGCGCACCATCTCCGTCCTCCCTCGCTCGCTTGCCTACCCGAGAATAGAAGCGAGACCGGCCGCTTTGGCCGTCGTGCGCGGGCTGACCCGTTTGCACCAACTCGCGCCCGCGAGGGTTCGCTAGCGTTCAGCAAGGATTTCGCGGCTTAAAAAGAGAGAGAGCAGAGGAGGAACGGTGCCAAAGAAGATTGCAGTACTCACCGGTGGCGGCGACTGCCCCGGGCTGAACGCGGTGATCCGCGCGGTGTCGCGCAAATCGTTTGCGCGCGGCTACGAGATGGTGGCGGCGCTGGAGGGCTGGCGCGGCATGATCGAGGGCAACTTCAAGCCGCTCGGGCCGGCGGCGGTGTCGGGCATCCTGCACCGCGGTGGCACGATCATCGGCACGTCGCGCACCAACCCCTACAAGGTCGAGGGCGGAGTCGACGCGCTGCGCGAGAAGTTCGCGGCCGCCAAGCTCGACGCGCTGGTGGCCATCGGCGGCGAGGACACGCTCGGCGTCGCGGCCAAGCTCTACGACGAGTTCCAGTTCCCGGTCGTGGGCGTTCCCAAGACGATCGACAACGATCTCTCGGGCACCGACTACACCTTCGGCTTCGACACAGCCGTCTCCATCGCCACCGAGGCGATCGACCGCCTGCACACGACCGCCGAGTCGCACAACCGCGTGCTCGTGGTCGAGATCATGGGTCGCCACGCCGGCTGGATGACCGTACACGCGGGCATCGCCGGCGGTGCCGACGCGATTCTCATCCCCGAGCAGAAGACGACCGTGGAAGAGGTCTGCGAGCACCTGAAGAAGCGCTGGGACTCGGGCAAGAAGTTCGCCATCGTCGCCGTCTCGGAGGGCTACGAGATGACATTCGCCTCGGGCGAGTCGGAGATGGTCGCCAAGGACGCGCCCGCCACCGACCAGTTCGGCCACGTCCTTCTCGGCGGCGTCGGCGACGCGCTCGCCAAGGAGATCGAGAAGCGCACCGGCTACGAGACCCGTTCGGTCGTGCTCGGGCACACGCAGCGCGGCGGCACGCCGACCTCGCGTGACCGCGTGCTGGCCACCCGCTACGGGCTCAAGGCCGCCGACCTGGTGCACGAGGGCTCCTTCGGCCAGATGGCAGCCCTGCGCGGCGACGACATCGTCGGCGTCTCGCTGCACGAGGCGACCGCCGAGCTGAAGACCGTGCCGCAGGAGTGGTTCGACACGGCGAAGGCCGCCATCGGCTGGCTCTAGTCGCAAAGGGGGTCTGACCCCAAGGGGTCAGACCCCCGGACCCGTGCCGCAGGAGTGGTTCGACACGGCCACGGCCAGGGGCGCGATCGCAAAGGGGTCTGACCCCCGCGCGGGGGTCAGACCCCGAACCAAGGAGGTTGAGGTTTGAGATGAAGTACGTCCTGTTCTACGAGCCTGGCGAGGTGAACGCGAAGGCGCCGCTGTACGCAGACGCGCATCGTGCCTGGTACGAGAAGTTTCAACAAGGCGGGACGCTGCTGATGATCGGCCCGTTCGCGAACGCGCAGGAAGAGGGCGCGCTTTGCATCTTCACCAGCCGCGAGGCGGCGGAGGAGTTCGCCGCGGGCGATCCGTTCGTCCTGAACGGGGTCGTTCGCGGCTGGTTCATCCGCGAGTGGAACGAAGTACTCGCACTCTGAATTGTTTAGGGGTCTGACCCCGCGGGGTCAGACCCCAGCTCTTCATGTGAGCTTGACGGCGCCGTCCTCGCCAAGCGGCCAGGACGGGTTGTGTGCGACCTGCCAGGGATGGCCGTCGGGATCGAGGAAGGTGCCCGCGTAACCGCCCCAGAACATCGGTGCTCCGGGCTGGGCGATCGTCCCGCCCGCGGCCTGCGCCTGGTCGAGAACGTCGTCGACCTCCTCGTCCGAGCGGACGTTGTGGGCGAGCGTGACGGCGCCCCAGGCACCTGAGTCCTCGACGCCGCTTTCCTCCGCCAGCTGCTTCCGGCCCCAGAGCGAGAAGACCATCGGCCCTACCTGGAAGAAGGCGATCTCCGCACCCGATTCGACGCCCACCTTCCAGCCGAGCGCCTCGTAGAAGGCACGCGAACGAGCCACGTCGTCCACGCCCAGCGTGACTAAGCTGATTCTCTGTTCCATGCCGACATCATTGCTCAAAACGAACGGAAGTACTCGCCTCATTGCCAGCGACCTGGACGGAACGCTGCTCCGCTCGGACGGCTCGGTCTCGCAGCGGACGCTGGCGGCGCTCGAGCGAACGGTCGAAGCGGGAATTCGCTTCGTGCTGGTCAGCGCCCGCTCGGCGGGCTGGCTTGCGCCGGAGGCCACGCGCCTCGGGCTCGGGGAAATCGCGATCTGTAACAACGGCGCGCTCGTCTACGACGTCGAAGGGGAACGAGTGCTGATTCACCGGCCGCTCGCGCCGGAGACCGCGAGGGAGTTCGTCAGTCGCCTGCGCCAGGCCGCACCCGGAGTCGTCTTCGGTTGCGATCGTCCATCCGGCTTCATCGCCGAGCACGCCTACCGATCTCTTCATCGCGCGCCGGATTCGATACCGCGTGCCGACCTCGCCGCCCTGCTCGCCGAGCCGATCACAAAACTCGTTCTCCAGCATCCCGACCTACCGCAGGTAGAGCTGCACCAGCTTGCCAGCGAGCTGGGCGACGAGCAGATCGAGGCCTGCTACTCGGGCGCCGGGCTGGTCGAGATAGCGGCGGCGGGCGTCACCAAGGGCTCGGCGCTGGCGCTGCTCGGCGAAGAGCTCGGTATCGGCGCGAGCGAGGCGATCGCCTTCGGCGACATGTTGAACGACATCCCGATGCTGGAATGGGCCGGCCGCGGCGTCGCCGTGGCGAACGCGCACGACGACGTTCTCGCAATCGCCGACGAGATCACCGCCTCGAACGACGAGGACGGCGTGGCGCTGGTGCTCGAGACGCTGCTCGAAGCCCGCTAGACGGGCTTGGCCGGAGTAACCGGAAGCCTCAGCCTGAGCAGCGCTCCCCCGCCCTCGGCGTCGTCGGCCTCGACCGAGCCACCGTGATCCTCGGCGATCTCGTGCACGATCGCGAGGCCGAGCCCGGAGCCCGGTAGGCCGCGAGCCGCCCGGGCGCGATAGAAGCGCTCGAACACATGCGGCTTGTCCTCGTCCGATATGCCGGGCCCGCGATCGCGCACGCTGAGCTCGCCGCCGGCCAGCCCGATCTCCACCAGGCCGCCTTCCTCGCTCCACTTGGCGGCGTTCTCGAGCAGGTTTCCGACCGCTCGCTCGAGCCTTGCCGCGTCGCCTTCGACGGTCGTCGGCTCGAGCTCGGCCACGAAGTGAAGCTTCGGATAGCGCAGAGTCGCCTGGTCGATGCAGTCGCTGATCACACCGTCGAAGCGAACCGGCCCGCGCTCTTCGCCGTTCTTCCCCCGCGCCAGCTCGACCAGGCTGCCGATCAGCTTGCGCACCTCGCGCAGCTCGCCGAGCACGTCGCCGATCAGGTCCCTGCGCTTCGCGGCCGGCAGGCGCGGCGCCTTGGCCAGCACCTCGAGGTTCGTCTGCAGGCTCGTGACCGGCGTCAGCAGCTCGTGCGAGGCGTCGGCGACGAAGCGCTTCTGCTGATCGATCGCCTCCTGCAGCGCCGCCAGCATGGAGTTGAAGGAGACGGCCAGGCGACCCAGCTCGTCCTTGCCCTTCTCGGGCACCCGCTCTGATGTGTCCAGGGTGCTCGTCACCCGCTCGGCCGCGTCGGAGACGCGGCGCACGGCGACCAGGGTGGTGTGCGAGACGATCGCGCCCGCACCGGCCGCCAGCACGACCCCGGCGAGCGAGACGAGAAGCAGGATCAGCTCCAGCCTGTGCAGCTCGCGGTCGACACTGTCGAGCGGAGTGGCAACCTGAACCGCGAAGCGGCTGGCGACGGGCACCGTCAGGACGCGGGCATGAACGCCGGCGATCGACATGTCCGTGAAGAAGGCCTCGTGGGTGCCGGCCGCCACCGCCAGCGTGCGCGAGTCTATCGGCATCGCTCCCTCGTTCGTCGGCCGGATTCTCGTGCCCTTGGCGCTGACGACCTGGAGGTAGTCGCGCTCGCCGAAGTGCTGGGCCGGAAACACGTTTACCGGCTTGCCGGTCGGAGGCTCTGTGGCGAAGGGCCGGCCCTGGATCGCGCTCGCCGTGTCCTTGAGCTCGTTGTCGACGTTTTGCAGCAGGTCGGCGCGCATCGAGAAGAAGATGGCGACCGAGGCCAGCGCTACCGAGAAGGCGACGACCAGCGCCGTGGCCAGGGCAAGTCGGACGCGTAAGCTCATTGCTCACGCAGCGCGTAGCCGGCACCGCGCACGGTGTGGATGAGACGGGGCTCCCCGCCGGCCTCGGTCTTGCGGCGCAGATAGCCGACGTAGACGTCGAGGGTGTTCGACTCGGTGCCGAGGTGACTGCCCCAGACGCGCTCGAACACGAGCGAGCGGGTGAGCACCTGGCGCGGGTTGCGCAGGAAGAACTCGAGCACGTTCGCCTCGGTCACCGAGAGCCGGAACTTCCGCTTGCCGCGCTGCGCCTCGAGCGTGCCGAGATCGAGCGTGAGATCGGCGAAGCGCAGGATCTCTCCGCTGGTGCCCGGCGCGGTGCGGCGAAGCAGCGCACGCACGCGGGCCAGCAGCTCCTCCAGCTCGAAGGGCTTGCCCAGATAGTCGTCGGCGCCCGCGTCGAGCCCCTCGATCCGGTCGCCGAGATCGTCGCGCACGGTGAGCATGAGAATCGGGACTCTGCTCTGCGACTTGCGCAGGAGCCGGCAGACCTCCAGCCCGTCCACGCCGGGCATCAAGACGTCCAGCACGATCGCGTCGGGCTCGCGCCGCTCGACCGCCGCCAGCGCCTCGGCGCCGTCGGCCGCCAGCTCGACGTCGTAGCCCTCCAGCCCGAGCGCGCGCTCGAGCGCCTCGCGTACAGCGCGATCGTCATCGACAACGAGGATCTGCATCGATTTCCTCCCATCGCCTTCCCGGGCCCGGGCGCGAATCTAGAACTCTCTATTGGGAAAGTTAAGGCAAGACGGTTAAGTCGGAGATGAGAAAGACGCTCGAACGGCCCAACTCTCATCGCTGTCTTAGAGGCGGCTGCTTTCGTTCCGTACGTGTTCTACCTCGGTTATCTGCGCAGCGAGCTGCTGCGACGAAAGGGCCGCACGATCCTGACGCTGCTCGGACTGGCGCTCGGAGTCGCACTTGTGATCGTCATCACCTCGCTCTCGCACGGGCTCGACCAGGCGCAGAAGACGGCGCTCAATCCGCTCTCGAGCATCGGTACCGACCTGACGGTCACCGTCCAGCCGGGCGGCGGCGCCGGAGCGTTTGCCAATCGCACCGTGAACACCGATCTCTCGACGCTCGGCAAGGCCGGCCAGCACTTCTCCTACGACACCTTCTCCTCCGGCTCGCAGACCACCTTCGCGCAGTCGCAGGCCAAGAGCGTCTCCTCCATCTCGGGCGTCTCGAAGATCGCGACCGGGCTGACGCTGACCGTGACGCACCAGGAAGGAAAGGTGCCGAAGATCTCCACTCAGATCACGACCGGCGGCCAGCGGCTCAGCGTCTCCGGTCAGGTGCATCAGCCGACCGCGGCCGAGCTGGCTCAGTTGGCCGCGTGCCTGGCTAAGCAGGAGAAATCCGGCACGAGCACGACCAGCACGACGACCACTCCCGGCGCCAATCAGCCCCAACCGGGTGGCGGTTTGACCGGCGACCAGGGCGGCCCGGGACAGTTCGGCGGCTCCGCGGCCATGCGCAAATGCCTGCCCGCGAGCATGCGCCGCTTCTCGCGGACGATCACGACCAAGCGACAGACGCTCACGAAGAACGTGAAGACGCCCAAGACCGACATCAAGACCTCCAGCTACACGATCGGCGGCGTCGATACGAGCCGGACGGACATGGGCCTGATCACCGCCGCCCAGGTCAGCAAGGGCCGTTTCCTGTCGAAGGAGAACGCTCGCGAGGCGCTCGTCGCAACCTCCTACGCCGCCAGCCACAAGCTCAAGGTCTCTTCGACTCTGACCATCAAGAAGACCAAGTTTCGCGTCGTCGGTCTCGTCCAGGCGCCCCTCGGCGGCCAGAGCGCCGACGTCTACATCCCGCTCACACAGCTGCAGGCGCTCTCCGGCCAGAAGAAGATGGTCAACGTGGTGCTCGTCCGCGCCGACAAGAGCTCGGCCGTCGGAGCCGTGCAGAAGAAGATCGAGAGCTCCTTCCCGAGCGCTCAGGTCGCCAGCGCCAAGGACGTGGCCGACCAGATCTCCGGCTCACTGGTCACCGCCTCCAACCTGGCCAAGAGCCTCGGGCTCGCTCTCTCGATCATCGTGATCGCGATGGCCATCATGCTGGCCGCGCTGCTCACCCTCTCCTCGGTGGCCAAGCGAGTGCGTGAGATCGGGACGCTGCGGGCGCTTGGCTGGTCGCGGCGGCTCGTGATCAGGCAGATCGCCGCCGAGTCGCTGGCGCAGGGAATCGTGGGCGGCGTGATCGGCGTGGTGATCGGGATCGGCGCCACCGCGGTGATCAACTCCTTCAACCTCTCGCTCTCGGCCTCGTCGAATGCCCCAACCACGACCACGGGCAGCGGATTCCGAGGCTTCGCGGCCGCCGCTCAGACAGCCCAGAGCGCGACCAGCCAGGTGGCCCTGCACGCTCCGCTGGCCATATCGATCATCCTGATCGGCTTTGCCCTTGCAGTACTCGGAGGTCTCCTTGCCGGAGCAACCGGGGCGCTTCGCGCCGCGCAGCTCCGCCCCGCCGACGCCCTGAGGCAGGTCGAGTGATGGCGGCCCCGTCACTCTACGAGCTGCGCGGCGCGACCCGGTATTTCCGGCTTGGAAGCTCGACCATCAAGGCCGTCGACGGCGTGGACGTCGCGCTCGACAAGGAGGAGTTCGTCGCCCTCGAGGGCCCCAGTGGCTCGGGCAAGACGACGCTCCTGCAGCTGCTCGGAGCGCTCGACCGGCCGACCAGCGGCGAGGTCTTCTTCGAGGGCCGCGATCTGGCCGCGCTCTCCGACGGCGAGCTTGCCGAGCTGCGCCTGCGCTCCTTCGGCTTCGTCTTCCAGCAGTTCAACCTGCTTTCGACTCTGACCGCGGTTCAAAACGTGGAGGCCGGCCTCGCTCCCCTCGGTGTCTCGGCGGGAGAGCTGCGCGAACGGTCGCTGGCGATGCTGTCAGAGGTCGGCCTCCGCGACCGCGCCTTCCACCTCCCCGGCCAGATGTCCGGCGGCGAGCAGCAGCGCGTAGCAATCGCCAGGGCGCTTTTAGCCGAGCCTCGCGTGGTTCTGGCCGACGAGCCGACCGGCAATCTCGATTCCCAGAGCGGCGCCGACGTGATCGCGCTACTCACCGATCTGGCGGCGCGGCACGGCACGACGATAATCGTGGCGACCCACGACGCAGGGCTCGCCGCACGTGCGCCGCGCCGCCTGACCATGCACGACGGCCACCTCGTCGGCGACGGCAGGAATGGAAAGAAGACCAAGACGGTAAAGAAGCACTAGTCGCAGCCGCTTCACTCGAAGGGAGCGCAAGATGAGTCACGTGCCTCTCAACGCTTTTCAACGGATCGAGCTCGCGCTCGCCGACATCACCAAGGAGCGCGTCGACGCGATCGTGAACGCGGCCAACAGCGGCCTGCGTGGAGGCGGCGGAGTCGACGGCGCGATCCACCGCGCGGCCGGGCTCGAGATCGTGAAGGAGTGCCGCAGGATCGGCTATTGCGCACCCGGCGAGGCCGTGATAACCGGCGCCGGCAAGCTCCCCGCTCGCTTCGTCATCCACGCCGTCGGCCCGATCTGGCGCGGCGGGCTCGACTGCGAGGCGCTTCTCCTGGCCTCCTGCTACGAGCGCTCGCTCGAGCTGGCACGCACGAACCACTGCTCGACGGTCTCCTTCCCGGCAATCTCCACCGGCGCCTACGGCTACCCACCGGAGCTGGCCGCGCCGGTCGCCCTGACCACAACGATCGAGACACTCGAGCGGCTGCCGATGATCGACCTGGTGCGCTTCGTCTTCATCGACGAAGAGCTGCTGGAGATCTACCGGCGCGCCTTCGAGCAGTTGAAGCCGCCCGGCTTCGCTCGGCGAGATATCGGCAACGCGGCTTAGAGCGCTCGCTCGCGTTTCGCCCCCTCGCCCGGAGCGCGAAGCGCGAAGCGCGATCGAAGAGTGCTTCTCGGGGTAGCGACACCCACCGCGGTGCCTGGCACCGGGTACGCGAGCGGAACAGAGTAGCGAGAAAGCCCACTCGAGAATGTGCCGTCTCTGTGCCGCTTTCCCAACCGGCAGGCGGCGGCGAAGTCGAAGGTGATTTTCCCTGCTATTCGCCGTTTCTGAGCTCGCCGAGACGCCGCCGCTCGAAGGCGATCTCCTCGAAACGGACGCGGCAGCCTTCGCCGGTCGGTGACTGGGCGAGAAAGCCGATTTCGACGGGGCCCTCGCCTTCCAGGGCGAAGTAGCGCACCAGGCGCCAGAAACCGTCTGCGCCGGCGGCGTGGAAGGCGAAGCAGTCGTCGAGGCGAGCGACTCGCAGCGCGGTCTCGCCGCCCGCGACGGTAAACGAGTTGCAGTCGTCGGATACGCCGCGCGTCACGACCGAGACCACGCTCGGCTCGCCCTGCGGCGAGCGCTCGAGGCAGAGCTTCGCCCAGCTCGCGGCGCCGCGGTAGACGAGCAGCACGCCGGCGTCGAAGGTCGAGGCCTGCTCGGGATGAACGCGCGCGCTGAAAAGGAAATCGCCCTCCACCTCGCCGACGAGTGCAGGTGCGCTGAGGAGGGGTGAGCCGCTGGCGGGATCGACGAACAGATCGCTCGCCGGGCCGGCGACGAGCTCGAGGCTGCGATCGCCGATGCGCCACGCCACAGGCGAGTTGAGCCAGCGCAGCTCGGCAGGCAGCGGCTCGATCGCGAGGCGGCCGGAAAAGCTCATCTCGCGCCGTTTCCGATCTCGCAGGTCATCGCCGGCAGGTCGTTACTTCAGCGCGACTTCGACGCCGGCGCCAACAGACCCGATCAGCCGCGGCACGATCGAGTGGATGCTCTCTTGCGCACAGTAGGCGATGTCGTCTTCGAGCCCGGCGGCGACGATATTGCGGGCACTCTGGCTCACTCGCAGGCCGTCGTCGGCGCTGGCGAAGGACCGCGCCAGCCTGATCGCCGCCGAAGCCGAGTCGGTGTGATTGCCGTCGAGTTGCTCGGCGATGCGCCCGGCGACGTAGGAATCGTCGAGACACATCTCGCCGCGCGATCCCGCGCAGAGGATGTCCAGCTCGTCGGCTCCGTCGGCCCGGACGGCCTCGATCAGCGCCTCCAGGTTGAGCAGCGAAGCGACGAGCACGCGCTCGGCATGGGCGGCGGCGGTGACGAGCAGGCGGGTGCCGTTGGTGGTCGAGAGCACCAGCGTCGGAGCGCCCGGCTCGCCGACGTACTCGCGCGGCGAGTTGCCGAAGTCGAAGCCGGGAATGGGAGTGCATTTGCGCTCGCCCCCCAGCATGGCCGGGCTGTGCTCGGCGGCCAGCGTACGGGCGTCCTCGATGTCGGTGCAGCAGAGAACACGCTCGTAGCCGGAGGCCAGCGCCTGGGTGATGGTCGAGGTGGCCCGCAGGACGTCGATGACGACAGCGAGCGGCGCGTCGACCGGCTCAAAAGGAGTGAAGGACACGTGAATGCGCATGACTAGTAGGCTACCGAGAAGTCAGATATGGCGACGTGCTACCGACATCCCGATCGCGAAACAGGGCTCTCCTGCTCGGTCTGCGGGCGCCCGATCTGTACCGACTGCGCGACCTTCGCACCGGTCGGCATCCGCTGCCCCGAGCACTCGGGCAAGCCGCAGGGCGTCGAGAAGATCACCAGGACCGTGCGGCGGGCGCACTACGAAGGCTCGGGCGCCCTGGTCACGCGCGCGCTGATCGCGATCAACATCATCGTCTACCTGGCCACGGTGGCGACCGGTGGAGGCATCAACTCCGACAGGGGGACGATCTGGGATCACGGCGCGCTGGCCGGCCCCCTGGTCGCGAACGGCGATTACTGGCGCCTCCTGACCTCGGCCTTCATGCACATCGGCCCGACTCATCTGGGCTTCAACATGATCGTGCTCTGGTTCGTCGGCGCTCCGCTCGAGGAGCGGATGGGGCGCGGCCGCTTCCTGCTGCTCTATCTGATGGTCGGTCTGGCCGGATCGGCCGGCGCAATCCTCGCCTCGCCCTGTGTCTACACGGTCGGTGCCTCGGGTGCCATCTTCGGTCTCTTCGGCGCCGGCCTCGTACTCGAGCGCCAGGGCATACACCTCTTCGGTAGCTGGCTGTTCGCCATCGTCATCATCAACCTGGCCCTGACGTTCGGATCGAGCGGTATCTCCGTCGGTGGGCACATCGGCGGGCTGATCGGCGGAGTAGTGGCCATGCTCGGCCTCTCGCGCTTCGGTCGCACTCACGCGCTGTACGGTCGCGCGGGCGTGTTCGGCTACGGGGTGCTGCTCGCGGTCGGCGTGATCAGCGTCGTGCTGGCGATCTGGGCCGCGAACCAGGGCTGTAACGCGATTCTCTAGTGCCTAGCCGGCGAGCCTGGCTCGCTGGCGGCGCGCCCTGAACTCCGCCGTCCAGGCGGCCAGGCGCAGGCCGAACCAGAACGGCGCGAACAGGCCGTAGAAGAGGATCAGCGCGAAGAAGAGCAGCGTCCACCAGAGCAGCCAGCGAAAGGGGCTGATGCGCGGCGGAACGCGATCGCTTGCGCGCGGGCCGTCGCCTTCCACGTCTACTCCAGGCTGCACGCAGGCAGACTAGCGCGAGCCCGACCTGGCGGTCGCGCCCCGCCCGCCGAGATGGACGTTGATCTGATCGAGTGCCAGCTTGACCGTCTCGCGCACCTCGGGGTCGTGATCGAGCAGGGCGCTGCGGAGCGGCCTCAGCGCGCTCGAGTTACCGATCGTCCCCAGCGCCTCGGCGGCGGCCATGCGCACGACTTCGGGGACACTGACGTTGTTGAGGCAAGCGATCAGCGGGCCGAGCGCGCGTTCGTCACCGATCTCACCCAGCGCCCGCGCAGCCGCCGCGCGCATCGAGTGGGAATCGTCTTCGAGCAGCACCGTGACGAGCGGCTTGACGACGCAGGAGCCCATCTCCACCGCCCGGTCGATCATGTGCAAGGCGAGGTAGTAGCGGGCACCGAACTCGTTGCAGCCCGGCCGCCAGCCCAGTCGCGCCAGCGAGCGGGCGGCCATCCGGCAGACGTCGTAGCGGCGGTCGCCGAGCGCCTCGACCAGCGGCCCCAGGGCGCGCGCGTCACCGACCTTACCGAGCGACTCGGCGGCCTGAGCCCGCACGGCGGCGTCGGAGTCGGCCAGGAGCGTCAAGAGCGGCTCGATCGCCCGCGTGTCGCGCAGGCAGCCGACAGCTCGCGCCGCCGACTCGCGCACGTAGGCGTCCTCGTCCGACAGCGCCGCGAGCAGAGGCCCCATCGCCCGCTGGTCGCCGATCTGGCCGAGCGCTTCGGCCGCCTTGGCCCGGACGAGACGATCGCCGTCGCAGAGCTCCCGCACGAGCGGATCCTCGGCGCGGCTGTCCCCCAGGCGCCCCAGCGCCTCGGCTACCGCCGCGCGCACGTGGCTGTTGGCGTCCTCGAACTCGGCCAAGAGCGGCTCCTCGGCCTCGCTGTCGCCGAGCCGGCCGAGCGCCTCGGCGGCGGCCGTGCGCACATGCCAGTCGTAGTCGCGCAGCGCCAGCACGAGGGGAAGCTCGGCGCGCTTGTCGGCGCACTCGCCGAGAGCCCGCGCCGCCTCCGCTCGCACCTCGGCGGTCTCGTCCCCGAGCGCGTTCATCACAGGGTCTCGCTCGTCGAGCCGGATCAGAGCGCGCAGAGCCTCGATTCGCAGCTCGTCCTGCGGCGCCGACGCCAGCACATGCGTCAGGCCGGCGACATCGCGCTTTCCCTCCAGCTTCTCGACGTTTGGCCTTCCGAAACCGAACATTGGACACGCTCCAAGCTCGCTTCGGGCGCAAAGCCGATGCGGCAGGCAACCTGCGCTCGAGAGTCACCCGTCTCTCTCAGTCTACGACCGGTTCGTCGCTCCAACAAGACGATTGTCGCGCGCAAGCGGGGGATTTCGAGAGAAACCAGCACATGCGAGCGGCCGATCGCGGCTAGCGGACGTCAACGAGTTCGCACAAAAGCGCAGGTAGGCGTCGACGTGAACCGGTGGCCGTGCGCGAGGCGACGATGGACGGGCCGAGTAGGCGGCGTCCGAGCACCCCGCGACCCTATAACCTGTCTGCCCCAAGCGCCAACGAGGAGCCTCAGATGAGCGAAACCGGCCAACCGAACGACGTCGTGACGATGGACAAGATCGTCTCGCTCTGCCGCCGGCGGGGCTTCGTCTTCCCCTCCTCGGAGATCTACGGCGGGCTGGGCTCGGCCTACGACTACGGTCACTACGGCGTGCTGGCCAAGAACAACGTCAAGGCGCGCTGGCTGGAGGCGATGACCCAGGAGCGCGACGACATCGTGGCGCTCGACTCGACGATCATCCTGCACCCCAAGGTCTGGGAGGCCTCGGGACACCTGCAGTCCTTCTCCGACCCGCTGATCGACTGCAAGACCTGCAAGAAGCGCTTCCGCGCCGACGATCTCGAGCACTGCCAGTGCGGCAAGAAGCCGTCCAAGCACCCGGGCGAGACATCGGATTGCGACCTGACCGAGCCGCGCCAGTTCAACCTGATGTTCGAAACGACGATCGGGCCGGTGCAGGAGTCGGGCTCCAAGGTCTACCTCCGCCCCGAGACGGCGCAGGGCATCTTCATCAACTTCAAGAACGTGTCGCAGCTGGCCAGGCGCAAGCCGCCGTTCGGCATCGCCCAGATCGGCAAGTCGTTCCGCAACGAGATCACGCCCGGCAACTTCCTCTTCCGCACGCGCGAGTTCGAACAGATGGAGCTGGAGTACTTCGTGCCGCCCGAGGAGTCGCAGCGCTGGTACGAGTACTGGCTCGAGCAGAGGAAGAGCTGGTACCTGCGCTACGGCCTGCGCTCGAGCCATCTGCGCCTGCGCCCGCACTCCGCCGACGAGCTCTCGCATTACTCCAGCGGCACCGCCGACGTGGAGTACCTGTTTCCGATCGGCTGGTCGGAGCTGGAGGGAATCGCCAACCGCGGTGACTACGACCTGAGCCGTCATACCGAGTTCTCGGGCGTCAAGCTGGAGTACGTGGGGCAAGACGGCGAGCGCTACGTGCCGCACGTGATCGAGCCCTCCGCCGGCGCCGACCGCTCGCTGCTCGCCTTCCTCGTCGATGCCTACGACGAGGAGGAGGTGGCCGGGCGGCAGCGCACGCTGCTTCGCCTGCATCCGCAGATCGCGCCGGTCAAGGCGGCCATCCTGCCCCTGATCGGCAAGAACGAAGACATGGTCGCCAAGGCGCGCTCGCTCTACGAGGAGCTGCGCCTGCGCTTCGTGGTCGAGTACGACGATTCGGGCGCGATCGGCCGCCGCTACCGGCGCCAGGACGAGATCGGCACCCCCTGGGGCGTCACGATCGACGACCAGACGCTAGAGGACGACACCGTCACGATCCGCGACCGCGACTCACTGGAGCAGATCCGGGTGGGCATCTCGCAGGTGGGCGCGCAGCTGGCAGAGCGGTTGGCGGCGCCGTGGAAGACACCTAAGGGCGAGTAGAAGTCGCCTGGTGATCGGGTGTTGGGTCGCGGCGCTCGGCACTTCTCTACTCGCCCGCCACCGAGCCACCCGCCCGCGGGGTGATTTGAATCTACCGTGGGCAGTCGACCGAAGACGCACGGGCGTGTGCCAAATCGGCGCAGAGACAGAGAACCAAGAACCCGGCCCTTCGGCTCGCGGCCGCCGACTCTAAACGGGCGGTTGTCGCTCGAGCGCCCGAGCGCTCGGCGGAGCGAAACCGAACTTCTTGTACAGGCCATGCGCGTCGACGGTGTGCAGCACCCAGCGCAGCCGCGCGAACGGGCCCTCCTCGACACTGAAGCGCACGATCATCGCGCCGAAGCCGCGGCCGCGATATTCCGGCAGGACGTAGACATCCGCGAGATAGGCGATCGCGACTCCGTCCGAGACGGTGCGCGCAAAGCCGATCTGGCGGTTCTCGTGGTAGAGGCCGACGACGCGGTTTGCCTCGCGGACGAGCCGTTCCTGCATCTCGTAGGGGCGTCCCTTGGCCCAGTAGGTCTGCGTCGAGAGGAACTGGTGAACCGCGGCCACATCGATTCTCGCGGCGCTGTCGTCGAGCTCGTATCCGCCCGGGAGTTCCTTCTTCATGCCGAAAGCGTACGCAGACGGAAGCCGCCGTGCTCTTCGTAGGAGGCGGTGATGACCGCGAGGCACTCGCGCGAGGCCCGTTCATCCAGCCCGATCGCGCTCGATTCGGCCAGCGGACGGTGCAGAAATCCCTCCAATCCCGCGAATCCTTCGGCCGAGAGCGGCATCGAGCCGGCGGCGCAGTTGCGGCAGACGATGCCGCCCGCGCGAGCCGAGTAACCGGCGAAGGGCGGGCCGCCGCCGCACCCCGCGCAGCTGCCCAGGTGAGGCAGATAGCCGGCCAGCCAGATCAGCTTGAGCTGGAAGGAGAGGGTCAGCGGGTCGAGCGCGGGCCTGGCGGGCGCGCGGCTCGGAAGCTCGTCGAGCAGGTCGAGAAAGCGGGTCAGCGCCGCGAAGGCGCGCGGATTCGATTCCTGTTCGCCGAACAGGCGCAGCATCGCCTCGGCGCCGATCAGGCCAACACCGAGCCGGTAGGGCTCCTCGCGGGCGCCGCGGTGCGAGCGCAGCAGCTCGACCCCGGTGACCGTGCAGAGGTCGCTCCTGCCCTCGTGCAGCATGATCTCGACGTGCGAGAGCGGCTCCAGGCGGGCGCCAAAGCGCGATTTGGTCTTGCGAATTCCCTTCGCCACCGCGCCGATGCGGCCGCGCTCGAGTGAGTAGAGATGAAGCACGCGATCGGCCTCGCCCAGCCTGAACGAGCGCAGGACGACCGCCTCGGTCTTCAGTGCTCGACCCATGCAGCCAGTGTAGTGCCGCCCCCGGTGCCGGCGAACCGGGCCGAGTCTGCGGAACGATCGGCGCGCTTTCGGCACGAACGTTCGTTGACACACGAGTCTTCTTCTGACCGACGTCTGATACCGAGGTTCGTTCGGTCACAGAATTGTTCGACTTCCGGCACTCGTTGCAGATACCCGAGCTAAGCCCGGCGCCGCTGGCAGCGCGGACAGAACCAGGTGCCGCGCCCGGCGATCCTCGTCTTCGCGATCGCCGCCCCGCAGCGTTCGCAGGGCTCGCCCTCGCGCCCGTAGACCTGGAACTCCCTCTGCATCGTGCCCGTCGCGCCGTCCGGGAGCGCGTAGTCGCGCAGCGTCGCCCCCTGGCGCGCGATGCCCAGCGTGAGCGTCTCGCGGATGGCTCCGTGCAGGCGCGCTATCGCTTGCCGGCTCAGCGTTCCGGCCGTCGTGGCCGGATGCAGGCGCGCCGCCCAGAGCGCCTCGTCGACGTAGATGTTCCCGAGCCCGGCCAGCGTGCGCTGATCGAGCAGGGCCGCCTTGAGCGCTGTACGGCGCCCGGCCAGGCGCCCGCGCAGCAGCTCGGCCGTGAAATCGGGCGCCAGCGGCTCCGGGCCGACGCGGGCGGCCAGATATCCCTCCAGCTCGCCCGGCTCGAGCAGCTGCCAGGTGCCGAAGCGGCGCACGTCGCGGTAGACGAGCTCGCTTCCGTCGTCCAGCTCGAGCCTGGCCCGCTCGTACGGAAGCAGTTCGCCCCCCGCCTGCCGATGCCGGAGCGAGCCGGTCATACGCAAATGGACGGCGAGCGTCCGCCCACTCTCGAGGCGAGCGAGCAGATACTTGCCGCGGCGATCGAGCGCCGCGATCGACTCGCCCTCGAGCCGCGTCGCGACGTCGAGCGGCGGCTCGGGCCGCACGAGCCTCGAATCGAGGATCTCGGCGCGCTCGATCTTCCTTCCGGCGACGCTCGGCTCGAGCGAGCGGCGAATCGATTCCACCTCCGGCAGCTCGGGCATTCGTCAAGCCTAATCGCGCCGGCGCGAGTCGCGATCGGTTCGGAAGCCGATGCTTTCTCGGCACATTCTCGTGCGGGTTTTCTCGATACCGTGTTCCGCCGCGCGAGCGGGTGCCAGGCACGCCCGCGGAGCGCCCCTGCCCATACCCCCAAAGCGCTCGAGTGAGATCAGGCCGGCGTAACGAACGGCGTACCAGGGAGACGGCGCCCGGGCGAGCGCCCGCCCAGCCAGGCGTTGACGGTGGCGCCGACGTCGGCCGGCTCGCCCTCGTGGATGCGTCCGGCGGCGTTCGTGCCCTCGACGTAGGCGAGCAGCAGCTCGAACTCCCGTGTGTGCTCGCTCCCCGGGGTGGTCGGGTCGCAGCCGTGGTCGGAGGTGAGCACGAGCAGGTCGCCCTCGCGCAGGTGAGCGAGCAGCTCCGGCAGCCGGTGATCGAAGTCCTGCAGCGAGCGGTGGAAGTTGACCGGGTCGTTGCGGTGGCCCCAGAGCCGGTCGGTCTCGACCAGGTTGGTGAAGACGAGGCCGTGCTCGAGCTCCTGCAGCAGGCGCTCGGTCTGGGCGATTCCCTCGGCGTTCGACTTGGTCGGGATCGACTCGTCGAAGTCGCAACCGGCGAAGACGTCCCCGACCTTGCCGACGCCGTGAATCGTGGCTCCGGCCTCGTGCGCCAGCGTGAGGTAGTTGGGGCGGCGCGGTTGCAGGGCGAAATCGCGGCGGCCCGGCGTGCGCTCGAAAGCGCCGCTCTCGCCCTTGAACGGGCGAGCGATCACGCGCCCCACCTTGTGCTTGCCGTCCAGCAGCTCGCGCGCGACCGCACAGGCCTCGTACAGCTCGTCCAGCGGAATGACGTCCTCGTGCGCGGCGAGCTGGAAGACCGAGTCGGAAGAGGTGTAGACGATCCACTTGCCCGTCTCGATGTGCTCCTCGCCCAGCTCCTGGATGATGTCCGCGCCGGAGGCGACCTTGTTGCCGATCACGCCGCGGCCGGTGCGGTGCATGAAGGGGTCGATCACCTCGCCTGGGAAGCCGTATGAGTAGGTCGGTATCGGCTGCGGCATCACGATGCCCATCAGCTCCCAGTGCCCGGTGGTCGTGTCCTTGCCCGCGGAGCGCGGTGCCAGTCGGCCGGCAATCGCGGGCGCCCCCGGCTGCGGCGGACAGCCTTGCAGTGGAGCGACGTTGCCCAGGCCAAGCGCCTCGAGCATCGGCAGATCGAGGCCGCCGACCGCTTCGGCGACGTGGCCCAGCGTGTTCGCATCCTCGTCGCCGTAGCGCGACGCATCGGGAAGCGGGCCTGCTCCCACCGCGTCGAGCACGATCACGCAAGCCCGAGCCATGCGCCCATTCTACGATTCGGCGCGGCGGCATAGAAAAATGCCCGGGAGTTCGATCGCTTGCGTGATCGCCGATCGCTTACGCGATCGCTGGCTCGCAAGCCCGAACCACGCGCCCATTCCACGAGTCGACGAGCGGCATAGGCTGAAATGCCGCGTGATCGTCGGCATGCGAGCCCTACCGCTATCCTTGGAGGCGATGGCCACGGTGCTCGGACTGATCGGATTACTCTTCTACATCGTCTTCGTGATTGCGCTCGCGGCGGCTGTCACCTGGCTGGTCGTCAAGATCAGCCCCACAACGGTGGGCAGGAAGCCCGCCGCCAAGAGCAGCGACAGCTAAGCGCTCTTCGTCGCGGCGCCACGCGCGGCATCGACCAGCGCCAGCGTGACGTCGACCATGCGCACGAGGTCGTCCACGGCGATCTCCTCCTCGGGCGAGTGGATGTGCGCCATGCCGTTGGAGAGGTTGACGCAGGGAAGGCCGCCGGCGTTGAAGATGTTGGCGTCGGCGCCGCCGCCGGTCAGGCCCAACTTTGGCTCGAAGCCGCAACTCGCGAGCGCTTCCTTGGCCAGCGCAACCGGCAGGTCGCCGGGCTTGAAGCGGTAGCCGCGGTAGATCTCGATCAGCTTGGTCTCGGCCCGGCACTCGCTCTGCTCGGCGGCGAAGCTGATCGCCTCCAGCATCTCCTCGATCAGCTCGAGCTGCGTCTTCTCGTTGTGCGAGCGGATCTCGGCCTCCAGCTCGCACAGCCCCGGCACGATGTTTCGCGCCACGCCGCCGCGGACGACGCCGACGTTCACGGTCGTCTCCTCGTCGATCCGGCCGAGGCGGAAATCGCAGATCGCGCGGGCGCAGGCCACGATCGCGCTGCGTCCCTCCTCCGGCGCGATGCCCGAGTGGGCCGCGTGACCGATGAAGGTCGCGTGCAGCTCGCGGTGGTAGGGCGCGCCGAGGATCACCTCGCCGATCGGCGCCGCCTGATCGTAGACGTAGCCGAGCTTGGCCTCGAGCGAGCCCAGGTCGAGGAACTTGGCGCCCTGCAGCCCGACCTCCTCCATCACCGTGAAGACGAGCTCGACTCCCGAGTGCGGCCGGTGCTCCTTGACGATGCGGCGCGCCGCCTCGAGCATCGCCGCGACCGCCGCCTTGTTGTCGGCGCCGAGGATCGTCCCGGCCGAGTTGCGTACGACGCCGTCCACGACCTCGGGCTCGATCGGGCCCTCGGGCGGCACCGTGTCGAGGTGCGAGCAGAGCATGATCGGCACGCCGCTGGGCTCGCCGCCGGGCAGGCGGCAGACGATGTTCCCCGCCTCGCCGGGAATCAGCGGGGCGGAGCCGTCCTCGTGCGGATCGAGCCCCAGCCCGCGCAGATAGGCGAGCACGTAGTTGGCGGCCGCCCGCTCCTTGCTCGACGGGCTCGGAATGCGAGCCAGCTCGGAAAACAGTGTCAGAACACGTTCAGGCATCGCTCGATTCTAGAACTTAGCCTCGCGAACCCGCTTTGCTCCGCAGATCGCTCTCCGGGGTATCGGCGCCTCCTTGACCACCCACCACCCCCCACCCTCCCACGGGGCGGGGAACGGTATCGAAAAGATACGCGCGCGAATGTGCCGGTTTCGTGTCGGATCCAGATCGAACGCGCCAGACGCAGGCTCAGCGGAGAACCGCCTCAAGCTAGCTACTGGCGCGTTACTCGCCACTCGCTTCGGCCGAGACGGAGGCACGCGAGGTGTGCGCATTCCCCCGCTCAATTGCTCGCTCGAGCGCGGCTCCGACGAAGTCGCGGAAGAGCGGTGCCGGGCGCGTCGGACGCGACTTGAACTCGGGGTGGAACTGGCTGGCGACGAACCAGGGATGATCGGGGAGCTCGACGATCTCGACCAGGCGCCCGGACTGGTAGGTGCCCGAGACAACAAGCCCGGCCTCGAGCAGGCGCTCGCGGTAGATGTTGTTGACCTCGTAACGGTGCCTGTGGCGCTCGTGCACGATCGATTCGTCGTAGGCGGCCTGGACACCGGTTCCCTCGACCAGCTCGACCGCGCTCGCGCCCAGCCGCATCGTGCCGCCGAGGTCGCTCACCTCCTTCTGCTCGGGCAGGAGGTCGATCACCGGATAGGGCGTCTCGGGATCCATCTCGGTGGAGTTGGCGCCGTCCAGCCCGGCCACGTTGCGGGCGAACTCCGACACCGCCACGTGCATGCCCAGGCAGATGCCGAGATAGGGAATCTTCTGCTCGCGCGCGACTCGGCAGGCGAGGATCTTTCCCTCCCAACCGCGCGAGCCGAAGCCGCCGGGAACGAGCACCCCGTCGACCTGCTCGAGCTCGCTGCGCGCTTCCTCCAGCGACATCCCATCCGAGTCGACCCAGCGCACGCGCACGCGGCAACCGTGATGGATGCCGCCGTGCTTGAGCGCCTCGAGCACCGAGAGATAGGCGTCCTGGAGCTTCACGTACTTACCGACCAGCGCGATCTCGACCTCGCCCTCGAGCTTTCCGATGCGCGCGACCAGGTCGTTCCACTCGCCCAGGTCGGTGGCGCCGGAGGGCAGGTGCAGCTTCTCGCAGACCAGCCGGTCGAATCCCTCGCGCTTGAGCACGGTCGGAACTAGATAGACGTCGGGGACGTCGGGGTTGGAGATCACGGCCTCGCAGTCGACGTCGGCAAACAGCGCGATCTTGTCGCGGATCTCCTGCGAGATCGGCTCGTGCGAGCGGGCGACGACGATGTCGGGATGGATACCGATGCGCCTCAACTCGTTTACCGAGTGCTGCGTGGGCTTGGTCTTGAGCTCGCCCGCGGCCTCGATGAAGGGCACCAGCGTGACGTGGATGTAGAGGACGTTCTCCTGCCCAACCTCGCGCCGGTACTGGCGGATCGCCTCCAGGAACGGCTGTCCTTCGATGTCGCCGACCGTGCCGCCGATCTCGCTGATCACGACGTCGGCGGGTGTGGTCTCGGCGATGCGGCGGATGCGGTGCTTGATCTCGTTGGTGATGTGGGGGATCACCTGCACGGTCGCGCCGAGGAACTCGCCCTTGCGCTCCTTGCGCAGGACGGTCTCCCAGATCGCGCCCTGGGTGTTCGAGGAGGCGCCGGTGAAATTCGTGTCGATGAAGCGCTCGTAGTGACCGATGTCGAGGTCGGTCTCCATCCCGTCCTCGGTCACGAACACCTCGCCGTGCTGGAAGGGGCTCATCGTGCCCGGATCGACGTTCAGGTAGGGATCGAACTTCTGCACCTGGACGGAGAGCCCGCGTGCCTTGAGCAGGCGGCCGAGCGAAGCCGCGACGATGCCTTTGCCGAGGGCTGAGACGACGCCTCCGGTTACGAAGATGTACTTGGTCGCGCGCGCGCTCACTGTTCGCTCCTTCTCCGCTCGTGGTTGGCGGCGCTGATTGGGGAGCTCGTTGCCGCGCTGCTTGTCTGGAGAGACGTCTCCCAGGGCGATGCGATCGCGCGCTCGGGGGACATCATTTCTCGCCTCTCCACTACCTGCAAAGCTAGCACGGCGGGGATCACCTTCGAGTCTCCATCCCCCAGCACCATGCTCAAGGATGGTAGGGCGGACGGAGGACGGTATGAGAATCGGCGTCCTCGCGTCTCGCGAAATCCGGTTCGGAGCACTTCTCTCGAAGCCCGCCCCCAAAGCCACCCGCCCGCGGGGTCACTACAAACTATTGTCTTTCGCGGTCCGATCTCGCGTGAAAGCATGCAGATAGCGAGCCAAATCTCGAACGAGAACTAATCGCTGCCCGGCGATTCTCGGGCGGCCACCGTAGCCAGGAACTCCTCGCCGCCGAGCATGCGCTCGATCTCGGCCTTGCGCTCCTCTGAGCCGAGCGCCTCGATGCGGGTGTGGGTCGGGTCGCCGGGAATCTTCTCGACCGAGAAGTGGCGCGCGGCGCGGCTGGCGATCTGGGGCAGGTGCGTGATCGTGATCACCTGGGCGCGGGCGCCGAGGCGCTCGAGCGTGTCGGCGACGGTGTTGGCGGTGCGGCCACCGATGCCGGCGTCGATCTCGTCGAAGACCAGCGTCTCGCCGCCGGCCACCGCCGCGAGCGCGAGCGCGATCCGCGACAGCTCGCCGCCCGAGGCCGTCTCGGCCACCGGCGCGAAGGGAAGTCCGCGGTTGGGACGGATCAGGAAGACCGTCTCGTCGGCCCCGCTCGGCCCGGGCTCGCGCTCGGCCAGCTCAACCCGGAACTCGCCCTCCCCCAGTCCGATCTGCCCGAGCTCACCAGCGACAGCCTGCGCGAAGGGCTCGGCGGCGGCTCGCCTCGCCGTCCGCAGCTCCTCGGCCAGCGAGTGCACGCGCTCCTCGGCGGCGTTCATCTCCGCCTCCGCGGCGGTCAGAGGATCGATGCCCTCGTCCAGTTGCGCCAGCTCCGCTCGTGCCGCCGCGGCGCGCTCCATCAACTCGGCGAAATCCAGGCAGCGGAAACGTCGTTTGGCCTGAGCGATCCGGTCGAGCTCGGCCTCGAGCTGTTCGAGCCGGTCGGGCTCGACCTCGAGCGAGGCCAGAAAGCCCGAGAGCGAACTGGCCGTCTCGCGCAACTCGAGCTCGGCGCTGCGCAATTCATTGGTGCAGGCCGCCAGCTCCGGCGCCAGGCGCTCGAGTGGAGCCAGAGCGCCCTCGGCGAGCGCGACCAGGCCCGCGGCTCCGTCGCCCTCCTCAGGAGCCAGCGCCTCGAGCGCCGTCTGCGCCGCCTGCGCCAGCTCGGCGATGTGGCTGATTCGCTCGCGCTCGGCGCGCAGCCTTTCCTCGCTGCCCTCGTCGAGCTCGCCCGTCGCTTCGACCAGCGCCCTCAGCTCCTCGAGCCGCGCCTGCACCGCGTTCGCGTCGCGCGCCAGCTCGGAGTAGCGGCGCCTGGCCGCGCTCAGCTCTCGCCAAGCCGCCCGCGCCTCTCTTCTTCGCCGGCCCTGCTCTTCACCCGCGAAGGCGTCGAGCAGGTCGAGCTGGTAGGCCGGACGACCGAGCCGGCGCTGCTCGAACTGCCCGGACATGGCGATCAGCCGCTCGGCCGCGGCCGCGGCGTCCTCGCGCGCGATCGCGCGACCCCAGGCGTAAGCGCGCGTGCGACCGTCCTTGAACACCCGCCGCGCCAGCACGAGACCTTCCTCGCCTGCGGGTTGCAGTTCGGCCACGGCAGCCAGCTCCTCCTCGTCGAAAAATCCTTCGGGCAGCTCCAGCTCAGCTTCGACGTAGGCCTCCCCGGCGGCCGGGCCGACCGCCGAGGCGTCGCCCTTCTGCCCGAGCAGGAGGCCGATCGCCTGGGCGAAGATCGTCTTGCCGGCGCCGGTCTCGCCCGAGACGGCGTTCAGACCGGGCGCGAACTCCAGCTCGGCCTCGCGAATCAACACGAGGTTCTCGATCCTGAGCCTACGCAGCATGAGGAAGTTGGTCGCGGGACACCAGAGAAGAGGCTAGCGAGTGGGTAGGACTACGGAGCTTCGCGCGACCGCATACAGCCGAGGGTAGAGGTCTCTGTTTCTGATCCGGCACAGAATCGGCGCTTTCACGAGCGCTTCTCTTCGCCTACGGACAGTAGGTTTGAACGATCCCGCGGGCGGGTGGTAGTGAGCGCGAAGCGAAACGAAGCACTCCACCGCCCGGCCGCGCTCGGCGGCGCGAGGACGTCGTCCTCGGTCGCGTTCGTAGCTTCCAGCTA
>JBAWEP010000046.1:0-72092 GCA_049591255.1 Gaiellaceae bacterium
GGGCGAAGTGAGAAGTGCCGTAAACGAAGCACTCCACCGCCTGGCCGCGCTCGGCGGCGGGCTGCGTCCTAGCATCGCATCCACCGAATCGCACCCAGTCGGCGGGTCGTCATTCCGCTCCGCGCTCGGTGGCGGGCGAAGTGAGAAGTGCCGTAAACGAAGCACTCCACCGCCTGGCCGCGCTCGGCGGCGGGCTGCGTCCTGGCATCGCATCCACCGAATCGCACCCAGTCGGTGGGTCGTCATTCCGCTCCGCGCTCGATGGCGGGCGTCGAGAGAAGTGCCCCGGCGCAAGGGATCGATTCAGCCGCCCCCAGTTTCGGGCATAGGATCTCGGCCATGTCTCCCACCGAGCAAGACCCGGTCACCGACCTGACCATCCTCGGTGCCGGCCCCGCCGGGCTCGCGGCCGCCTACTACGCCGGGCACCGGCACGCGTCCGTGCGCATCGTCGAGAGCCTGGAGGAGGTCGGCGGCCAGCTCGTAGCGCAGTACCCCGAGAAGCACATGGGCGACGTGGCGGGCTTTCCGAGCGTGCTCGCACACGAGCTGGCCTCGCGCCTGGCCGAGCAGGGCCTTCAGTTCCAGCCCGAGCTGCGCCTGGCGGAAGAGGCCGTCTCGATGGAGGCCGTGGAGCAGAACGGCGAGGAGTTGATCCGGCTCGGTACCTCGGCCGGTAACGGCTATCTCAGCCGCGGCCTGATCGTCACCACCGGGCACGGCGCCTTCGCCCCGCGCAAGCTTCCGCTCGACGGCATCGACGACTGGGAAGAGAGAGGCCTGCGCTACGCCGTGCGCGAGAAGGCGCAGCTCGCCGGCAAGCGCTGCGTGATCGTCGGCGGCGGCGACTCGGCGCTCGATTGGCTGCTCGGGCTGGCGGAGGTGGTGGAGCCGCCGATAGTGCTCGTGCACCGGCGCGACCGTTTCCGCGCGCTCGAGTCGTCGCTGGCGAGGGCCAGAGCGCTGGAGCACGCCGGCAAGGCGCGGATCATGACGCCGTGCGAGGTGCGTGAGATCCACGGCGCAGATCGAATCGAGGCCGTGACGATCGAGGACACCTCCAGCGGCACCAGCGAGCGGGTGCCCTGCGACGATCTGATCACGCTGCTCGGCTTCTCCTCGCACCTCGGCGCGATCGCGCACTGGGGGCTGGAGCATTTCAGCCGCCGCCAGCTCCGGGTCGATCCCGCCACGATGCGAACCTCCAGGCCCCGTATCTACGCCGCCGGCGACGTCGCGGGCTACGAGGGCAAGATCACGCTGATCACGATCGCGCTGGCCGAAGCCGCGATGGCCGCCAACAACGCCGTCGCCGAGATCCGGCACGAGAAGGCGCAGCCCGAGTACTCGAGCGAGTAGCGCCCGAACGAAAAAGGGGCGAGCCCGAAAGCCCGCCCCTTCTGAATCCGTCAGGAGCCCGTCTAGCTAGACGAGGCCCTGGTCGATCATCGAGTCGGCGACCTTGACGAAGCCGCCGATGTTGGCTCCGCAGACGTAGTTGACGTAGTCGCCTTCCTTGCCGTACTCGACGCACTGCTCGTGGATGCGAACCATGATCTCGTGCAGACGGCCCTCGACCTCTTCGCGGCCCCACTCCAGACGCATGCCGTTCTGGCTCATCTCCAGGCCGCTGGTGGCGACGCCACCGGCGTTGGCGGCCTTGCCGGGCCCGTAGAGGATCTTGGCGTCGAGGAAGACCTTGATTCCCTCGGGCGTCGTGGGCATGTTGGCGCCCTCCGAGACGCAGATGCAGCCGTTCTTGACGAGCGCCTTGGCGTCGTCCTCGCTGATCTCGTTCTGCGTCGCCGAGGGGAAGGCCACGTCGCAGGGCACGTTCCAGGGGCGAGCCTTGGCAACGAACTCGCACTTGAACTCCTTCGCGTACTCCTCGATGCGGCCGCGCCGCTCGTTCTTCAGCTCCATCACCCAGGCCAGCTTGTCGGCGTCGATGCCGGCCGGATCGTGGACGAAGCCGTGCGAGTCGGAGAGCGTGACGCACTTGGCGCCCAGAGCGTTGCACTTCTCGACCGTGTACTGGGCCACGTTGCCCGCGCCCGAGACGGTGACGGTCTTGCCCTCGAGCGACTGGCCGCGCGTCTTCAGCATCTCCTGCGCGAAGTAGGTGGCGCCGTAGCCGGTCGCCTCGGGCCGGATCAGACTTCCGCCCCAGTTGAGTCCCTTACCGGTGAGCACACCGGTGAACTCGTTGCGCAGCCGCTTGTACTGCCCGAACAGGTAGCCGATCTCACGGCCACCTACACCGATGTCGCCGGCGGGGACGTCGGTATCGGGGCCGATGTGACGGCAGAGCTCGGTCATGAAGCTCTGGCAGAACTTCATCACCTCGGTGTCGGACTTGCCCTTCGGGTCGAAGTCCGAGCCGCCCTTGCCGCCGCCCATCGGCAGCGTGGTCAAGCTGTTCTTGAACACCTGTTCGAAGGCCAGGAACTTGAGGATCGAGAGGGTGACGCTGGGGTGGAAGCGCAGCCCGCCCTTGTAGGGGCCGATGGCGCTGGACATCTCGATCCGGTAGCCGCGGTTGATCTGGATCTCGCCCTTGTCGTCGAGCCACGGGACGCGGAACATGATCACGCGCTCGGGCTCGATCATCCGCTCCAGGATCTTGGCTTGCTTGTACTTCGGGTTGGCGTGCAAGAAGGGCATGATCGAGCCGACAACCTCTTCGACCGCCTGATGGAACTCCGGCTGGCCGGGATTCTTCTCGACGACCAGCTTCATGAACGTATGGGGCACCGTGGCCCTCCTGTCTTCGACTTGAGCGATAACTGAAACGCACTACAGCCCGGGGGCTGTCTCCCCTGAAACATCTGCGGCTTGGCGCCGCAGTTCGCACCGGTTCTTCCAGCGTCTTTGAGCGGACTACCGGAGGCGATGCGGCTCGGACCCTAACAGGCTCGAAAGTGCCGCGTATCGTCGAGTTTTACTAGTTCGGTGGAAAACCGCTCTTGATCACTCGGCTCGGATTCGACACTGAATCGGCGCGGTCTCGAGCGCTTCCGGCTTCTGCTGGGCGGTATCTTCGAACGACCCCGCGGGCGGGTGGCCCGGAGGAGGGCGAAGTGAGAAGTCCCCGGGGGAGTGGGTCGTCATTCCGCTCCGCGCTCTGGTGTCGAGTGGCGAGCGGCCATATTCGGGCACCGGTCCGCCGCGATCGTCAAACTGAGCCTGGCATGCCCTCCGACCTAGAGTTCGCCGCCGTCCTCGCCGACATCGCCGACGAGCTTTCGCTTGGCCGCTTCGGCGCATCCGACCTCCAGGTCGAGACCAAGCCCGACCTCTCCCCGGTCACCGAGGCCGATCGCGCGATCGAGAAGACGCTGCGCGAGCGCATCGCCGCCGAGCGAGCGAGCGACGCGGTGCTGGGCGAGGAGGAGGGCCTGAGCGGAACCAGCGGGCGGCGCTGGATACTCGACCCGATCGACGGCACGCGCAACTACAGCCGCGGCATCCCGATCTTCGCCACTCAGATCGCGCTGGAGATCGACGGAGTTGTGGAGCTGGGGCTGATCTCGGCGCCGGCGCTGGGGCGGCGCTGGTGGGCCGAACGTGGCATGGGCGCCTACCGCAGCGACGGGCCGATCCACGTCTCGGGCGTGGCGAGGTTGGAGGACGCGACGGCGTCGATCGGTTGGGGGCGCCGCACAAAGGTCTCCGAGATCGAGCGGCTCGAGTACGCCGTCGTCTCCTTCGAGCTGAGCGAGGGCATCGAGCGCCTGGCGCCGCTTGCGGAGCGGGCCTGGCACACCCGCTCCTTCGGCGACTTCTGGCAGCACATGCTGGTCGCCGAGGGCTCGGTGGACGTGGCGATCGACCCGGCCGTGAAGATCTGGGACTGCGCCCCGCTGAAGATCATCGTCGAGGAGGCGGGTGGAAAGTTCACCGACATGAGCGGCCGATCGGTGCTCGACGGCGGTAGCGGCGTATCGACCAACGGCCTGTTGCACGACGAGACGCTGGCGCTTCTGGGCGCCTAAGGGGTCAGACCCCTGCGGGGTCAGACCCCGGATCCGCCTCGCTGAAGGAGCGGAACTCGTCCGGGTGCACCCAGCGTTCCGTCGAGGGGTTTGACCCCCGGCGGGGGTCTGACCCCGGATCCAGCGCTCGATCGGCGCGGTAGCTGGAGCGAACCAGGGGCGCGGAGAACGTGGAGCGGAAACCGAGCTCGCGCCCGAGAGCGGCGAAGGAGCGAAACTCGTCGGGGTGTACCCAGCGGTCGATCGGCGCGTGCTTGGAGGTCGGCTGCAGGTACTGGCCGATGGTGACGATCTCGACGCCGTGCTCGCGCAGGTCGCCGAGCGTCTCGGCAATCTCCTCGTTCGTCTCGCCCAGCCCGACCATCAAGCCCGACTTGGTCGCGACGGGGTAGCCCGCGACCTCCTTCGCCCGGGCGAGCAGGCGAAGCGAGCCGTCGTAGCTCGCCTTGGCGCCGCGCATCTTCGCGTGCAGGCGGCGGACGGTCTCGATGTTGTGATTGAAGACCTCGGGCCGCTCGGCCAGCACGAGTGCCAGCGCCTCCTCCTCGAAGCCGACAAAGTCGGGCGTCAGTACCTCGACCGAGGCGTTCGGGGTCAGCTCTTTGAGCGACCTGATCGTGGCTGCGAACTGGCCCGCACCGCGGTCGGCCAGGTCGTCGCGGTCGACCGAGGTGACGACGACGTGCCGAAGCTTCATCTGCGCGGCGGCCTCGGCCAGGCGTCTCGGCTCGTCGGGGTCGGGCGGGCCCGCGGGCTTGCCCGAGTGAACGTTGCAGTAGCGGCAGGCGCGCGTGCAGGTGTCGCCGAGAATCTGGAAGGCGGCCGTTCCCCGGCCCCAGCACTCGCCCACGTTCGGGCAGTGCGCCTCCTCGCAGACCGTGAACAGGTGCTGTCCGTGCAGAAGCCTGCGCACGTCGCCGTAGAGCGAGTCGGCGCTCGGTGCGCGCACCTTCATCCACTCGGGACGGCGCGGCCTACCGGAGACGGGTAGCGATTCCTGCATTGAGTTGCCAGTATGCCCACGTGAACGTCTTTGTCATCGCCGAGCGCGTCGAGGTTCGCGACGCGGCGAAGTTGCAGCAGTACCTCGACGGGGTCTCGCCGACGATCGAGAGCTACGGCGGGCGGTATCAGGTCGTCAGCGGATCGGTCGAAGTGTTGGAGGGAGAGTGGCGCCCGCCCGCTCTGGTCGTTTTCACGTTTCCCTCGCGCGAACGGGCGCTTGCCTGGTGGGACTCGGACGAGTACGCGCCGTTGAAGGCGCTTCGGCGCGAGGCGGCCGTTTACAACTTCGTGCTGGCAGACGGGCTGGAGTAACGAGCTAGCTACTCGCCAGCTTGCCGTGAACCGGCTGCGGCCAGAGGCCCGTACCGCCATCCTCTTCCGCGGGCAGCTCCTCCAGCTCGAGCCCGAACACCTCGGCGATCGCGGCGGCGGCTCGTGGGCGCACCTCCTCGACCGTCACCGGGCGCCCCAGCTCGCGGGTGACAGTGGTGAAGGCCGCGTCCTCCAGCCCGCAGGCGGTGATCCAGCTCGTGAACGGCGCGGGGTCGAGATCGACGTTCAGCGCGTAGCCGTGCGTCGTTACCCAGCGCGCGATGCGTACTCCAATAGAGGCAATCTTCCTGGGCGGGCTCTCCAGCCAGACCCCGGTCAGCCCCTCGATCCGAGTCGCCTCGAGGCCCAGCGGCTCCAGGGTCTCGATGATCGCCTGCTCGAGCCGGCGCACGTACAGCTTCACGTCCTTGCCGTGGCGATGCAGATCGAGGATCGGGTAGCAGACGAGCTGCCCGGGACCGTGGTAGGTGGACTTGCCGCCGCGGTCGGTCTCGACGATCTCGACCTCCGCTCCCGCGGGGACGTGCAGCTCGCTCTGCTCGGTGCGGCGACCCATCGTGACCACCGGCGGGTGCTCGCAGAAGATCACCGTGTCGGGGATCACTCCCTGCGAGACGGCAGCCGCCAGCGAGCGCTGCAGATCCCAGGCCTCGCGGTAGGGGACGCTGCCGAGCTGCATCAGGTAGGCGCGCGTCAACTCAGATCCTGCCGCCGTGCTTGGCGTCGGCCGGCGCGCCGATCGCGATGTAGCGCAGTCCGCTCGCGCCGGGATCGATGTGGCGCCTCGACTCGGGTGTGACGTAGACGTAGCGGCCGGGCACGAGCTCGAAGCTCTCGCCGTCGATCGTCATCGTGCCGTCGCCTTCGAGAATGACGAACAGCTCGTCCTGCCCGGTCTTCAGCTCGTCGTGCTCGGGATAGGTGGTCGATCCCGCCGCCAGCTCGAACTCGTTGACCCCGAAGGACTCGATCTCGAGCGCCTTTCGCACCGGCCGAATGCGGCCGTTGAACAGCGGTTCCACCTCGCCCACGTCGATGAAGCGATAGCTCATCCGTCTCTCCTTCCTCTCAATTGCCCTCAGCCTAGTTGTCCGGAATGTGTTTGAGCGCGTCGCGGCGACTGAGCGGGCTGAGCCGGCTCTCGTTCTCGCTCACGTAGCGAACGACCTCCTCCGGGTCGATGTAGGCGAAGGCTCTCAGCGCCCAGCCGATCGCCTTGCGGATGAAGAAGTCCTTGTCGGCCAGGTTGGGCTCGATGCAGGCGTAGAGCAGCTCGAGATCGGTCTTCTCCTTCAGCGCCAGCTGGCAGATGATCGAGCTGCGCCGCTTCCAGAGCGAGCGGTCGCGGCTCCAGTCGAGCATCTTCCGCCGCATCTGCGCGGGATTGGAAAGGAGCAGCGGGCCGAGCCGGTGCGTGGCGACGCCGTCGACCAGGTCCCACCAGGCGCCGCGCACGATCAGCTCCTCGTACAGCGGCAGCGCGGCGAGCGTCTGGAACGGCCGGTAGCGGCGCTCACCGGCGAGGAGGCCGGCGCAGGCGAACTCCTCCCGGTATTCGGCGCCGCGCCAGAGCTCGAGCACCGTGTCGCGCCAGTCGGTGAAGCTCTCGAGCGGAAACTCGCCCGCGACTCGCGCGACTATCTCGCGCTGCAGCGGCGCGGTCACCCCGAGGCAGGGCATCTCGCTCTTCAGGTAGGCCTGCATCTGCGGTGCCTTGACCGGATTCGCGTTTGCGGCGAGCCCGCTTCGGATGGCCGCTACCAGCTCGAGGTTCGCACTCACGCTTCGAGCCTCTTCTCGTACTGGATCAGAGGAAACCCGAAGCCGCTCTCGATCTCGCCGGCTCTCTCGTAGCCGAACTTCTCGTAGAGATGTCTCGTCCTCATGTTCCAGATCGGCGTGTCGAGGACCAAGCGCCTGGTCTCGGGGAAGGCGCTCTCCGCAAAGCGCAGCAACTCGCGTCCGATCCCCTTGTTCTGGCACTCGGGCTCGAGGAAGGCGCGGCCGAGCTTCACCGACCCGCCCGCGAGTGGGAAGAGAACGAGCCCGCCCACGATCCGGTCGGTATCAATGACCCTGTAGTAGCTGCCGCTCTCGATCGCCTCGCGTTGCCAGTCCGTCGAGTCATAGCCGGGCGGGCCGCCCACGCAAGGCCGCCCATAATCGATGTCCTGCTCGAAGGCGCGCCGCGAAACTTCCGCCAGCGCCTCGGCGTCGCCGGCCTCGGCCGGCTCGATTCGAATCGCCTGACTCGAATCGCGACTAATAACGCTCTTCGCCCCAGCTCTCGAGGCTGCGGCGAACCTCGGCCATGAACTGGACGGCGTAGGCGCCGTCGATCAGGCGGTGGTCGAAGGAGAGGCAGAGATTCATGATCGGTCGCACCGAGATGGCGTCCACGCCCTTCTCGTCCGAGATCACCACCGGCCGCTTGACCAGCGCCTCGGTGTCGAGGATGGCCACCTGGGGCTGGTTGATGATCGGCGTGCCGACGACCGAGCCGTGGCCGCCGGGATTGGTGAGGGTGAAGGTGCCGCCCTGAACGTCCTCGGGCGCGAGCTGCTTGGAACGGGCGCGGTCGCCGACATCCTGGATGGCCCGCGCCATCCCAAGCAGGTTGAGCCCCTCGGCGTTTCGAATTGCGGGTACTACCAGGCCCTTGCCGCCGTCGACGGCAACGGCGATGCAGAGGTTGATGTAGCTGTGGGTGACGATCTCGTCGCCGCGGATCTCGGCGTTCAGCCAGGGCCAGTCGCGCAGCGCCTCGACCGTGGCGCGGGCGACGAAGGCCAGATAGGTGAGCCGCACGCCGTGGCGCTCGAGGAACTCGGGCTTGAGCCGGGCGCGAATCGCGACGACGTTCGACATGTCCACCTCGAAGACGGTTGTGGCGTGCGCCGCGGTGTCGAGCGAGCGGCGCATGTGTTCGGCGATCGAGCGGCGCATCTGCGACATGGGCTCGAGCCGGTCGCCGTCGGTCGGCGCGGAAGAGGTCACGGGAGCCGGTAGAGGCCCGCTCGCAACAACTTCGGCTCCCACCCTCGTCGCCGCGGCGATGTGGGCCAGCACGTCCTTCTTCGTCACGCGCCCGCCGCTGCCGCTGCCGCTGACCTGCTCCAGGTCGACGGAGTGCTCGGCGGCGATTCGCGCCACCACCGGTGAGACGAAGGGGTGGATGGCGGGCTCGGCAGCCGGGCTCGGAGCCTGTTCCGGGGTCAGACCCCGAGGGGTCAGACCCGCTGGCGCCGGCCCGGTCTCCGCGGGCGCCTCGCCTTCGCTCGCGTCTCCCGTCGCGATCAGCGCGATCGTCGTGCCGACGGCGACGGTCTCGCCCTCGAGCGTGACGATGCTGTCGAGGACGCCATCGGCCGGGCTCGGTACCTCGGTGTCGACCTTGTCGGTGGAGATCTCGAGCAGCGGCTCGTCGGCCGCCACCTGCTCGCCCGCGCGCTTCAGCCACTTGACGATCGTCCCCTCCGAGACGGAGACGCCCATCTGCGGCATCACGACCTCGACTCGGTTCTCGCCCGTCATCAGTACGCCGCCAGCTCTCGCAGCGCGCCGGCCACGTCCTCGACCTGCGGGATGTAGGCCTTCTCGAGCACCGGTGAGAAGGGAACCGGGGTGTCGGGCGCCGCGATGCGCCTGATCGGCGCGTCGAGCTCTTCGAAGGCCTCCTCGACCACCTGCGCCGCGATCTCGGCGCCGAAGCCCGAGGTGCGCGTGTCCTCGTGCAGGATCAGCAGCTTCGAGGTCTTGACCACGCTCTCCAGCACCGCCTGCTTGTCCCAGGGCTGCAGCGTGCGCAGGTCGATGATCTCCACCGAGACGCCCTCATTGGCAAGCTCGCCGGCGGCCTCGGCGGCCGTGTAGACCATCGCTCCCCAGGTGACGAGCGTGATGTCGTCGCCCGCGCGCTCGATTCGCGCCTTGCCGAAGGGGATGGTGTAGCGCTCGTCCGGCACCTCGGCCTTGATGCGGCGGTAGAGGTGCTTGTGCTCGAAGTAGAGAACGGGATTGGGATCCTCGATCGCGCTCGCCAGGAGGCCCTTGGCGTCGTGCGGCGTCGCCGGGCAGACGACCTTCAGGCCGGGCACGTGCGTGAAGGCGCTCTCCGGGCTCTGCGAGTGGAAGGGCCCGCCCGAGAAGCCGCCGCCGGAGGGCAGGCGCAGCACCATCGGCACCGAGGTTCCGGCCCGGTAGTGCTGCTTGGCGGCGACGGTCACGAGCTGGTCCCAGGCGCAGGAGACGAAGTCGGAGAACTGCAGCTCGGCGATCGGGCGCAGGCCCATCAGGGCCGAGCCGGTGGCGCCGCCGACGATGGCGATCTCCGAGAGCGGCGCGTCGATCACCCGCCAGGGCCCGAACTCCTCGAGGAGGCCGGCCGTCACCTTGAAGGCGCCGCCGTACACGCCCACATCCTCGCCCAGCACGAAGACGCGCTCGTCGCGGCGCATCTCCTGGCGCAGCCCGTCCGAGATCGCCTGCAGGTAGGTCTTCTCAGGCATCGGCGCTCTCCGGCTCGGCGTAGACGCCCTGCTCGAGCTCGCCCGGGTCGGGCAGGGGAGAGCTCTCGGCTCGCTTCTGCGCCTCGCCGAGAAGTGACTTGACCTCCGCTTCCAGCCCGCTCAGCTCGGCCTCGTCGGCCCGGGCGTGCTCGCCCAGCCAGAGCCGGAAGCGCGCGATCGGGTCGCGCTTGGCCCACTCCTCCAGCAGCTCCTTCGGCACGTAGAAGGCGTCGTCGTGCACGGCATGGCCCTCCATGCGCAGTGTCACGCACTCGACCAGGCTCGGTCCGCCGCCGGCTCGCGCCTTCTCGATCGCCTGCTTCGCCGCGCTGTAGACGGCGAGGACGTCCGTCCCGTCCACGACCACGCCTTCGAATCCGTAGGCGGCGGCGCGATCGGCCAGGTTGGCGCAGGCGTACTCGAGCTGCGGCGGCGTCGAGTAGGCGTACTGGTTGTTGTCGCAGACGAACACCACCGGCAGCCGCCGCACGCCGGCGAAGTTCATCGCCTCGTGCGCGTCGCCGCGGGCCGCGGCGCCGTCGCCGTACCAGCAAACCGAAACGCGGCGCTCGTTGCGAATGCGGAAGGCGAGCGCCAGGCCCACCGCCACCGGCATCATCGCAGGCAGGTGGCTGACCATGGCGATCAGGTTCTGTTCGATCAGGGCCATGTGCACGTTTCCGTCGCGCCCGCGCGCGGGCCCGTCCTCCCGGGCCATGTACTGGGCCAGGATGCGCCAGGGCTCGACGCCGCGCGTGACGTGCACGCCCATGTCACGGTGCAGCGGAGTGCCGGCATCCTCGGGCCGCATCGCGCTCGCCACGCCGACCGCGGCCGCCTCGTTGCCGCGCCCGGTGTAGAACGAGCCGGGAATCTTGCCCTGCTTGTAGAGGATGTGGCCGCGCTCCTCGATACCGCGCGTGACGAGCATGTCGCGATACATGCCGAGCAGGTCGCCGCGGCTCAGTCCGAGCGTTTCGGCGTCGAGCGACGAGCTAAACGACTCGGTATCCCCGGCTATTGCCATCTCTCCTCCGTCGTTCGCATCCGAACGAGGGCACGCAGTCTAGACCAGCTGCCCTGAGACTCGCCTTGAAATGACGCGCTCCGGCCACCGTCCCGAGGGGAGTTCCCTGTTAGCATCGCCATCGCCGTGGAGACGATCTACTCTGCCGATTGGTTGCTCCCGATCGAGGGCGAGCCGATCGAGAACGGCGCCATTGCCTTCGAGAAAGGCCGCATCACACGAGTGGGCACGACTAGCGAGCTCGGCGGCGGGCGTCGCTTTCCCGGGGCCGCGATCATGCCCGGCTTCGTCAACGCCCACGCGCACCTCGAGTACGCGGCCTACACGGGCTTTGGCGACGGGCTCGATTTCGGCGGCTGGATAGCGCTGCACCTGGAGCGGAAGCTGCGCATCTCCTTCGAGGAGATCGTCGCGCTGGCGCGCCTCGGGGCCGCCGAATGCTTGGCCTCCGGAATCACCACGGTTGCGGATGCCAGCTTCAGCGCCGCTTCGCCGCGCGCCTGCCGCGAGCTCGGGCTGAAGGCGATCGTCGGGCTGGAGGTGTTCGGAGACGACCCGGATGCCGCGCTCAGCCGTTTCGAGGAGCTGATGGAGATCGCGCGCCCGGCCTTTTCCGAGCAGGTTCGCCCGGCGGTCTCGCCGCACGCGCCCTACACAGTCAGCACGGAGGTGTATGCGGCGATGCGCGGGCTGGGGCTGCCGATCGTCACCCACCTGGCCGAGAGCGCGGCCGAGCGATCCTGGCTCACGCGGGGCGAAGGGCCGCTTGCCGCGCTGAGCTACATCCTGCCTCCGAGCGGCGAGACGGGCATCCGCCAACTTGCCGCCGCAGGCGCGATCGGCCCGGAGACGATCGCCGCCCACTGCGTAGATCTCGACCCCGATGAGATCGAGCTATTGGCCTCGCTGGACGTTGCGGTTGCGCACTGTCCGCGCTCGAACGGCTATCTGGGCTGCGGGATAGCGCCGCTCAAGAGCCTGCTCGCGGCCGGCGTGCGGGTGGGGATCGGAACCGACAGCCCGGCCTCGGCGCCCTCCTTCGACATGTTCGAGGAGCTCCGCACGGCGGTCGCTTTCGCTCGCGCGCGCGAGCGCGACTCACAGGCGCTGACGGCGGCGCGGGCGCTTGAATTGGCGACGCTCGGATCGGCCGGCGCGCTCGGAATTGCCGATCAGGTCGGCTCGCTACTCCCCGGCAAGCGTGCAGATATCGCTATCGTGGCCTTGGATGAAACGTCGCTTCTACCATGGGAAGATGCGCAGGCTGCTGTCGTCCTCGGCGGCAGTCCTGAACGAGTGTTGCTGACCGTCGTAGACGGCGAGACGAAGTACGAGAAGGGAGAGTTCGAGTGGGACGTTCTTCGCAGCGCAAGCGCGGCCGCCAGAAGTCGAATGCTCGCCGGCGGCAGCAGAGCAGCGCGCGCGGTCGAGTCGTAACGAAGCCCGCGGCTCCCGTCAGCACGAGCGGCTACTCCTCGGCGATCGAGGACACGATGTTCTTCATGCGCCTGCGCAAGGGCGCAAGGTGGGCCTTCATCGTCCTGATCATCGTCTTCGCCTTCACCTTCCTCTTTGCCGGCGTGGGTAGCGGCGGCAGCGGCGGCGACGTCATCCAGGAGCTTCTGGGCATGCGCGGCGGCAGCGATCCGATCACGACGGCGGAAAAAGACGTTGCCAAGCACCCGCACAACGCCGCCGCTCTGGCTCGGCTCGCGCAGGCCTACGACGCGAAGCAGCGACGCGGCGACGCGATCAACACCTACGTGAGGTATCTGAAGTTGAAGCCGAAGGATCCGAGCGCGCTGATACAGCTCGGCCGCCTGCAGCAGGACGTCACCTCGGCCCGTTGGGATCGCTACTCGAAGCTGGAGTCCGAGATGGCGATCGCCACCGGCCCGACCGGCTCCGATCCGCTTTCGACCCTGGTCGGCGCCGACCAACTGCTCACGGCCTACTCGAGCACGCTGACCACGAAGGTGAGCAACGCCTACGGCTCGTACGTCTCGGCGGCAACGGATTGGGAGAACACCTACAAGGTCTACGCCAAGAGCGTTCCGATCACGAACACGCTCCAGCGGGCCCAGATCGAGCTCGAGCTGGGGCAGGCGGCCGCCAGCGCGACCGACTACGCGACCGCGATCAAGTCCTACAAGACCTATCTCAAGCTGACTCCGAAGAGCCCACTGGCGCCGCAGGTCAAGAAGGCGCTGGCCGAGCTGCAGAAGATCAACGCCAACGGTTAGAGTTGAGCTGACGTTACGGGCCCGAGAGGAGGTGGCGAGGTGGACTTCGACATAGCCAGTGAAAGACCGAGCGAGGGCGTCTTCGTCATCGCGCTCAGCGGCGAGGTCGATCTCTACACCGCTCCGGAGTTCAAGCAGCAGCTGATCGACGCGGTCGCCGAGGGCGCCCGTCACGTCGTGGTCGATCTCACCGAGACGACCTTCATCGACTCCACCACGCTCGGAGTGCTGGTCGGCGGGGTTCGCCGCCTGCGCGAGAAGGACGGCGATCTCTCGCTCGTCTGCAGCGACCGCAACATCAACAAGATCTTCGAGATCACGGGCCTGAATCAGGTCTTCTCGATTGCGCCGAGTCGCGAAGAGGCGCTGGCGCGCCTGGCGAGCTAGCCCGGTCCGCGCCGGAACGAGTAGAAGCGACCGATCGGGCTGAAGCCGAGCTTGGCGTAGAGCGCCTTGGGCCAGTCGTCTTCGTCGGCGAGTAGCCAGACGAGATCGTGACCCGAGGCGAAGGCCTCCCAGGCCGCGCGCTGAACGACCGAGCTGGCCAGGCCCTGGTTGCGGAACTCGGTCAGGGTGCCGACCGCCTCGATCTGCGCGGTACCGCCGCGCGAGTAGAGCTGACAACCGCTCACGACCCGACCGCCCGAACGGCGCGCGAAGTACTTGCACTCGATGCTCCGCTCGATCAGCAGGTTCTGCTGTGTCAGCTGCGCGACCAGCTCCTCGTTGTCGGGATGGAACTGGCGGTTCTCCTCCTCCCAGAAGGGCAGCATCTCCTCGCTCGAGACCTCCGCCACGAGCGGGAGCCGCTCCTCTTCGACCGAGCCCGAGTGAGCCATCGCGATCGTCCGCTCGACCTTCCATCCCATGCCTTCGAACTGCGGCGCCAGCCGCTCGCCGATCTCGGCCGTGTCGCTGACAATCTTGCGGTGAGGCATTCCGGCCGCCCCGAAGATGCGGTCGGCGAGCGCGGAGAGCTCATTGGCGCCGGCGTCCGGGTCCTCGACACGCAGGAAGTTGCGGTCGTACACCTGCGGCAGCGATTCGCACAGGAGCGCGGTGGCCAGAAACGAGGAGAAGATTCGCTCGGAGCAGCGCTCGTCGAGGTAGCGGCAAAAGCCGACGATGCGCTCGAGATCGTCGAATGGCGTTGACTTCGCTCGATGATCCGCGTTTTCCATATGAGTCTTCTACCATCGCAAGGGTGCGCGCGGTTCAGATCTCCGTAATCGGCAGCGGCAGCGAGTGGGAGGCGCAGGCCGAGCAGGTCGGGCGCCTGCTCGCTGGTCGCGGCTGCACGGTCGTGACCGGCGGCGGTGCCGAGGTGATGGCGGCCGCCGCGCGCGGAGCCAGGCAAGCGGGAGGGCGAACGATCGGAGTCCTGCCCGGCGAGTCGCCGAGCGAGGCCAACGAATGGATCGACTTCAGCGTGGCGACCGGGATCGGGCACGCCCGCAACCTGGCGGTGGCGGCCTCGGGCGACGCGCTGATCGCGGTCGGCGGAAGCTGGGGAACGCTGAGCGAGATCGCCTTCGCACGCCGGCTGGGGCGACCGACGGTGATTCTCGAAGGCGGCGTCGCCGTGGAGGGCGAAGGATTCCTCCGCGCGGCCACTCCGGAAGAGGCGGTCGAGCTGGCGCTGTCGGCGCTGGAGGGATGAGATGCCGAGGCCGAGACCGCTGATCTGGAAGCCGAAATACGCGACGCGCAGGATGCGCGAACGCGCCTGGGCCAAGAAATCGCTGGAGCGCGAGCGGACGTTGGCGAAACTGCGCGGGCCTTCGTTGCTCGAGCGGCTGCGGCGGCGGCTCAGGCGCTCGAGTTAGCCCGCATCCGCCCGAGCAGCGTCAGCGCGCCGGCCTTGCGCAGCGGCTCGTTCAGGTTCCCGCACTTCGGCGACTGGACGCAGGAGGGGCAGCCGTGCTCGCAGGGGCAGCCTTCGAGCAGGCGCACGGCGTCGGCGACCCAGTTTCCGAACACCTCGAAGCCGCGCTCGCTGATTCCGATGCCGCCGGCGTGGCCGTCGTAGACGAAGATCGTGGGCTGGAGTGTCTGGGCGTGCAGATTGGTGGAGAGGCCGCCGATGTCCCAGCGGTCGCACATGGCGCGCAGCGGAAGCAGCGCGATCAGCGTGTGCTCGGCGGCGTGCAGCGAGCCGAGTAGTAGTGGCAGCTCCTCAAGTCCTTCGAGCTGCTCGGGCGTGGGGCAAAACCAGATCGCCTCGGTCTCGAACGAGGTGGCCGGCAGCTCCAGCGGCGTCAAGTCCATCGCCCGCTGGGTCTGGATCGATCGGCGCTGGAAGCCGACCACCTGCTCGGTCACCGAGACGCGGCCAAAGCAGAGCTCGACGCCGAGCCGCTGCTCGCGCCTCAGCTCGTCCCTGATCTCGGTCTCGGTCTCGCGCTTGGCCTGCGTGTAGTAGTCGCCCGAGAAGGGCTCGACCAGGGCGCGGCCGGCCTCCAGGTCGAGCGTGCGTACGAAATAGGCCTCGCCCAGGTGCAGGTAGATCGCGCCCTCGTGGATGGTCGAGAAGGCGCGGGCTCGCTCGACCAGCCCCAGCACCGAGCCCGTCTCCGCCTCGATCACGGTGAAGCTCTCGCTTTCGGCCGAGCGCAACGGAACACGTCCCGCCGGGAAGTCGCGCCCCTGCCAGACGAAGCCGGCCGGGGTGGCCCGCAGCTCGGGCAGCGTGGCGGCCCGCTCGAGCGCCTCCGGGCCGAGGATGTCCGCGTCCTCGGGCCCGATCGGGGCCTCGTAGGCTGCGGAGAGAAGGTGACCGTCCAGGATGCGCGGGCTGGCGTGGTCGAGGATGGCGGCCTCGACGCGGCGCCCGATCAGCGCCTCGGGGTCGCGCATGAAGAACTGGTCTAGCGCGTCCTCGCTGGCGATCATCACGGCCAGGCCGAGCCGGCGGCGCCCCGCGCGGCCCCACTGCTGGCGCAGGCTGGCGACGGTTCCCGGGAAGCCGACCGAGATCGCGCAGTCGAGCGTGCCCACGTCGATGCCCAGCTCGAGCGCGTCGGTGGCGGTGACCGCCAGGAGCTCGCCCGCGACCAGGCGCCGCTCGATCTCGCGTCGCTGCTCGGGCGTGTAGCCGGCCCGGTAAGGAGCGATCCGCGCGGCCAGCTCCGCGGGAAGGCGGTCGCTGGTGAAGCGGTGGATCAGCTCGACGGCCTTGCGGCTCTTGGCGAAGCAGATCGTCCGCTCGCCGCGCTCGACCAGCGTTGCGAGCAGCTTCGACGCCTCGCCCAGCGCGCTGGCGCGCAGCCCCAGCTCGGGGTCGATCAGCTCCGGGTTCCAGAGCGCCAGCGTGCGCTCGGGGCGCGGCGCCCCGTCGGCCGAGACGACCTCGAAATCGAGACCGGTGAGCGCGCTCGCCAGCTCGCCCGGGTTGGCGATCGTCGCCGAGGCGAGCAGGAACTGCGGCTCGGCGCCGTAGATGCGTGCAAGGCGGCGTAGCCGCCTTAGCACGTTCGCCACGTGCGAGCCGAAGACGCCGCGGTAGACGTGCGCCTCGTCCACCACGACGTAGCGCAGGTTCGCCAGCACGTCGCCCCAGCGATCGTGGTGCGGCAGCACGCCGACGTGCAGCATGTCGGGGTTGGTGAGGATCACGTTGGCCCACTTGCGGATCTGCCAGCGCTGCTCGGTGGGCGTGTCGCCGTCGTAGATGGCCGAGCGCACCTTGGGGACGTGCAGCGTTGCCAGCGCGCGCGCCTGATCCTGCGCCAGCGCCTTGGTCGGATAGAGGTAGAGCGCCCGCTGCTTGGGCTGGCGCGCCAGCGCGTCGAGCACGGGCAGGTTGAAGGCCAGGGTCTTTCCGCTGGCGGTGCCGGTGGTGACGATCAGGTGCGAGCCCGCCTGAGCCAGCCGCCAGGCCTCGGCCTGGTGCGAGTAGAGAGAACCGACGCCGAGCCCGGCGAGCGCCTGGCGCAGTCGCGGCTCCAACTCCTCGGGAATCGGCTCCAGCCGCGCCTCGTGCGCCGCTTCCTCGCCTCGATAGGCCAGCTCCTCACCGGTCAGGAGCGAGTTCCAACTCGTCTTCGCTGCGCGCGAGCTCAGGTTCATGGTGAGCCGTTTCGCTTGATCCGGCTTCCTTTTCCACCCCTCGAGGCGATGGTACCCTGTGCCCACCGGGGTGCCCTCGCGGGCTGAGAAAAACCCGTAGAACCTGATCTGGGTAATGCCAGCGAAGGGAGGATGTTGGACATCACCTCAAAGCGAAGCACTCCGCCGCCTGGCCGCGCTCGGCGGCGAGATTTCGGTGCGAAGTCGGCACATTCTCGTGCGCTTCTCGTCTCTGAGGGGCGGTACCGTTTCACGACCCCGCGGGTGGGTGGAACACGGCGGGGGGTTGCGTATCGTGGCGCCCTCCCCGTCGCCAGGCAATCAGTTCGAAAAGAGTTCCTGTGATCCCCAGGTGCCTGACCGTCGCCGGCTCCGACTCGGGCGGAGGCGCGGGCATCCAGGCCGATCTGAAGGCCTTCGCCGCCGTCGGCTGCTTCGGCATGAGCGCGATCGTGGCCCTGACCGCCCAGAACACGACCGAGGTCAGCGCCGTTCACGAGGCGCCGCCGGAGTTCGTGCTGGCCGAGCTGGACGCCGTCTTCTCGGATATCGGCGTCGATGCGGCGAAGACCGGCATGCTCTTCTCGCGCCCGATCATCGAGGCCGTCAGCGGCTTTCTCTCCGGGCACCGCGTTCCGCTGGTCGTCGACCCGGTGATGATCGCCACCTCGGGGGCGCGGCTGCTGCAGCCGGAGGCCGTCGCGGCGCTGATCGAAAACCTGCTGCCGCTGGCGAGCGTCGTCACGCCCAACCTCGACGAGGCGGTCGTGCTGGCGGGAAAGTCGGGCTCGCGCCGGGAGCTGGCGGAGCGCATTCTCGCGCTCGGGCCGGCGGCCGTGATCGTCACCGGCGGGCACGGCGCCGATCCGATCGACCATCTCTTCGACGGGCGGGAGCACTTCGAGATCCCCGTTCAGCGGCACGCGAAGCTCTCGACGCACGGCGCCGGCTGCACTCACTCGGCGACCCTGGCGGCGCTCTTGGCGAAGGGAATGTCTTTGCCCGAGGCCGCCGAGGAGGCGGCGCGGATCGCCTCGCAAGCGGTCGCGAACGGGCTGGAATGGCTTGGGGCCGGCGAAGGCCCCGTTGACGTACTCGGACTGGAGGAGCAGGAATGACCGTCTCAGCGGGAGCGACTCTTCGCGTGCTGCGCGCGCGGCGGCCGCTCGTTCATCAGATCACCAACTACGTCGTCATGAACGAGACGGCGAACGCCACCCTGGCGATCGGCGCGCTGCCGGTGATGGCGCACGCCCTGGAGGAGGTCGAGGAGATGGCCGCCGCCGCTGGAGCGCTCGTGCTCAACATCGGCACTCTCTCGGCGCCCTGGATCGAGTCGATGATCCTGGCCGGGAAGGCCGCGAACGCCGCCGGCGTGCCGGTCGTGCTCGATCCCGTCGGCGCGGGCGCCACGGGCTTTCGCACCGAGACGGCCAAGCGCATCCTGAGCGAGGTCCGCGTGGCGATCGTGCGTGGGAATGCGGGCGAGGTGGCGACGCTGATCGGCGAGCAGGCCGAGATGCGCGGTGTCGACTCGCTTGGAGTTGGCTCGCCGGCCGAGGAGATCGCACGCTCGGCAGCCGCCACGCTCGGCTGCGTCGTCGCGGTCACCGGCCCGATCGATCGCGTCTCCGACGGCGATAACGGCTTCAGGGTGGCGAACGGGCATGCGCTGCTGGGAATGGTGACCGGTACCGGCTGCATGTCCACGGCAATCACGGCTTGCTTCCTGGCCGCGAAGCCTGAGGCGCCGCTGGAGGCCGCCGCCGAAGCGCTCGCCGCCTACGGCGTCGCGGCCGAGGACGCCGCCGCCGGCGCGAACGGGCCCGGGAGCTTCCACGCCGCGCTCTACGACGGTCTCTACAACCTCGATCCCGACACTCTCGACGCCCGCGTTCACGTCTCGTGAACGCGCGTCCACATCTCATGAAGCTGCACGCGATAGTCGAAGATCTCGAGACCGCCCAGGCGGCCGTCGCGGGTGGCGCCACGGTCGTCCAGCTACGCCTCAAGGGCGCCTCGACTCGAGAGATGGTCGAGCGCGGCGTCCCTTTTCGCGCGCTTCCGGCTACGTTCGTGGTTAACGACGACGCCGAGGCGGCGGTCGCGCTCGCGGCCGACGGCGTTCACCTGGGACAGACCGACATGGGCGCCGAACTGGCGCTGGCAGCCGGATTGATGCTCGGCCTGTCGGCTTCCACAGTCGAGGAGGCGATCGAAGCTGAGAACAACGGAGCCGCCTACATCGGCGCCGGCCCGGTCTGGGCGACCCCGTCCAAGGCCGACGCCGCCGCGGCGATCGGGCTGGACGGCCTGGCTGCGATCTGCGCGGCGGTGTCGGTGCCGGTAGTGGCGATCGGCAGCGTCGACGCGTCGAATGCCGCGGACTGCATCCGCGCCGGCGCGGCCGGAGTGGCCGTGATCCGCGCCGCCCGCGATTCGAAAGCGATCATCGAGGCGATCGATGCGGCTCTCTGAGCTTGGCGAGTTCGGTTTCCTGCGCGAGCTGGAGCGCCGCGGCCTGGCGCAGCGGATCTCCAACGACGCCGCCCAGTTCGCGCCCGACCTGGTCGTCACGCAGGACGCGCTGGTCGAGGGCGTCCACTTCCGCCTCGACTGGACGAGCTGGCACGACCTCGGCTACAAGGCGGCGGCGGTCAACATCTCCGACCTGGCCGCTTCCGGCGCGGAGCCGGAAGCCCTGATCGTCTCGCTCGGCCTGCCCGGCGATAGCGAGGCCGACGACGTGATCGCGCTCTACGAGGGGATCGCCGAGACCGGAGTGCCGGTGCTGGGCGGCGACACGACCTCGGCCGAGCGCCTCTATCTGAGCATCACCGCGCTCGGGCGGGCCGAACGCGTGCCCGGCCGAGGCGGTGCTCGTGCGGGCGATCTACTCGTCGTGACCGGCCCGCTCGGCGCCTCTGCCGCCGGCTTCTACTGCCTGCAAGAGCGCCTAACCAACCCCTGCGCACGCGAGCACCTGCGCCCGCCGCTACGAATCGCCGAAGGAAAAGAGCTCGCCCGAAGCGCCCACGCCATGCTCGACATCTCCGACGGGCTGGCCTCCGACGCCCTGCGCATCGCCGAGCGCTCGGGTTGCCGCCTGGTGATCGAGCTCGAGCGGGTGCCCGTCGCGGCCGGCGTGGCCGAGGTCGCCGCGCACCTCAAGCAGGACGTGTACCAGCTCGCTTGCGCCTTCGGCGAAGACTACGAGTTGCTGGCCGCCGTGCCCGAGCCCGGGCGCTTCAGCGCGATCGGCCGCTGCGAGGAGGGCGAGGGCGTCGTCTTCCTCTCGGGCGGCGAGCCGGTGGAGCTCAGCGGCTGGGATCACTTCGCTTGAGCCGCTTAGCGCTGCGGGCTAGATCGCCAGAGCCTCACGGAGGTCGAGAACGTGACCGAGGCGATGCTGGGCCGGCACCTCGTAGCGGTGCTCGGGATCGATGAGCAGACCGCCAAGCCCTGCTGCGAGCGCACCCTGATAGTCGTTGAGGTAGGAGTCCCCAACGAAGACGGCGTTTTCCGGTTGGCCTGCCGAGCGCTCGATCGCGCTCTCGAAGATGCAGGCGGATGGCTTCCTCTTTCCATGCTCTACGGAGTGGACGACCGTGGCGAAGTAGCCGGTCGCGCCGATCGCCCGCAGGTGGCCCTCGACCAGCTCGGCGCTGTGCGTGTTGGTGACGAGCGCGAGCGTGTAGCGCTCCGACAGCTCGGCTAGCAGCGAGGGAACCTCCGGGATGTACTCGACGCCCTTGTTCCACTCGTCCAGGTAGGTGTCGCGGAAACGCGCGACGATGCCGTCATCCGGGCATCGCGGCAGCGCCCGCTCGAGGAACCTCTCGCAGACCTCGTCCATCGTGAACTCGTCGAGGCTGGTCCCCGACAGGGCCTCCAGCTCGTTGAAGGTGAGCGACCATTGCTCGAGGAAGCCGGAGTAGCTGAGATGAGTTCCTTCCGAGACGAGCACCTCGTACGAGCCGTCGAAGCCCTGATCGACCAGGCTGTCGGAGTACTCGACCAGGGTGCCGAAGAAGTCGAAGAGGACGTGAGTGAGCGGCGCCATGCGCGAGTCAAACTAGCAACGGGCGCTCAGGCCGCAGGCCGCCAGCGACCCAACTTCAGCGCCGGCACCTTCAGGAGCGCCTCGAGCACGATGCTCTTGCCCATCTTCGAGCCGCCGGCCTCGCGCTCGGAAAAGATGATCGGGATCTCGACGATGCGGAAGCCGGCGCGCAGAGTCCGGTAGGTCGTCTCGATCTGGAAGGCGTAGCCGCGCGCCGAGATGGTGTCCGGCTCGATCGTCTCCAGAACGCGGCGCCGGTAGCACTTGAAGCCGCCGGTCACGTCGCGGATCGGAATGTGTAGGAGCGTTCGCGCGTAGAAGGAGCCGCCGGTCGAGATCAGGCGCCTGACCCGGCTCCAGTTGCGCGTGCCGCCGCCGCGGACGTAGCGCGAGCCGAGCACGAGATCGGCGCCGGAGGCGGCTTCGATCAGGCGCGGCACGTCGGCGGGGTTGTGCGAGAAGTCGCAGTCCATCTCCAGCACCAGCTCGGCGCCGTGCTCCAGCGCCCAGCCGAAGCCGGCGATGTAGGCGCGGCCGAGGCCTTCCTTCTGCTCGCGGTGGAGTACGTCGACGAAATCGAGCTCGGCCTTCAGGCGATCGGCGATCTCGCCGGTGCCGTCCGGGGAGCCGTCGTCGATGACGAGCACGCGATCGTCCGGGCCGAGCACGCCGCCGAGGGCGCGCAGCATTTGCTCCAGGTTCTCGCGCTCGTTATAGGTGGGAAGGCAGATGCAGGCGCGCACGCCCGAATCATTCCTGATCGGCGGGCTCGCTGCCCTCTTCGAGCTCGGCATCTTCCTCGGGCGCCCTCTCCGGCGCGCCCGCTGGCTCGCCATCCGGCTCGCCGGATGGCGCACTCTCGCGCAGCGGAATACGGGCCACGAGAAGCGTCCCTTCGCCGGGCTTGCTCTTCACGACGAGCGTTCCGTCCAGGGCGCGCAGGCGCTCTTCCAGGCCGTGCAGCCCGCTTCCCTTGCTGGCGTCGGCGCCGCCGCAGCCGTCGTCTTTCACCTCCACCTCGAGTGTGTCGTCGCGCTCGCGTACGCGCACGGTGGCCAGCTCCGCGCCGGCGTACTTGCCGATGTTGGTCAGCCCCTCGGCGACGACGAAGTAGGCCGTCGCCTCGACCGACGGCTCCAGCTTGCGCTCGACCGAAAACTCGACCTCGGTCGGCAGGGGCTGGCGCTCGGCCAGAGCCTTGACGGCGGCGTTGAGGCCGCGGTCGCTGAGAATCGCCGGATGAATTCCCCGCGCCAGCTCGCGCAGCTCCGACAGAGCTTGATCGAGCTGCTCGAGCGCATCGTCGATCTGCTTCGCGCTTTCCGGATCGGTCGTCTGGTTGCGCGCCAGGCGAAGCTGCAGCGCGAGCGCCACGAGCTGCTGCTGGGCGCCGTCGTGCAGGTTTCGCTCCAGCCTGCGGCGCTCGGCGTCCGAGACCTCGACGATGCGGGCGCGAGAATCGCGAAGCTCGTCCAGTCGGGCGCGCAGGTCGGCGCGCAGGCGCTCGTTCTCGAGCTGCAGCACGGCGGCGGTGCCCGCCGTCTGGACGATGTCGGTGTTGGCCAGGTCGGGGCGGTGGACGATGGCGGCGATCAGCTTGCCGTCGTGCTCGACCGGCGTCCAGACCCGTCCCGACGCCGTCGCGGCCGCGATCTGCACCTCGTGCCCCTCGTCGTCCACGAAGATCTCGCGCTCGGGCAGCCAGTAGACGATCGTCAGCGACTCGTCGCCGAGCCCGGCGGCCAGCGAGTCGCGCACCAGCTGGTCGGCGCGCGGCGGCGAGGAGAGGAAGAAGGTCGTGGTGCGCCTGAGCACCGTGCGGATGCCGTCGAGCACGCCGATCGTGACGATCGCCGAGGGAATCGCCATCAGCCCCGTGATCCAGGAGCCGCGCGAGGTGAGATCCACGCTCCAGCCCGCGTTGAAGTGGCCGAGCAGAGGCGCCAGGGCGAAGCTGATCGTGAGCCCCGTAGGAATCAGCGCCAGCACCAGAGCCACGATGATCAGCGGTAGCTTGACCACCAGTAGCACCAGGCCCTTCCACAGCGACGCGCTCGAGAGGTATTCGGTGGATACCGAGAAGACGACTCGATAGCCGCGCTCGCTACGAGCGCGCTCGGGCGGCTCGCCGTGCCGAACCCGGCGCAGGTTGAGCGGCGGAATCTGGGCCGAGAGCAGGTGAATGGCGAACCACCGCTCCAGCCGCATCGCCACAGTCGCGCCGACGACCACCAGGGCGAGGATCACGAAGCCGACGAGCAGGATCAGCAGGCCGATACCCAGGCTGATCCCTGTTGTGAAGAAGACGATGTAGCCGATCGCGAGCGGGAAGCTGAGCGCGATATAGATGCCGGTCTTGACGGCGTCGTACAGAACGCCCCAGAGTGACCGCTGGGCGCCGCGCGGTTGGGTCGTTTCGCCTGCGCGATTGCTCACCGGTTCACTCCAGTAACTTGAATCGAGCCGCCCAGGCTGATCCGGAGGTCGATCCTGTGTGGCGAGGCCGAATCTTCGATCACGTTCGCAAACGGTCGCTTGACGCCGTCTCCGTGATGGGCGTCGGCGATCACGTCGTAACGACCGGCGGGAACCGTGAGAGCGAAGTCGGCGGCCGTCGCTCTGGCCCGAAGAAGAGTTGGAACGCACGTGTCGTGGAACTCGAGCCGGCCAAAGCCGACCGACAAGCGCGCGATCTTGCTGCAACTCGTGCCGGTGAAGTCGCCGGCGTCGGACTCGAAGTCGATCCGGCCGCGGGTGCCCTCGACGGTAGTCCGCCCGAAATGCGTGCGCAGTGAGAGCGCGATCTGCTCCGGCACGCGCACCTGGTAGTGGAGGTCGCAGCGGCGCAGCACTCCCAGCCGGCTGCCGGTGCAAGCGGCGTGGAAGACAAGCGTTTTTCCCTCGAAGCGGGGTTGCTCGATCAGGCGCGAGTCGCGCGAGATGGACGAGGTGCGCCGGATGTGAACGCGGCCGTCGCTGCTCGCGGAGATGTCGAGGTGAGTGGTTCCCTTGGAGTTGAAGGCCAGGGCCTTGATCGGCGCCTTGAACTCGTACGAGCGCTCGCCGTGCTTGACGTCGAAGACGCCCGGAAGCGCGATCGCCAGGAAGACGATCACGATGCCCGCGCAGGCGAGAACGAGCCAGACCCGTCCGGAAAGGTGTGTGCGTCGAGGAGCCGCGGGTTCGCCGGCCATGAGCGAACCGTACCGCCTGCCGCCGCCTGTCTCCGATCGAGCCAGCTCCCGAGCGCTGGTGCGGTTAGCCCCCTCGGGTGGGCAGAGCGAGATACAGGCGCCGGAGCGAGCGAGTGGTGTGAGAATCGACGCAGAGTTGTCACGCTGCGCTGCGTCTCTCCGCGCTTTGGGACGGTACTTTGGAACGACCCCGCGGGCGGGTGGCTCGGTGGCGGGCTGCGTAACTTGGTGCTCTGGTCGAGGCAAGGCGTAAATCTCCGAAGCGAACCAGGGCATAACATCGGGATCGATGCCTGCTCGTATGCCGTCGAACAGCGAAGTCGCCGCCCAGTTCGAGCTGCTGGCCGACCTGATCGAGCTGGAGGGCGGCGACAGCTTCCGCATCAACGCCTACCGGCGCGCCGCGAAGCAGATCCGCGACAGCTCGCACTCGCTGGTCGAGCTGGCGCTGGCCGGTCGAGCCACCGAGCTTCCGGGCATCGGCAAGACGATCGAGGGCAAGATCCGCGAGATCGCCGCGGACGGGAAGATCCACGCCCTGGCCGAGCGCGAGCAACGCGTCCCGCCGGGAGTCGTCTCCTTCCTGCGCCTGCCGGGCATCGGGCCGAAGACGGCGGCGCGCTTCTGGCTCGAGCTCGGGCTGACGACGCCCGACGAGCTGCGCCGGGCGGCCGAGCAGGAGTTGCTGCAAACCCTGCCCGGGCTGGGCGCCTCGATCGAGATGAAGGTGCTGAAGGCGCTCGACGCGGTCGCCGGGCCGAGCGAGAACAGAGTGCTGCTGGGGCAGGCGCTCGAGGCGACGCGGGAGATCCTGGGCGAGCTGGCCGGCTTGCCGCTGGCGCTCGAGGTCTCGGAGGCGGGCAGTGTCAGGCGCCGCCGCGAGACCGTGCACGACGTCGACCTGATCGCCACCGCGCTCGAGCCGGCGCTCCTGATCGAGGCGTTCACCGCCATCGACTGGGTGGCCGAGGTCGCCGGCGCGGGAGCGACGAAGGCGGAGGTCGTCGGGCAGAGCGGCCTTCACGTCGACCTGCGCGTCGTGCCGCCGGAGGCCTACGGCAACCTGCTGCAGCACTTCACCGGCTCCAAGCAACACAACGTCGAGCTGCGCGAGGAGGCGGTTCGCCGCGGCCTGTCGATCTCGGAGTACGGCGTCACCAGCGTGGAGACAGGAGAGATAGCGCGCTTCGCGAGCGAAGAGGAGCTCTACGAATACCTCGGCTACGCCTACATCCCGCCGGAGCTGAGAGAGGGCTCGGGCGAGCTCGCGGCGGCTCGCGCGGGCACTCTGCCGCGGCTGATCGAGCTCGGCGATCTGCGCGGCGATCTGCACGTCCACTCCACCTGGTCGGACGGGCGCGCCTCGATCGAGGAGATGGCGCTGGCGGCGATCGGGCGCGGCTACGAGTACATGGCCATCACCGACCACGGCGACAGGCTGCGCGAGGGCAGGCTCGACGCCCAGCTCGAGGAGCTGGAGGCGCTGAACGCGCGGCTCGCTCCCTTCCACATCCTGGCGGGGGTTGAGTCAGCGATCAGGGCCGACGGCTCGATGGATCTGCCCGACGAGGAGCTGGCGCGACTGGACTGGGTGATCGGCGCGCTGCACACCTCCTTCGAGCGCAGCCCGACCGAGCGAATCCTCGGCGCGATGGACAACCCGCACGTGGATTGCATCGCCCATCCCACGGCGCGCAAGATCGGCGGCCGCCAGCCTGCGGTGGCGATCGAGCGCCTGGTTGCCCGGGCGGTCGAGACGGGAACGGCTCTGGAGATGAACGGTCAGCCCGATCGGCTCGACCTGCGCGACACTCATGCCCGACTTGCGGGTGAGGCAGGGGCTAAGATCGTTATCTCAAGTGATGGGCACCGGCCTGTGACTCTTTCGAGCATCGAGCTGGCCCTGGCACAAGCGAGGAGAGCATGGCTGACGAGCGAGCAGGTAGTGAACACACGCCCCTGGAAGCGGATCGTGAGCTCACAGAAGAGATCCTGAGCTTCCGCGCCGGCGCGGCGGCGACGAGCGAGTGGATCGCGAGCTTTCTCGAGCGCCTGCCGGAGCTGCCTGTGCTGGCCCAGGTCGAGCCCGGCGAGGTGCGCTCGCAGCTGCCCGCCGCGCCGCCCGAAAAAGGCGAGCCCTTCTCGGCCGTGCTCGAGGATCTGGAGCGAATCGTGCTGCCCGGGCTGACGCAGTGGAATCATCCGCGCTTCTTCGCCTACTTCCCCACCACCACCTCCGAGCCCGGGATCCTGGCCGAGATGCTGATCGCCTCGCTGAACGTGAACGCGATGCTCTGGCGCTCCTCACCCGCCGCGACCGAGCTCGAGGAGCTGGCGCTCAACTGGCTCGGGCAGCTGCTCGGGCTACCGGGCGAGTGGTTCGGCCACATCGAAGACACGGCCTCGACGTCCACCCTCTCGGCGCTGGCCGCTGCGCGCGAGGCCGGCGGCGGGCGCCGCACGGTTCTCTGTTCCGAGGAGGCCCACTCCTCGGTCGCCAAGGCCTGCCGTCTGCTCGAGCTCGAGCTGCGCACGATTCCGGTGGACGAGAACTTCCGCATGCGCACCGATGCGCTCGAGCAGGAGCTGGCCAAGGGCGACGTCTGCGCCGTCACGGCCACGGTCGGCACGACCTCGACCACGTCGGTAGACCCGCTGCGCGAGATCGGGCGGCTGTGCAGGGAGCACGGCGCCTGGTTGCACGTGGACGGCGCCTACGGTGGCTCGGCCGCGGTCTGCCCCGAGCTCCGCTGGGCGCTCGACGGCATCGAGCTGGCCGACTCCTTCGTCGTCAACGCGCACAAGTGGCTGCTCACTCCGATGGACTGCTCCTGCCTCTATACCGCGCGCCCCGACGACCTGCGCGCCGCCTTCAGTCTCGTGCCCGAGTACCTGCGCACGCCCGAGGATGCGGTCAACCTGATGGAGTACGGACCCGCCCTTGGGCGCCGCATGCGCGCGCTCAAGCTCTGGGCGGTGCTGCGCTGGTACGGGCGCGAAGGCTTGCAGAAGGCGATTCGGAACTCCGTTGAGCTGGCCGAGCTGGTCGAACAGCTCGTCACCTCCGACGAACGCTTCGAGCTCTGCGCGCCGCGACCGTTCTCGACCGTCTGCTTCCGGCTCAAGGGCTCGGACGAGGCGAACGAGGCCCTGCTCGAGCGCCTCAACTCGAGCGGCGTCGCCTTCCTCTCGCACACGCGCCTGCGCGATCAGTTCGTGATTCGCTGGGCAATCGGAAACGCACGCACCAGCGAGCGGGACATCCGCCTCACCTGGCAGGCGATCGAACAGTCCGTCGAGTCATAGGGCCCGTAGCAGCTCGACCAGCTCGTCCGGCCCGGCCAGGACTATGTCGGCCGCCTCGATCAGGCCGGCCGGCGCCTCGCTCGACGAGAGCGCGACCCCGATTCCCAGCTCCAGGCCTTCGAGCGCGCGGAAGCCGTCGAGGTCGGTCGTGTCGTCGCCCGCGAAGAGCGCCCGCGTGAGCCCGCGCTCGTCCAGCAGCGAGCGGATGGCCGTGCCCTTGTCGGCCTCCACCGGCGGCAGGATCTCGAGCAGCATGCGCCCGAAGCGGGCAAGCAGGCCGACCTCCACCGCCGCCTCGGCGATTCTCTCGAGCGCCAGGCGCGACCGCTCGGGCTCGGCCGACTGGCGATAGTGCAGCGAGAGCGAGAGTCCCTTGTTCTCGATCCACTCGGCCGGCCAGTCGACGGTTGCGGCGAAGCGCTCGATCTGGTCGCGCCAGGCGTCGGCGCCGGGCGCCAGCTCCAGCCCGTGCGTGCCGACGTAGAAGACCTCCTCGACCCCGACGATGCGGCGGGCATCGGCACTGGAACGGCCGCTGACACAGGCCACCAGCGCGTAGCGGGCGGCCAGTCCGCGCAGCAGCGAGCGGGTCTCCTCCGGCACGCTCGCGTCCTCCGGGCGCCTCACGACTGGCGCCAGCGTTCCGTCGACGTCGAAGAACAGCCCGGCGCGCCCGGGGTCGGCGGTGAGGTCTGCGATCAGGGGATTCGGTTCCATGGGCTTGCAGGTGTACCCGGCAGCCGCTCTCTCAACCGCGGCCGGCGGTCGCGCGATTTTGGGGAATGGGGCGTCTCTAGGATACGACGATGCCGATCGTTCTCATTGGTCTCGTCGCCGGTTTGTTCGGCGGGCTGTTCGGAGTCGGCGGCGGGGCGATCATCGTTCCGGGCCTGATCTGGCTCGGTCACAGGGCAAAGGTCGCTGCCGCCACGTCGCTCGTGGCGGTCGGGATAACGGCGACCGCGGGCGCCGCCGCCTACGCCTGGTACGGAGAGGTGCACGTGCCCGAAGCGCTGCTGCTCGGCATTCCAGCAATCGGCGGCGTGTTGGTCGGGGCGGCCCTTCAGCAGCGGCTGCACGGGCGCGTGCTCACCGCGCTGTTCGCCGTCTTTTTGGCGGCGGTCGGGATCAGGCTGGTGATCGGGTGACGATCGTGCTGGCCATCGTCGCCGGGATCGCAGCTGGAGCGCTCGCCGGGCTGTTCGGCGTGGGCGGCGGCGTCCTCTTCGTTCCCATGCTGCTCGCGCTCGGGCTGAATCAGCATCAGGCCGAGGCCACGTCGCTGCTGGCCATCGTTCCGGTCGTGCTCGTCGGCAGCTGGCGCCAGAGCCGCTACGGAAACATCCGCTATCGCGTGGCGTGGAAGCTCGGGGCCGGCTCGCTCTGCGGCGTCGTGGCGGGGGCCTATCTCGCCGAGAGGCTCGCCACGGCGACGCTTCAGCGCCTGTTCGGCGTCGTAGCGATCGTGATCGCGCTGGAGCTGGGCTGGCGCGCGGTGCGGGGCGAGAGGCAGCCGGCAGCGCGGCCGCCGCGAAGCGGCTCCTAGCCGGCCGTTAGGGCTCCGGCGCCACCTCGACCGCGTCGGCGGGTCTCCGGCTCGCGGCGCGAGCGGTCGCCGGCCGGGTGGCGTCGATGACGCGGGCGATGAGATAGGCGGCAAACGAGATGGTGGCGATGAAGAAGCTCGTCGGCCAGGGCTTCTCGAGCGAGAGCAGGATGCCGCCCTCGGTCGAGAACAGCGCGATGCCGATGCTGATGATCATCGCCAGGCCCGGGCGACCCGTCAGGCGCTGGGCCGCCGCCGCCGGCGTGATTACGAGCGTGAGCACGAGCAGGACGCCGACGACCTGAATCGCCTCCGCGGTCGTCAGCGCGATCAGCACGAAGGTGAGCACCGACAGTGCTCGAAGGGGGACGCCCCGAGCCTCGGCCACCTCCGGATCGACGCTCGAGAAGAGCAGCGGGCGGAAGGAGACGGCCAGAATGCCGAGCACGATCACGGCCACGATGGTGAGGTTGCGTAGCTGGCTGTCGGAAACGCCGACGATGCTGCCGAAGAGCAGGTTGGTGGCCTCGGTCGCATAGCCCTGATAGAGAGAGAGCAGTAGCACCCCGATCCCGAGCCCGAAGGCCAGGACGGCGCCGATGGCGCTGTCGCGCTCGCGTCCGCGCAGCGAGAGGAAGCCGAGCACGATTCCCACCAGGAGCGAGCCGCTCATCATTCCAATCACCGGATCGATGCCGGCGACGAGCGCCGCGGCGGCTCCGGTGAAGCCGAGCTCGGAGATGGCGTGGACGGCGAAGCTGGCTCCGCGGGTGACCACGAAGACGCCGATGGCGCCCGAGACGACGGCCACCACCGCTCCGGCCAGGAAAGCGGTGTGAACGAAGTGCTGGGAGAGGAGGTCGATCAGCATCAGAGGTGCATGCCTCCCTCTCCGTCGAGGTGATGGGCAGCCTGGTCGGGCGTGCCGACGACGATGATGCGGCCGCGAACGCGCAGCACGTCGACATCGGTCCGGTACAGCTCCGACAGCGTCTCGGAGGTCAGCACCTCGTCGGCGCTGCCCGCCGCCCAGCTCCCGGGAGCGAGATAGAGCACTCGATCGACGACCGGGAGGATCGGGTTGATGTCGTGGGTGACAAACAGGATCGGGGTGTGGAAGCGGCGGCGGTGGGCGTCGAGCAAGCCCGTGATGATCCGCTGATAGGACAGATCAAGCGATAGCAGGGGCTCGTCGGCCAGCAGCACGGCCGGATCGGAGACGAGTGCCTGGGCCACGCGGAGACGCTGCTGCTCGCCGCCCGAGAGGCGCCCGATAGCGGCGTCGGCGAACTGCGAGGCGCCGACTTCGGCCAGGGCTCGGTCGACGCGCGCCCTCTGCGAGCGCGCGAGCCTGCTCGCGCCCCAGCGGTGCCCGTCGAGGCCGAGCCGGACGAAGTCGCGCGCGCGTAGCGTCATGTCGCGATCGAAGATGCGCTGTTGCGGGATGTAGCCGATCGCCGCGCAGCACCGCGGCGTCCCGCCCCGCACCTCGACCTTTCCGGCCGTGGGCTCGAGGATGCCGAGCAGGATCCTGAGCAACGACGTCTTGCCGGTGCCGTTCGGACCGAGGATGGCGAGGAACTCGCCGGCGCCCAGGTCGAAATCCATGTTCTCCCAGAGGACGCGCTCGCCGAAGCGAAGCGTCAGGCCTCGAGCCGAGACGACCGGGGAGCTCTTCGTTGCGTTCATCGCGCGAGTGCCCTCTCGAGCGCCTTCGTCTCGCCCAACAGCCAAGACTGGAAGGTGAGGTTGGGAGGCATCGTCTCGCTCACCCCGACCACGGGAACTCCGGCCTGGGTCGCGGCATTGCGGATCAAGGTCGTGATCGGAGAGACGGCCTGCGTGTTGTAGAGCAGCACCTTCACCTTCTTCCCGCTCATGAGAGACGTCATCTGGGCGACCGCCTGCGGGCTCGGCTCGCTTCCGTTCTCGATCGCGCGCGCGAAGGAGGGAGGGGTGAGATCGTCAAGACCCGCCGCCTCGGCGAGATAGGCCGGTACGGGCTCGGTGAACGCCACCGGCTCGCCGGCGAAGCGGGCCCTGATCTGTGCCACCAGCCGGTCGAGTGGACGAAGGCCGGCATCGAAGCGGGCGAGCCCGGCCCGGTAGGAGGCCGCATGGGCCGGGTCGGCCCGCTCGAGCCCCGAGGCGATCGCGGCACTGATGTCGCCGAGACGCGGAACGTCGTACCAGATATGGGGGTTGGTGTCGGCGCCGCTCAAACCGAGCGCGTCCGCGATCGTCACCACCACGCGCTTGCTGCTCGGCGCGGCGTTCTCCATCTTCTGCATGAAGGCGTCGTAGCCGAGTCCGTTCTGGATGACGAGGCCGGCATCGGCGACCGCCAGACCGTTGCCGGTCCCGGGCTCGAAGAGATGCGGGTCGGCGTTCGGGTCGGAGAGGATCGATGTCACCGAGATGTGAGAGCCGCCGATCTGCCTGGCGATGTCGCCGTAGAAGTTTTCGGCCGCGACGACGCTCACGCCCGAGCTCGTCGTGTTGCTCTGGCCTCCGGTCGCGAACACATAGGCAACGAGGCCCGCGAGAGGGAGTGATATCATCGAAATGAGAATGATTCTCAATTTCACATCGGCCATTGTACGCTGGCCATGAAACCGGCGCAAGCGACAGAGCGAGATCTCGCCGATCTGCTGCTCCGAAACGGCGTCCAGGCGACACGGCAACGATTGGAAGTTCTCGGCGAGCTGGCACTCGAGCCCAATGACGCGACCGCGCAAACGTTGTGGAAGCGCCTGCGCGAACGGAGGGGCTCGACGATCGGTCTGGCGACCGTCTACCGGACGCTTTCGTTGCTGAGCGAGAAGGGCGTCATCGACCCGCTTGCTCACCGCGACGGAGAGCTCTGCTACCGGCTCTGCGGCGAGTCGCATCACCACCATCTGGTCTGCTCGAACTGCCACCGCGTGGTGGAAGTCGATGAGCACGGGCTGACAGATTGGCTCGATCGCGTATTCGCGAAGTACGACTTCGTTGCGAAGGCGCACACGGTCGAGCTGACCGGGCTCTGCTCGAACTGTCGCAAGTGAAGTGACGTCAGCGCGCCGGCGCCGCGGCTCCTCGGGCGCTTCGCTCGGCAGGGAGTCAGCGTTATGCCAATAATGGGTGGCTGTGCTGCGACGCAGGCTCATCTGGATTCTTCCAATCGGGCTGCTGCTGGCCGCCGCCACAGCCGGCGCCGTGTCGACCACATCCGAGGCGGGAGCCGAGGCGAGCGCCTTCGCGATCAAGGTCTCGGTGCCGGAGCAGGGCGTCTCCAGCACGACTCAGGCATCCGCGCCGCCGAATCAGACGCTGCCGAGCACGCCCTTCAGCTACCCCGCCGACGGCTCGATCATCCGTGTCGCCTCGACGACGGCAAGCGCGAACGCGACCGTCAAGGGCGGCGCGGCCTCCGGAGAGGCGACGAGCGTGCTGGATGGCATCCAGCTCTTCGGCGGCGAGATCGCGGTCACCCATCTGGTCGCCTCTGCAATCGCCGCCGCCACGCCCGACCAGGCGAGCGGTACCACCGCCCAGACGACCATCAGCGGGCTCACTTACCTCGGCCAACCGGTCGCGATCACCACGGGCGGGCGCGTACAGCTCGCCGACTGGGGCTACATGCAGACCCTGGTCGAGACCACCAGCGCCGGCGACCCGGGCACGGAGGGGCGGCATCAGTCGATCCTGGCGCTCGATCTGCACGTCGTCGCCCCTCACGGCGGTCTTCCGGCCGGAAGCGAGATCGTCATCGGCTGGGCCGACGTCTCGGCTCAGCACGACAAGGACACGACGACTGTCACGATCCCCAAGCCCGGCCCCCAGCCCGACGAGACCGACACGACGACGACCGGAACGACGTCCACCAACCCCAAGAAGACCGGCTCGAAAGACGGCAAGGTGCAGCAGATCCCAGGCGGCCTGCAGCCCAAGATCACCAGCAAGGGCCACGTCTTCCCGGTCTACGGACAGGCCTGGTTCTCGGACTCGTTCAGGTCCCCCAGGGCCGACACGGGCTGGCATCACGGCATCGACATCTTCGCTCCGATGGGCACGCCGCTGCTCGCGGTCGCGGATGGAACGGTCTTCTCGGTCGGCTGGAACAATCTGGGCGGAAACCGCTTCTGGCTGCGCGACAAGGACGGGAACACGTTCTACTACGCGCACCTCTCGGCCTTCTCGCCGCTGGCACTGAACGGCCTCCACGTCAAGGCGGGCGCCGTGATCGGCTTCGTCGGCAACTCCGGCGACGCGATCACAACCCCGCCGCACCTCCACTTCGAGGCCCACCTGGCGTCGCTACTTTCCTTCGGATACGACGCGAGCGCCGTCGACCCCTATGAGTGGCTGGTCGGGCTGCAGCACCTGCACGAGGTCGACTTCCCCGAGGGCACGGCCGCCTGGGCCAAGCAGATCGCGGCCGGCGTGAGCACGCAGCAGCCCGGCGCCGTGCTCCTGCACTCCACCGACATCTCGGCGCTGCCGCGAATCAACAACCGCTCGCTGGCGAGCCTGTTCAGTACGACCAAGCCGGCGAAGCAGCGCGACTAGCCGCTAGGCCGCCGCGCCGTCGCCCGAGGAGGACTCCTCGTCCGGCGTGTACTCGATCTCGTCCATCGGCCCCAGCACGGTCTCGCGCAGCCAGGCCCTGGCCTGCGGCCCGGTCACCGGGTTGAACAGGATCCCGAGTGCGATCCCGCTCATCAGGAGAGCGGTGTTGCGACCGCGGTGGGCTTCCTCTTCCTCCTGGCCCTGGATGCGTGCCGCCGCGTGACGCAGCTCGTCGACGGCCGTGCGCAGGTTCTCCTGAACCTCGTGATCGGTCACGGCGTGCGTCGCGGCCTTCGAGACCTGCCCCTTGGAGACGAGCTCGCCGTAGACCTCCTTGGCGGCCTGGAACGCCTGGCGCACGTTGTCGCGTAGTTCCTCGTCCTTGAGCGCGCGCTCGACGTAGGGGCGCACGTTCGTGGCGGCGTCCGAAAGCCTCTCCGTTTTCTTGTTCATTGCCTTCCCCTTGCCTCGCTCGCAAATGGTCATTTACGAATCCTTTCGTCTCTCTGCACCGTACAGGATCGGCGCTCGGAGATCGTTCTGCAAAGCCTCTCTCGTCATCTGGTCTTCTTCTGGCCCGCGCCGAGAGCTCTGGCGGCCTCGCGCTCGATTCGTGTGATCGCGCCGGGCGCCGGCTCGCTCTTCGGCTCGAGCGCGATGTCGAGCACCTCGCTGACGCTGTCCACAAGAATCAGTTCGAGCGCCTTTTTCGTCTCCTCGGGCAGCTCGTCCAGGTCGGGCTCGTTCTCGCGCGGCACGATCACGCGCTTGATCTCGGCCCGCTGTGCCGCCAGGAGCTTGTCGCGCAAGCCGCCGATCGGCAGCACCTGACCGGTGATCGTGATCTCGCCGGTCATGGCCAGGTCGCCGGCGACCGGCTTCTGCGTTACCAGCGAGACGATCGAGGTCGCCATCGTGATTCCGGCCGAGGGCCCGTCCTTGGGCACCGCGCCCGAGGGAACGTGGAGATGAAGGTCGTGATCCCTGAACCAGCCGTCGGCGATGCCGAGCTCGGCGGCATGGGCGCGTGCGTAGGAGAGCGCGGCCTGGGCCGACTCCTGCATGACGTCGCCGAGCTGTCCGGTCAGGGTCAGGTGGCCCTTGCCCTCGTAAGCCGTCGACTCGATGAAGAGGATCTCGCCTCCCACCGGCGTCCAGGCCAGCCCGGTCGCGACGCCCGGCTCGGCCGTGCGCCTGCGCACCTCTCCGGCGAAGCGCCGCGGCCCGAGCCACTCGCGCACCTCCTTCTCCCCGATCTGAATCTTCTTCTTCGCGTCCTCCGCGATCTGGCGGGCGGCCTTGCGGCACAGCGCCGCGAGCTGGCGCTCGAGATTTCGCACTCCGGCCTCGCGCGTGTACTCGCTGATCACCAGCCTGATCGCCCCGTCGGTGAAGGTGACGCGCTTGGCGTCAAGGCCGTGCGCCTCGATCTGCTTGGGCGCCAGGTAGCGCTTGGCGATACCCAGTTTCTCCTCCTGGGTGTAGCCGGAGAGCTGAATCGTGTCCATCCGGTCGAGCAGCGGCGGCGGGATCGTCTCGGCCTGGTTCGCGGTGCAGATGAACAGCACGCGCGAGAGATCGAAGGGCAGGTCGAGGTAGTGGTCGCGGAAGCTGGAGTGCTGCTCGGGATCGAGCACCTCGAGCATGGCGCTGGCCGGGTCGCCGCGGTAGTCCATCCCCATCTTGTCGATCTCGTCGATCAGGAAGACGGGGTTTCGCGTCTCGGCGTCGCGCAGCGCGCGGATGACCGTGCCGGGCATGGCGCCGATGTAGGTGCGGCGGTGGCCGCGGATCTCGGCCTCGTCGCGCACGCCGCCCACCGAGATGCGCACCAGCTTGCGTCCCAGCGCCCGCGCGATCGACTGGCCCAGCGACGTCTTGCCGACTCCGGGCGGGCCGACGAAGCAGAGGATCGGGCCCGAGACGTCGCCCTTCAGCTTCGAGACCGCCAGGTACTCGATGATCCGCTCCTTGACCTTGTCGAGGTCATAGTGATCCTCGTCGAGGATCTCCCTGGCGCGCTCGAGCTCGAGGTGATCCTCGCTCTCGGTCTTCCAGGGCAGCGAGACGATCCACTCCAGGTAGGTGCGGATGACGCCGTACTCGGCGGCGGCGCTCGGCAGTCGCTCGAGCCTGCCCAGCTCGCGGTCGGCGGCCTTGCGCGCCTCCTCGGGCAGGTCGGCGGCCTCGACTCGCTCGCGCAGCTCGGCCATCTCGGCCTGCTCGGGGTTCGTCTCGCCCAGCTCGTCCTGGATTGCCTTCATCTGCTGGCGCAGGATGAACTCGCGCTGAGTCTGGTCGAGCTCCGACTGAACCTGGGTCTGGATCTTCGACTCCAGCTCGCCCACGTCGACCTCGCGGGCCAGGACGCGTGAGAGCGTACGCAGGCGCTCGGCGACGCTGGTCTGCTCGAGCAGCTGCTGGCGCTCGGCCACGGTCAGGCGGTGCAGATTGGAGGCGACGAGGTAGGAGAGCATGCCCGGGTCGTCGATGTTGGCGAGCGCGATCGCCAGCTCGTCGGGCAGGTAGGGCTCCATCTGGATGACGCGGGCGAACTGCGTCTGGACGTTGCGGGTGAGCGCCTCGATCTCGTCGGAGACGTCGATTATGTCGGGCGCCTCCTCGAACCGTCCGACCAGATAGGGCTTGTCGCGCACCGGCCCGAGCAGGCGGATGCGGCGCATGCCCTGAACGAGCAGGCGCAAGGTTCCGTCGGGCATCTTGAGCATGCGCGAGACGGCCGCCTCGACGCCCACCGTGTAGATGTCCTCCCAGCCGGGCTCCTCGACCTCTTCGGAGCGAACGGCGACCAGAGCCACATGCGCCTCGCTGCTGACGATGTCGTCGACGAGCTTGACCGAGCGGTCCTGCCCGACGGCCAGCGGCATCATCGAGTCGGGAAAGACAACGGTCTCCTTAAGCGGCAGGAGCGGCAGCTCGAAGCGGGCGCCCGGCGTTGGCGTCTCGATGCCCGTCTGCTCGCCGTCGCCGCTCATGGCTTCGACCTCAGCTCGATCGGCACGCGCACGGCGCCGCCGGAGCTCTTGGCGATGGGCAGGACGATCTGCAACAGGCCCTGCTCGTAGGTGGCGCTGGCCGCCGCGGCATCGACCTGCTCGTGAATCTGGATGCGCCTCTGGAAGGGGCCGCGGCCGATCTCTATCTGGTGGTAACGGCGGCCGCAATCGGTCGGTCGGCTGCGCTCGCCGGCGATCACCAGTGCGCCGTCCTGAAGCACGATCTGCACCTGCTCGGGGTCGATTCCCGGGAGCTCGACGACCACCACGAGCTGGGGCGGATCCTCGCTGCGATAGCTGTCGACGGGAGGCCAGAAGCCATGCTGGCGCGCGTTGAACTGCCCGTGCCAGAGCTCGGCGATTAGTCGCCCGAACTGGTCGCCGGCCTCCTTCGGCGAATCGCCTCGCTTGCGCTCGCTCACGTCTTGGTTCTACCCCCAAACGCCGACTATGCAAGCGTAGCGATCCCCGAATCGAGCCGATTCCCGCCACCGGTGCGGCTCGCGCTGCCGGAGTTCACAGCCGCGAAGTGCCGAAGCGACTCGTGAACGCGCCCGAGCGCGTAGCATCCAGCCCATGGCAAATAGATTGAAAGGCGTGATCCTGGCGGGCGGCTCCGGAACCCGGCTGCACCCGCTCACGCGCATCACCAACAAGCACCTGCTTCCGATCTACGACCGGCCGATGGTTTCCTACGCGATCGAGGCGCTGGTGCAGGCCGGCGTGACCGAGCTGATGCTGGTGACCGGCGGCACCCACGCGGGCGAGTTCCTGCGCCTGCTCGGCAACGGGCGCGAGTTTGGTATCGAGCGGCTGGAGTACGGCTACCAGGAGCGGGCGGGCGGTATCGCCGAGGCGCTCGGGCTGGCCGAGCACTTCGCAGGCGGCGATCGGGTGCTCGTGATGCTGGCCGACAACGTGCTCGAGAACACGTTTGCCGCCTCGGTCGAGAATTTCTGCGCGCAGGAGAAGGGCGCCCGCGTGCTGCTCGCGCGCGAGAGCGATCCCGAGCACCTGCGCCACCTCGGCGTGCCCGAGCTGGACGGCGACGAGCGCATCGTCCGCATCGTCGAGAAGCCGAAGGATCCGCCCAGCGACCTGGTCGTCACCGGGCTGTACTTCTACGACGCCGACGTGTTCGAGATCATTCCCAAGCTCGTGCCCTCCGGGCGCGGCGAGCTCGAGATCACCGACGTGAACAACTGGTACGTCGAGCAGGGCACGATGGAGTACGACCTGATCGAGGGCTTCTGGGGCGACGCCGGCGAGTCGATCGACGCCTACTACGCCGTCAACGACTTCGTGCGCCTGAACGGGGCGAACAAGAAGTGAGCGGCGCGGCCGGGCAATTACTGAAGGGAATGCAGCTGATTCCGCTCGAGCGCTTCGCCGACGAACGGGGCTGGTTCTGCGAGATCCGGCGCGACACCGCCTTGCCGCGGCCGACGAAGCAGACGAACCTCTCCTTCTCGCGCAAGGGTGTCATTCGCGGTCTCCACTATCACGAGCGCGGCCAGGACGACTTCTTCGTCTGCCTGCAGGGGATGGCGCGCGTCGTCCTGCTCGACCGCGAGTCGGGCGAGACGTTCTCGCTCGACGTCGGCGACGAGAATCCGGTCGCCGTCTGGGTGCCCGGCTACCACGCACACGGCTTCGAAGCCCTGACCGACGTTCTCTTCTGTTACCACGTGACCGAGGAATACGACCCCGAAAATCCCGATGAGCAGGGAATCTCGTGGGCCGATCCGCGCGTCAAGCATCTCTGGAGCACACAATCACCGATTCTCTCGGAACGCGATCTCGACGCGTCCTGATCACCGGCTCGGCCGGGCAGCTCGGGCACGCACTGGCCGAGGCGTTCGCCGCCGACGATGTGACCGGGGTCGATCTGGACGAGTGGAATGTGGCCGAGGCGGCGCCGGCCTGGCTGGAGGCGCCCGATCTCGTCCTGCATGCCGCCGCCTGGACGGACGTCGACGGCGCCGAGGTCGACCCCGAAGGCGCCGAGCGGGCGAACGTCGAGGGAACTCGTAACGTCGCCGCACTGGGCGCGCCGCTCGTCTACTACTCCTCCGACTACGTCTTCAGCGGTACGAAGAGCGAGCCCTACCTCGAGTCCGACCCGACCGGGCCGGCCTCGGTCTACGGGCGAACGAAGCTCGAGGGCGAGCGGGCCGCGGGCGAGCAGGCCTGGATCGTTCGCTCCTTGTGGCTGTTCGGCGCGACCGGGCACAACTTCCTGCGCACGATGCTCAGGCTCGGCGCCGAGCGCGACGAGGTAGCCGTGGTGGACGACCAGCGCGGCTGTCCGACCTACGTCGGCCACCTCGCCGCCGCCACGCGCCAGATCGTCGAGCTGCCCTTCGGCACCTACCACGTGGCGGCCGACGGAGATTGCAGCTGGAAGGAGTTCACCGAGGCGATCTTCGAGCAGGCCGGGCTCGACTGCCGCGTGCGGGCGATCACGACCGCCGAGCTGAACCGTCCCGCTCCGCGCCCGGCGTACTCCGTCCTGCGCAGCGAGAAGCCGGGGACACCTCGCCTGCCGCACTGGCGCGAAGGTCTGCGCGACTGCTTGCGCGAGATCGAACGACTCGGGCAGTAGCGTGAGCGAGCCGGCCATCCGGATGCAGGGGGTGAGGATTCGCCGCGGTGGATCGTGGCTGCTGAACGGAATCGACTGGCGCGTGGAGCCCGGTGAGCAGTGGGCGCTGCTCGGCCCGAACGGCGCCGGCAAGAGCACGCTGCTCACGCTCGCGGCCGCCACCACCCACCCAACCGCCGGAACGGTCGAGCTGTTGGGCGAGCGCATGGGCCGGACCGACGTGCGCCGCCTGCGGGAACGAATCGGCGAGGTCGATTCGCTGCTCGATCGCAAGCTGGACGAGTCATACGACGTCGCGACGATCGTATTGACCGGCGCGACCGGCACGCGGATTCCGCTCTGGGAACGCTACGACGAACAGGTGAAGGATCGCGCCGACGTGCTGCTCGAGCTGTTCGGCTGCGCCGACCTGGCGACCCATCCGCTCGGAATCTGCTCGCAGGGCGAGCGCCAGCGCGTGCTCCTCGCCCGCGCCCTGATGAGCGAGCCGCGCCTCTTGCTTCTGGACGAGCCGGCCGCCGCGCTCGACCTGCCGGCGCGCGAGGCGCTGGTGGCGGCGCTCGAGGCGCTGGCCGCCAGCGACCCCGAGCTGACGACAGTCCTGGCCACGCACCACCTCGAGGAGCTGCCGCGCTCGACCACTCATGCGCTGCTGCTGCACGGGGGTGAGATCGTCGCATCGGGGCCGGTCGAGGAGACGCTCACCGGCGAGGCGCTCTCGCGCTGCTTCGCCATCCCGATCGAGATCGCTCGCCGCGACGGGCGCTGGCTGGCGCATGCTCCGGCGGGTTGGCGGCGCGGCTGAGCGGATACGTCCCGTGCTCGGGAAGAATCGCGCACGCGGCCGCTAAGAAGGCTGCGGTAGATCGAGCGCGTAGCGCAGCGCTGTCTCCACCTGCACGAGCAGAGGAGAAGACAGAACGCCGATCTCGTGGCGGAACATTTCGGCATCGAGAGTTGCGATCTCGTGGCACAGGATCCAGCTGTCCTCGATCATTCCCGCCTCGCCGGCCGAGACGCTCACATCGGTCGGTAACGAGCGCTCTCGCCGAGTTGATGTGACAAGGCAGACGATGGGAGAGCGCAGGCCGTGGTTGATGGCGCTCCAAGACACGACAAGCACGCGCTTGTCTCCGACGCCGGGCAGGTCGGCGAAGTAGATCCCGCCGCGGACGATCTCCCCGATCACGCGTCGTGCCAGCGCTTCGCCGCGAGGGCGTTGCCAGCCCGGTGGAACTCGGTCTCGTCGTCTGTTCGGCTTTTCGCCGCCTCGGCGTATAGGTCGGCGTACCGAAGGTCGGATACGACCTTTGTCGCTGCGTTTACCAGCAGTTCAACCGACTCGCGCATGAAAGCCGATTGGTTCCCTGAGGCGTCGCGGAATGCCGAGTTGTCGCGGGCCAGCGTCAGCACCAGCTCGGCTGCGATTCTCTCCGCGAAGTCGGGACGTTCGGCGGCGGCGCTCTCGTTCACGGCAGCGCTCGCCTTGCGAATGCGATCGCCGAGATCGCCGGCGGCGCGGAAGGTGTAGACGCGTTCAGCGATAGAAGGCATCGCTTGAAGTGTATGGATATGACGTGCTGTAGTCAAGACTGTCATACAGAACGTATGAGGTACTTCTCTAGACGCGTTCTGCCGACAAGACCGCCAGCACTTCCTCGCCGTAGCGCTCCAGCTTCTGCGGCCCTACTCCATGTACCTCGGCCAGCTCGGCCAGCGAACCGGGCCGGCGCGAGGCGATCGCCACCAGGGCGCGGTTCGAGAAGACATGGAAGGCCGGCACTCCGTCGCTCTGGGCGCGGGTGCGGCGCCAGGCGCGCAGTGGCTCGAAGCCGGCCGGGCGCGGCTCGGCGTCGGGAAGGCTCATCGGCCGGGCCTCGATCAGACCGAGCTCGCTGAGGAAGCGGCTGGGCTTGGCCTTCTCGGTCCAGCTGAGGAAGAGGCGGTCCTTGGCCCGCGTCAGCCCGACATAGAAGAGGCGGCGCTCCTCGGCCAGCTCCTCGCGCCTGCTCGAGGAGAGCGCGCAGGGGATTTCCTTCTCCTCCAGGCGCGGCAGGAAGACGACCGTGAATTCGAGCCCCTTGGCGCGGTGATAGGTGAGTAGGTGAATGCCCCGGCCGGCGGCGCGCGGGTCGAAGCGGTGGCGGATCTCGGCGACGTAGCCGGCTCCGTCCAGCGTGCCGTCGTCGAGCTCCTTGCCCAGGCGGACGAGCCGGCCGAGGTCGGCAAGCCGCGTCATCTCCCTGTCGCCGAGGCGCTTGGGCGGCTTCTCGACCCAGCCCTGGGCGTGGGCGATACGGCGCACGCCGCTCGTCAGCTCGCCGGCGTGCAGCGAGGCCGCCCGCCTGAGCAGGTAGCGCGCCGCCTCGCGCTCGAGCAACGAGGAGCCCTGGAAAGGAATCTCGGCCTCGGCCAGCGCCTCCTCGAAGTCGGCCGCTCGCGCGTTGGAGCGGACGAGTATCGCCATCTGCTCGAAGGGCAGGTCCTCCGTGGCCAGCGCGGCGATCCGCTCGATCAGGAACCTCTTCTCTTCGAGCGGGCTGTCTGCGACGTGGCGCTCGGGCTCGACTCCGCTCGGCCGCGTGGCCCGCAGTGCCTTCACCGCGCCGCCGAGCCCGGGGACGAGCTTGTTGGCCAGCTCGAGCACCTGCTCGGTGGAGCGGTAGTTCGACTCCAGGGTCACGACCGTCGCCCCGCTGAAGCGCTTGGGCAGGGCCAGCAAGTAGTCGGGCGTGGCGCCGGTGAAGCCGTAGATGGCCTGGTAGTCGTCGCCGACTGCGCAGAGCTCCTCGCGACCTCCCAGCCAGTGGTCGAGCAGCGTCTGCTGAAGCAGGTTCACGTCCTGGTACTCGTCGACCGTGAAGGCGTGGAAGCGCTCGCGGAAGAGCGCCGCCGACTGCTCATCTTCCTCGAACAGGCGGATCGCCAGCTCGAGCAGGTCTTCGAAGTCGATCATGTCGGCTTGGCGCTTCTCGTTCTCGTAGGTGCGGTAGACGCGCAGCATCAGCTCGGCGGGAAGCGGCGGCTCATGAGCACCGAGCGCCCCGAGATAGCCGTCGGGCGAGATGCGGCGGTTCTTGGCCCGCTCGATCTCGCCGGCCAAATCGGAGGCGTGACGGAAGCAGTAGGGACGGGGCAGGCAGTTGGCGATCCGGCGCACGATCAGGCCCTTGCTGGGCAGGATCTCGCCCAGCCGCCCGGGCGCGAGCCAGCGCAGCTGCCCCAGCGCGGCGGCATGGAAGGTGCGCGCGGCAACGCCGTCCGCGCCGAGCGCCTCGAGCCGGGAGCGCATCTCCCTCGCCGCCTTGTCGGTGAAGGTCACCGCCAGGATCCGGTTGGCCGGGAAGGCGTCACTCGCCACCTGCCAGGCGATTCTGCGCGTGATCGTCGTCGTCTTGCCCGAACCGGCGCCGGCGAGGATGCAGACCGCGCCGCGCGTTTGCAGCACGGCGCGCCGCTGCTCGGGATTCAGTCCGTCGAGAATCCGGCGCGCGTCCGGTTGATCGAGGGCAGGGTTTCGAGGCGTGGCTGTCACCCTCCTAACCTAGCGGGCGGGTCGGCAGAGTCCGGGCTCGGCTCTGTGCCGAGAGTGGAACGACGAGCCCACAGAACAGCGGCGGCGTTCGAGAGCACGAATCTTGTTAACTCCTGATCAATCCTCTAGATTGCAGAGATTCCAACGGAAGGACGTGTATGCGCCGCTACAGATTCACAATGCTTCTCATTACGGCCCTCACGATCGCCAGCCTTCTGGCCGGCAAGCGCTGGGTGTAGCCGTTCGGATGCGGGCGGGCTCTTCGCGAGGCCGCCCGCTCACCAATCTCTTGCCCGAGAGCGTCAGCCGGCAGGTTGTTCCGAGACGATGTCGACCGCAGCAGCAGCGGGCATAGGCTTGGCCTTCTTGCTCTGAAGCCGCTGCGCGTTTCGCGCGACCTTCGCCAGGTGCTTGCGTACGCCCTTCGCATCGCCCGCGGCGACGAGCTCCGACAGCGCGGCCAGCTCGTCGTCGAGCCACTTGGGATCGATCTCGGGGCGGGTGAGCTTGCGGATCTTGGGGTGCTCGGTGGGCGAAACCGTCTCGTGCCCGCCCCAGAGCTCCTCGTGCAGCTTCTCGCCCGGGCGGATGCCCGAGTAGACGATCTCGATGTCGCGGCCGGGCTCCTTGCCCGAGAGGCGAACCATGTTCTGGGCCAGGTCGAGGATCCTCACCGGCTTGCCCATGTCGAGCACGAAAACCTGGCCGCTCGCGCCCATGCCGCCCGCCTGCACGACCAGCGAGACCGCCTCGGGGATGGTCATGAAGTAGCGCGTCATCTCGGGGTCGGTGACCGTGATCGGGCCGCCCTTCTCGATCTGGCGCTTGAAGATCGGGATCACGCTGCCCGACGATCCGAGCACGTTGCCGAAGCGCACGGCGATGAACTTCGTCCCGTTCTCCTTCTGCGCCCCGAGCGCCTCCATGATCCACTCGCAGAGCGCCTTGGACTGCCCCATCACCGTCTGCGGCTCGACCGCCTTGTCGGTGGAGATGAGCACGAAGCGCTCGACGTGGGCGTCGCGGGCGACCTGGGCCAGCGAGCGCGTCGCGAGCGGGTTGTTGCGCACCGACTCGAGCGGGTTCAGCTCCATCAGCGGCACGTGCTTGAAGGCCGCCGCGTGGAACACGACCTGCGGCTTGTACTGCTCGAACAGCGGTCGCATCTTCTCGGCGTCGCCGGCGTCGGCGAGCACCGCCACGCAGTCCTCGAAGTCGCGATCCTGCCTCAGCTCGCGGTCGATCTCGAACAGCGGGTTCTCGCCGCGCTCCACCAGCAGCAGCTTCTTCGGCCCGACGCGGGCGATCTGGCGGCAGAGCTCCGAGCCGATCGAGCCGCCGGCGCCGGTGACGACAACGGTCTGCCCGGCGATGTAGCCGGCGACCTGCTCGAAGTTCACCTCCACCTGCTCGCGCCCGAGCACGTCCTCTACCTGCACGGGCCTGATCTGCGTGGTCAGCTCGCCCGAGAAGAGCTCATACAGGCCGGGCAGCGTCTTCACCGGCACCTTAGCCTCGCGGCACATCTCAACGATCCGCTGCCGCGCCTGGCCCGAGGCGGAGGGCATGGCGATCAGCACCTCGTCGGGCCGGTTCTCGCGCAGCAGGCGCGGTAGGTCGGCGATCTTGCCCAGCACCTTGACTCCGTGCATGCGCAGGTGCTGCTTGCGCGGATCGTCGTCGACCAGGCCGATCGGCGTGTAGCCGAGGTGGCGGTACTTGTGCAATTCCCTCAGCGTGACGCTGGCCGCGTCGCCCGCGCCGGCGATGATGATCTCCTTGCCGCGCGCCAGTCGCTCGCCGGCCTTGGGGCGCTCGATCACCGTTCTGACCAGGGCGCGAGAGCCGGTGACGAAAGCCAGCAGCAGCACCCAATCGATCACCGCGGCCGAGCGCGGGAAAGAGAAGCCTCGCGGTGGGATACGTGCGAAGTAGACGACCAGGTCGGTGATGATGCAGGCGATGGTCACGCCTCGGGCTGCCGCCCAGATGTCACGCGTCGAGGAGTAGCGCCACCAGCGCGTGTAGAAGCCGAGGAGCACGAAGATTGCCAGCGTGAGAAGGACGACCAGCACGAACACCTGCGGCTCGATGAAGCGGTCGTAGGGCTTGTTTACCGGCCAGCCCAGGCGCAGTAGGAAAGCGGCGAACCAGGCCGCTACAACGAAGACACCGTCGACGGCGACCTGCCAGAGGCGGTGCCGGCTGAGCAGGTTCACGGGACCGGCGTGGCGACCGCGTCCTGCAACGTCGCTACCACGCGCTCCTGTTGCTCCCGGGCGATTCCTGCCCAGAGTGGTACGCAGAGGTTTTCGCGGGCGGCCAGCTCGGTCTCGGGCAGGTCGCCTTCCTTGTAGCCCAGATGAGCCATCGAAGGCTGAAGGTGAAGCGGCACGACGTAGTGGCAGGCGTGCCCGATGCCGGCGGCGGCCAGTGCGTCGCGGTATTTGTCGCGCTCGGGGCTGCGCGTGCAGAAGAGGTGGTAGACGTGGCCGGGCTCGTCTTTGGGCAGCTCGAGCAGCTCGCCCAGGCCGAGCTCGGCGTAGCGCGCGGCGCCCTCGCGACGCAGCTCGTTCCAGCGCGCGATGTGCTTGAGGAAGACGCGCAGCATCACGGCCTGCATCTCGTCGAGGCGCGAGTTGTAGCCCACGTACTCGAACGTCTTCTTGTCGCGCGAGCCGTGGAAGCGGAGCATGCGCACCCGCGCGGCCAGCTCCTCGTCGTTGGTGGCGACCAGGCCGCCGTCGCCGAGGCAGAAGAGATTCTTGGTGGGGAAGAAGCTGAAGGTGGCCGCGATGCCCTTCTTGGCGACGTCGCCGCCTCCGAAGGCCTGAGCCGCGTCCTCGATCACCGGCAAGCCGTGAACCTTCAGCTCGTCGATCTTGGCCGGGCGGCCGAACAGGTGCACCGGCATGATCGCCTTGGTGCGCGGCGTGATCTTGCGCGCCACGTCGGCGGGGTCGATGTTCATCGTCTCGCGCTCGACGTCGGCGAAGACGGGCGTCGCGCCGAGCAGGGCGATCGGCTCGGCGGTGGCGTAGAAGGTGAAGGCGGGGCAGATGACCTCGTCGCCGGGGCCGACTCCGAGTGCGCTCAGTACCAGCGTGATCGCGTCGGTGCCGTTTCCGCAGCCGATCGCCTGCGCCACGCCGAGATGGGCGGCCGCCTCGCTCTCGAACGCCTTGACGTTCGGGCCGAGGATGAACTGCCCCGACTCGAGCACCTCGTCGAAGCCCGCTCTCAGCTCGTCGACAAGCGGCGCGAACTGGGCTTTGACGTCGATCAGAGGGATCTTAGGCATCTCGGCCCGCCAGTTTACCCACGCGCCACCGGCGAAGAATGACCAAGGCGACTGCGGCGACGAAAATGGCCACAACGGCGTAGTCCACGTAGTGGAAGCTGTGCTGCACTTCCTCCCAGCGCGTGCCCAGCGCAAACCCGAGCGATTGCAGAACGAGGCACCAGATCGTCGAGCCGATCAGCGTCAGGATCGTGTAGGAGACGAGCCGGGCCCGGAACACGCCGGCCGGGATGGAGATGAAGGAACGCGCGATAGGCGTGATCCGTCCCAGCAGCACGGCCCAGCTGCCGAAGCGTTCGAACCAGCGCTCGGCTCGCCCCAGCTGCTCGTGCGAGAGATGGAACCAGCGTCCGTGGCGCTCGAGGAATGGCCGGCCGCCGTAGAGGCCGATCGCCCAGCCCGCCAGCGACCCGACCGTGTAGCCGAGCGTTCCGGCCACGACCATCGTCAGATAGGCGAGCGAGCGCGAGTCGATCGGGTGGCCGAAGAGGACGACCGACTGCGAGAAGGCGCCGGCCGCGAGCGCGCCGGCGTAGAGCATCACGATCTCCGACGCGGCCGGGAAGACGGCGTCGAGCACCATCAGCCCGAACACGGCCACGACGCCGTTCGAGCCGATGAAGGAGGTCACATGGTCGGTGACCGCGCCGGTGATCGAAGCTGTGAGCACCGCGCGCCAGTCTAGAGGGAGTCAGCTGCCGAGGAGGCCGACTACTCGTTCGCCGGCTCGATCGCCTCGATCAGGCAGCCCAGCTCGGCCTCGGTGTCGAAGTAGGCGAAGGCGCCCGATCCGTCGGCGCCGAATCCGTAGCCGTGCTGCACGCACTTGATTCCCTCGGCGGCCAGCTGCGCGATCGTCTCGTCGACCGAGGCGACCTCGACGCCCATGTGGTGCATGCCCTCGCCGTGGCGCTCGAGCCAGTCGGTCAGGATCGATGGGCCTTCGAGCGGCTGCAAGAGCTCGAGCTGGGGGTCGGAGCCCGTCAGCGCCAGGCGCATCGAGAAATCGGCCGGCTCGCCCATGTAGTGCAGGCCGTGCATGTTCTGGGGCCCGTTCTCGACGATCATCCAGTCGTCGATGCCCCAGAGCTTGCTGTAGCGCTCGGCCGCCTCGCGCACGTCGCGCACGACGATGCCGATCTGGAAGGGGCGAGTGCCGAGAAGCTGCTCGATCACGGAGATGAGATTAGCAGCGTAGGGGTCTGACCCCTGCGGGGGTCAGACCCCAACACTCCCCGCGGGGGTCAGACCCCTAGAAAGACCTCAGCGCCCGGTAGTACGTGTCCCGCTGCACCGGCACCTTGCCGAAGGCGCGGATCAGCTGCGCGAGCTCCTCGGTGGTTGTCGTGTAGTGCGTGCCGGCGGAGGCGACGACGTTCTCCTCGATCATCGTCGAGCCGATGTCGTCGGCGCCGAAGGCCAGCGCTAGCTGCCCGATCTGCAGTCCCTGGGTGAGCCAGCTGGCCTGGATGTGCGGCACGTTGTCGAGGTAGAGGCGGCTGACGGCCTGAGTGAGCAGATAGTCGAACGGCGTTGGGCGTGTCTCCTCGGTCACCTTGTCCTGCAGGCGGTTCCCGTCGCGCTGAAACGTCCAGGAGATGAAGGCGCGGAAGCCCGTCGTCTCGTCCTGTAGCTCGCGGATGCGGCGCATGTGCTCGACGCGCTCGGCCAGCGTCTCGATGTGGCCGTACATCATCGTCGCCGTGGTCGAGAGCCCCTGCAGTTGCGCCTCGCGCATCACTCCCAGCCACTCGTCGGTTTTCGCCTTGCGCGGCGAGAGCGAGCGGCGCACCCGGTCGACCAGGATCTCGGCGCCGCCGCCCGGAATCGAGTCCAGTCCAGCCTCGTGCAGGCGCCGGATAGTCTCGGGCACCGTCATCTTCGAGCGGCGCGAGATGTGCAGCACCTCGGAGGGCGACAGCGCGTGCAGGTGAATCTCGTAGCGCGCCTTGATCGAGCGGAAAAGGTCGTCGTAGTAGGCGAAATCGAGGTCGGGGTGGTGGCCGCCCTGCATCAGGACGCCGGTACCGCCCAGCGCGAGCGTTTCCTCGATCTTCTTGAAGATGATCGACTTCGGTAGTAGGTAGCCGGCGCGCACGTCGCCCGGGTCGGTGGAGAAGGAGCAGAACTCGCACCGGACGGTGCAGATGTTGGTGTAGTTGATGTTGCGGTCGACCACGAAGGTGACGCGACCGGGATCGTTCTTGCGATTGCGGATCTCGTTCGCCGCCCGCCCGATCCGGACGAGCTCGCGTGACCGAAGCAGCGTCAGGGCGTCGGCGTCGGAGAGGCGCTCGCCGTCGACCAGCGTGCGCTCGAGGATCGCGGCGACCTCGCTGGTGGCTTCCGTCCGCGTGCTCATTCGCTGTATGCGCTCGCGGCCAGCTCCGGCACCCGCCCGAGCACGCCGACCGCGTGCGCCAACTCGTAGAAGGCGAGCAGTCCCTCGCGCTCGCGCGGACCGAAGCCGTAGCGCAGCTTCTCGAAGTAGCGGGCCAGGAAGCCCGCCGGGTAGCCGTAGGCTGCGCTCGCCTCCTCGGCCAGGCGCTCGGGCTCGGCACGCGCTGCCCTGACCGAGGAGAGAAGAGCCTCTTCCAGCTCGATCATGTCGCCGCCCGCCCCCTTGCGGTAGGCCCAGACCGCGAAGACCATCGGCAGGCCGGTGCGCTCGCGCCAGATGCGGCCCAGGTCGTAGTGCGGCGTCGGATCCTCGAAGGCGCTTCGTAGCGCCGCGTCGCCGATCAGCAGCTTGGCCGGCGCCTCCTCGCCCAGCGGCACCTGCTCGGCCTGCGGGAAGAGGACTCGCGCCAGTGCCACGCTGGTTGCGCTCTCCGGAGTGACCGCGATCCGCCGCAGGTGCTCGGGTGCGATCGTCGAGACGAGCTGGATCGAGTCGACCGCGCCGTCGGAGGCGACGCAGATTCGCGGCAGCATCTCCAGCTCGGCGGCGTGGCGGGCAAACTCGATCGAGGGGATCGCCGCGACGTCCACCTCGCCGGCGAGCAACTGCCGCGCCAGCTCGGTCGGAACGCCTGTGACCTCCTCGACCTCGGCCTGCAGCCGGTAGTAGACCGGCGCCATGTTCACGTAAGCGATTCGCCCGAGGCGGATCACGAGGCGGCTCCTTGCCCGATCTGTGCGCCGAGCGTTGCACTCTCGGCACGACTGCTCCCTTGACACCGAGCGCTTCCCCTGCTCCGCGTCTGATACCGAGAGGTGTTCGGATTCAGTTCCGTCACGATTTCGTCACATTCTTCCCTTGACGGATGCATCTTCCCCTGCTCCGCGTCTGATACCGAGAGGTGTTCGGATTCAGTTCCGTCACGATCTCGGCACATCTGTCCAGCGCCCGAGATCGTGAAGCGGCCGGCATGGCCAGGCCCGCGCGAGAAGAACGAAAGCGACGAGGCTGTCGGAGCTGCCATGGCCCTACTCCCAGCGCCTGAGCTCGTTGTAGAGGGTGTCGCGCTCGACCGGGATGCGGCCCGCGGCCCGGATGTGGCGTACCAGCCGGCCGGCGGCCTGCTCCGTCTCGGTGCGGGCGCCCGCCGCGTGGAAGACCTGCTCGCGTCCGACGGTGCCCTGGACGTCGTCGGCGCCGAACCCGAGCGCGACCTGCGCCAGCGGCAGCCCCATCGCGATCCAGTAGGCCTTGATGTGCTGAACGTTGTCGAGCAGCAAGCGCGAGACGGCGATCGTCTTCAGCACCTCTGCCGCGGTCGCCGCAACGAGGTCGGCGTCGAGCCGGGTGTTCTCGAGATGGACGGCGAAGGGGACGAAGGCGAGAAAGCCGCCCGTCTCGTCCTGCAGCTCGCGCAGGCGCAGGAGATGGTCGACACGCTCCGCGAGTGTCTCGACGTGCCCGTAGAGCATCGTGCAGTGGCTCGGGATGCCAAGCCCGTGCGCCACCCGGTTGACCTCGAGCCAGTTCTCCGCCGGCTCCTTGCCCGGCGCGATCAGCTTGCGCACCCGCGCCGAGAAGATCTCGGCTCCGCCGCCGGTGAGCGAATCGAGCCCGGCCTGCTTCAGCTCGCTCAGCACCTGCTCGTAGGAGAGCCCGGAGATGGTGGACATGTGATGGATCTCGCTCGCCGAGTAGCACTTGAGGTGAACGCCCGGCAGCGCCTCTCTGAGCGCGCGCATCGTCTCCAGGTACCAGTCGAAGTCGACGTGCGGGCTCTCGCCGTTGACGAGATGAAGCTCGCTATAGGGCTCCTGCTCGTAGGAGCGCCTCGCCTCGGCCGCCAGCTCGTCCGGGCTGAGCGTGTAGGCGCCCTCCTCCCTGGCCGAGCGGGCGAAGGCGCAGAAGCGGCACTTCACGCGGCAGACATTGGTCTGGTTGAGAGTCAGATTGCGGACGAAGAAGACCTCGTCTCCACCGCCGCGCAGGCGTCGCGCCCTATCGGCCAGCTCGCCGAGCGCGAGCAGGTCGCTCGACTCGTACAGGGCCAGGCCGTCGGCGGCGTCCAGGCGCTCTCCGGCCTCCACCTTCTCGCGCGCTCGCTCGAGCGCGCTCGCCTCGATTTCGGCCGGGGCGCTCATCGCCGTCTCTCCACAACCGCCTGCGCCAGCGCCTCGAGCTCGCGCCTGCGCGAGTCGCCGTTCAGGTGGCTGCAGGCCTTGAGGGCATAGGCGTGCGCGACCTCGTGCGCGCGCTCGAGCGCGCCAGAGTCGGCCACCCGCTCGAGGATGCCTTCGCTCGAGCCTCCGGCCAGCGCCGCGCGCACCACCGCGTCCCGCTGGGCCGCGAATAGGAGGGGCAGCGTGGGGATGCCTTCGCGCAGATCGGTCCCCGGTGCCTTGCCGGTCTCGCCCGGCTCGCCGACGCAGTCGAGAACATCGTCGGCGATCTGGAAGGCGATACCGAGCGCCAGGCCGTACTCGCCCAGCGAGCGACCGGCGGCGCCGGCCCCGAGCCGGCAGGCAGCCGAAAACAGCGATCCGGTTTTTAGCGCGCAAAGCTTCAGCTGGGCATCGACGCTGGTACGGGGATCGAAGCGCAGATCGCGCTGCAGGGCTTCGCCGCGTGCCAGCGCCAGCGCCGTCTCGGCCAGGGTCGCCAGATCGCGCAGCCTGCCCTCTTCGGCCAGCTCGCTGAAGGCCAGCGCGAAGACGCGATCGCCGCTTGCCAGCGCGACGTGCTTGCCGAACTCGTTCCAGGTGGACGGGGCGCCGCGGCGCACGGGAGCGCTGTCGAGCACGTCGTCGTGTACCAGCGAGGCGAGGTGGATCAGCTCAACGGCCACTCCGGCGGCCACCGGTGGAGCCTGTCCGGGCGGCGAGGAGAGGAAGGCCAGCAGGGGCCGCAGCCGCTTACCGCCGGCGCGGAGAGCCTGTTTCGCGGCCAGATCCACGGCGCCGGAGCCGCCGGCGAAGAGCTCGTCGAGCCTCTGCTCGACAGCCTCCAGATACTCCTTCAGGCCGCGGGCATCGCGCACGACGTCGAGCGGTTCGTAGGAGCGGACGGCGCTCACGATGCAACCCCCACGTGCAGCGCGATCGAGCCTCCGGCCAGGACTCGGTAGCGGATCTGTCCGAAACCGGCCCGCGCGATCTGGGCGGCGAGCTGGTCGGGAGTGGGGAAGCGCCTGACACTGGCCGGGAGATAGGTGTAAGCGGAGCCGCCCGGAAGGAGCTTTCCGGCCGTCGGCACGAGGGCGTCGAACCAGATGCGGAAGAAGGGCGCCAGCGGGCCGTGCGCCCTGGTGATCTCGAGGATGCCGAGCCGTCCGCCCGGCGCCAGCACGCGCCCGAGCTCGCGCAGTGCTCCGTCGCGGTCGGGGACGTTGCGCAGGCCGAAGCCGATCGTCGCAGCCTGGAAGGTTCCGTCGGGGAAGGGAAGCCGGCCCAGGTCGCCCTCGACCCACTCGACCGCGCTCGACTTGCGAGCGGCCAGTTCGAGCATGCGCTCGGAGAAGTCGACGCCGACGACGCGGGCCGCGCCCGCGCGCAGGTCGGCCAGCGCCAGGTCGCCCGTTCCGCAGGCCGCGTCGAGCACGACGTCGCCGGGCCGGACCACTCGCCGGGCGGTCATGTCGCGCCAGCGCCGGTCGAGCCCGGCGGTCATCAACAGGTTCATGCGGTCGTAGAGCGGAGCGATCGAGTCGAACATCGTCCGCACCGCTTCGGGCTCGAGGCTACCGCTGACGGTGCTCAACGCTTCTCCTCCCCCCAGCGGGCCGCCAGATCGTGCTCGAGGTCGAGCTGGTCGAGCACGCGCGCAACCACGGTGTCGACGAGATCCTGCACCGTTTCGGGACGGCCGTAGAAGGAAGGCGCGGCAAACAGGACCGTCGCACCGGCGCGGCGCAGCTTGAGCAGCGCTTCCAGCTGAATCGCCGAAAGCGGCGTCTCGCGCGGGACGAGCAGCAGCTTTCGCTCCTCCTTGAGCGCCACCGCGGCGGCGCGGTGAATTAGATTCGCGCCCGCGCCCGCGGCGATCTGACCGGCGCTGGACATCGAGCAGGGGCAGACGACGCAGGCGTCCGCGCGCGCCGAGCCGCTGGCGAAAGGCGCGCCGTAGTCGTCGGGCTCGAACACCTGCACGCCGCCCTCGAGCGGCTCTAGTAGGCGCTTCAGAACCTCGGCGCGAGGCAGCCGCAGGTCGCCGTAAAGCTCGCTGGCGAGTACCTGCACGCCAGCATCCGAAGCGCACAGACCAACCTCGCAGTCTCGCTCCACGAGCAGCTCGAGCAGCCTCGACGCGTACGCCGCTCCCGAAGCACCCGTTATGCCAAGAAAAACTTTCACTGATACCTCAAGCGGAGATTAGCGGGGCGAGACGATCGCCGTCGGAGTTCGGGCCCGTTCTTTCCCGAAACGGTATCCCTGCAGAGCGTGCCGCTTTCGGGCGCTCCCGTCCAGTCCGCGCTCAGAGATCGATGCCGTACTCCTGCCAGCGCCCCTCGACGAGCCGCTTGATCTCGGCACTCATCTCGATCTCCTGCGGCCATTCGCGGGCTCCTTCGGCGGCGTCCTTACGTGTCGCGTCTATGCCCATCTTCCCTCCGAAGCACTCGCGCGAAGCCGCGTGATCGAGCTGATCAAGCGGCCCTTCGCCGATCCAGACGTCGCGCTTGGGGTCAACGTTGGCGCAGACATGGAAGAAGACGTCCTCGTAGTCGTGCGCGTCGACGTGCTCGTCGACGACGACGACGGCCTTGCTCAGGCTGAGCGCGCCCAGGCCCCAGACGGCGTTCACGACCTTGCGCGCCTGGTTGGGGAAGCTCTTGCGGATCGAGACGATGACGCAGTTGTGGAAGGCGCCGGCGACCGGGAGGTCGAAGTCGACGATCTCGGGCACGGCGCTCCTCAGCGCCGGCAGGAAGAGGCGCTCGGTCACCTTTCCCAGCCAGGCGTCCTCGGCCGGGGGCTTGCCGACGACGATCGAGGGGTAGATCGCATTCTCTCGCATTGTCATCGCGGTTATGTGGAAGAGCGGGAATGGACCGGCGGGTGAGTAGAAACCGGTGTGATCGCCGAACGGCCCCTCCGTTGCGAGCTCGCCGCGCTCGACGTAGCCCTCGAGCACTATCTCTGCCTGCGCCGGCACGTCCAGTTGGACTGTCTTCGCCGGCACGAGCTCGACGGGGCGTCCGCGCAAGAGCCCTGCCAGCATCAGCTCGTCGAGCCCGCGCGGAAGCGGCGCCGTGGCGGCGTAGGTGGTGATCGGATCGAGCCCGATCGCGACCGCCACCTCGAGGCGCTCGCCCATTTCGCGCCAGCTCGCAGCCGCGTCCTTGTGCACCTGCCAGTGCAGGAAGGTCGTGCGCTCGTCGACGACCTGCATCCGGTACATGCCGACGTTACGCGCCTTCGTCTCGGGATCGAGCGTGATCACCGCCGGCAGGGTGATGAAGGGCGCCGGGTCGCCCGGCCAGCAGCGCTGAACGGGCAGCAAGCCGAGATCGACGTCGCCCTCCGTGAGCACGATCTCCTGGCAGGCGCCGCGGCGCACCCTGCGCGGCTCGGCGCTCGCCGCCGCCGACTTCAGCTCCAGCGCCTTGCGCACCTTGGCGCGGGCACCGTGCGGTAGCTCCAGCTCCATCAGCGAGGCCAGCTTGTCGGCCACCTCGTCCAGGCGCTCGACGCCGAGCGCGAGGCACATCCGCCGCTCCGTGCCGAACTGGTTGATCAGGAGAGGAAGCTTCGAGCCCTTCGGATGCTCGAACAGGAGTGCGGGCCCGCCGGCCTTGACGGCTCTGTCGGCGATCTCGGTGATCTCGAGCTCGGGGTCGACCTCGGCGGCGACGCGCGTCAGCTCACCCTCGCGCTCGAGCAGGGCAATCCAGTCACGCAGGTCGAGTGGTGGCGTCGCCACGCGTTCAGTCTAGGCATCTGGCAGCGCAGCCGAGCGTGATCGCAGCTCGAGGAGCCCGCGCGATCGGCGGGCCCCCTGAGACTATGTGCGAAGAGCGAGCTAGTCGGCGATCGCGACCGAGCTGCCGACCAGCTTCCCGATGAAGACGAGCCCGATCCCGAACAGTGCGCCCAGGCCCACCGAGCCGACCGCGGCGCCCAGGGTCGGGTACATGATCGAATACTCCTGGGCCAATACGGCCAGGCCGAGCCCGGCGATGAGGCCGAAGACGACTCCGCCCAGCGACCTTCCGAAGCTCAGGGCGCCGGCTCGCATCGTCATCGCCACCGCGGCGCCGATGCCGCCAAGGCCCATCAGAGCGGCGACCAGTCCGACGATTCCGGCCACCGTCGTGAGCGGGTTGCCCTTCACCTTCACCAGCGCCGAGCCACTACAGGAGGCGCCTCCCGAGCTCGAGCCGATCACCTTGTACAGGCCGACTCCGTATTTCGCATAGTTCTTGACCTTGACGTCGCTCGACCACGACGTGCCATGAGAGGCCTTGTCGCGAACAGTCCAGCGCATGCCGGCGAACTCGATCTGGATCTTGAGATGCGAGATCTCGCCACCCGCGCTCATCGCAACCGGAACGACTGCGTCGTTCTGGACGGTGATGGGGTCGGCGAAAGCGCCGGTTCCCTGGTTCTTGACGTTTTGTCCGTTGATAGTTGCGTTGCACGGACCGCTGATCTCCGCCGCAGCGGAGGGGACTACGATCGCGGCGATCGCGAGCAGGGCAACCGCCGCGAGAGAGAATCGCAGAGCGTGAGACGGGATCACACCGACCACCTCCGGGGGAGTTGAGAAGGGGCGATTGTAACGCCGAAATCTGCGATTTTCGGCGTCGGGCGAAAAAGAGTTGCCGAGCCCGCCTGCCGATCCTCTCGAGAATGCGTTGAAGGACTCAGGGGAAGCGGCAGCTGTGGACTGCAAGCGCTCGCGCGACGGGCTCGGCGCCGGCGGCCTCGCGAGCCATGCGCAGGAGAGGCTCGGCGTCGCCGGAGTCGAGCAGCGCGTTACCGGCCTCGCTCAGTCCGTCCTGCCCGAGCAGCGCGATCGCGGCCGCCCAGAGAGCGCCGTCACCAGATTTGCGCTCGGCCTGCAGGCGGGCGCACAACCCGAGCAACGTCGCCAGATCGGCCACCACGGCGACGCTCCCCGCCTCGCTCACGTGCACGAGGCCGTGCGCGTAGAGCCGATCGCCGAGCAGGAGCGCCAGGTTCGGATCGCCGGGCGCAAAGAGGCGCGACGAGCCGTAGTGCACGAGGTAGCCCTCGTAGATCGTCTCGATTCCCAGCGCCAGCTCGGGCGCGGCCAGCGGCGAGAAGGCGAGCTGCTCGCTGCGCTCGGGTTTTGGCAGCAGCAGTTCGCTCCAGAGCGCGCTGTCGCTCGTTCCCTCGCTGATCAGGCGCTGCCAGAGCTTGCCGGGTGATCGTTCGGCGCTCACTAGCTCTCCGTCAGGCGTGGCTGGGCGAGCCGCGCCACCGCCCCCCACAGGACGAGCAGCCCGAGCATCCAGAGCGCCTCCGGGCCCACGGTGGCCCAGGGGTGGAGGTCGTAGAGCGCGGAGGAGAAGAAGCGCTCGCCGTGGCTGAAGGGGAAGATGTCGCTCACGTAGCCCGCGGGCGGCGCGATCTCTCTGGGGATCAGACCGAGCAGGACGATCGGAAGCGCCACCAGTAGCGCCCCGAGCGTGGCCGAGCGGCCCTCGCGGGCCAGAGCCCCGATCAGCGTCCCGATCGCGCCCAGCGCCGCGCCGAAGAGCGTCACACCCAGGAGCACGAGCGGAATCCGCTGCCAGGGTTGTCCCCCGGCGATGCCGCCGATCTCGACGATCGCTCCGAAGGCGAGCAGGATCACAGTGCCCACCGCCAGCGAGATGATCGTCGCCAGCGCGATCTTGGCCGCGAGCAGCGAGAAGCGCGAGATCAGCCCGCGCCCGAGCAGGCAGGCGACGTTCTCGTCGCGCTCCGAGGCGGTGACGGCGGCGCCGAGAGCCAGCGCCAGGATGCTCACCGTCAGCGCCAGTGCGTAGGCCTGCATCTGCGCCGAGAGCAGCCAGCCGCGACCCTTTCGCGTCGCGGTTGCGAGGCGGATCGGCTGAGCGACGGCCCGCGCCGAGACCTCCGAGGCGCGAAGCGCCCCCTCCGCCGTGTCGAGAAAGCGAATGACCTTGGTCGTCTGAGCGCTCTTCTTCTCGGCCGCCAGCAGCGAGCGCGCCTTGGTGATTCCCAGCACCTGGTAGTCGGCGCCGAGGAAATTGGCCGTGCCTCCGCTGCGGATGATCGAGATGTAACCGATCGCGTCCTTCAGATAGGCCTCCTGCAGCTTGCGGTTGAGGCTGTAGATCAACGCCTGCATCTGCTGCGTCACGCGCGATGAGATTCCGCCCTGCGAGGTCTCGAACTCGACCTGCGGGCTGACGCTGACACTCTTCAGGTCGCTGATGAAACCGCGCGGGACGGTGATCACGCCTACCACCTCGCCCGTGCGCAGCGCCTGAGCCGCCTGGCCCTTGGTCATCCACGAGATGCGCACGTTCTTGGCCACCTCGTTGATCAGGTCCTTGATGTGGTAGGTGTGACCGGCAACCTTGGTCGTGGCGGGGATGTGGTCGAGGTCGACCACGGCGATGCGCGGGCGGGAGTTGGCGTAACCGGCGACGGTGCCGACGAGCCCCGCGATCAGCAGCGGATACAGGGCCAGCAGGATCACCACCAGCGGTGCCCGGCGCAGCGAGAGGAGGTCCTTGCGGGTCAGCAGAGCCGCGTCGCGCAGTGCTCTCACGGCTCACGCTCCCAGACGGTGTACTCCTCCGGGGTTCCTCCGAAGACGAGACGGCCCGAGTCGAGCGCGATTACGCGTGTCGCGTGGCGCTCGACCTCTTCGGGGTTCTGGCTCGAGAAGAGAACGGCCCCGCCCCCGGCGACGTGAGTCTGAGCCTCGCGCCAGAGAAGCGCGCGCTGCCTCGGATCGAGCGAGGCGGTTGGCTCGTCGAGTAAAAGCACGTTCGGGTTGCCGAGCAGCGCGATCGCCAGGCTCAGGCGCTGCCTGTTCCCGATCGAGAGATACGCGCTCAGACGGTCGCTCGGCAGCGAGAAGCGCTCGAGCATTCGTGCCGCTTCCTGCTCGGGCTCGGCCATCTGCTCGAGACGGGCAAAGAGAACGAGGTTCTCCAGCGCGGTCAGGCGCCCGTAGTGCGCCGGTCTCTGAGGCAGCCAGCCGACCTTGGCCGAGCCGGTGACGACCAGCCGGCCCTCGCTCGCTCGCAGCGCGCCGGCCAGGATCGACATCAGCGTCGACTTGCCGGCGCCGTTCGGGCCCACGAGCGCCACGGCTTCCCCGGAGCGCAGCTCGAGATCGATCGGCTCGAGCGCGATCACGCGGCCGAAGCGGCGGGACACAGCGCTGGCCTCGAGCAGCGTCTCCGCCACGCTACGCGCCACTGGGCTCATCGGGGCTCGCCTTGCCTTTCTCCTTGGCGGCCGGCGGTTTCGCTCGCTTCGCCCGCGCCCGTTTCGGCTTCGGCCGGGCGGGCGCAGACGGCGAATCGACGACACCGACCGGAGCCGCCGCAGCGGGCTTCCAGGGCTCGAACACCACGCGATCACCGAAGAACTCCCAGAGCGCCCGCAGCACCGCGAGCAGCGGCAGGGCGACGAAGACGCCGAGGATTCCGTACAACTCCGCCCCGGCCAGCAGTCCGAAGATGACGAGCAAGGGATGCAGGCGGAGCGCCGTTCCCATCACCTTGGGCACCACGACGTGCCCCTCGACCTGCTGGATGCCGAGGAAGAGCAGCGCGACCCACAGCGCGGCAATCGGGTGCTGGACGAGCGCGTAGAAAAACGGCGGGATCGCCCCGAGCCAGGGGCCGAGGTAGGGGATCAGCTCGGTGAAGGCGACCCAGAGCCCGAAATAGAGCGCATAGCGGTCGAAGCCGGGGACGAGGCCCGTCATGCCGAACAGCCACAGGCCCAGGCCCGAGCTGAAGCCGATGATCAGCGAAAGGAGAAGCTGTCCCTTGACGTAACCGGCGAGCGCCTGCTCGAGCTGCGTCAGAAGCGGCGGTGAGCCTCGTTTCGGCGGGAAGCGGCGGTCCAGCGCTGCGCCCAGCCGGTGCATGTCCAGCAGCATGTAGATCGAGACGACCACCACCAGGACGATGCTGAAGAGGATCTCGATAGCGCTCAGCGCCGCGCCCTCGATCAGGTGGATGGCCTTGGAGGTGACCCCCTTGATGTTGATGCTGTGGACGAACTCCAGCCCCTGCTTGCGAATCTTGATTCGCTCGAGGTGGTGGGTGTTGAGCCAGATCTGCAGGCGGTAGACGTCGCGCTCGGCCCCCGTTTGATGCTGGACGTTGTCCTTCGTGAAGTAGTTGTTGATGCGGTCGGCGCTTGTGCGCACGCTGTCGGTGCCCACGGTGGCGAGTGCGACGACGCACAAGGTTGCGGCCGCGGCGAAGCTGAGGTAGACGATCGCGATCGCAATTCCGCGGGGAATCCAGATTCGGCCCAGCCCTCGCACGACCGGGTTCAAGAGCAGGGAAATCAGCGCGGCCACGATGAAGAGGAAGACGGCGCGCCCGAGCGTGTTTGCGAGCGTCCATGCCAGTAGCAGCAGGAGCGGCAAGCCGACGAGCTGGATCCAGCGAGGAATCGCGATTCTGGTCGCCCCGTCGGGCATAGCGGGGATCGTATCGTGCGCGTTACGGCGTTTGGCGCCGTACCTGGTTTGAAAGCTCGACACCTCTTAGGTACGGTGACCTCATGCCTTATCGTGCACACGCGCGCCGGCAGCGTCGGCGTGCGAGGCGGCTGCACGAGCCGGCCCGCCACGCAAGCCATTCTCGGCGTTCCGTCTGGCAGGCCGCTCTGGGAGTCGCCGCGGCGATCATCGCGCTCATTCTGGTGCTCAGCGCCTGGGGCGGCGATCACCCGGTCTCGCCGCTGGGCACCATGGCGACCTCCGGCGAGGGCTCGCTCGTGGGCGGGCCACTGGCTCCGATGGTCGTCGCTCGCGCGGGCGGGCTTCCGATTGATCTGCCGGTCGCGCGGGCGGCCGTGACGGCGATCGGCTATCACTCCGTCCCCGACACGATCGCGCTCTCGCCCGAAGGAACGCAGGTGAACGAGGGGCTGCTCGCTCGCTTCTTCCATCGCATCTCGGGCTCTGGTGGCAGCGGCCTCAACTACTACGAGCTGTCAGGTGGCAGCGGAACTCACAACGGAGCGCTCGACATCGGCGCGGCGCCCGAGACCGACGTCTACGCGCCCGTCGACGGCAAGGTCGTGCAGATCGGGCCGTACATCATCAACGGACGCCATTGCGGCGTGCGCCTCGACATCCGTCCCGACACCGACGCGTCCGTGATCGTCTCGATGACCAGGATCTCTGGCGACCGGACGCTCAAGATCGGCAGCCCACTCCAGGCGGGCCACACTCGAGTCGGAAGCATCATCGATCTCTCCAGGCTCGAGCAGCAGAAGCTCGCGCAGTACACCCAGGATGCCGGCAATCACGTGACGATCGACGTCGAGTCGGCCGCGGTCTCGATCATGCCCTAGGCCGAGGAGCTGGTGGCGTTGCGCATCCTCTTCCTGGCCGACGTCTTCGGCTCGCCTGGGCGGCTTCTGCTCGAGCAGGACCTGCCCGCTCTGCGCGAGCGGCTGGCGATCGATTTCTGTGTCGTCAACGCGGAGAACGCCACCAATGGGGCGGGCCTCTCGCCCAAGCACGCCGAGCGCATCCTCGCCGCTGGAGCCGACGCGATCACGCTGGGAAACCACGCCTGGCGAAGGCAGGAGATCGTGCCTTATCTGGCGACCACCAGCCGCGTGCTGCGGCCGGCGAACCTATCGCATTTTTCGTCCGGGACGGGCTGGGGCGTGCTGCCGGCGGCCGACGGCACGAACGTCGCCGTCATCAGCCTGCTCGGGGCCCTGTTCATGAACGCCGCCTGCGGACCGTTCGAGGTCATCGACCGGTTGGTTGAAGAAGCGTCGCGCCGCGCCCCGGTGGTGCTCGTCGACTTCCACGCCGAGGCCACGAGCGAGAAGGTGGGGCTGGCGCGCTGGCTCGACGGGCGCGTGACGGCCGTGTTCGGCTCGCACACGCACGTGCAGACGAACGATGCGCGCGTGCTCGCGGGCGGCACGGCGGCGATCACCGACGCCGGCATGACCGGGCCGCACGACTCGGTGATCGGCGTTCGTGCCGAGCTCGCCATCGAGCGGATGCGAACGGGCATGCACGTGCGCTTCGAGCCCGCCGAGGGCGGCGTGCGAATCGAGGGCGCGCTCGTCGAATGCGATTCGAACGGTCGCGCCCTCAGCTGCGAAGCCGTCAGATTCCCGGCTGAATAGCTGCCGGCTCGGTCGCGGGAAGCGCCTGCTCACGCCCTCGCGGAACGAGGAGCAACGCGGCGAAGATGCCGACCAGAACCACGTCGCGCAGCAACACGAAGACACTCGGTAACGCCGCGTAGCCGAAGGCGTAGTCGCGGTAGCGGGACGGGAACCAGAGCTGCGTGAGAACCAGAGAGGCCACAAGCAACCCGGAGGTGGCGATGCCGCGCCTGCCGCGAACGAGCAGCACGAACGGAATCAGCCAGATCATGAACTGAGGCGAGAGCACCTTGCCGAAGGCCACGAACGCGATGACCGAGGCGGCGCCCGCGCGCATCAGCCGCTCGCCGCTGGCCTCGCCTCTCGCGAACCAGACCCAGGTGGCCAGCAATGCCACAGCCTGAAGGGCCGTCTGTAGAGCGGTGATCGCGCCGCTGCCGGTACCGGCCAGGTTCTCCGAGCCGGAGCCGCTCACGGTGCTCACCCCGAGCCCGAAGAGATGGTGCAGGGCGATGAGCGTGGCCGCGCCCAGGCTCTCGACCTGCAGCGGTCGCGAGAGCTGCACCGAGATCGAATGCCAGACACCGTGCGGCGCGACGATCAAGAACGGCGCAAAGCAGGCGGCGAGCACGGCAAAGAAGATCCCCAGGCAGATCGCCAGCTCGCGGCGCCTTGCTCGCTTCCAAACCCAGATGCAGCCGAGCGGCAGCAGGATGGCGGGAAAGATCTTCACCGCGGTCGCCAGCCCGAGCACGCCGAAGCCAATCCGTTCGCGCCCGACGAGGATCGCGACCAGCCCGGCCAGCGCGAGCATCACCGGCCACAGATCGAAGCGAGAGAGCATCACCGCCCCGAGCATCAGCGGCGACAGCGCCAGCAGCGTGAGCGCCGCCGCAGCCTTGCCGTTCGAGGCGCCGAGGCGGCCCAGCGCAACCGCCGCCAGTGCGATCGAGGCCAGTCCGCAGGCGGCCATCAGGAACTCGAAATTGCGCCGGTAGTCGGCCCTGACGTTGTTGGGGCCGGGCTTCGGAGAGTTCTTCAGCGCGGGAACGACGAAGGCGACCAGGGCGCCGGGCGGGTACTCGAGCGAGAAGTCGCGGTAAGGCACCTTGCCGGCCCGCACCAGGTCGGCGTAGCCCTGATACAGGGGAGTGTCGAGATGCGGGTCTTTGCTGTAGAAGCCGTGGTGAATCGTGGCCCAGGAGCCGAGGAAGAGCATCCCGGCGAGGCAGGCGACGACGAGTAGCGAGCGCGTATCGGTCTTCGCGCGGATCAGCTCTCGTAGCCGGCTCAGCGTTACTCCTCCCATGGTGGATGCTGTGACCGCGTCTCCTACCCGGACAGGCTCTGAACAGCAGCCGGCTGCAGAATCGGATGTTCCTGCTCGCGGCCTCGCATGTCGGTCAGCAACGTGGCGAAGAGAGCGACCAGCACCACGTCGCGCAGCAAGACGAAGGCGCTCGGCCAGGTGCCGAACCCGATCGCGTAGTCCCAGTAGCGGTGCGGGAACCAGAGCTGCGTGAGAACGAGAGACGCGACGAGAAGCCCGGAGGTGGCGATGCCGCGCCTGCCGCGAACGAGCAGCACAAACGGAATCAGCCAGATCATGAACTGAGGCGAGAGCACCTTGCCGAAGGCCACGAAAGCCACGATCGCAGCGGCGCTGGCCCGCGTGAGCCGCTCGCCGCTGGCCTCGCCTCTGGCGAACCAGAGCCAGGTCGCGGTAAGTGCGGCAATCTGCAGCGCCGTCTGGACTATCGCGACCGCGCCGCTGCCGCCTCCGGCCAGGTTCTGCGAGCCCGAGCCGCTCACGGTGCTCACGCCCACTCCGAAGAGATGATGTAGGCCAACCAGCGAGGCCGCGCCCAGGCTCTCGATCTGAAGCGGTCGTGAGAGCTGAATCGAGATGGAATGCCAGACGCCATGAGGCGCGACGATCGCGAAGGGCACGTAGCAGGCCGCGAGCGCCGCGCTGAAGATTCCCAGGCAGGCAGCCAGCTCGCGCCGGCCCAGCCGCTTCCAGACCCAGATGCAGGCGATCGGAAGCAGCACGACGGGAAAGATCTTCACCGCCGTGGCCAGGCCGAGCGCGAGGAATCCGACCCATTCGAGCCCCATGAGAATCGCGACCAGGGCGGCCATTGCGATCATCACCGGCCAGAGGTCGAAGCGCGAAAGCATCACCGGGCCGAGCAAGAGAGGAGTGATGGCGAGCACGGCAAGGGCGGCCGCGGAGCGGCCGTTGGAGCTGCCGAGGCGGCGAAGCGCGATCGCCACGAGCGCAATCGAGGCCAGCCCGCAGGCGGCCATCAAAGACTCGAAGTTGCGCCGGTATGCCGCCCGTACGGCGTAGGGCTCGGGCGCCGCGTTGGCGCCGCTCGAGTTGCCGATCGCCGGAAGCACGAACGCGGGCAGGGCGCCGGGCGGATACTCGATCGCGAAATCCTTGTAGGGAACGCTGCCGTGCATCATCCAATCGCCGTAGCGCTGGTAGAGAGGCGTGTCGATGATCTGGCGCTCGTTGTAGAAGCCGTGATGAATCGCGGCCCAGGAGCCGAGGAAGAGCATCCCGGCGAGACAGGCGATGAGGAGCGTCGAGCGCCTTGTGGCCGTCGCGCGAATCAACTCACGTAACTTGCTCAGCGTTCCTCCTCGTCTGGACGATGCTTTTGGCACCGGCCAGCAGGGCGATAGCGGCAAACGGGAAGAACCAAACGATATAGGTGTAGAACCAGTACGTCAGGACGAGCTCGAATCCCACCAGGAGCGCGCCGCTCAAGGCCGCAAGCTGCAGCGGCGAACGGCGGCGCGGGTAGAAGGCGCTGGCAACCGCCAGCGCCAGCACCAGGATGATCAGGACGATCTGAACGAGGTGCAGATTGGGTATTCCGTCGGCGTGATACTGGCGCCAATCCCAGATCGAGAATGGCGACTGGCGACTCAACTGGCGGTGGAAGGTCTTGTTCCAGAAGGTGGAGATCGCCTTGCCCAGATTCGGGTCGAGCGCCAGCACCGAGAGAGCCGCGGCGCTGGTGAGCAGGAAGGCCGCCACGAAGCGGACGGGCTTGCCGAGGCTGCGTAGCCGCAGGGCTTCCGGGTAGGTGGCCCAGAGCGGCGCCACGATCAGCGAGCCGAGCTTCGTCCAGCCCGAGAGGGCGATAGCCACCCCCTTCGCCCAGGGCGAGCTGGCCAGCCAGAAGCCCCAGATGAGGAAGGTCGGCGCGATCGCGTCGTTGGTGTTCGAGCTGGAGACGTACTGCGTGAACGGATAGGCGGCCCAGGCGAAGGCCAGGGTCACCGCCAGCCGCGCGCCGCCGAAGCGGCGCCCGACAAGGACCAGGCCGCCGATACTGAGCAGATCGAAGAGGATGGTCGTGAAGCGCACTGCGGGCAGGTCGTCCCACTTGTGCGACCAGCCGAAGAACTCGAGGCCCGGGATGTAGACGAGGTAGGCAACCGGGCCGTAGGTGTCTCCTTCCGGGTTGGTCGACTCGCAGCGTCCGTTCGGCTGAATCCGATCGCGAATGTTTCCCGCAGAGTCGGCCGGGCCGCAAGCGTGCAGCGTCTTGCCCTTCAGCGTCTCCACGGGGAAGTGTCCATAGGGCGACTGGCCCGACACGATCCGGTCGGCGCCGATCACTCCCGCGTAGCCGACGTCGATCACGTTGCCGTCGCGGATGTTGAGCCCGATCCGAAAGCCGATTGCGAACACGGTCAAGGCCGCCAGCAGCCAGATCGGCCAGACCGGCCGGCTCGCCGCCACCGCCCTGCCGCGCAGGCCTATATAGAGCAGGCGACCGAAGAGGTAGAAAAGCGGCGGGTAGACGAGCGAGGAGCTCGCGAAGATATGCCCGTGATTGAAGAACCAGAGGCTGACCGAGAACGAGAGCAGGGCGATGAGATCGAGATTGCGCAGCGAGAACGGCCGCCGCAGATCGCCCAGGCCGATCAGGAAGAGCGCACAGAACCCGAGCCATACGGGCAGCGTGTTGATCTCCTTGCCGCCGAACGCGCCCGGCGATCCGCGCGCCATGCCCCAGGCCACCTGCGGGCCGGTCAAGGCCTCGGTCACCTTTCCGCTGGCGTCGTCGACGCGGCCCTCCGCGATCTGTCCGGCCTTGGTATCCCAGACGCGCTCGCGCCAGTAGCGCCCTGCGCTGATGAAGACCGATTCGTAGGTCAGGCGGGAGCTCGGGTAGCGCGAGAGCCAGCCGGCGACGGTCGGGTTCTTCAGGAAGATCGTCTGAGCGGAGGTCTCGGTCAGGCGCTGGTTGCTCTGCTGGGTGAAGGGGATGACCGGAGCATCCGGCTGGTGCCGAGCCGCGCCGGCGGTCGGGACTGCGAGCGCGAGCAGAAGAACGAGAGCGAAGAGCGTGCCCGCCAGGATTCGGGCGCGAGAAGAGCGGACGATCAGGTTCGGAACGACCAGAGCTTGTTTCCGATGAAGTTGATCGGCGTGACGAGCACGATCGCACAGGCCTGCGAGACGACCTCCCCGAGCCCCAGCGCGACTAGTGCCAACAAGAGAAGAATGTTCGCAGCGTACACCGCCGTGGACACCACAAAGAAGCGAAATCCCTGGTAACCGAAGTGGCCGCGCTGGTCGCGGAAGGTCCAGGCCCGGTTCCAGAGATAGTTGTTAACCACCGCGACGAGGAACGAGATCGTCGCCGCGACGTAGTACTTGAGCCCCAGAACGTCGAGTGCGAAGGTGTAGACGGCCAGGTTGACGACGTAGCCGCTACCGCCGACGGTGCAGAACTTGGCAAGCTGAACCCAGTTGTGGCGAGCTCTCAGCGCCCGACCGGTGCGAGAGCCGATTTGCCCGTTCGCGTTCGGCCGCCGATCGGAGCCCACTGTCATCTGCCGCCGGCTGCCTTTCGCTGTCCGATGCGGACGTGCTTGGCGCCGAGCCGTCGCAGCTCTCCGCTTTCGCCTCTCACCACGACCCTGGTCACCTCGCCGTCGGCGCGCATGACGATGTCGGTGAGAGTTCCGACGCGGCGCCCGGCCAGATCGACGGTCGCTCCCCGCAGCGAGCGCAACGAGGCGCCGTGCTCGCCGTAGTACGCGCTCTCGTCGAGCAGAGCGAGGCTCGAGACGGCATTGATCTTCTCGCCCGCGAGCTCGGCCGCCGCGAGCGGCAGAAAGCGTTTGTCCCCCTGCCTGCAGCGGACGTTGATCCCGACGACGCGGAGCCGGTCGAGATCGACGAGCAGGTCGGTCGGGCGACCCAGCTCGGCGCCGTTCACGCAAACGGGGAGGTGTAAGAGCTCGCCGCCCGAGCTGGAGCGATCGCCGCTGACGGCGCTCTCGAGCCTGCCGGCCCCCCTAACGAATCGCGAATCCATGCTCACCTTCGGGCTCCTGCCATTCCACGTCCAGCTGATCGACATATGCCGCCGACGGTCCCTGCCGGCACCAGCGAAGGAGCAACTCTACGTGTTCGCGTGGGCCTTCGAAGACCGCTTCGACATTCCCGTCGAGCGTATTTCGCACCCAGCCGCTCACACCCAGCGATGCCGCGCGCGAGCGAGCCCAGTAACGAAACCCCACCCCCTGCACGCGACCGCTTGCGATCACCCTGGCTCGGCAGACGCTCTTCATCGCCGCGGGCTTGCTCATCAGTCGCGTGCGAGAGTGCGAAGCCCGGCGAAACGATCGCCGCCTCCGCGCCCCAAACGCAGAGCGAGTACTCCCGTCAGCACGGTTTCGATGTATCCAAGCGCCGGAACGAAGGCCAGGGCGGCCGCGATCAGCGCGGCGCCGAAAAGCAAGATCGTCGTCGCTCCCCGGGTACCGCCGCGCCGCAAGGTGCGACGGGCCAATACTGCGCTGCAACTCCCACCTGCGATCCCCCCTGCCGCTCCCGCGACAGCCGCCACGGCCCCCACGAGAAAGGCGACCGTCAGCGCGTATCCAGCCAGCGCCGCTACGACGGCAGACCAAAGCGGGCCGCCACGAAAGGGCGCCAGAAGAGCGCCGATCGCGACGCCGAGTGCGACTCCCAGACCGAGTGCAACACCGAGCCAGTACCAGAGGCCCACGGCCCGCAGTTTAGTCGCACAACCCGCCGAGGCGAATCGGTTTCGCGCTTATGAAGCGAGGGAAACCACTCTGAGCTGGAAGTCAGGTAGATGCTTTGGGAGAGAATGGTTCACCGGTACTAATCTTCTTTTCGTCCGTGAGCTCGGGGCCGGCGCGGCGGATGGACAGCCTCGTGGCGAACATCGCGCGGAAGGAGAGGAGATACTTGCGGGTGCTGCAAGTGGACGTCGACGAGCACCCTGATCTTGCCGTTCGCTTTCGGGTTCGGGCTGTGCCCACGCTCGTTCTGGTCATGCAAGGGCGAGTGGTAGAGAGGATCGAAGGGCGCGTGAGCGCCACCATGCTCGTGCGCGCGCTCGAGTCGCACCTGATCGAAGAGACGGCTTCGGGAGCACGTTCCTAGGGCCGGTTTGTCGTTAGGGCGATTGGGTATCAGGCCGCGGGTTATGGGTGTAGGTAGAGAGCGAGAGGCTCCGCCGGCGGTGGCGGAGGGACTGCTGCCCCGGGAGGTCAGCAAGTGGATCCTGCTCGCCTTGCTGGCCACTTCCTTCTTCATGGTGGTGCTCGACGTATCGGTCGTCAACGTCGCTCTGCCGTCGATCCAGAGAAGCCTCCACTTCTCCTCGAGCAACCTCCAGTGGGTGATCACCGCCTACTCGATCACCTTCGGCGGGTTCCTGCTGCTGGGTGGGCGCACCGCTGACGTGTTCGGACGGCGCCGCCTGTTCATCGGGGCGGTCACTCTCTTCGCGCTGGCCTCCTTGACCTGCGGGCTCAGCCAGTCCAGCACCATGCTGATCGTTGCGCGCGGCGTGCAGGGCTTGATGGCCGCTTTCATGACGCCGACCGCCCTGAGCATCGTCCTGACCCAGTTCGAGGAAGGACGTGAGCGCAATCTGGCCCTGGGCATCTGGGCCGCGGTCGCATCGAGCGGAGCCGCGGTCGGCGTGGTGCTCGGCGGCGTCTTGACCCAATATTTCGGCTGGCGCTGGAACTTCTTCATCAACGTCCCGGTCGGCTTCCTCGTGGTCGTGTTCTCACTCCTGCTCCTGCCGCATAACGAGAGCGTGGAGAACGTCGCGAGCAAGTTCCGCAGTCTCGATCACGTCGGCGCGGCCACGGCCACGCTCGGTCTGGTCGCACTCGTCTTCGGCCTCTCGCGGGCACCGATCGGCGGCTGGAGCTCGATCACTGTGCTGGCGAGTCTCGTCGTCAGTGGCGCGCTGCTCGGCACCTTCGTCGTCAACGAGCTGCGCTCTCGCGATCCACTCCTGCCGCTCGGGTTGTTCAAGGTCAGGAACGTCGCCGGCGGCGATCTGACGGGCCTGATCATCGCCGCTAGCCTCTTCTCGCTCTTCTACTTCCTGACCCTGTACGTGCAGGAGGTGCTCGGCTACTCGCCCATCCGAGCCGGCATCAGCTTCCTCGTGACGCCGGTGGTGATCGCGGTGTTCTCGGGGATAACCGCCCAGCTCGTCGGCCGGATCGGCTACAAGCCGACGATGGTGGTCGGGCCGCTGGTGCTTGCGAGCGGCCTCTTCTACATGTCCCTGATCAGGGTGCACGGGACATATCTGCGCGACGTTTTGCCCGGGCTGGCGATCGCGGGCGTCGGGCTTGGCCTGACCTTCGTCTCGCTCACGCTGGCGGCGACGAGCGGAGCGCCGGTCCGCCTCTCGGGCCTGGTCTCGGGCTTGCTCAACACCTCGCAGCAGGTCGGCGGAGCGATCGGACTGGCAGTGCTATCTGTCGTGGCCAACTCGGCGACGAGGTCCGCGCTCGCCGCCGGCGACACGGCCACGCAGGCCAAGGTCGCGGGCTATCACTTCGCCTTTCACGTGAGCATCGGTTTTGCGGTAGCCGCCTCGCTGGTTGCGCTGCTAATGGTTCACAATCGGCTGGTAACGGCCGGAGCGGAGGGCGAAGCCGTTCCCGCCCAGGAGAGCGGAGAAGTCGCCGGCGAAGAAGGTCGAGACAGCCTGGAGGGCGAGGCCGAGGCCGCCTAGGCCGGACCGTACCCGCGGTCGCTCAGACGAGAACAGAGACGGCCGAGCGCTGGCATTCGAACACCGCCGAGGTCACGTCGCCGAGATCCTCGCCGTCTGCGTGCAGCGGCTCCGGCCGGTCGCAGACGACCTCGATCCGGTCGAGATTGTGCCCGTAGAGGGCGTCGTCGGCGCGCGGTACGTGCCCGGTGAGCATGGTCAGGGCGAGGCGGGCGATCGAGCGCCGGTGCAGGCGCACGGGAGCCACCAGGTCGAGCCCGAGCTCGAAGCGGGCGGCGGGGGCGAAGCGCAACGGCACGGGGCCCGCGAACGTGGAGGGATCGCCGTTGCAGATGACGGCGAAGGTGGCTCGACCCAGCTCGCGCACCTCGAGCCGCTGCTCGAGCGAGCGCCGCTCTCGAATCACCGCGATCAGCGAGCGGACGAAGGCGAAGTCGCCGGGGCGCCGGCCGGTCTCGTCCCGCCCCAGCCTGTCGACTCGGCGCACCACCTCCGCGTCGACTCCGATACCGGCCTCGAAGGCGAAGCGGTAGCCGTTGACGCTGCCGAGCGAGATGCGTCGCGTCCGCTCGGCTCCGGCGGCCTCCGCGATCTGCCTTGCCGCCGCTATCGGATCGCGAGGAAGTCCGAGCGCTCTCGGCAAGACGCTCGTTCCGCCGCCGGGCACGAAGCCCACGGGGATGTCGCGCTCGAGCCCGTTGAGCACCTCGTTGTAGCCGCCGTCGCCGGAGAAGACGACGATCGCGTCGGCTGTGGCGCAGGCCTCGCGCGCCAGCAGGATCGCATCGCGCGGGGCACGGGTCTCGATCGTGCTGACCGTGCCGGCGCGGCTCAGGGCCTCCTGAACGCCGGCGATACCGGCGTCGGTGACCCGCGTGGCCTTGCTGTTGACAATAAGGGAGATGCGCATCGGCACGAGCATGCCACATGATCGGGGCAACCTGAAAACTCCGACTCGCGCTCGAATAGCATAGATGCTATGTTTTCGTCATGACCGAGCAAAGAGCATTCGAGCGCTTGAAGGAACGAGCGCTGAAGCGCATCGCCGGCGTGGGTGACGGAGGTTGGTTCTTCGCGCAGGTCGCCGACCAGGTCGCCGAGCAGCGTTTGGCCCGCGGCCTCTCGCAGAGACAGCTCGCCGAGCTGACGGGGACGACCCAGTCGGCGATTGCGCGGCTGGAGCGCGGCGGGCGTCCGCCGCGGATCGACACGCTGCTGCGAATCGGCGAAGCGCTCGATTGTCAGCTCGTCGTGAAGCTCGCGCCTCGCGACGGTTCCTGACCGCTCGAGCTTGCTCGGATAGTCGGCGCGGCGGAGCGCTTCTCGAGTCGCGCGCGCTTAGTGCTGAGTCGGAGACTCGTCTTCGTGGTGGAAGAACCAGCGCTCGAGCCGGGCCAGGATCTCCTCGCGTGAGAAGGGCTCCAGCTCCAGCTCGATTCCTTCCTCGCGCGAGACGCGCAGATCGTCGCTGAGCGCCCCGTTCGCCTCGCTCAGGGCATCGTCCAGCTCGAAGCCCTGGAAGATGTAGTCGTCCTCTTTCGGCTCGTCGCTGTCGCGGAGTTGTGGATTGACGACGCGCCCAACTGCCCAGAGGGCCTCGGGCTGGTACTCGATCCAGAGAGTGATGCGCTCCTCGTTGCCGACGTCGTCGATTCCGGCCAGCGAGCGTTCGGCAAAGCGGCGCGATGCGTGATTCTTGGGCATCGCACGAGGATAGCGTGCGAGCAGGCCGGCAGTCAGGAAAGTAGCTCGCTGCCGCGTCCCTCGGCCCGGGCTCGCTCCAGCGCGAGCGCGGCGGCGGCCAGATCCCAGGCGGCGATGCCATTCGACTTGAAGACGATGATGTCCTGATCGGACTGGCGCCCCGGAAGCTCTCCAGCCACCAGCTCGTGCAACTCGAGAACCTCGAGCCAGTCGAGAACGCCGCCGGCGACGGGCTCGATCAGGTCGCCGGACTCGATTCTCGCCTGAGACTTGAGATCGCAGCACACGAGCGAGGCCCGCTCGAGCACGGCGTTGTCGAGCTCGCGGTGCCCGGCAACGTTGGCGCCCACGGCACAGACGAGGGCACCGGGCTTCAGCCACTCGCCGCGCAGCACCGGGTCGGGTGAGCTGGTGACGGTGACGACAATGTCGGCCTCGGCCGCCTGCCTGGGGTCGCGCGCGGGCTCGGCTGCGATCCGCTCGCAGAACGAGCGCAGGCGATCGTCGCGGCGGCAGAAGGCTCCGACTCGCTCGATCGACGGAAGAGCCGCCCGGATGCACTCCACCTGACCGACGGCGTGGTAGCCGCAGCCGATCACGCCGAGCGTCCTGGGCTCGGGCCGGGCGAGCCTGAGCGCGGCGACGGCGCTCGCGGCACCGGTCCTGAGCTGTCCCAGGCGGCGAGCCTCGACAATCGCGACGAGCTCGCCGCTGCGCTCGTCCTGAAGCATGAAAACAGGGTGAAATGATCTGTTCCCGCCGGCGACGTAGCTCTTCAGCCCGCACAGGCCGGCTTCGAGATCGGCGGCGGCCATCATGGTCAGGGCGCCGCCCTCCAGCCCGAGACGCTCACGAGGAAGCACTCTGACCACGCCGCGAGCGAGCTTCCGCTCGCACTCCTCTACGGCGGCGTTCACCGACTCGGCGTCGAGCAGATCGTTTACGTCGTCTTCGTTCAGGTAGAGCGGCACGGTCACTCGATCGTACTCGCCACCGTCGCCGCGAGCCCGCCGACTACGTCGGCGTGATCGTTTGCGGTGTTGGGTGTCGAGGACGACTCGCGCGCAGGCGCGCCTGACATGCCGGTCGCCCACGGAAATTGGCGGCTACACTAGGCGAGTAGGCGCCCGTAGCTCAGGGGATAGAGCGCTGCCCTGCGGAGGCAGAGGTCGCACGTTCAAATCGTGCCGGGCGCGTTTCTCCGCGAAAAGTCGGCCCGCTTCGCCAGCGAAGACTTTTCGCGGTATTACAACCGTGTACGAGACACCGCACCTTCGGCGCGGGTGTCTCGTCTGCTCCTACAAGCGTGGATGGCTAACCGTGGGTGT
>JBAWEP010000047.1:0-9767 GCA_049591255.1 Gaiellaceae bacterium
GTTCCCGCGCGCGGCTCGGCGCAGGTCACCGCCGAGGTCTGCCGCGCCTCGGCCGGAGCGGTCGAGCACATCCCGATCGCCGTCGTCACCAACCTGGCCCGCTACCTGGAGGAGATCAAGCGCGCCGACCTGTGGATCTACGCCGCCGACGGCCGGGCGAAGAGGTCGTACTGGCAGGCGGATCTCTCCGGCGGGGTCGCGCTCGTCTTCGGGGCCGAGAAGAAGGGACTGCGCCCGCTCGTTCGCCGCCGCTGCGACGACGCGCTGGCGATTCCTCTCATCGGCGAGGTCGAGTCGCTCAACGTCGGCGTGGCCGCGGCGCTCCTGCTCTACGAGGCGCGGAGGCAACGTGACGCCTAAGCCGGAGCCGGGCACCGAGGAGGGCGCATCGAGGCGGAGCGCGCCCGAGCCCACCTTCTACCTGTTCGACGGTCACAACCTCCTCTACGCCGGCAAGTTCAGCGATCCGCGCGAGCTGGAGGACAAGCTGGCCAGCTTCGTCGCGCTGCGCGGGGCTCGCGGCATCGTCGTCTTCGACGGCGTCGGCGTGAAGCACACCCTGGGCCCGCTCGAGGTGCGCTTCGCCGAGGTGGCCGACTACGCGCTCGAGCGCCTGGCTGCCGAGCTGCGTAACAGCGAACGGGTCTGCCTCGTCTCCTCCGATCTGACGGTGCGCGAGACGAGCGGCAGGGAGGTAGACAAGCGCTCGTCGCAGATCTTCATGCAGGAGCTGGGCGAGACCGAGCTACCGCCGCCGCCGCGGATGTCGATCGAGGAACGCCTCGACCCGAAGACGCGCGCCAAGCTCGAGCGCATCCGCCGCGGCGAGGAATAGCGGCTTCTTCGTAGCGCTTAGGCGCTCCTGGAACGCGGTCTTGATCGACCCGTTGTCACCTGAGTCAACGACGCCGTGCGACGAGAGTCGAATCGACGGAACAGCGGCTGGTTCGCTGGGCTACCTGATATGGCCGCGGTAGCCGGGGCTGATCATCGCAATTGTGGTCAGCCAGCGCAGCGACGAAGGTTCACGCAGACGCGCTGGATCGGAACGGCGAAGTTGAGGTTTTCGCCGCCTCCAGAAAGAAGCACGCCGACGACGTTCCCGTCCTTATCAACCGCCGGCCCACCCGAGTTGCCGGGATTTGCGGCCGCGTCGGTCTGGATCTCGTGGTAGGTGACACGGCTCACCACACCGGTAGTTACCGAACCCTCGAGTCCGTAGGGACTGCCCACCAAAAGGAGCTCATCGCCGGGTAGCGGCGAAATCGAGTCGTCGGGCGTCTGCCAAAGCGGATCAGCGATATTCCCGGCGACCCGAATCACGGCCAGGTCGTTGATCGAGTCTGTCTTCTCTACATAACCTTGCCAGCTCTGGTTCTTTCGGCGGATCGTGACCCTTCGGTAGCCGTAGTCGACCGAGTCTTTGACGACATGGTCGGCTGTTATCAGGTGTGTGCTATCAACGGCTTTCCAAGCCGCCCAGGCCGTCCCGAGTGAGCCGTCGTTCGTCTCGATGGTGAAGACGCTATGGAGCACTTTTGCCGCCAGCGGCGCTACGCCGCGCTCTTTCTTCTCAGTTACGGCCAGACGCCGGGCCAGTGAGGCGTTCTGCGCCTCCAAAACCTCAATCCGATGCTCGTTCGCCGTTTGCGCACTAGTGAGCTTCGAGGCAGCGTCTCTACGGGCCGAGCGCTCGACTAATACAGCCGAAAGCAGTAGCGCTAGCAGCGCAAGCGCGGCCGCTGGGAGTAGCGCCGTGCGCCAAGTCCGCACTAGTCTCTGAAGCCCCTCGCCGGCAGGTGCAGTACCGGCTTCTTCCTCGATTTGCTTACCGCAAGACGGGCAGAAGCGCGCGCGCCGTCGAAGGAGCGCCTGACACGATGGGCACTGGCGAGAGGCGGCCACTACTCCTCAACCGTCACTGCCCGGAGCTGGCGCTGAAGACGGCGGACGGAAGCACTAAAGGAATCAGCTCGGTTTCCGAAGCGATCCGACGCCGAGCAGTAGTTCGAGTCCGAGTTATTGAGGACGTAAGAGTCGTCGCGGACAGACTGCAGCTCGTAGTTGACGGAGTTGATGGCCGAGTTCAGGTAGGAAGCGTCGAGGTAGTAGCCATTGTTGTTCGCATCGATCAGATTGTTGGCGAGATCGATCAATGACGAGTGCAACGTCTCAACGTCAGACGTGAACTGGTCCCTGTCGGCTCGAATCTCGGACACGCTCTGCTGGAGTCCGTCGATGCTCGAAAGTAGCGGATCGACGCGGGTGAGTACGACTTTCGCCTGTAGCAGGACGGCCCGGCGTTTCTCGGACAGCTTCTCGGTCGAGACCAGCCTGGCCTTAACCGACACGAGCTGGGCGCGAGCGACGTCTCGCTGGCCTGTGACGTTGTTTGAGTGCTGGAACTCGACGACGAGGAGCGACGCCAGAGCGGCAATCGTGGCAAAAGCGACGATGGATACGGCGACAGCGACGACGTGCTTCCGAAGCCAGGAGGCGGTTGATCGGGTACGAGCCTTGACGCGAAGACGCGATGCCTTCGGAGCCGTCGTCTCGGCGGGCTGTTCGGCCTCGTCGGCAACCTTGGCCGACGCGCCGAGTTCGGCGCCGCAGCTCGCGCAGAATCGATCGGTCGTTAGGTTCTTGGCCCCGCACTTCTCACATTGGACATTCTTCTTCGGTACGTGGTCCGCGGGAGCGTTCTTGGCGCGCCGAAAGGGCATTCGAGGGCGGGGGGGCATTTTGATCGAAGAATACTCCGGCCGTTGACAGAGGGGAAGAGCGTGAAATATGAGGGCTTCGCTCCCTGCTCGCGATGCACCACGATTCTCCAATTGCGGGGATTTGTCGGTTCGTAATAACTCAAGGTAGTCTGTGGGTGCGAACACATGTTCGCTAACGGATTGGTCCAGTGCAAAGTGGTCCGGTTATCGGGTCCATCGCAAAAGACTTGTATTTCTGTGGGACCACTGCTAATTTGGGGCAGCAAATTCGATATGTCCTGCTGAAAGCGGCACCAACACAGGGATCGAGGAGACATGGCGGCACAACCTGCAAGGCGCGAAGGTCACAGCTACCAGCCTCAGCGAGCGCAGAGGGAGTTGGAGGACCTGCAGCTCGTCATGAAAGCCCGCAACGGCAGCTCACAGGCGCTGGACGCACTCCTGCGCCGCTACGACGGCTTCGTGCGCCTCAAGTCCAGCTCGTACTTCCTCGCCGGCGGCGAGTCGGAGGACCTGGTTCAGGAGGGCCGGATCGGCCTGTACAAGGCGGTGCGCGACTTCCGCGCCGACAAGGAGACCTCCTTCCGCTCCTTCGCCGAGCTCTGCGTGACGCGCCAGATCATCACCGCGATCAAGACCGCGACCCGCTTCAAGCACTCGCCGCTCAATACCTACGTCTCCTTCAGCCAGACTCCGGCCGGCCAGGACTCCGACAGCGAGTGCACGCTCGGCGATGCTCTTCCCGGCCCGGGCGTGGATGACCCCTCAGTCTGCGTGATCTCGACCGAGGAGCTGCAGAGCCTGGTCTTCTGCCTCGGCTCGGGCCTCTCGCAACTGGAGTCCGACTCGCTTCGCCTCTACCTCGAGGGCTCTTCCTACGAGCAGATGGCCGAGGAGCTGGGCTGCGACACGAAGACGATCGACAACGCCCTGCAGCGGGTCAAGCGCAAGATCCTCGCGCATCAGCAGTCGCGCGAAGTTCTTCAATAACTTCTTCAATAGCGCGGCGGACGCAGTTCATCGCCAGATTTCCGTCGGTTGCAAGCCGGAGGTCGGACTCGAACCGACGACCTAGCGCTTACAAGGCGCTTGCTCTACCAGCTGAGCTACTCCGGCAACGCTGACAGAGACTACCGCCGCTGACGCGTCCACTGAATGCTCGCCGTTGTTCGAACCGCGCGTGACTTTCAGAGACGCAGGCGACCCGGGAGTGGTACCCGGCGAAGCCGGGGTTGTTAGGCGTCTGTGAAATGAGTGCCTCAGGCGCCGTGCCGGAGGTACCCTGAAAGGCGATGGCCGATTGGGTAAATCTGTTTGCCGGCTTCACGCAGATCGCGATTGCGATGGCGGTTGTCTTCGAGCTGGTGCGGCTGCGGCGCGGGGTGCCGCGGGTTGCGCTCTTCCTGATCGCGTTCTTCGTGGTGGACGGGCTGGTTGCGATAAACCGACCCGACTCGCTGCTCTGGTCGAACTCGACTCTCGACTCCGTGCTGACCCTGATCGACATGGTCGTGCTGCTCGGGTTGCTCTTCTACGTGCAGCGCCTGGTGCGCGGCGCCCTGCGAACGGTGGACGAGGCGAAGCTGCGAGCCCGCGAGTACGAGCGCGCCCGGCGCGATTACGCGCGCCTCGTTCGGCATCGCATCGCCAATCCGTTGATGACGATCGGTGGCGCAGCGCGGACGCTACGAGCCAGGCGCGGCGACGAGGCGAGGCGCGAACAGCTGCTGGAATCGATCATCGAGGCGTCCGAGAATCTGGAGCAACTCTCGCTCGAGCCGCGCGCGAAGAGCGCCGAGGAGAGCGAGCTCGAGCCGGTGCCGCGGATCGAAGAGCTGTTCACGGACAGGAGCTAGAGCGAGGCGAGAGCCCGCTCGAGATCGCGCCAGAGGTCGGCGGGGTCCTCGAGACCGGCGCTCAGCCTGAGCAGGGCGGGCGGTACTCGATCGCCCTCCCAGCGCGAGCGCGACTCGATCGTCGTGCGAGCGCCGCCGAAGCTGGTTGCGTTCTCGATCAGCTCGCAGGAGCGCTCCAGCTTCTGTGCCGCCTCGGCTCCGCCGCGCACGGCGAAGGAGAGGAGCAGGCCGAATGCACGCAGGTATCTGGCCGCGACCTGGTTGCCCAGACCGGGGTAGTTCACGCTCTCGATCGCCGGGTGCTCCTGCAGCCGCCGCGCCAGTTCGAGCGCCGTTGCCGAGCTCCGCTCGACTCGTAGTGCCAGCGTCTTCAGGCTGCGAAGTAGCAGCCAGGCCGGGTCGGGCGAACCGATCAGGCCGAACAGCCGGCGTGCCTGGAAGAGACGTTCGGCATCCTCGCTGCGGGCGCAGGTGGCGACGCCGAGCACGAGATCGTGATGCCCGCCAAGCAACTTGGTGGCGCTGTGAACGGAGAAGTCGGCGCCGTGCTCGAGCGGGCGCAGCAGGATGGGCGTCAGCATCGTCGCGTCCACCGCGACGAGGGCGCCTCGCTCGTGCGCGCGCGCGATCGAGTCGTCGAGGTCGGGGAAGCTGAGCATCGGGTTGGAACAGGGCTCGAGCCAGACGAAGGCCGCATCCTCGGGCGGCGGGCCGGTCTGGTCGAACTCGACGAGGCGCAGGCCGAAGCGCGAGAGCTCGTCGGAGATCAGGTGGCTGGTCGAGACGTAGGCGCCGAGCGGGACGGCAACCGCGTCGCCCGGCTTGCAGAAGGCGAGCACGACCCCCGCTATCGCGGCCATGCCGCAGGAAAAGAGAAGTGCTCGCCCGCCTTCCAGCTCACCGAGCACGCGCTCGGCCTCGGCAGCCAGCGGATGGTCGTAGCGCTGGTAGGCGAAGGGCCCGAGCTCGCCCTCCTTGTAAGGCCAGGTGGTGGCGCGATCGAGAGTCGGTTGGCGCAGCCCCGCCAGCCGTGTCTCCACGCTGAGCCGGGCCGCTGCGTCCCCGTCCTTCTCGCTCATGGGTCGATGATAGGAGAAGTGGGGCTTCCTGGCCTCTTTCGCAGGCCGCGTCGCCGGCTCAGGCCGGAGCCGCTGGCTCGCGCCGGAGCCGCCGGCTCGCGCTAGCGAGTCGCCGGCTCGCGCTCGGAAGCCAGGCCCAGCTCGACGGTCAGCGCCTCCACGACCTCGGGGTCGAACTGACTGCCCGCCCTGCTTTGGATCTCCTCCAGCGCCTGCTCGATGCTGAGCCCGCGGCGGTAGGTGCGATCGCTGGTCATCGAATCCCAGGCGTCCGCGGCGAAGATGATGCGCGCTCCGAGCGGAATCTTCTCGGCGACGAGCCCCTTCGGGTAACCCTGCCCGTCCCAGCGCTCGTGGTGGTACAGGACCCAATCGGCCACCGGCCCCAGGCCGAGGCTCTCGATCATCTGGAAGCCGATCTGCGGATGGCGCTGCAGCACCACCAACTCGGCGCCGGAGAGCGGGTCCTCCTTGCGCAGTAGTTCCTCGGGGATGGCCAGCTTGCCGACGTCGTGCAGGTGGCCGGCCAGGCGCAGGAACTCGACCTGCTCGCCATCGACGCCGAGGCGCGTGCCGATCGAGGCGGCGAGATCGCCGACGCGACGCGAATGAGCGCCGGCAGCGGCATCGCGCGCGTCGACCGCGTCGGCGAGGCTGGCGGCCGCGCGCAGGCGGTCGTTCAGGCTCGGATTGGTTCCCAATCGCTCGAGCGCATAGGCGCTGAGCGCATCCGGGTGGTAGACGCGCACGCGGTTCTTGCCGTGGTCCTTGGCCCAGTAGAGGGCGCTGTCGGCCAGGCGCGGCAGCTCGCTGCGCGAGACTCCCTCGGAGGGGAAAGCAGCGATGCCGCAGCTCATCGTCAGCTGCCTGGGCAGGTCGTCGACCTGGAGCGAGGCGACACGCGCGAGGATGGCGCTCGCGACCTCGAGCGCCTCGTCGCTCGAGCGCCCGGCCAGGATCACCGCGAACTCGTCTCCGCCCAGCCTGAAGGCCTCGCCGCCGTGGCGCAGACGGCTGGCGACGGCGACCAGCACGTGGTCGCCCGTGGGATGGCCGTACTCGTCGTTGACCAGCTTGAGGTTGTCGAGGTCGAAGAAGCAGAGCGCGATCGGCTGCCCCGAGCTCTCGGCCTCGTCGAGCGATTGCTGCAGGCGCTCGTGGAAGCGGCGCGGGTTGCCGAGCCCGGTGAGCGGGTCGGTGGAGGCCAGCCGCATCGCCGAGCGCGCCTTGTGACGCTGGCGCTCGTAGAGGTCGATCGCGGCCAGCGGGCCGGTCATGGCGAAGATCAGGTAGGGAGAGCGCTGCCACAGCACGATCGTCGTCAGCGAGGCCGAGGCGCCGAACAGGAAGGGCAGCAGGCTCCAGCGAAGCGTCTGCTCGAGTGTCGCCAGGTAGCGCTTGCCCTCCGAGATGCCGAGCGCCGCGGAGACGAGGAACAGGGTGGGGAGGCCGTAGCCCAGCGCAACCAGGCAGACCGCGGCCACGAGTCGAGCCAGGCTCGCTGACGCCGGCAGCACCGCGAGCAGCAGGCCGCCGCTGATCATCGCGACCGCGAGCACCGCCGCGTTGTAGGCGACCCTCATCGGCGGCTGCCGCGTGCGGGCGCTGCCGGCCACGAGGCTGAAGACGCAGACGAAGACCATCGGCTCCCAGCCGAACAGGACGATGCCGGCGACGTTGAAGACCGTGGCGAGCGAGTAGCCGCGCAGGCTGGTGCTCTCGACCGGTACCGGATAGCGCTCGGCCACCGCGATGAAGAGCAGGAAGGCAGCCAGTGCCAGCCACCTGTGTTCGCCCGGAGGGTTATCCGCGACGCGCAGCGCGGCGACCGCGGCGACCGCGACACCCGCGCAGCACACGACGCTCACCAGGATCTTGAGCCGGGAGGTGTGCCGATCGCGCCGCATCGCTCCGCGCCAGCGTCGCCAGCTCACGAGCAGGCGTCGTCCCGGTCGCTCCATGCCCATCACGCTCCGGCCTCCCGTTGCGCGGAAACGGAAAACATGCGGATATGCGGGCGCGCAGGAGTCATGCGCGGACAAACCTCCTGGAAACGGCGGGGGATATCTAGATTCTCGCACCCGGCCTGGCGGGGCCGAATCACTAGGACGGGTGACGGAGTACCCGTCTTTCTAGGGATTCAGGACTTGCCTAACGGGCAGGGCTCTTGTCGCCGCGCAGGATCTGCGGCGCCACGCGCGCGTAGTCGAGGCCCGATAGCCAGGTCATGACCAGCGCCACGACCCCTGCCCAGAGTGCGATGTCGATAGACCAGGCGCCCGCGGCCTGCAGCCCGCCCAGCCCCACCGCGATCGCCTGCGACCAGGTCTTGAGCTTGCCGAGGTCGCGCGCCTGCATGACCACACCGCGCTCGAGCGCGGCCAGGCGCAGGCCCGAGACGAGGAACTCGCGCGCCACGATCAGCGCCACCAGCCAGCCGGGGAAGATCTCGTACTGCACCAGCACGATCAGGGTCGAGAGCACCAGCACCTTGTCGGCGATCGGATCGAGCAGCGAGCCGAGCGCGGAGGAGTGGCCGCTGGAGCGAGCCACCCGCCCGTCGAACCAGTCGGTCGTCATCGCCAGCGCGAAGAGAACGGTTGCGTAGTAGCCGTGATTCGGGAAGTGCCAGACGAACAGCGCGAGCACGAACGGAGTCGCGGCGATTCGGGCAACGGTGAGCTGGTCGGCAAAGCTCATGGCGGGAGAATACGCGTAAGCGCGGCTCGCTCATGGAAAGACCGGCGCGCTCCCAGTGGAATCGTCTCTAGACTCCCGCTCGGAATGGATCTCTACGAGTACCAGGGCAAGGAGCTCTTCCGCCAATACGGCCTTCCGACCGGCGAAGGGCGGCTGGCGCAAACGCCCTCCGAGGCGCTTGCGGCCGCCCGGGAGCTCGGCGGCGCGGTGGTCGTGAAGGCGCAGGTTCACGCGGGCGGGCGCGGCAAGGCGGGAGGCGTCAAGCTGGCCGCGAGCCCCGAGGAGGCCGAGGCGCACGCCGCCGCCATCCTGGGCATGGTGATCAAGGGCCATGTCGTGCGCCGGCTCTGGATCGAGAGCGCCTCGGAGATCGAGCGCGAGTACTATCTCTCGATCACACTCGACCGCGGCGCCAAGAAGCCGCTCTTCATGTTCACCACCGAGGGCGGGGTGGAGATCGAGCAGGTTGCGGCCACGAAGCCCGAGGCGCTGGTGAAGCTGCACGTCGATCCGCTCGAGGGCTTCCATCCCTGGCACGGGCGCGCGCTCACGTTCGGGGCGGGTATCTCGGATGCAAGAGAGCGCCGCCAGATCGAGCGCCTCTGCGCGCAGCTCTACGAGGTCTTCATCGGCTGCGACGCGACCCTGTGCGAGATCAACCCGCTGGTTGTGACCAGGGCGGGCGACCTTCTGGCGCTCGACGCCAAGGTCTCGGTCGACGACAACGCGCTCTTCCGTCACGAGACCGTGGCGGCGATGCGCGACCCCGAGGCGGTGCCGCTGGAGGAGCGCGCCGCGCGCGAGAAGGGCGTCACCTACGTCAAGCTCGACGGCGAGATCGGCGTGCTCGGAAACGGCGCCGGGCTGGTCATGTCCACGCTCGACCTGGTCGCGGCGGCGGGTGGGCGCCCGGCGAACTTCTGTGATCTCGGCGGCGGCGGCGGCGCTCAGGGCGTGGTCGACGCGCTCGAGGTGATCAGCGCCGACCCGCAGGTGCGGGCGATCTTCTTCAACGTCTTCGGCGGCATCACGCGCTGCGACGAGGTGGCGCGCGGAATCCTGCAGGCGCTCGACGCGATCACGATCGACCAGCCGATCGTGGTTCGCTTCGACGGCACCAACGCCGCGGAGGGCCGGCGCCTGCTGGCCGAAGCCGAGCTCGAGAATCTGCATCCCGCGCCGACGATGCTCGAAGCGGCCAGGCGCGTCGTGCAACTGGCGGGAGAGGAGTAGAGCATGGCGCGAGGCAATCCCTGGGACAAGCGGGCGCAGGCCTACCGGGACAGTGCTCCGCACGCGGCCGGGCCCGATCTCGATCGGCTGGTCGAGTGGGCCGGAGCGGGCGCCGGGCGAACGGCGCTCGACGTCGGCTCGGGCGGCGGGCACCTGGCGAGGCGCCTGCGCGAGGC
>JBAWEP010000048.1:0-18790 GCA_049591255.1 Gaiellaceae bacterium
TTGAACAAGAGTTCCACTTTCGTTACTGCGCGCCCCTTGACAGAAAATGGTGTCGGACACCGGGTGGGGGCCGGGGACCTGGGAGAGCGCGTCAGTGCAGGTAATTGTCGTGACCGGCGAGGCTGGACTGCAGGATGCTCCGGATGCCTCGCTACTGCCTCGCGCTCGTAGCCGCTAAAAGTCCGCCTCCCTTGGGAGACATGACGATTTTTGGCGGTAGAAAGCGAAAAGCTGCCGAGGGATGGCGTTTGCGGCCAGACGTAAAAGCGCGTTCCAGCGGCGAATGTCGCCAGACTTTCGCCGGCTACGACGCGGCGGCGAACGATGCGTCCGCGAAGGCTTCCGAGTGGTTCCGCGGCAGCGAGGAGTAGACCAGGTCGGCCAGCTCGGCTTCGGTGGCCAGGATCGGCTCGGTGTCTCGGTAGCTGACCAGGGCGTAGGTGAGATCGGCGGCGAGCAGCTCGCCGTCCGGGTCGACGAAGTGGCCCGGAGCTACGACGAAGAGACCGGGCTCGTCGCGAATCGAAGCCAGCCGCGTGCGCGGAATGACGACGGGCGCCTGGCAGCCGAGGACTCCACACTCGCAGCGAAGCGGAATGAACTCGCGCGAGTTGCCGACGAGCAGGAGGAGCTCGTTCACCATCCGCGTCACCTGCGCGTTCAGGCGTCTGCGGTCACGGTCGCGGCTAGGTTGCGGCTGTGTCCGCGCTCGGGGGAACTCGATTGCGGCCATCGTGTCGCAGTCTGATCAAAGCTCCCGAAAGTGCCATCCCCGGAAAAGCGCGGGCTAGATCCGCGAAATCGGGTACACGTCGTAACCCTTTTGGGGTACGCGCTTGGGCCCACGAGCGGTCTTCGGCCGACCGCTTTCCCGCTGCCCGTCCGCGATCGCGGGCGAAAGCGGGCGCGATTGGACGCCGGAGAGCGGTGGCCGTGCGAGGATGTCCGGATGCCCGGATCCGCGATGAGCGCGCTCAGAGTCGTATGCCTCTCGGACACCCATCTCCACCAGCCGCGCGGGCTTCCGGTCTGGTGCCTTCGCCGCCTGGAGGGCGCCGATCTGATCGTGCACTGCGGCGACCTGGTCACGCTATCCGTGCTCGAGCGGCTGGAGCGGTTGGCCCCGGTCGCGGCTGTGCGCGGCAACATGGATGCGGCGCCGCTCAAGTTCAGGCTGCCGGCGCGGCACGTGGCCGAGATCGGTGGAGTCAAGATAGGCCTCCTGCACGATTCGGGGCCGGCGCTCGGACGTACTGCGCGCCTGGCGCAGGCCTTCGCGGACTGCGACGCCGTCGTCTTCGGGCACACCCACGTGCCCGTGATACAGCGCCTGGGACGCCGCCTGATCCTCAACCCCGGCAGCCCGACCGCTCCGCGCTCGAGCCTGGGGGCGACGATGCTCGAGCTCGCGATCTCGAACGTCGGGGCGATCGAGCCGCAGATCGTCATCCCTTGACACGAACACGTGTTCGTTGTAGCATGGCGAACACATGTTCCCACGTCTGGTCGTAGTCGTCCTTCTCTTACTGGCTTTCTGGGCTTGCCTGGCTCACGCCTCAGGCGCCTCGGGCCACAGCGGCGCCTACGTGGTCAAGCCCGGCGACACGCTCTGGTCGATCGCCGATCACTACTACGGCGGCGATACGCGCCGGGGCGTGTGGGATCTCGAGCAGCGAAACGATCTGGGTCAAAGCGTGGCCTTGACTCCGGGGCAGCGCCTCGTTCTTCCCTGGTAACTATTCCTATACTGAGAGATATGTCGGGGTTGCAGACGCGGCTCTCTCTACGTGTCGCGCCCGGCGCCAGAAAGAGTGCCGTCGTCGGTCGCTACGGGGAGAGATGGAAGATACGAGTGGCCGCACCGGCGGAGTCGGGAAGGGCCAACGAAGCGCTGATCGAGCTTCTGGGGAGGACGCTCGGAGTCGCTCGCTCGCAGCTTCGAGTCGTTTCTGGGGCCAGTGCTCGTGACAAGATTGTGGAAGTGAAGGGAATCGATGCCGAGGAAAGCGAGCGCTTGCTCGGCGTCTCGGCCGGAGAAGGCGAGGCAAATGAAGGCGAACGAGCTTGACGGTTACAGAACGCTCCTTCTGGAAGAGCAGGAGCGTCTGAGTGCCGCACTCGAGTACCTGCACACCGAAAATCCGGGCGCAGAGGAAGAGGACGCACTCCAGCTCGCCAGCCTCGAGGAGCATCTCGCCGAAGTCGGGTCGGTGACACTCGACAGGGAGCTCGACTACTCGCTCGAAGAGGTCGCTCAGGTTGGGCTGGCCGCGATTTCCTCGGCGCTGGAGAGAATCGAGCAGGGAAGCTTCGGCCGCTGCACGTCCTGCACGGGGCAGATCGCCGCCGAGCGCCTGGCCGCGCTACCGTGGGCGAGTCTCTGTATCGATTGCAAGCGTCGCGAGGAGCGCGGTTGAGCGAGCAGGCACGCCAGCTTCCGGAGGTGCGAGTCGGGTCCTCTCCCGATGCCCTGACGCCGATCTCGGTGGCCGAGAAGCAGCTCGGCGCGGGACTCTGGCAGTGGTTCAGCTTCGCCCTGGTCCTGATCTGCGCGGTCGGCGCCGACCAGCTGACGAAGTGGCTCGTAACCAGCCGCCTGGCGCTTGGCTCGAGTGTGTCGATTGCGGGCTCGCTGAAGATCAGCCACGTGCAGAACTCAGGCATCGCCTTCGGATTCTTCTCGCAGGCGACCTCGTTGGTGATCGTTCTGACCGCCGCCGTGGTGCTCTGGATGGTCTTCTTCTTCGCCCGTTCCGGCGCCAGGCACCCGTTCTTGCCGGCGGCTCTGGGTCTCGTCGTCGGCGGCAGCGTCTCGAATCTGTTCGACCGCATCGCGCACGGCTACGTGACGGACTTCATCGACTTCGGCTTCTGGCCGTCGTTCAATCTTGCGGACTCCTTCATTGTCCTCGGCGTGGCCGCCCTGGTCTTCTTCCTGATCGCCCCCGATCGCTACCTGCCGCGCTCAACCGGTGACCCGCGCAAAGCTTCAGGTCACTAGCGAGCTGGCGGGCGAGCGGCTCGACCGGGTGCTGGCAACGGTGCCCGAGATCGGCTCGCGCACGCTGGCCGCGCGGATACTCGCCGAGGGCGAGGTGCTCGTGGACGGTCGCGCGGCCCGCAAGAGCGAGCGGCTGAGTGGCGGCGAGACGATCGAGTTCGAGCTCCCGCCCGAGCAGGAACCTCTGGTGCGCGAAGAACGGCCGCTCGATCTCGTCTTCGAGGACGAGCACCTGCTGGTGGTCGATAAGCCCGCGGGCATCTCGGTTCACCCCGGCGCCGGCCGCTCGAGCGGGACGCTCGCAAACGCGCTGGTCGCGTACGGGGCGCGCGGGGGAGAGGAGCCCGAAAGGCCCGGCATCGTGCACCGCCTCGATCGCGACACCTCCGGGCTGATGGTCGTTGCCCGCAGCGAAGCGGCCTTTCTGGGCCTGCGCCGTCTGGTGCGCCGGCACGAGATCGAGCGCGAGTACCTGGCGCTCGTGCACGGCCGGCCGCGCTCGCGCAAGGGAACGATCGAGGCGCCGATCGGCCGCGACCGCCGGCACCCGACCAAGCGCTCGCTCGAGACCGACAAGCCGCACGCCGCGGTCACTCACTTCGAGCTGCGCGAGCTTCTTGCCCGTCATGCGCTGCTCGGCGTGCGGCTCGAGACGGGCCGGACGCACCAGATTCGCGTGCACCTGGCGGCGATAAATCTTCCCGTGGCGGGCGATCCGCTCTACGGCGTGGCGCACGATCTGGGGCTCGAGCGCCAGTTCCTGCACGCCTGCCGCCTTGCCTTCCGCCACCCGCTGACGGGAGAGGAGATCGAGCTCTCATCGCCGCTACCGGCCGATCTCGAGCGGGCGCTCGCGCGAGCTCGGGCTGGAGAACGCTAGAATGCGCGGGCTGTAGCCAAAAAGTCCCTACGACCCGGTGGGTCGGGCGGATGGTGGTGCCGGTCTTTGGGATCGGTTCCATCCGTCTCCACCGGCTGAAAACGAAATCAACCAGAAGGGAGTACACCCGTGTCAGTCGTTTCCATGCGGGAACTGCTCGAGGCCGGCGTCCATTTCGGGCACCAGACTCGACGCTGGAACCCCAAGATGCGCCGCTACATCTTCACCGAGCGCGGCGGCATCTACATCATCGATCTGGAGCAGACGCTCGAGCTGCTCGAAGAGGCCTACTCGTTCGTGCGCAATGTCGCCGAGCGCGGTGGGACGGTGCTGTTCGTCGGCACCAAGAAGCAGGCTCAGGATTCGATCGTCGAGCAGGCCACCAGGGTCGGCATGCCCTACGTGAGCAACCGCTGGCTTGGCGGTCTATTGACCAACTGGCGCACGATCTCCAGCCGCATCGAGCGGTTGCACGAGCTGCGCCGGCTCAAGCAGGACAGCCAGCTCGAGCTCTTGCCCGCCAAGGAAAGGCTGGCGATGCTGGCCGAGCTCGAGAAGCTGGAGTCGAACCTCGGCGGTGTGGCCGACCTGCGCCGCCAGCCCGACGCGATCTTCATCGTCGACCTGCGCAAGGAGCAGCTCGCCGTGCGCGAGGCGCAGCGGCTCGGAATGCCCGTGATCGCGCTGGTCGACACCAACTGCGATCCCGAGGAGGCCGACTACGTCGTTCCCGGGAACGACGACGCCATCCGCTCGTGCAACCTGATCGTGCGCGCGATCGCCGACGGGATCATGGCCGGCAAGAGCCGGACGACCGTGGAGGAGATGGAGGGCAAGGCCGCCGGGGAAGCACCGGTTGCCGCCGCGGCCGAGGCTGCGCCTGTTGTCGCGCCGGTCGAGCCGGTTGCGCCAGCGGAGCCTGTCGCCGCGCCCGAGCCCGTCTCGGCGCCCGAGCCCGCAGTAGTCGAAGAAAGTACGCCGCCCGCCGCCGAAGAGCCGGCGCCGCAGGCATCGAGTGAAGAGAAGGAGTCGGCACAGTGACCGAGATTACGGCCAGTCTGGTGAAGGACCTGCGCGAGCAGACAGGTGCAGGAATGATGGATTGCAAGCGCGCCCTGCAGGAGACCGGGGGAGACCTCGACGCGGCGCGCAAGCTGCTGCGCGAGAAGGGCATGGCGCAGGCCGGCAAGCGCTCGACGCGTTCCACCAACGAGGGCGTCGTCCTGCAGAGCATCGAGGGCGACGTCGCCGCGATGGTCGCCGTCGGCTGCGAGAGCGAGCCCGTCTCGGCCAACGACGACTTCAAGCAGTTCGCCAGTAGCGTGCTGGAAGGCGTCAAGGCCGATGGCGCCGGCGCCGTCGAGGCGCTCGAGGGAGCCCGCGTCGAGCTGATCGCCAAGATCGGCGAGAACATCGTCGTGCGCGGCGCGGAGCGCCTCGAGGCCGCGGGCGGCGAGCTGCTCGCCGGCTACGTCCATCCGCCCGCGAACAAGATCGGCGTGCTGGTCGAGCTGGCCGGAGGAGACGCCGAGCTCGGTCGCCTGCTGGCGATGCACATCTCGTTCGCCAATCCTCGCTACCTGACGCGCGACGAAATCCCCGCCGAGCTGGTCGCCGAGGAGCGCGACGTTTACATGAAGCAACCGGACGTCGTCGCCAAGCCCGAGCAGGTGCGCGAGAAGATCGTCGAGGGCATGCTCAAGAAGCGCTTTTTCGCCGAGCAGGTGCTCGTCGACCAGGCCTGGATTCACGACGCGAGCAAGTCCGTCGAGCAGGTGCTGGCCGAGCAGGGAACGAAGGTCGTTGCAATCCGTCGCTTCGCCCTGTCAGAGTGAGGGCGTGAGCGGCGCCAGCGAGGATAGAAAGAGCGGACGGAAGACGGGCGAGAAGGCCTTCAAGCGCGTCTTGCTCAAGCTCTCCGGCGAAGCGCTCATGGGCGAGCGCAGCTACGGCATCGACCTGCCAACGGTCGATCGCGTAGCGCACGAGATCCTCGGAGTCCAGGAGGACGGGCTCGAGCTGGCCGTCGTGATCGGTGCCGGAAACATCTACCGCGGTATGGCTGCGGCGGCCGAGGGCATGGATCGAGCCACCGGCGACTACATGGGCATGCTCGCCACGCTACTCAACTCGATGGCCTTGCAAGAAGCGCTGGAGCGAGCGGGCGGACAGACCAGGTTGATGTCTGCGATCGCGGCCTCCGAGGTGGCGGAGCCCTATATCCGCCGTCGCGCGATTCGCCACCTCGAGAAAGGGCGCGTCGTGATCTTCGCCGCCGGCACGGGCAACCCGTTCTTCACCACCGACACCGCCGCGGCGCTGCGCTCGCTGGAGATCGGCGCCGAGGCGATCCTGATGGCGAAAAACGGCGTTGAGGGCGTTTACGACGGCGATCCCAAGAGCGATCCCGGCGCCCGCTTCCTGCCTCGCCTGACGCACCTCGAGGCGATCGAGCAGGGTCTCAGGGTGATGGACACGACGGCTCTCTCGCTCTGCATGGACAACCATCTGCCTATCTACGTCTTCGAGCTCGCCGAGGGCAACATCAGGCGCGTAGCCGCCGGTGAGCGAGTTGGCACGATCATCTCCAACAAGGAGGCCTGATGCCAGTAGACGATTTGCTCTTGAAAGCGACCCATCGCATGGACAAGTCGGTGGAGACGATTCACTCGGAGTTCAACACGGTGCGCACCGGCCGCGCCTCGACCGGGCTGCTCGATCGCATCGCGGTCGACTACTACGGTCAGCGCACGCCGCTGCAGCAGCTGGCCACGATCTCGGCGCCCGAGCCGCGACTGCTGGCCGTGCAGCCATTCGATCCCAGCTCGCTCAAGGCGATCGAGAAGGCGATCATGGAGTCCGACCTCGGGTTGACGCCCTCCAACGACGGGCGCCTGATTCGGCTTCCCATTCCGCAGCTCACCGAGGAGCGGCGCAAGGAGCTGGTCAAGCTGACCCGGCACATGGCCGAGGAGGGGCGAGTCGCCGTGCGGAACGTCCGCCGCGATCTCAATCACCATCTCAAGGAGCTATCCGGCTCGGGTGAGATCGGCAGCGACGAAGAGCGCCGCGCCGAGGAGCGGGCGCAGAAGATGACCGACGATCACATCAAGATCATCGACGAGCTGCTCAAGGTCAAAGAAGCCGAGATCATGGAGGTCTGACCCGGGAAGGGGTTGCAACGATGCTCGGACTTCGCACCAGACTACGCGCGCTGCGCACGCTTTCCATCGCCCGGGAGAAGGAGCTGTTGCCGACGACGGCGCGCTCGCTCGCGATCATCATGGACGGCAACGGTCGCTGGGCCAGGCGCCACGGCCTACCGGTCGCCTCCGGCCACCGCGCGGGCACCCGCGCGCTCAGGCGCACCGTCGAGACCTGCATCGAGCTCGATGTGCGCTCGCTCGCCGTCTTCGCCTTCTCGACCGAGAACTGGTCGCGGCCCAGGGACGAGATCGACGCTCTGATGATGATTCTCGCCGAGACGATCGAGAAGGAGCTTCCCGACCTGGCCGGGCAGGGCGTGCGCACCCGCTTCGTCGGCCGGCGCGATCGCGTCGGCAGCGACCTGCGCCAGGCGATGGAGAAGATCGAAGCCGCGACGGCCGACAAGAAGCGCCTCGACCTCTGGATAGCCTTCGACTACGGCGGCCGCGCCGAGCTGATCGACGCGGCGCGAAACATGCTCGAGGCAGGGGTCGACCCGGCGAAGCTCGACGAGGAGGTCTTCACCTCGTTCCTCTGCGCGCCCGAGATGCCCGACCCCGATCTGCTCATCCGCACCTCCGGCGAATCGCGCATCTCCAACTTCCTGCTCTGGCAGATCGCCTACACCGAGCTGGCCTTCGTCGAGAAGCTATGGCCGGAGTTCGGCCCCGCGGATCTGCGCGCGGTGCTGCAGGCCTATACACGCCGGCGCCGGCGCTACGGGGGGCGCTAGTGCGAAGCGTGACGGTAACGGTGGGGCGCTAGTTGACGCCCCTGGGCTCGCGGCTGCTGGTCTCGGCGATCGGGTTGCCGATAGTGCTTGCCCTCGTCTGGGGCGGCGGCTGGTGGCTGTTCACCCTGCTCGTGCTGGCCGCTCTGATCGGGCTGCATGAGTACTGCCTGCTGATTCGCTCGCTGCACCCGCTGGTTCTGGCCGGCTACGCGGGCATCGTCCTGACGCTGCTCGGCGGCGAGCTGGGCGGGTTGCCCTGGGCGGTTGCCGGCCTGTTCGCGACGATTCCGATCGCGTTTGCCCAGTACGGCATCTCCACGACGCGCCAGCCGGCCACGATCGCGGTCGGCACGACCCTGCTCGGGGTGGTCTGGATCGGCGGCGGCCTGGCGACCTTCGAGCTGATCCGCGCGATACCGGCCGGCGATCATCATCTGGGCCAGCTGGCGGCCTTCACCGTCCTGCTCGCCGTCTTCGCCGCGGACTCCGCCGCCTACGGCATGGGCCGGTTGCTCGGGCGCCACAAGTTCTCGCCGGTGCTCTCGCCGGGGAAGACCTGGGAGGGATTCTTCGCCGGCGTCGTCGCGGCGATCGCCGTCTCGTTCTTCGCGCTCTACAACGATCACGATGTCTTCCTCGCGATCTGGCAGTCGCTCCTCTTCGGCGCGATCATCGCCGTCGCCGAGGCGCTGGGCGATCTGTTCGAGTCCTCGCTCAAGCGCGACATGCACGTCAAGGACACCGGCAGACTGCTCGGCGGGCACGGTGGCATCCTCGACCGCATCGACTCGCTGCTCTTCGCCGGCGCCGCCGCGTTCTTCGCGCTGGTGGCCTTCGGCGTCGTCTGAGCCCGGCCGCCGCTTCGGCGCCGAGCTCGTCATTTGAGAAGATCTCGCCGTGAGGCGAATCGCCCTGTCTCTTTCGCTGTTTGGATTGACGGTCGTCATCGCAGCGACGGCGGGCTGGATCGGCGCGCGAGTAAGCAGCGGAGAGGCCGTTTACGAGCTCGCCTTCAGCGCCTACAAGAGGAACTCGGCCGACTCCGGGAACATCCTCTATCTGGCGCGAGCGGACGGCAGCTCTCGGCGCCGTGTGCTCCCGAACGTGGTAACTCCGCTCTGGTCTCCCGACGGGCGCCTGCTCGCAGACGGGGAGATGAGCTGGCCGGGGGACGGGATTCGCGTCATGAGCGCCGACGGGAAGAGCTCCCGCAAGATCGCAGACTTCACCGGTCACGTGGAGGGCTGGTCGCCGCAGGGAGACGAGGTGTTGACCTTTCAGAGTGGATTGACGCGCCCGGGTTGCCACTCCGACTGTGACGACTGCTGCGGCGACCCGTGCATGGCGCCCGATCGATATGCCCTCGTCCGGATCAGCGACGGGAAGACGTGGCCGCTCGTCTCCTGGGGCCCTCTCGATGGCTGGGGATGGATGCCGGACGGCAGCCTGGTGGTTGCCGGCGGGTACGGTGGCGCGGGCAAGACGAGCGTCTATCTCGTCCGCCCCGATCATTCGATCCGCAACATCGCGCCGCTGGGATCGGACATCGGTATGCCGCAGGTCTCTCGAGACGGGCAAACCGTGGTCGTCTGGGGCCGGCGCCGGCCGTACGGGCGGCTGGGCTACTGGCTGCTCGATCCGGGAAAGAAGACTCTCGGCCCGATACACACGGGCAGTCGCAGCACGTTGGACATCGGAGGCAACCTCTCGCCCGGCGGCCACTGGATCGCGTTCGATTGCGCGGGAATCTGTATCGCGGACGTCAACGACGGTCGGGTTCGCAGACTCAGCTCCTTTCCCAGCGCGGCGGGCACGTATCTGACGGACATCGCATGGTCTCCGAACTCCCGTACGGTGGGGGCGATCCTCAGGTCGGATGAGAGTCGCAACCAGCTCGCTCTGGTCGATGCCGACGGTTCTGATCTGCACTTCCTCCTGACCGAATCCTGGTCTCTCAAGTTCGAGGAGTCGTTCGCCTGGTCTCCAGATTCCCGCTGGATCGCCTTCCTCGGCGGAATCGAGTGGAGCGAGAACTTGCACGACCTGCTCGGCGTCATGCGCGCCGACGGCAGCGGTTACCCGATCAAGGTTGCCGGCTCGAACAAGACCGCGATCTGGAACTTCTTCTGGCGCCCCGTTCCGGCGAGCGACTAACCGCCACGAATCGGCGCCCCGTCCGTAGACTCCCGGCATGAAGAGAATCGCCCTCCTTGGCGCCACGGGCTCGATCGGCTGCCAGGCGCTGGAGATCATCGATGCCAACCCCGAGCTCGAGCTGTGCGCGCTGGCGGCCGGCGAGCCGGAGATCGAGGCGCTGGCCGCGGCGCGCGGCATCGAGCTCTTCCAGTGCAGGGGTGACCTGACTCGACTGCTCGAGGCGGCGGAGCCCGACCTGGTCCTGAACGCCGTCGTCGGCTTCGCGGGCTGCGCGGCGACGCTTTGGGCGCTCGAGAACGGCGTCACACTGGCACTCGCCAACAAGGAGAGCCTGGTTGCCGCGGGCGAGCTGGCGCTGGCCGCCCAGAAGCGGGGCGGGGGGCAGCTGCTGCCGGTCGACAGCGAGCACTCGGCCATCTTCCAGTGCCTGGAGGGGCGCACGCCCGAACAGGTCGCCTCGATCGTCGTAACCGCCTCGGGCGGGCCCTTCCGCGGGCGCTCGCGCGCCGAGCTGGAGCGCGTCACGCCCGAGCAGGCGCTGGCACACCCGACCTGGAAGATGGGGCCGAAGATAACGATTGACTCCGCCACGCTCGCCAACAAGGGGCTCGAGGTGATCGAGGCGCACTTCCTCTTCGATCTTCCCTACGAGCGCATCGAGGTGATCGTGCACCCGACCTCCACCGTGCACTCGCTGGTTCGCTTCCGCGACGGCGCCCTGCTCGCTCATCTCGGCTATCCCGACATGCGCGTGCCCATCTCCTTCGCGCTCAGCTATCCCGAGCGCTCGGCGACTCCGATCGAGCCGCTCGATCTGGCCGGCATGACACTCGAGTTCGAGGCGCTCGACGAAGAGACGTTCCCGTTCGTGTCGCTGGCTCGGGCGGCGGGTGGTACGGGAGGAACGGCGCCCTGCGCCTTCAGCGCGGCGAATGAGGTCGCGGTTGCGGCCTTCCTCGATGGCCGGCTTCCGTTCCTCGCGATCGCCGAGGTTGTCGAGCGCACGCTCGCGCGCGCCGACACCTCGCCGGTGTGCGACCTCGACTCGCTGGTCGAGGCCGACAGGGCGGCGCGAGAGATAGCCACGGGAGAGCTGGGAAAGACCTCTTCGTGAGTTTCGCCCTGGCCATCGTCGGGCTGGCCGTGCTCGTGTTTGCGCACGAAGCCGGCCACTTCGTCGTCGCCCTGGCGACGCGCATGCGACCGCGCCGCTTCTACGTGGGCTTTCCGCCCGCCCTGGTGAAGACGACGCACAAGGGAATCGAGTACGGAATCGGCGCCGTCCCGCTCGGTGGCTACGTGAAGATCCCGGGCATGTTCCGGCCGGGCAAGCGCGATCCGGAGATGTACTTCCGCGGGGCGGTGGAGGAGGACGAAAGCCTCGACCCGGCGGTGACCGCGCTCGGGATCGAACTGGAAGAGGGCGACCTGGAGCAGGCGAAGGCGGATCTGAAGCCTCTGCGCGAGCGCCTCGAGGGCGCCGAGCTCTCGCCGGCGGCTGCTCGTTTCGCACACCGCGGCCTGGATGAGCTCGACGACGCGCTCGCGCCCGATGCCTACTGGCGCCAGCCAACCTGGAAGCGCCTGATCGTGATCGGCGCCGGGCCCGTCACAAACATCCTGGTGGCGATCGCCATCTTCGCCGCGCTCTACACGCTCAACCTCTACCGGCTCGGCTTCCAGGTCACGGCCACGAAGAGCGGCGCCACGACGACGCACGTCGAGCGCGTGCTGCCGAACTCGCCGGCCAAGCGCTCGGGACTCAGGGCGGGCGACGTGGTCGTGGCCGTGAACGGGCAGAAGGTCGACGGCACGAACCTGACCAAGCGAATCGGCGGCTCGGGCGGGCACCCGATCAGTCTCACCGTGAGGCGCAAGGGTCAGCTGATGCAGCTGCGGGCGGTGAAGCCGATGAACGAGGCCGACTCGGTGCCGGTGGCCGTCAAGAACTCGGTTCGCCTGACCGGTCAGATCATCGACCAGATCGTGGTCAAGGGAATCGGGCGCCTGTTCGTGGGCAAGGGCGGTAGCCAGGTCTCCGGGCCGATCGGCATCGTCCAGAGCTCCTCCGACGCCTACCGCCACGGCGTCTCCGACTACCTGTTCGTGATCGGGCTGATCAGTCTCTCGCTGGGCGTGCTCAACCTGCTGCCGCTGCTGCCGCTCGACGGCGGTCACATGGCCTTCTCGCTGATCGAAGGAGCGCGCGGGCGGGCGGTTTCGCGCGAGATCTACGAGCGCGTCTCGATCGTGGGCATCGCGCTCGTTGCTCTTCTCTTCGTGCTCGGGCTGACCAACGACATCGGCCGGATTGGCTAGGAACTCATTTCGAAACGAAGCACTCCACCGCCTGGCCGCGCTCGGCGGCGCGCGGCGTCGGTTCTTGAGCCGCGTCCTCGGTCGCATCCGTAGCTTCCAGCTACGAACGCGACACTGCGTCCTAGCCTCGCATCCACCGAATCGCGCTCAGTCGGCAGGTCTTCATTCCGAAATGAGTTCAAGGAGATCCCCGGGGTAGAGGCGTGTCTTTAGAATCGATCGTGTGAGCAGCTCGCATCAGATTTCTGTTGGCGGCGTCAAGATCGGCGGCGGGGCGCCTGTGGTCGTCCAGTCGATGACCAACACCCGTCCCTCCGAGGTCGAGGCCACGATGGCTCAGATCGAGGCGCTGGCCGCCGCGGGCTGCGAGATCGTCCGCTGCGCCGTTCCCAAGCTTCCCGACGCCGAGGCGCTGGGCGAGATCGTCCGCCGCTCGCCGCTTCCCGTTGTCGCCGACATCCACTTCAACGCCTCGCTCGCCCTCAAGGCGATCGACGCCGGCGTGGCGGCCGTGCGCATCAATCCCGGCAACATCGGCGGTCCCGACAAGGTCGCCGAGGTGGTCGCGGCCGCGAAGGCGTCCGGAACGCCGCTGCGCATCGGCGCCAACTCCGGCTCGCTGCCCGAGCATCTGCACGCCCTGGCACATGACGACCAGGCTCAGGCGCTCGTCGACGCGGCGCTGGAGGAGGTGCGGTTGCTCGAGAAGCTCGACTTCCACGACTTCAAGATCTCGGTCAAGTCGACCTCGGTGCCCGACACGATCCGCGCCTACCGCATCCTGGCCGAGAAAGTCCCGTATCCGCTGCACCTCGGCGTGACCGAAGCCGGCACGGTGTTCGGCGGCACGATCAAGAGCGCGGTCGGAATCGGGACGCTGCTCGCCGAGGGCATCGGCGACACGATCCGTGTCTCGCTCACGGCCGATCCGGTCGCCGAGATGGACGTCGCCTGGAGCATCCTCAAGGCGCTGGGGCTACGCGAGCGCGGCCCCAACCTGATCTCGTGCCCCACCTGCGGCCGCGACAACGTGGGCGCCCAGGCGCTGGCCGAGAAGGTCGAGCAGAGGCTGCGCGAGTATCCCCAGACCTTCCAGGTGGCCGTGATGGGCTGCGCCGTCAACGGCCCGGGCGAGGCGGGCGAGGCCGACTTCGGCATCGCCGGCGGCCGCGACGTCGGCTTCATCTACGCCCACGGCGAGGTGCTGCGCAAGGTTCCCAGCGCTCGGCTGATCGAAGAGCTCTTCAGCGAGCTGGACAGCTGGATCGAGGGCGGTATGGTGCGCCCGCGGCGCCCGCGAGTCGTAAAGTCCGCCGCCGAGGCGATGGCCGAGGCCGCCGCGTCGCTCGAAGCCGATCGCTGAGGCAGTAGCGAGGCCCATCCGCCGCGCGCGGGCGGCTTGCGGACCAGCCGCGTTCATGTGAGCCTTGTGGAGTGAGTCCCGCCGGTTCGCACGATCGAGCTTCCGCGCTGCTAAAGGTGCGTGTCGTAATCGAACGTTTGGCTCGTGACGGTGCCGCCGTCGCGAGCTCGGATGATTCCGTCCACGATCTGTTCCCGGTTGTGGTGAGCGTCGAGGAAGGGGAAGCGCTACGTGGCTGGGTGACACGGGAAGCGGCGACTCGCACAATCGAGGTCGGCCTGGGTTACGGACTTTCGGCGCTCTTTATCTGCGAGGGTTTGCTCGCGAATGGCAGCGCGGCCGCTCGACACGTCGCCATCGACCCGTATCAGGACACGAGATTCTCCGGCTGCGGGACGCAGTTCCTCGCCGAGGCAGGTCTCGCGGAGGTCGTGGAGCACTACGCCGAGGAGTCGCAGATCGCGCTTCCGAGGTTCTTGAGCGAGGACCGGAGCTTCGATCTTGGCTTCATCGACGGCAATCACCGCTTCGACGGTGTCTTTCTCGACCTCGTCTATCTCGGGCGCCTCGTGCGTCCGGGAGGGATTCTCTTCCTCGACGACTACCAGTTGCCCGCGGTGGCCCGAGCCGCATCGTTCTGCGTGAAGAATCTCGGCTGGACAGTAGAGGAGATCTCGGCCGGAGACGATCTGCATCAGTGGGCCGTTCTTCGCATCTCCGGGCTCCCGGATAAACGACCGTTCGACTACTACGTCGACTTCTGAACGGCTTCGCTCGGAAGCGGGGTGCACCTCGTTCTTCAGGTCAGGGCGAATAGACGGTAAGTTCTGATCCACATGTACCGCTTCTCGCAACTGCACATCCCGACACTTCGCAACGACCCCGCCGACGCCGAGGCACCGAGCCATCGCTTGCTCGTGCGCGGCGGCTACGCGCGCCAGGTCGGCGCCGGGCTCTTCTCCTTCCTGCCGCTGGGCTGGAGAGTGCACCAGAAGATCGTTCGGATCATCCGCGAGGAGATGGACGCGATCGGCGCCCAGGAGATGCTGGCGCCGCTGCTCGCGCCGGCCGAGCTGTGGCAGGAGAGCGGGCGCTACGACATCCCCGAGGTATTCCGGCTGAAGGATCGTCACGGTCGCGACTTCGTGCTCTCGATGACGCACGAGGAGACGATGACCTTCCACGCCCGCGAGCTCGAGTCGTACAGGCAGTTGCCGCAGCTCTGGTACCACTTTCAGCTCAAGGGTCGCGATGAGGCCCGACCGCGCGCCGGCCTGCTGCGCGTGCGCGAGTTCGTGATGAAGGACGCCTACTCCTTCGATCGCGACGAACAGGGACTGAGCGAGAGCTACGAAAAGTACGCGGCCGCCTACCGGCGGATCTTCCAGCGCTCGGGCCTGCGCTTTTTCGAGTGCGAGGGCGACGTGGGGCAGATGGGCGGCGAGGTCGCGCACGAGTATCTGTCGCCCTGTCCGGCCGGCGAGAACGAGATCGCGCTCTGCGAAAACGGCGACTACGCGGCCAACGTCGAGGCTGCGAAGAGCGTCCCTTCCAAGCCGGAGTTCCCCGAGCCCCTGGCCGCGCCGAGCGAGGTCGCCACGCCCGGGATCGGCACGATCGAGGAGGTGGCCGGGTTCCTGCACATCGACGCGCGCGCGACGGCCAAGGCGATGCCCGTCGTCGGCCCCGACGGCGCGCTGGTGCTGGGTCTCATCCGCGGCGACCACCGCCTGCACGAGCTGAAGACGGCAGCCGTGCTCGGCGGAGAGTTCCGTCCCGCGCACCCCGAGGAGATCGAAGAGGCCTTCGGCGCCTCGGGCGGCTCGCTCGGCCCGGTGGGAGTGAAGCTGCGCGTGGTCGCCGACGAGGCGTTGCGCAAGGGCCAGTTCGTCACCGGCGCCAATCGCGACGGCTACCACCTGCTCGGCGTCGAGGCCGGACGCGACTACGAGTGCGAGTTCGCCGACATCCGCGAGGTCGTGGACGGCGACGCCTGCATCAATTGCGGTGGCCGCATCGGCGTCGAGCCGGCGATCGAGGTCGGCAACATCTTCCAGCTCGGCACGCGCTACTCCGATTCGCTCCACGCCGTCTATCTCGACGAGAACGGCAAGGAGCAGCCGATCGTGATGGGCTCCTACGGAATCGGCCCCGGTCGCGTGCTGGCCGCCGCGATCGAGCAGAACCACGACGGCAACAAGATCGTCTGGCCGCGCGCGCTCGCGCCCTACGACGTCGAGATCGTCGCGCTGCAGGCAGCGGGAGAGAATCTGCTGACAATCGCCGAGGAGATCGGTGCCGAGTTGTCGGACGCCGGCCTCGAGGTCTTACTCGACGACCGCGAGGCCCGCCCGGGCGAGAAGTTTGCCGACGCCGACCTGATCGGGGCGCCGCTTCGAATTACCGTCGGCAAGAAGACGCTCGAGGACGGCGCCGTCGACCTGCGCCTGCTCTCGAGCGGCGAGGAGCGCCGCGTCTCGGCCGCCGAAGCCGCCGTGCAGGCGGCGGAGCTGCTCGCGTGAGCGGGCGCCCGAGCCGCCGCCACCGCTTCAGCGACGAGGCCTTCGGCCCGACCCTCGAGCAGCTGATGGACGAGCTGGGCGTCAGCTACCGCAAGCTGGCCGAGAATACGAAGCTTTCGGCCGGCTACCTGAATCACATCGTCCACGGCTCTCGCCCGGTTCCCACCAACGAGGTGATCTCGACTATCGCCAGGGCGCTCGACGTCGAGCCCGAGCACTTCCGCGAGTACCGCATCCGCGTCATCACCGAGCGGCTGGAGCGCCTACCCGATCTGGTCGATCGCCTCTACAAGCGGTTGGCGAATGAAGAGAACTGAGTAACGCCTTCTCTCGTGGCATAACCGCGGAATAGGCGACACGGTGCGATGGGGCGGCGCTGGCGAAGGAGGAGAACCGAGTGGCGCCCCGCCTTCGGGCATGGCCCGAAATAGGCGACCCGGTTCGATGGGGCGGGGCTGGCAAAGGAAAGTACTGAGTGGCGCCTGCCTCGGCAGTACGCCGGAATAGGCGACACGGTGCGATGGGGCGGGGCTGGCGAAGGAGGCGAGGCTGGCGCAGCGCAGGACGGTACTTTCGTACGGACAAGCTGCGCGGCCGAAGTATCCTGAAGTCCAGCGTCGTTCCAGCGCGGCGGGGCAACGCACGCTATCGTGGTGCAAACGGGACGTGGCGCAGCCTGGTTAGCGCGCTTGACTGGGGGTCAAGAGGTCGGGAGTTCAAATCTCCCCGTCCCGATTAACCCCGGGAAATCTGACGATTTTCCAGGGGTGGTTACTCTCGGCGGGCGATCACCATTGCCGAGTCATCCGGGCGCGTGCGTAGGCTCGCGTTCATGCGTCGCTTTCCGCGTAGCGTCCTGTTCTGGCTCGACCTCGCGCTCAAGGCGGTGCTTTTCGGTCTGCTCATCGTCGCCGTCGCGTTCCCGAACCTGCCGCAGTTCGAGGGCAAGGCGATGCTGGGACGCGCAATCGCATATCCGATCGCGGTGATGATCGCGCCCGTCGCCTCCTGGCTCGTGCGAAGGCGGCGCCCGGCGAGCACGTATCCGTACGGCGTCGACATCCTGATCACGCTGCCGTTCTTGATCGACGTCGCCGGGAACGCGCTCGATCTCTACGACTCGATCTCCTGGTGGGACGACCTGAACCATTTCGTCAACTGGGGCTTACTTGTCGGCGGCTTTGCGCTGTTGCTGCGGCGCCTACCGATCGGACGGTCCGAGCTGGCCGCGCTCGCGATCGGTTTCGGCGCGGTGACGGCGATCGTCTGGGAGCTGCTCGAGTACGTCACCTTCATCCGCAACTCGTCCGAGCTGGCGACCGCATACACCGACACCCTCGGCGATCTATCGCTCGGGCTCGGCGGCTCGATCGTGGCGGCTCTACTCGTCGCCTCGCCGCTTCTACGCCGGGGTCGGGCGGGCTCCGCCGCGGCGAACTAGGCGCACGGGACAATTCCGCCGCCGATTGTTAAGGTTGCCCAGCGTCGCGAGTAGGCGATCGACCATGGAAGAATCCGGCTCTACCAAACGAGAATCTGGCTCGTACAGGCCGCTGGAGGACGGCGGTCTGCGCGAGATGGTCAAGCGCGCGACTCGCTCGGGCGAGGAGGCGCGCGAGCCTCGGCCCCGGCGCTACCGGCCCTCGCGCCTGCTGCGCAGGCTGATCGGGCTCGTGCTCTACGTCGGAGGGTTGGGCGGTCTGGGTTATGGACTCGTGCGCTTGATGCACATCGGCACCTGCGCCTCGGGCAACACGCCGTATGTAATCGGGCGTCAGTGCCCGAGCGGAACCGGCTGGTATGTCGCCCTGCTGGTCGGAGGTATCTTCGCGGCCCTGATCGGAGCCGCGATCATCGATCTGGGCCTGACGCTTCCGCTGGGTACCGGATTCACGGCCATCGGGGCTGCGGCGCTGTACGGCGGCTTGAGCGCTCCCAGCTCGGCCCAGGGCGCGACCGCGGCCGGCTATACGGTGGGTCCGATCTTCATTGTGATGGGGTTGGCTCACCTCGTATTCGCGATCTGGAGCCGTCGCGGGTCGAGTACCGACACGGAGCCGATGCTGTCGGTTGACGGGCTCGCACAACTGATCGCCGCCACCGCGCCCAAACCGCTCCAGACAAAAGAGCTTTCCGAGGACGATCAACCCCAACAAGGAGGACCAACGTGGGATTCATGAAGGACATGCGCAATCTGCAGAAGCAAGGCAAGGCCATGACGCCTCCTGAGCACCGCGGCGTCGTCGGTGGCTTCCGGGCCATGAAGGACGGTATGGCTCAGGCCAACCAGATGATGGGAAACCTCGCCGAGGAGCAGCAGAAGGCGCAGATGCTGATGGCCAGCGGCATCGTCGGCCAGGCGACGATCGACTCGGTCACCGACACGGGCGTGACGATCAACGAGAACCCGCAGATCGCGCTCGGCCTGACCGTTACGGTCCCTGGCAGCGATCCCTACCAGGCGACGCTGACGCAGGTCATCTCCAGGCTTACGATTGGCAGCTTCCAGCCCGGCGCGACCGTGCCCGTGCGTGTCAGTCCGGACGATCCGCAGGTATTGATGATCGGCTGAGAGGGGCGATTCGCTCGTGTCGCGGCACCTCGGAGA
>JBAWEP010000049.1:0-24088 GCA_049591255.1 Gaiellaceae bacterium
GGAATGCCGCTCTGCCACACTGGCTCGGCTACTACAACGAGCGCAGACCACACAGCTCACTCGGAGGCCTTCCCCCGATCAGCCGCGTTCACAACGTCTGTAGGCAGGACATCTAGGAGCAGACGAGGCACCCGCGCCGCAGGCGCGGAGACTCGTGCACAGAGGTCATACCAGCGAGAGTCTTCGCCGGCAGAGCCGGCGGACTTTCGCTGGGTCAGTAGTGAATGTAGACGCGCATGCCCATCGAAATCAGGCCGTAGAGATGGGTGGCGATCCACATCGGCACCCGCACGCAACCGTGGGACGCCGGATACGGAGGCACGTCCACGTAGCCGTGAATGGCAAAGGCGCCGGTGAAGTAGTTCGAGTAGTACATGACGGCTCCGCCCGGCACCTTGCTGTAGACGCGGAAGACGCCGATCGGCGTGTTTCCGGTCGCTCCGGTCGAGACGGGAACGATCAGCGTCACCACGTTGTTGCGCACGACGTAGAGAACCTGCTTGGTCTTGTCGACCTCGATGTAGCTTCCGCGCAGTCGCGGCCTCGGCGGCGCGGAGCGTCCGAGTGCCCGCCAGGCGGCGTCGCTCATCCGGCCGCTACGCGACAAGCCGGAGAGCTTCTGCAACGCGTAGACGGCCTCCAGCGTGTCGGCGCCAAAATACGAGTCGGCGTGAAGGAGCGCGAAGTGGTGAGCGACCAGCGCGCTCTCGAGCAGATGAACGCTGCGGCCGCGCGAGCCGATGTGCAGCGGCGGCGCCGACACCCCGACGTGGAACTTGCGGGCGATCTGCGTATAGCCGGTATTCGGCTCGAGCTCGACCCAGACCGTGTGCCGCGCCGCCCGAGCGAGCGCAAAGGTGAAGGGCTTGCCGGCGTCCACGAAACGGCTCAACGGACGTTTGTGGCCGCGAACCACGATCAGGCGCAACTTGCCAGCGGCGCTGGGCTGAAGGCGGGCGCGCAGCCTGAGCGGCTGGCCCACCACACGATCGCCACGCAGCGAGACGGTGAGGATCGGCCGTATCCGGGCGCTGACCGGCGAGGATGCCACCGAGCCCGAGCGCACCAGATATGGCCCTGGATTGGTGAGAGGCAGGGTGAAGCTGAAGGCGCCGTTCGCCGCTGTTTGGGTCTGGGCGAGGACGGCGCCGGCACGGACGAGATCAACGCTGACGCCCGCTCTGGCGGGAGCCAGCATTCCGCCGATCGAGCCCGTTGCTCCGAAGGTGGTCACTCCCGGCTGGAAGAGCGAGAGCGTATCGCCGTCGCCTGCGACCGAGCCGGCGGCCGCGACATTGGCCGGAGCTGCGACCGCAATAGCAGCCACGAGGAGGACGGCTAAAAGGGAAAGGGGGGAACGCATTCGGCGCAGAATAGTCGGCGTGTCGAGGTCGCGTGCGGACTAGACGTCAGGTCGCGTAGGCGAGCGCCACCGCCATGCCGTTGTAGAGACCGTGGACGATCATCCCGGGGAAGACACTGTCGGAGCGGTCGCGCAGATAGCCGAGCCCGACTCCAAACACGAAGAGCGGGAAGATCGCCGCCGGCAGGCCGTGCATCAGCGTCCAGGCCATCGCGGGCACGGCGATCGCGACCGCCCGCCCGAAGGGCGAGAAGAGGCTGTAGCCGAGGCCGCGAACGAACAGTTCTTCGCCGAGCGGTGTGAGCACGGTGAGCACGAGCACGCTGGCGATGAACGGAGCAAGCCTTCCCGACTGCCAGTGGCCGCTCAGGAGCTGCTGCTCGCGTCCCGGATGGCCGCCGAAAGCGTTCACGATCATGTTCGCCACCACCGCACCGCCGATCGCGAGCAGGGCCAGCCCAGTTATCCGGCCCCAGCCGATCCGTGGTCGGCGAAAGGCGCGGAGCTGCGGGCGCCCGTTCGAGATGGCGAGTGATATTGCGACCCAGATGCCGTAGAACACGACGCCGTTGGCGGCGAACGACCAGTTGAAGAGCGCCTGCTTCGAGTTGGTCGAGCTCGACGTGGCGTAGCTCGCGAAGGCGAGAGCGATCAGCGGTATCGCGACGAGCACCCAGGCGGCTAGCCGGCCTTTCTCGACTCGCTCGCTCAACTGGATAGCTCCTTTACCGCCGCCGAAAGTGGTGCCCAGGCAAAGTCCATCCCGGCGGAGATCGCTCCGACCCGGTCGTCTTCAGTGTCGCCGATATGCAGCGAGCGCGCCGGCTCGGCCGAGAGCTGCTCCAGCGCAAAGAGAAAGAGGCGCGGATCCGGTTTCGTCACGCCGACCAGAGCCGAGCTGACGACACAGTCGAAAAATCCGCCTAGGCCGGTCTCCTCCAGTCGCTCTTCCAGCGAGCAGTCCCAGTTCGAGACGACGGCGAGCGCCAGACCGCGGCTCTTCAGCAGGCGCAGCGCCTCGATCGCACCGGGCTCGGCGCGGAAGCGAAGAGCGGCGACGAAATCGGGCATCAGCTTTTCCGGCCCGAGCTCGGCGCGGAGAGCGGAGAGGAAGACGCCGCAGCAGTCACGCCGCAGGCGCGCCAGCGAGTCGCTGTCACGCCCCTCGAGCGACCGCCCGCGGTAGTACTCCATCTCCGTCCTGAAGGCGCTCTCGATCTCCTCGCGGGAGCGGTCGACCCCGTGACGGCGAAGTCCTCTCTCGAGCGCGGGTATCGGATCCGCGAGCGCGACGAGCGTCCCGTAGGCATCGATCGTGACGCAGTCGAGGTCAGTTGAACGCATCGGGATGCAGGGCGCCGGCCAGCTCGCGCAGGCCGTCCACGGCCGCGGGGCCGGGCTCGAGCAGTTTGAGGTCGATGCGAACGAGGCGTCCGCTGCGAACGGCCGGGAGCCAGCGCGTCGAGGGGTTCTTTCGCAGCTTGGCAACAGTGAGACGCGAGTTGCTACCGATCACCAGCACCTCCGGCTTGAGTCGGCGCAGGCGCTTGAGTGGGAAAGGCCCTTCCTGCACGTCCGGCCCGGCCACGTCGATTCCGCCGGCTTCACCGATGACGTTGCCGATGAAAGAGCTGTCCGAGGCGGTGGTGAAGTGGCCAAGATCGATGAAGACGCGTACCGGCTCGACGGCCGCGAGTGCCTTTCGCACGGTTTCGCGCCCTTCGGCCAGGCGCGTTCTCTCGGCTCGTCCGCGCAGAGGCACGCCGGCGAGCAGGCTGGCGTCGGAGAGCGCCTGCTCGATCCCGCCCAGTGTCCGATCAGGAACGACATAGACCGCGGTACCGAGCGCCCGCGCCTGCGCAACGGCGACCCTGGTGATTCCGGAGTCAACGAGCGCGAGCTGGGGCTTCAGCCGCCGGATCAGGCCGAGGTCGAGATCGCCGCTGCCGGTTCCGATTCGAGTGACGGGAAGCTTCAGCGCCGAGGCGAGCGCCATCGATGCGGTTCCGGCAACGGCGATCGACTTCGGCCGGGCGCGCAGGGTGACGAGATGGCCATCCGCGTCGCGAATCGACAGCGGATAGAGGCGAACGCTCGCGCCGGTCGGCTCGGACTTCGCGCCGCAGCCGCCGAGCACGAAGGGCAGGACGAGCACGAGCGGAACCGCGAGTAGCGAGAATCGGCGCGCAAGCCCCGCGTGCAAGGGCCGGCGAAGAGCTGCGAGAAGCGATTGCAATTCGCTTGCGATGATATCGGCGCCGTCCGGCTCCGGTCTTTCGACACAGCCCGCGCATCCGGCTGAGGAAGTCGCCCGCCCTCGTTGAATAGGAAGCTATGCCAGATTGGGATTGGTACCGCCTGGCCGTTCTCGGCGCGGTCATCGTGCTCACTTTCATCCTCTCGGAGATCGTCGATCGCTCGCTGGCGCGGAGGAAGCTCGATCCCGGTGCGATAACTCGCTACCGGATGCTCAGGCACAGCGTCCGCGCGGGCATCGTCTTCGTCGGCCTCCTCTCGGCGCTGCTCGTCATTCCCCAGGTGAGAGCCGTTGCGGGCGGCATTCTCGCTTCCTCGGCGATCGTCGGCATCGTCTTCGGCTTCGCGGCCCGCACGACGATCGCCAACGTCATCGCCGGGCTGATGATCGCCACCACGCAGCCGCTGCGAATCGGCGACGTGATCGAGACCTCGGGCGAGCGCGGCATCGTGGAGGAGATCACCCTCAACTACACCTTCATCCGTTTGAGCGACGGCTCGCGCCTCGTGGTCCCCAACGAGAAGCTTGCCTCCGATACCATTAAGAACTCGTCGATCCGAGGGCATGAAACGCTTGCCGAAGTCTGTGTGCAGGTTCCGATCGAGCTCGAGCTCGAGAAGGTCGTCACCGGTTTGAAGGAGACGCTTGCAGACGAGGAGGGGCTCGAGATCTACGTGAGCGAACTGGCTGACAAAGCAACGATCTGTATCCGGGCGATCGCTACCGACGCCGCGTCGGCGGACGCGCTCGAGAAAGAGCTGAGGCTCCGCGTGCACGAACGGCTGCGTAGCGACGGTGCATTCGCGTGACCCCACCTTCGAGAAAGAGACGGACGAGCCCGGCGCGCACCGCTCGTACCAGTGACGAGTACGCCGACATGCGCCGGCGCCAGCGCCGTCATCGAGCGCGGCTGGCACGCCGGCAGCACACGAAGAAGATGATCCTCGGGGTCGTCATCGGCGTGGCGATATTGCTTGGGATCGGCGGTGTCACCACCGGGGGAATCGTCTTCACCAACTGCAGCCTCTCGTCGCTGAGCCAGGTGGCGATGGGCGAGAACTCCTTCGTCTACGCCGCCGACGGTTCGCTGCTCGGCTCGATCCAGACGGCGCAGAACCGCCAGACCGTGAGCTGGGACGAGATCTCGCCCTGGATGCCGAAGGCCGTCGTCGCGATCGAGGACAGGCGCTTCTACAAGCACGGAGGTGTCGATTACGTCGGGATCATGCGAGCCGCCATCGCCGACATGCGCGCCCGTAAGACCGTTCAGGGAGCTTCGACGATCACGCAGCAGCTCGCTCGCGCCCTCTACATCACCAACAACGAGCGCACCGTGGGCCGCAAGCTGAAGGAGGTCTGTCTGGCCCGCAAGCTCGACAACGCCTGGTCGAAGCAGCGCATCCTGACCGCCTACATGAACCAGGTCTTCTACGGCGCGAGCGCCAACGGCGTCGAGGCCGCGTCCGAGATCTACTTCTCCAAGCACGCGAGCCAGTTGACGCTGGTGCAAGCCGCGCTTCTCGCCGGCCTGCCCCAGGCGCCCAGCGACTACGACCCGTTCGTCAACCGGCCGGCCGCGCTGACGCGGCGAAACGAAGTTCTGAAGGCGATGCTCGACAACAAGGACATCAGCCGCTCGCAATACAGGCAAGCCGTCGCCACGCCGATTCGCCTCAAGCGGGGGAACATCTACAAGGACGTCAAGGAGCCGTACTTCTTCGACTACGTCACCGACCAGCTGGTCAAGCAGTACGGCCCCGAGACGGTGCAATCCGGCGGGCTGAAGGTCTACACGACGATCAACCCGCGCATGCAGAGGCTGGCCGAGAAGGCGATCCGCGACAACCTCAACTACAGCTCCGACCCGGCCTCGGCGGTCATCGCCATCGATCCGCGGACGGGGGCGATCAAGGCGATGACCGGCGTCATACCGGGCAAGAAGAACAATCAGTTCAACCTCGTCTCTCAGGCCAAGCGGCAGCCCGGGTCGACCTTCAAGACGATCGTTCTCACCTCGGCGATCTCGCAGGGCATGAACCCCTACACCACCTACTACACGTCGGCGCCGTTCACCTATCAGCCCGACTCGAGCCTCGAGCCCTGGTCGGTGCACACCTACAGCAACAGCTATGCCGGCACCATCTCGGTGGCGAGCGCAACGCTGCAGTCCGACAACACCGTCTACGCGCAACTCACCCTGGACGCCGGCCCTCAGAACGTCGCCGACATGGCATACAAGCTGGGCATCCGCCAGACGAAACTGGACGTCGTTCCGGCGATGGGCCTCGGTAGCGATGTCGTCACGCCGCTCGAGATGGCAAGCGCCTACGCCACGCTCGCGGCGGGCGGTATCTACTCCGAGCCGCTGGCGATAACCAAGGTCGTCCTACGCGACGGTTCGGTCGATCGGAGCGCCGGCTGGGCCAAGCCGAAGCGCGAGCGCGTGATCGACGACTGGGTCGCCTACGAGGTGACCAAGGTGCTCGAGTCGAACATGACCGGTGGAACCGCGACGGGCGCCTACTTCGGCCGTACGGCAGCCGGCAAGACGGGAACGACCGACGACCACGCCGACGGCTGGCTCTGCGGCTACACGCCCCAACTCGCGACGGCCGTCTGGGTCGGCTATCCGGACGCGGAGCGGCCGGTGTACGTGCACGGAGTCGCGATCGCCGGCGGCAACATCCCGGCCTCGATCTGGCACGACTTCATGTCACCGGCGCTGGCGAGCGCTCCCGTGCTCGACTTCGCCACGCCTCGCTCGCCGGCTCATTTCGTCACCTGGTCGAAGGGAAGCTACGGCTACCTGGGCTCGCCGAATGTGACTTCGACGACCACCGCGACGACCACCGCGACGACGACGAGAGCGACGACGACGAGAGCGACGACGACGCGTCCGGCAACTACCGCGACGCCGCCGCCACCGCCGGTGACGACGGCAACTCCGCCGCCGCCGCCTCCTCCTCCGCCGTCGGAGACAACAACCGCGCCCCCGGTAACGACCGTCTCCCCGCCGCCGACGATGCCCTGACGGGAATCAGTCGCCGTGCGGCTGGTGGACGGCGCGAGCGTCGTTCCAGTGTTGCGAGAGAAGTGCTGCGCGGTGAGCCACGCGGCGCGGGAGGATCTCATTCGGCCTTTCGCTCGCGGCCGGATAGGGCGCGTAACGCCCCACGCTGAGAGCCGCCAGTTGCGCGGCGGCGGCCGCGAGCAGGCTCGCAACGATCAGGAACGGAAGCTTGAGAAAGCCGACGGCCGCGAGCGCCGCGACGTACCAGAACACGCTCAGGCCGAGGTGAAGGCGCACCGCCAGCTCCAGGAAGATGAGCAGAGGGCCGAAGAGGCCGGCGGCGAGCAGCGCCAGGGACGACCAGGGCCGGTACCGGCGCACCTGGGGGATCCAGATCCAGGCATGAAGCGGCGGCAGCAGGAAGAGCAGCGCGTAGCTGTTGAACCAGGCCACGAACAAGGAGGCGCCCGCAACCAGAAGCAGCGCGCTGGCGTAGCCTGCCAGCTCCTGCTCCGGGCTCGTCTCCCTGCGGGGCAGCAGCCGGTCGCGGGAGATCAGCCAGGCGCCGAAGATCAGGATCGCAAAGACGACGAACGCCGCCAGCGGTAAGGAGGTGGCCGCGAGACTGTCGGGCGAGAGCGGTCGCCCCGAGCCCCTGGGCCAGAGTCCGACGAGAGCAAAGAGCCAGAAAAGCAGCAGCGCGGAGAACCAGAAGCCGAGCCGGCGAGTGAGACTGCGTAGCGCCGGCCAGAGTGCGATCTGGCGCCGGCGGCAGCGCGCGAAGAGATCGACGATGGCAACCCAGGCGGGGAAGAGCGCGGCGATCAGCAGGAGTTGAACGGCCCAGCCGTGAACGAAGCGCCCGCCGAGGTAGATGTACGAGGCGTCGCTCACGCGCGGCTCCGGAGCGCCCTGATCGAGGGCGGCCAGCAACTGCTCGCTGGCCCGACCGATCTGGGCCAGGTGTGCTCTCGCGATCTTGTCCGGCGCGGCGGTTATTCGGGCGGGTGTGTCGGTGAGCGGGTTCGGGTACCTGTCGCCGGCGGTGGTGAGCGTTATCGCCGGAATCCCGCGCGCCACGAACGGCGCCTGCTCGTAGAGGCTGAATGGAAAGGCCAGATCGAGTAGCTGGTGGATGGGACTCGGGTGCGTAATGACGGCACCGGGCTGCTCGCTGAGGATCTCGTTCGCTGTCGCGACGAAGACGGGCGCCGGCAAGCTCGTCGTGTCGCCGTTGAAGAGAACACGCGGCTTTCCGCTTCCGGCGATCGAGTCGAGGACGATCACGGCGGCGATGCGGTGCTCGAGGCTGTGACGCGCAGCGAAACGGGCAGCCCCGATCGCGCCGAAGGCGCCGCCGTCGGTGGAGAGAAAGACGAGCGTGTGCGCCGGCACGGGCGGAGACGCGTAATCGGGAAGATTCTGATAGGCGCGCGCCAGCTCGAGCATTGCCGCCGTGCCGGAGGCGTTGTCGTTTGCTCCCCCTTGGCCGCTGTTGTCGCGGTGCGCCAGAATGACGATCTCGGTAGCCGAAAGGCCGCGCACGGTCGCGCTGACGTTGCTCAGGCTGACCTTGCCGAGGCCCGGAACATGGGCATCGAACTGGTCGACGCGCGGAGTGAGCCCGAGCGCCTGGAACTTTTCGCTGACCCAGTCGCGAAGCGTTCCGCTGCTCGCCGAGCCGGGGGCGCGATCGGGATAGTACGGGGCGGCCAGTTCGCCGGTGACCGTCTGAATGACGGAGTCGGGGTAGAAGGTGGAAGATATGGACGGCACCGCCAGCGGCTCTTGCCGAGCGACGCTGAAGGCGACGATCAGGAGAGGGATCACCACCACGATCCAGGCGCCGCGGTATATGCGCGCGCTCAAGGGCCGCTCGAGCGAGCCGGGTCGCGGTCTCGCGGGCCGCGGATTGGGCCGCATTGGGACTCTCACCGTGTGGCTATAGTAGGCATCAGGGTGGGGTTAGGCACGCAGGACACTCCCACGATCCTTCTCGTCGATGACGAGGACGCGATCCAGAAGCTACTGTCGTTTCCGCTGCAAAAAGACGGTTATCGAGTAGTCGAAGCGCGGGACGGAGAAGCGGCTCTGAGCCGTTTCGACGAAGAGACGGTCGACCTCGTGGTGCTCGACCTCGCCTTACCGAAGCTTGACGGGCTGGAGGTCTGCCGCCGCCTGCGCGCGCGCAGCCCGGTGCCGATCATCATGCTAACCGCTCGCGACGAGGAGATCGACAAGGTAATCGGTCTCGAGATCGGGGCCGACGACTACATCACCAAGCCCTTTTCGATCCGCGAGTTTCGCAGCCGGGTGCGCGCGCTGCTCAGGCGAGCCTCCCTGGCCCCGTTTGCCGGCGGCAAGGAGACGCTCGAGGTGGGACCGCTGCGCATCGATCGCGCCCGCCGACGTGTCGAGGTGGACGGGAAGGCGCCCGAGCTCACCTACGTGGAGTTCGAGCTGCTGGGCATCCTGGCCGAGCAACCCGGTCGCGTCTTCTCCAGGGCCGACCTGCTCGAGAAGATCTGGGGCTCCGCGCAGTATCGCGACCCGAGGACGGTCGACGTTCACGTTCGCCACATACGCGAGAAGCTCGAGCGAGATCCGGCCAAGCCCGAGCTGATTCTCACGGTTCGCGGAGTCGGCTACCGGCTGCGCGAGCCATGAGAGCGCTGAGGAGCGTCAGCGGTCAGCTCATTACCGCGCTGGTCGTGCTCGTCCTTATCGCGCTGGCCACCAGCTATCTGGTCGTCGTCCCCACGCTCGATCATCAGCTCGTCTCGAATCGCCTGAACGAGCTGGAGCGCTCGGGCGTCGGAGTCTCCCTGGCGGTGACCAGCGGGGACAGTTTCTTCCTGCAGTCCCGCGTCGAGGGCAGCGCCTCGGCGCTCGACGTCCGGGTCGTGGTCTTTCAGGAGCTGGGACCGCCACTGCGGCTTGCGGTGGTGGCCGACTCCTTGCGCAGCAGCTCGAGCACGGTCGAGTCCGACCCGGTCGCTCTCGCCGCCGCGCGAAGCGGGCGGATACAGCGCGGGACGGTGAGCCGAACGGGCTCCGAGCGCGCCGAGGTGGCCGTGCCGGTCGCAGGTACGTCCGAGCTGGTTCTCCTCTCGGGCTCTCTCGCCGAGGCGAAGCAGAGTGTGGAGACCGTGCGCAAGCAGCTTCTGGTTGCGGCCATCCCCGCACTCCTGGTCGCGCTCTTGATCGGCATTCTCGGCGCTCGCCGCCTCACCTCGCGCATCCGCCGTCTGGAGCGCGGCGCCGACAGAATCGCCGCGGGCTCGCTGGAGCAGCCGATCGAAGATGAGGGCGAGGACGAGGTTGGGCAGCTTTCGCGCAGCTTCGAGCGCATGCGCCAGCGGCTCGCGCGGCTCGACGAGGCGCGGCGCGAGTTCATTGCCAACGCCTCGCACGAGCTGAGGACGCCGATCTTCGCCCTCTCGGGCTCTTTGGAGCTACTGAGCGAAGAGGAGATGGACGAAGCGAACAGGCAGGAGTTCCTGGAGACGATGCGCGGTCAGGTGGAGCGTCTCGAAAAGCTGGCGACGGCGCTACTCGACCTTTCGCGTCTCGACGCCGGCAAGCTCGATCTGGTGCTCGAACCGCTGGCTCTGGCGGCCGTCGCCGAGGCGCTCGAGCAGGAGTTCGCCGCCGCCGCCGAGCTCTCCGAGCACCCGCTCTCGCTTGCGGCTTCGAGCGAATCCGAGCTGCTCGTCGAGGCCGACGAGCAGCGGACACTCCAGATCGGCCGGATACTGCTCGAGAACGCAATCGTCCACACGCCGAGGGGCGTCCCTGTGTCGATCGGCGCGACCCGGGAAGGCGATCGCGGTCTCCTGATCATCGAGGACGGCGGCCACGGGATTCCGGCCGACTGCCAGGAGCGGGTGTTCGAGCGCTTCTTCCGCCTGGACGGCGAGAAGTCGTCGGGTAGTGGCCTCGGTCTGGCCATAGGTCGCGAGTGGGCAAGGCGCATGAACGGCGACCTGACGCTCGAGTCGCGACCCGGATTGACCCGCTTCACTCTTTCGCTCCCTCTGGCGAAACGCGAGGAAGAAGCCTGAGAGCCGCCGTTTTCACGTGGAAACGACGGCGAGCGAGGCTCGATCACGGCACCGCTTCGCGCAGCGCAGGCCGCTTCCAGAGGCCACCGCCGCCGCGCGATTGCATGATTGGGCGACGGTAGGGAATACACTCCCCGCGGTTGTCGTATCCTGATGCGAGATTCGTTCGGGGTCGAAATAGAGAACACGGAATATGCAATGAGCTCAGAAAGCGCTGTCATCAACCTAACGATCCCGGCCAAGGCCGAGTACATCACGCTCGGGCGCTTGGCTCTCACGGCGCTGGCGCGCGCCCGCGAATTCCCGGAGGAGACGCTCGCCGACCTCAAGCTTGCTCTGACCGAGGCTTGCTCGAACTCGGTGCGGCACGCCTACAGCTCCGGCGAGGGGACAGTTGAGATTCTCTACGAACTCCAGCCCGACCGCTTGATCGTCGAGGTCTCCGACCAAGGGCGCGGTTTCGTGCCACCGAGCGGCCTGGAGGAGATCGACTTCGGTGAGGGCGGGCTCGGAATAGCGATCATTCGGGCGATCGTCGACGACCTCGAGATCAGCGAGAAGATGGGCGGCGGATCACGGCTTCGATTCGTAAAAAGGCTCGACTCCTAAAGGAAGCCCGTCCAGGCGAACGTCGGAGGTCCCGGAGCGCTCGCTCCGGGACGATGCTGCAGCTCGTCAACACGGGGCACAAGTCGCTGGCCGACTACGCCTCGATCGTCTCGCGCGGCCTGATGGAGGAGATCAAGCAGCTCATCGAGCCGATCAAGGGCTTGCGCGTGTTGCACCTGTCGGCGACGGCCTTCGGCGGCGGAGTCGCGGAGATCCAGTACACGCTCATCCCGCTGATGCGCGACGCCGGGCTCGACGTGGAGTGGCGCATCATCCACGGCCAGGAGGAGTTCTTCAACGTCACGAAAGCTGTCCACAATGCGCTTCAGGGCGATCGGCGCGGCCTCACGCAGGAAGACAAGGAGATCTTCCGCCGCTACAACCAGCTGAACGCGGCGCAGCTCGACGACTCCGACTACGACGTGATCATCATCCACGACCCGCAGCCGGTGGGCATGATCGAGCACTTCTCCTCCTCGAAGGCAAAGTGGGTCTGGCGCTGCCACATCGACCTCTCTGATCCGAACCCCGATGTGATCGACTTCCTCACGCCGCAGATCTCGCACTACGACGCGATGATCTTCCATCTCCAGCAGTACGTCCCGGCGCGGCCGGGCCTGCCGCCGGCGTTCATCTGGCCGCCCGCGATCGATCCGCTGGCGCCGAAGAACATGGCCCTGTCGCGAGAGGATGCGGCCTACATCCTCGATCAGTTCGGGATCGACGTGGCGCGCCCGCTCTTGACGCAGGTCTCCCGCTTCGATCCCTGGAAGGACCCGCTCGGGGTGATCGACAGCTACCGGCTGGTCAAGCAGGAGTTTCCCGAGATCCAGCTGGCGCTGGTCGGATCGATGGCACACGACGATCCAGAGGGTTGGGACTACTACAACAGAACCGTCGAGTACGCCGAGGGCGATCCCGACATCTACATCCTCTCGAACCTGAACAACGTCGGGTCGGTGGAGGTGAACGCCTTCCAGGTCCACTCCTCGGTGGTCATTCAGAAGTCGATCAAGGAGGGCTTCGGTCTGACCGTCTCGGAGGCGCTGTGGAAGGGCCGCCCGACCGTCGCCGGGCGTGTCGGTGGCATCGTGACGCAGATTCGCGACGGCGAGACCGGCCGTTTGGTGTCCTCGCCGGAAGAGTGCGCCGAGGCCTGTCTGGAAGCCCTGCGCGATCCCGATCGAGCTCGCCGCTGGGCACTGCTCGGGAAGGAAGACGTGCGGAAGAAGTTCCTCACGCCGCGCCTTCTCCGCGACTGGCTGGTGCTGTTCAATCACCTGCTCGGCAACGATACGAACGGCGCCGGCAGCGAGCTGATCGCCCGCCTCTAGGCGCGCCCTCCTGCGAGGCGCGAAAGCCGAGCTAGTAGGCTTCAACCGCGTGGGCAAGCGGCGAGAGATCATCATCGTCTCGAACCGGGGTCCGGTCACCTATCAGCGCGGGCCGGAGGGAGTTCGTGAGGCCAGGCGTGGAGGTGGCGGCCTCGTAACGGCGCTCGGCAGCCTGGCCGTTCACCACGACGTGACCTGGATCGCCAGCGCGATGAGCGAAGTCGATCGCGAGATTGCGGCGGAGAACGACGGGCAGGCGGTCGAGGAGCGGCTCGAGAACGGAGCCGACTACCGGCTCCGCCTGCTGGCGCACGAGTGCTCGGTTTACGAGCAGTACTACGACGTCGTCGCCAATCCGACGCTCTGGTTCGCCCAGCACTGCCTCTGGGACCTGGTTCGCGAGCCCGACCCCGAGCGAAGCGGGTTGATGCGGGCCTGGCGAGAGGGATACGCAGCGGTCAATGCGGCCTTCGCCGAGGCTGCGCTCGAGGAGCTGTCGCGGCGGCCCGAAGCGATCGTCTTCTTCAACGACTACCACCTCTACCTCGCGCCGCGGCTGGTGCGGGCAAGGGCCCCGCAGGCGGCGCTGCTCCAGTTCGTGCACATCCCATGGCCGCAGCTCCACTGCTGGCGCGTTCTACCCGAGGAGATCACCCTGGCCATCCACGACGGGCTGCTGGCAAACGACGTGGTCGGATTCCACACCACTCGCTGGCGCAGTAATTTCATCCAGTCGGCGCAGTCGATAGCGGGCGCCGAGCGAATTTCGGGGAAAGCGGCCGTCTCGCGCGCCGGCAGAACGACCTGCTTGAGCGCCCGGGCCATCTCGCTCGATCCGAACGAGCTCGCGGCGCTGGTCGACGATCCGAAGGTTCGGGAGCACGAACGCCGCATCGTCGAGACGAGGCCCGAGTTCCTGGTCGTGCGCGTCGATCGCACCGATCCCTCCAAGAACATCGTGCGCGGATTTCGCGCCTTCGAGCTCTTCCTCGAGCTGCACCCCGAGCTGCACGGGCGCGTCTCGATGCTCTCTTGCCTGGACCCCTCGCGCCTGGACATCCCCGAGTACGAGGACTATCTCGAGGCGATTCAGCGGGAGGCGCAGCGGGTCAGCGAGCGCTTCCAGCGGCCGGACTGGACGCCGATCGACCTGCAGGTCGCCGACGACGTAAACCAGTCGCTTGCCGCCTACAAGCAGTACGACGCCCTGTTCGTGAACGCCATCTACGACGGGCTCAACCTGGTCGCCAAGGAGGCTCCGCTGGTGAACGTGCGCGAGGGTGTCCTCATCCTCTCGGAGAACACGGGAGCGCACGAAGAGCTCGGCCCCTTCGCCTTGACGATCGATCCCTTCGACATTCGCTCCCAGGCGGATGCGATCTACGAGGCGCTGACGATGAGAGCGGACGTGCGGCGGCGCTGGATCGAGGACATTCGCTCCTGGGTTCTCGAGCACGACCTGACCTGGTGGATCAACGGCCTGCTGCACGACCTCGACGTTTGCCACGCGGGCGGAGATCGGCCGGGCGACGAGGCGGCGAAGCCGGGCACGAGCGCATGACGGCGTCCGAAGCTCGTATAGAGACGTCGATCGTTCGGCGACTGGTGGCGCTCGTCAAGCTGGAGCACACGCTCTTCGCGCTGCCCTTCGCCTATGTCGGCGCGCTCCTGGCCTTTCGCTCGGCGGATGCGTTCCCCGGCTGGGAGCAGTTGCTCTGGATCACGCTGGCCATGGTCGGCGCCCGCTCGCTGGCGATGGGCGTGAACCGAATGGTCGATCGCGAGATCGATGCGCGGAACCCGCGCACTGCCGGCCGGGAGCTTCCCAGCGGACGCCTCGAGCTATGGCAGGTGGCGGCCTTCTGCCTCGCGGCTCTTGCGCTGTTGGCCCTGGCGACGCTTCGCCTGGCGCACGTGGTTCGCTATCTGTGGCCGATACCGGTGGCGGCGTTCGTCGTCTATCCGTATCTCAAGCGGGCGACCTGGCTCTGCCACTTCTGGCTGGGTGCGACCATCGGGCTCGCCCCGCTCGCCGCCTGGCTGGCGGTGGGCAAGGCGCTCACAGTGGCACCGTTCGCGCTCTGGATCGGAGTCGCCTGCTGGGTCGCCGGCTTCGATCTCCTCTACGGGCTGTTCGACCTCCAGGTCGATCGCGAGCAGGGGCTGCACTCCTTCGCCGTGCGCTTCGGTGTATCCGCGACGTTCTGGGCCGCTCGCTTGCTTCATCTCGTCACCGTCGCCGCGCTCGCCGTCGCGGGCGTCCTGGGCAGTGCCGGAATTATCTGGGAACTTGGCGTCGCCGCGGTCGCCGCGCTGCTCCTCTACGAGCACCTGATCGTCTCGCCGGGCAACCTGCGCAGGCTGAATGCGGCCTTCTTCACCGTCAACGGCGTGATCGCGATCGTGTTCCTCGCTTTCGCGCTGGTCGACTCGCTTGTCTGAGTGGGTCGGCGTCGCGCGACGCTACCCTGAACCGACAGGGCTTTGGTATTGGCTGCCGAAGCGATGAGAATGGAGCAGATGCGCTACCGCTTCATCACCTTCCTGACCGATTTCGGTCTCCAGGACGACTTCGTCGGCACCTGTCACGGCGTCATCAAGAGCATCGCCCCGGACGCCGAGATCATCGACATCACGCACGGGATCGAGCCGCGGCGCGTTCTGCAAGGAGCCCTGACCCTCGCCGACACGATTCCCTACATGCCGCCCGGCGTGCATCTCGCCGTGGTCGACCCCGGAGTCGGCACCGACCGCCGCGTGATCGCGATCGAGGACGAGAGTGGGCGCCTCTACGTCGGGCCCGACAACGGCCTGCTGCTACCCGCGGCCGAGCGCATGGGCGGCATCGCACGGGCGCATCAGATCGTCAACCCCGCCTTTGCGATGAAGGAGATATCGCCGACCTTCCACGGTCGCGACGTCTTCTCGCCGGCGGCGGCTCATCTGGCACTCGGCGTACCGATCGAGGAGCTGGGCCCGAGCCTTGAAGTGGCAGAGCTCGTGCGGCTCGACATCCCGGAGCCGAAAGCGCGCCACGGCCAGATCAAGGCGGCCGTCGTCGACACCGATCGTTTCGGGAACATGCAGCTGAACCTGCGCAACGAGCACCTCGAGGCGCTCGGCCTCTCGGTGGGCACGAAGATCGAGCTCGAGCACGCCGGCGAGCGCTACTACGCGATCACCGCGCGCACCTTCTCCGACGCCAGGCGCGGCGACATCATGCTCTACGAGGACTCGTTCCAGAATCTCGCGGTCGCCATCTCGGGCGGCGACGCCGCGAACATGTTCGGCGCAGCTCCGGGCGACAAGATCACCATCCGCCTGATCGAGCAATGAGAATGAGTTGATCGAGCCGTCGCAGCATTCTAAGCTCGAAGGTGAAAAGGGCGTTCACGGCACGGTAGCACCGGCCTGGACGTCCTTTCTACGAGGTCGGCGGTGATCGGCTTCGAGCTCCAGCTGCTGGCCGGTAGCTACGCCGTCAGCCGCCTTTCGCCCGGCGAGCCTCTGCCCGACTGGGCGCGCGGAGAGCTGCTGGCCTCGATCCGGACACCCGACGAGCTGTCGATCGTCTCGGCCGCCGATGCAGTGCCCGAGCCGGTCAGGAGCGAGCCGGGCTGGCGCGTCCTCCAGGTCGCGGGGCCGCTCGACTTCTCGCTCGTCGGAATACTCGCGGCGCTGACCGGATCCCTGGCGCGAGCAGAGGTGGCCGTCTTCGCGCTCTCCACCTTCGACACGGACTATCTCCTCGTCCGCGAGCGCGACCTCGAACGAGCCCTGCGCGCCCTGGAGTCGGACGGCCACTCGATAACGACAAGCGAGACCTGAATCGGGCAGGCCCCGACGGGCGGTCCAGTTGCTGCCTGGGTGCAGTCGACGCCAGCAGCTAGCCGAAGTGGCCCCAGTGGGTGGCGATGATCAGAAGCAAGCCGCTGATCGCGAGCGCCAGGCCCGCCACGATCGTTCGCGCGACCGGGAACCTGAAACGGGGCATCTGTGCTGCCATCAGCCAGACTCCGGCAAATAGCAGAAGTAGAAACCCGACTTCGGCGAGGCGTACACCCGTGTGATGCGCGAGACCGAGGACGAGGCTCATCGCGGGTCATTCTCTGCCGCCGCCGCCCCGGTGTCTAGGGGAGGACGATTCCGCCACCGTCGCATGCTCGAGCGCCATTTGGTGTGCTCGGCACGCCCGGCGGGCAATTACCGGCTCGGTACGATAGACCTGTGGCCGTGAAGCAAAACGCCAAGCTCGATGCGCGACGCATTCGCGCCGATTTCCCGATCTTCGAGCAGCTCGAGGAGGGCAAGCCGCTGGCCTTTCTCGACTCCGCGGTGAGCGCACACAAGCCCCGCCAGGTTCTGGCGGCGCTGGAAGACTTCTACGCGAGCTCTTACGGCAACGTCGGTCGCGGCGTGTACGCACTGGCCGAGCGCGCCAACGAGGCCTACGAGCAGGCGCGCGAGAAGACGCGTAAGTTCATCAACGCCCGCTCACCGCGCGAGATCGTCTTCACCCGCAACACCACCGAGGGGCTCAACCTCGTCGCCTACGCCTGGGGCCTGGACAACCTCGGTCCGGGCGACATCGTGCTGGCGAGCGAGCTCGAGCACCACTCCAACTTCGTGCCCTGGCAGCAGGTGGCCAGGCGCACCGGCGCGGAGCTCAGGGTCATCCCGGTGACCGATGAGGGCGAGCTCGAGCTGGACGAGCTGGAGCGGCTGGCCGGCGGCGGCCGGTTGAAGATCGTTGCCATCACCGCCCTCTCGAACTCGCTCGGGACGATCGTTCCAGTCGAGCGGCTGATCGCGTTTGCGCACGAGCGAGGCGCGCTAGCCGTTATCGACGCGGCGCAGGCGGCGCCTCATCGAAAGGTCGACGTGCAGGCCCTGGACTGCGACTTTCTCGCCTTCTCCGGCCACAAGATGTGCGGCCCGAGCGGCGTCGGCGTTCTGTACGGACGCAGCGAGCTACTGGAGAAGATGAGCCCGTTCTTGACCGGCGGCGGCATGATCCGCCGCGTCTCGGTCGAGAAGACGACCTGGGCCGAGCTGCCGCACAAGTTCGAGGCCGGTACACCGCCGGTGGCCGAGGCGGTGGCGCTCGGCGCCGCGATCGACTACCTGGAGGGCATCGGCCTGGATGCCATCACCGCCCACGAGCACGAGCTCACGGCCTACGCGCTGGAGCGGCTAGGCGAGCTGCCCGGCCTGACGCTCTACGGCCCCCCGCTCGAGCGCCGCGGCGGAATCGTCTCCTTCAACCTGGAGGGCATCCACCCGCACGACGTCGCTCAGATACTCGATTCCGAGGGCGTTTGCGTGCGCGCCGGCCATCACTGCACTCAGCCACTGATGCGCCGGCTCGGGGTGGCGGCGACGAGCCGCGCCAGCTTCTATCTCTACTCGCTGCCCGAGGAGATTGATCGCCTCGTCGTCGGTATCGAGCGGGCGCAGAAAGTCTTTGCATAGGGTCGGCGATGAGCATCGACAACCTCTACCGCGAGCTGATTCTCGACCACTACAAGAGCCCGCGCCATCACGGCCGGCTCGACCCCGCCGACGCCTGCGCCGAGGGGCAGAATCCGCTCTGCGGCGACGAGCTCATGGTCACCCTGCGCTTCGCCGCCGACAGCGAGACGATCGAGGAGATCGCCTTCGAGGGGCACGGCTGCGCGATCAGCCAGGCCTCGGCCTCGATGCTGAGCGAGGAGGTCGTCGGCCGCAAGGCCGCCGAGGTGGCCGCTATCGACAAAGACGACGCGCCGCTGGTGGCGATGATGATCGAGAGCGGCACTCCGCTCACCCCGATCCGGCTCAAGTGCGCCCTGCTCGGCCTGGGCGTGCTCAAGGTCGCCCTGCACAAGTCCGCCGGCACCCCGCTCCCCCCCGAGTGGGCCGGCGTGGAAGACGTCGAGTTCGAGTAGTGAACGAGAAGGCACTGGCGTACTTCAGTCCAAGCGCTCTGGGCGTGCTCGAGCGCCTCGAATGTGAGGACGCCGAAGAGCGTCGCCTCGGTACGTCGAGAGAGAAGCGGGCCCGGCAGATCGCGCCCACGACCGGGCGCTTTCTGTTTGCTCTTGCTGCCGCTCGACCGGGCTGCAAGGTGCTCGAGATCGGGGGCTCGAGAGGATACTCGGCGATATGGCTGGCGGCGGCCGCTTCGCAGAGCGGTGGAAGTGTCGTATCCCTCGAGCACGATCCGCGCAAGGCGATTGCCTGGCGCGCGAACGTTGCCGAAGCCGGCCTCGACGCGCACGCGAAGTTGATCGAGGGCGACGCTTTCATGATCCTTCGGGCGCTCGACGAACGCTTCGATCTCTGCTTTCTCGATGCCGAGAAAGAGGACTACGAGCGGCTGTTCGCCCTCGCTCGAGAGACGCTCGTGCCCGGTGCAGTTGTCATAGCTGACAACGTGCTCTCACACGCCGAAGATCTGGCTGCGTATTCGCAGGCGAGACAGAACGACCCAACCCTCGTGAGTGTCACAGTGCCGCTCGACCGAGGGCTCGAGCTGAGCGTCCTCTCCTTGTGATCGCCGCCGCAGCCGGCGTGCTCGGCTGGCGGCTCGCAGGCGCCACCCCCTCGGGCATCGCCCTTCCCTGTCGACTCTCGACGTATGTCTTGACCGTGTGCCTATCATGTTTGTATCGCGGAAAGGAGGTGGTCCAGTGAGAGATTCCAGTACTGGCAGCGGAGGTACCAGCGGGTAGGGGCGTGTCCCCGGGACCACCGGGAATCGTCTAGCCAGCGTAGGGGGCTCGCTAATCGCGCCGCGGCCGCAAGGTCGTCGGAAGCGCCTCTACCAAATCCAACGCTGGTAACCGGATTGGAGGGCCGCCGAGGCGGCCCTCCTTCTTTTATGCTCTGAGCAGGGAGTTATCGGGCTGCGTCAGGCAACCGCGCGGCGAATCTGCTCTTCCAGCGGTAGCAGCGACAGGCCGAACACCTGCTGCGTCGGTCCGATGTCGCCGACGTTGTCGCCGGCGGCGAGCATCTTCAGCTGATCGCGAGTAAACGGAAATCCCGGTAGCCGCTCGAACAGCGCAGCCTCGGCGCGGGCGAGCGCGAAGGGAATGTGAACGCGCCGCCGGCGCTTGCCCAGCACGCTGGCGATCAGGCCGTAGAGCTCGTCCCAGCTCACCTGGTCGGGCCCCGCGAGGTCGAAAGTCCGGTCGCGCGCATCTTCGAGTTCGATCGCCTTGATCAGGTGGGAGACGACGTCTTCGATGGCGACGGGCTGAACCCGCTGCGTTCCCGGCCCGAGCACCGGCGTGAGCGGCGAAAAGCGAACGAGCCGGATGAATGTGGGAAGCACACCGCCCGAGCGTGCGAAGACGAAGCTCGGCCGAAAGATCACGTGCTCCAGGCCCGAGGCCTTGAGCGTCCGCTCCTCGCTCCACTTTGCCTCGTAGTAGGGCGTCAGCTCCCACGTTTCCTCGGCGAGCCCCAGAGCGCTGACGAGGATGAAGCGGCGTGCGCGCGCAGCACCAGCGGCCTCGACGAGCGCCTTCGTTCCCGCCGCCATCAGCTGCTGATAGTCGCGCCGCCTGCCGCGGATGATCCCAACCAGGTGAATCACCGTGTCGATGCCCTCGCAGGCCGTTCGTAAGCTATCCGGGTCGGACATGTCTCCGCGGGCGAGCACGCAGCCCTGCGCCTCGAGCTTGCGGCCTCGCGACTGCGAGCGCACGAGACAGCGAGTCGGCTGCTCGAGCGAGCGAAGGCCGGCCACGAGATGGCGCCCGATGAAGCCGGTGGCACCTGTGACGAGGATCATTTTCGCGCCGCCGCGCTGCCCGCGCCGCTCGCTCTCCGCGCGGCGATGACCCGTAGCTCGATCGAGCGCTGCCCTTGCCTCACAATCCGATCGTATGCCCGGTGAGTGGCTGTTGGACGCTCGGGGGCTCTAAAGGCGGCGCCTTTTCCTTGCAAACTGCGGCTTTTATCGCGCGCTGGTGGCTATGCAGTTGCGAATGGGTCCGATAGGGTGCCATCTGCGTGGTACTCGAGCCCGTAGATCCGAACGCGCGCTTCCACGAGCGACGTGCAAATGCCCGGCGCCGGCGAAAGCTGCGCCGTACCGCCTTCATGCTCGCGCTCGTGGTTTCGGCGACCCTGGGCGGGCTTGCCGTCTGGATGACGGCGCGTGGCGCCGGCTCGCCGGTCCCGGAGGCCGCCAAGCACACCACGACGAAGACTTCGACCAAGCAGGAGTCCCTCCTTCCCAAGGAGATTCGCGGCATTCACGTCACGATGATGCTCGCCTCGCTACCGGGGAAGCTGGCCGAGTACGCGAGCCTGAAGAACGAGGGCCTGAACACGATCGAGCTCGACATCAAGGACGAGAACGGTACGGTCGCCTTCTCCTCGCCCGAGGCTCCGCTGGCCGGTCAGGTCGGCGCGGCGGGTAACTACTACAACCCGTCTGCCGTGGCCGAGCAACTCCACGCCGATGGCATCTACCTGATCGGGCGCGTTGCGGTCTTCGAGGATCCGGTGCTCTCTGCGCGCCGGCCCGACCTGGCCATTCAGCACTCGGACGGCTCAGCCTGGCTCGATGACAACGGTCTCGGCTGGTCGAACGAGTACAGCAAGACGGTCTGGGACTACAACGTCTCGATCGCCAAGGCCGCCGCCAAGGCCGGCTTCGACGAGATTCAGTTCGACTACGTGCGCTTCCCGACGGACGGGCCGATAGAGAGTGCTGTCTGGCCGGGCAAGGTGAGCGAGTCGTACTCGAACACGATCGCGCGCTTCCTCAAGTACGCGTCCGGTCAGCTCAAGCCGCTTGGCGTGCGCGTCTCGGCCGACGTCTTCGGGCTGGCGGCGACCAACGAGCTCGGTGTCGGGCAGTCGCCGAAGCTGATGGCGCGCTATGTCGACGCGCTCTCGCCGATGGTCTATCCATCGCACTTCGGCCCCGGGACGTATGGCCTGACCGACCCGCAGGCCGCTCCGGGCATGACCGTCGGGTACGCGCTCAGCGACTTCGAGACCGCCATGCGCGGCAGCAAGGCCGAACTGGTTCCCTGGATCCAGGACTTCACGATGGGCCGGAAGTACACGCTCGCCGACGTCCAGGATCAGATCCTGGCCGTTCGCGACAGCTCGGCGCACGGATTCCTGATCTGGAACGCGAGCGGCGAGTACACGCCGGGCGCCCTCCAGCCCGCGAGCTAACCTCGGCGAGCCCGGTCGGCGCTCCGCTATCGTCCGGGCGCAGATGACTTCCTCCGCGATCAAGCTCGTCACCGATCTACCGGGCCCCCGCTCGCGCGAGATCCTGGCGCGCAAGGAGAGTGCCGTCGCCGCGGCGATGACCGTCCAGGCGCCGCTCGTGGTCGAGTCGGCGCTCGGCTCGGTTGTGACCGACGTGGACGGTAATCGGCTTCTCGACCTGACGGGCGGGATCGGCTGCCTCGCAGTCGGGCATTCTCATCCGCACGTTGTCGAGGCCGTCCGCGAGCAGGCGGGGCGCTTTCTGCACACCGATTTCGCGGTCGTCCCCTATGAGATCTACGCGACGGTCGCCGAGCGGCTGGTCGCCGCTGCGCCCTTCGGCGGCCCGGGCCGCGCGGTCTTCTTCAACTCCGGCGCCGAGGCGGTCGAGAACGCCGTCAAGATCGCGCGCCTGGCGACCAAGCGCCCGGCCGTCATCGCCTTCGAGGGCGGCTTCCACGGCCGCACGCTGCTCGCCCTGACGATGACGTCCAAGGCCAATCCCTACAAGCTCGGCCTGGGACCGCTTGCACCCGCCGTCTATCACCTCCCCTACGCCCAGGATTACCGCGGCCCCTCCTCCTCGGAGGCGCTGGCCGCGCTGGAGCGGGCGCTGGTGACGCAGGTTGCGCCGAGCGAGGTGGCGGCGATCGTGATCGAGCCGATTCAGGGCGAGGGCGGCTTCGTGCCGGCGCCGAAGGAGTTCCTGCAAGGCCTGAGGGCGATCTGCGACAAGCACGGGATCGTGTTCGTGGCCGACGAGGTGCAATCGGGCTTCGGCCGGACCGGCGCCATGTTCGCGATCGAGCACTACGGCATCGAGCCCGATCTGGTCGTCGTGGCCAAGTCGCTGGCCTCCGGGCTGCCGCTCTCGGGAGTGCTGGGCAAGGCGGCGATCATGGACCTGGCGCACGAGGGATCGATCGGCGGCACCTACAGCGGAAATCCGGTCGGGCTGGCCGCCGCGAACGCCGTTCTCGACGTGATCGAGAGCGAGCACTTGATCGAGCGGGCCAATCAGCTCGGCGAGACTCTGCTGCCGCGGATGAAGGCCTGGCAGGGGCGCTTCGACGCGATCGGAGACGTGCGCGGCATCGGCTCGATGCTGGCGATCGAGCTGGTGAGGAGCCGCGAGACCAAGGAGCCGGCGCCCGAGCTGGCCACGCGTGTGATCGAAGAGTCGCTGCAGCGCGGCCTGCTGCTGCTCAAGGCCGGGCTGTACGGAAACTGCGTGCGCGTGCTGGCGCCGCTCGTGATTACCGACGCCGAGCTCGCAGAGGCGCTCGACGTGTGGGAAGAGGCGCTCGGCGCCGCTCTCGCCGGCTGAAGAATCTTGCTCTAGTAGGCGTAGCGCTGCTGCCGCTCGTGGCGCTCCAGCGCCAGCGCGATCAGGCGATCGAGCAGCTCGGGGTACGAGATCCCCGACTCCGAGAACAGCTTGGCGTAGACGCTGGTCGAGGTGAAGCCCGGGATTGTGTTGAGCTCGTTCACCAGCACCTCTTCCCCGCGGACGAAGAAGTCGACGCGGGCCATGCCCTCGCACTCGCCGGCGACGAAGGCCGCTACGGCGAGACGGCGAACCTCTTCGATCGCCGCGGCGGAGATAGGCGGCGGCACGATCAGCTCCATCCCGCCCTCCTCGTACTTGGCGGCGAAGTCGTACCACTCGGCGTGGGCGATGATCTGACCGGGCAGCGAGGCGATCGGCTCGCGGTTGCCGAGCACGCTGCACTCCACCTCGAGCGCGTCGATGAACTCCTCGACCAGCACCTTCTCGTCGTGGCGGAAGGCCAGCTCCAGTGCCGGGCCGAGCTCGCTTTCGTCGTGCACCTTGCTGATGCCGACCGAGGAGCCGAGCCGCGCCGGTTTGACGAAGACGGGATAGGAGAAGGGGTGCTCAACCGGGTCGCCGTGGTGCAGGGTGACGCTCGGCGTTACCGGAATGCCGCGGTCGCGCAGCACCGCCTTGAAGACGTCCTTGTCCATGCAGAGCGCCGAGGCCAGCACGCCGGGACCAACGTAAGGGACGCCGGCCAGCTCGAGCAGGCCCTGGACGGTGCCGTCCTCGCCGAAGGGACCGTGCAGCACGGGGAAGACGACGTCCACATCGCCCAGAGTGGCCGCGCCCAGGGTTGCCGGTACGGACGACCTGGCCGGCACCGGCAGCGTCTCCGCCGGCCGGTTGCCGTGCTTCGCCGCGCCCAGCGCGGGCGGCACCGCGGCGGGAAG
>JBAWEP010000050.1:0-4673 GCA_049591255.1 Gaiellaceae bacterium
ATTTGGTCGAGAGGAACGCCTTCACTTCGACCTTGTCTCCATTCGCGGAGGCGTAACCGAGCATCGAGGACAGTCCCTCGAGCTGGTTCAGGTTCGTTGTCGCGCTGCCGGAGCCGTCGAGGCTGCCGACGAGCGGGCTTCCGCTCTTGGAGAGCGCGGCCAGCTTGGCGAAGTCGACGAAGGCGACTCCGAGGTTGCTCGCCGGTATCGGCAGCTCCGTTGCGGCCGCGCTGTAGGCGGGGTCGCTGGAGAGCTTCGAGCTACCGGGCAGCGCGCTCACGTCGGTGACGATGAAGAGATCGCCGTCCTTGACGCCATAGTCGATCTTCATCGTTCCGAACGTCAACTCGGTGGCCTGAACGCCGCCGACCGTGACGGACTTGCTCGAGCCGTTGAGCTGCGCGGCCAGGAGCGCGACGACCTTGTCGAGCATCGTCTTCGTCTTGGCCGGATCCGGCGCCTTGATCAGCAGCCCGACACCCGATTCGGTGCCGTAGATAGACATCTCGCTTCCGGCCAGCGTCGCGAGATCGGCGAGCTTGACGCCCAAAGCGGCCTCCATCTGCGGAATCTGGCTCGAGTACTTCGGGTTCTTGCTCAGGCTCTGGACGGCCTTGTCGAGACCGAGCGACTTCCCGTTCAGGACGACCGCGAACGAGGTCCCGCTCGGGAGCTGATCGGTCAGGGTCGAGCTGGAGTTGGTAACGCTCTTCTTGCCCTTGAAGACGCCGTCGATCGAGAGCCCCTTGGCTACGGCGCTGACGGTCACCGTTCCCCACTCGAGCTGGTTGGCCGAGATGGCGCTGTTCAGCGCCTTGGTCGCCGAGCTGGTGGTGGTGGTGGTGGTGGTAGAGCCGAGAGAGGCGAGCGTGGAGGCGCTGATCGCCGAGCCCTTGAAGTAGGCCTTCACCAGCGCATCGGCCGAGATGCCCGCGGTGGCGGTCTTGAAGTCGCCGGAGTCGGAGAGCTTCCCGCTCCCCGTGGCGGCGTTGAACTGGTCTAGCGCGGCCTGCGTCGGGGCGATCGCAAGCCAGGAGTCGATCTCGGTGGTGACCGACTTCTCCGTCTTGTCCCTGGCCAGGATGGCCTTCAGCTTGGTCGAGTCCTTCGGGTTGGTGAGAATCACTTCTGTCGGCTTCGCCGACGTGCCAAGCTCGACGAAGACCGTGGTCGGGCCGAGTGCGCCCTCGACGTCCGCGAGCGTGATGCCCGAGCTCGAAAGGCTCTTGTCGAGGCTCGTCTGCAGGGACGGGATGCCGGCCAAGAGCTGCATGGCCTGCTTCCACTGGGCGCTGGTGCTGTCGGTGGTGATCGAGGCGAAGACGGTCGCGCTCGCCGGCGCGACGTCGGCGCCGGCGATGCTCGAGCCCGCAACCGGATCGGCTCCGGCGGCGCTGCTCTTGCTGTTGCTGCCGCCGCAGGCTGCCAGCACGAGCAGGCAGCTCACAGCTAGAGCTAGGGCGAGTGAGATACGACGCATGTAGGTAAACCTCCGAGGCTGGACGCTGGACGAACGGTGTTCGCCAAGCCTAGATCAGACTGGCGACGCCGACCACTCCCCGGTCGGCTTTCTTCCCATCAGCTCGACCGCCAGCTCCTTCACCTCTCCCCCGCCGAGGACGGCACAGACGGCCTCGGTGATCGGCAGCTCGACGCCCGCCCGCTGCGCCATCTCGCTCAGAACGGGCGCGGCCGTCATGCCCTCGACCGTGCCGATCTTCTCCCGCGCCTGCTCGGGCGTTACGCCGCGGCCGATCAGCTCGCCGGCGCGCCGGTTGCGACCGTGCGGATGCCAGCAGGTCGCGATCAGGTCGCCCATCCCGGCCAGGCCGGCGAAGGTGTCGGCCCTGGCGCCACAGGCCAGCCCGAGGCGTGTCATCTCGGCCAGGCCGCGGGTCATCAGGGTGGCCTTGGCGTTGTCGCCCAGACCAAGCCCGTCGACCGCGCCGGCGGCCAGCGCGATCACGTTCTTGGCGGCGCCGCAGAGCTCCACCCCGACCAGATCGGGATTTACGTAGACGCGGAAGGAGGCAGACGCGACCTCGCTCTGGAGGCGGGCGGCGAGCCGGGCGTCGGCGCTCGAGACGACGGCGGCCGCGGGCAAGCCGGCGGCGATCTCCTCGGCGAAGTTGGGGCCCGAGAGTACGGCGAGCGGCCTATCGACGACGAGCGTCGAGAGTCTGGCGCTGGAGAGTGGATCGAGGCCCTTGGTCAGGCTGAGTAGCGGCGAGGAGCCCGGTAGCGCCGCGACCGCCGTCGCAAAGGCGCGGCTCGGCACCGCCACCACCAGCAGATCGACCTGCTCGAACAGCTCCCCGGCCTCGGCGACGATGAGCGCCTCGATGCCCTCGAGCTCCAGCTCGGGCAGGTAGCGGAGGTTGCGGCCGCTGTCAACCAGCGAGCGAACGAGGTCCGCGTCGCTGTCGACGAGCGTCACCTGGTGACCGCGATCGGCGAGCAGGCGGGCAAATGCCGTTCCCCACATCCCCGCTCCCAGCACCGCGACCTTCATGTCTCACCGCCCAATGAAATCGATCGTCACCGGCACGCCGTCGAGTGAGAAGCGCTCGCGCAGCTCGTTCTCTACCCAGTAACCGTAGTCGCGCGTCACGAGCGTCGAGTCGTTGACGTGGATGCGGAAGCGCGGCGGGCGCACCTGCACCTGGGCGCCGTAGAGCATCTTGAAGCGGCGCCGTTCGCGGGAGGGCGCCTGGCGCGCCTCGGTCAGCTCGCCCAGGAAGCGATTCAGCTCGCCGGTGGTCACTCTGCCGTTGTAACGAGCGAAAAGCTCCTCGATGTCGTCGAGCAGCCTGCCGACCCCTCGCCCCGTCTTGGCCGAGACGGCGCGCACGGTCGGTCGCTGACGAACCCGGCGCCTGATCTCCCCGCGCAGATCGTCCGCGTCGAAGTGCGAGATGTCCCATTTGGCCAACACCACGAGCGTCGCGCACTGCGCCTTGCGCGCGACGTCGGCGACGTTCATGTCCTGGTCGACCAGACCCTCCTCCGAGTCCACCAGCACCAGCGCCACGTCGGCTCGCTCGGCCGCCTCCAGCGCGCGCAGCTCGGAGTAGTACTCGATACCCTGGCGGTGCTTGCGCTTGCGCCTGAGCCCGGCGGTGTCGATCAGCAGGAACTCCTGCTCGCCGCGGATCAGCCGGGTGTCGATGGCGTCGCGCGTCGTCCCGGGAAGGTCGGAGACGATCACCCGCTCCTGCCCGAGCAGGGCATTCAGAAGCGACGACTTGCCCACGTTCGGACGGCCGAGGATCGCCACCCTGATCGCCTCCTCGCCGGCGATCGGCGCGGTCTCGCCGGGCAGGAGCTCGACCATGCGGTCGAGCAGGTCGCCCGAGCCGAGGCCGTGCAGGGCGGAGATCGGGAGCGGATCGCCGAGCCCGAGGCGATGGAACTCGAGCGCCCGGATCTCCTGGGCGGGATCGTCGATCTTGTTCGCGGCGAGCAGCACCGGCTTTCGCGCCGTGCGCAGGATCTCGGCCACCTCCTCGTCGCCCGCCGTGACTCCGAGCGTCGCGTCGACCAGGAAGACGACGACGTCGGCCTCACCGATGGCGGCTCGCGCCTGTTCGGCGATGGCCCGCGTCAGCGGCGAGGAGTCGCCGAGGTCGACGCCGCCCGTGTCGATCAGCAGGAAGTTCTGGCCGTTCCAGTCGCAGAGAAGCTCTTTTCGGTCGCGCGTTACGCCCGATGTCTCGTGCACGACCGCGGCGCGGCTGCTGGTCAGGCGGTTGACCAGGGTGGACTTGCCGACGTTCGGAAAGCCGACGATGGCCACCCTGCCGGCCAGAGGCGAACTCGACGCCGACTCGTCCTGTTTGTCTCTTCGTCTCATCAGCTGCCTCGTCGGCTCTCAGTCCCGCGGCGGCACGGTCAAGCCGCGTGGCCGGCCCTGAGCCTGAACTTCGCCCAGCCATTCCCAGAGGCGGTAGATCTCACGCGAAATCTCAGCCGTCGCCTCGCGGTAGCCCTTGCTGTTGGCGGGCAGCCCGGAGAAGTCCATCGGCTGGCCCCAGGCGACAGTGACCGGATGGAAGTTCCAGGGTCGCCAGGACTCGCTGCCGCGCACGGCCGCCGGCAGCACCGGCACGTTCTCCTGCAGGGCGACCATGGCGGCCCCGGGCATGGCCACGCCCGGCACGCCCGTCTTCTGCCTCGTGCCCTCGATGAAGACACCGAGCGCCTCGCCGGCGCGGGCGATCTCGCGCATCTTGCGCACCGCCTCGCGATCTGATTCGCCGCGGCGCACCGGGAAGGTGCCAAAGAAGCGAAGGAGCTGGGACAGGCCCGGCGCGCTCATCACCTCGGTCTTGGCCAGGAAGTAGATACGGCGCGGGAAGCGGCCGCCGAAGGCGGGCGGATCGATCATCGAAAAGTGGTTGAAGGCGAGAACAACGCCGCCCTCGAGGGGCACGTTCTCGAGCCCGTAAGCACGCACTCGCCCGAAGGCATAGGCGAGCGTGCCGATCGTCGCCTGGCCGACGGCCAAGCGGCGGGGCGTGTAGCCGTACAGGTACTCCTTCTTCTCCGCCATGCTCACCTCCGGCTCGGGAGCCTCTCGGCCACCAGCATCTCGATTTTCTCCACGACCTGTTCGACGCTCAGGTCGGTGGTATCGATGCGCACCGCGTCCGGGGCGGGCTGCATCTGGGGGG
>JBAWEP010000051.1:0-77658 GCA_049591255.1 Gaiellaceae bacterium
CCGGGAGGCGGACTTCCGGTGGATTTCTAGGCCGCTGCCAGTCCGTTGTCGCTATAGGGCGTCGTGTTGAGCAACGCCTGCACGTAGAACTCCGAAGCCTGGTAGCCGTTCGGCAAAGCCTCGGAGATCGCCTCGCGCACGAACCAGGACACGTCTCGATCGAGGTTCCCGAGCGTGAAGACCAGCTCGGGCGGAGCCTTAAGAACGACCCAGACTGGAGCGTCGGCGTAGGAGGAAGCGTCGGCGACTTCCAGCTCGATCTGGCAGGCGTGCAGAGCTGTGGCGGCCTCGAAGCGGCTGCGCTCGAGCAGGCTCGAGACGGCGTTTATCAGGATCATCTTTCCGTCCAGCTCGGCGCGTTCGGGCGCGCTGCCGGTCGCTTCCCGTAGGCCCAGGCCGAGTGCCGGTCCGGGCTCGTTGTCCAGGAGATAGACCCTGCCTTCGTCACTCCATGCGTCCATCGTTCTCCCCCCACTGCCTTTCTATTTGATGGCCCGCAGTCTGCTTACCGATTCCTTCGACGCCTTCTTCCCATCTTTCTGGCCGAGCTGCTTCGCCCACCAGTCGCCCTCGCGATCGCCGAGATCGCTCTGCAGCTGGCCGACCCAGCCTTGCAGGTCTTGCTCTTTTTGAGTCAATCGCTTCTCGGCCTCTTCCACCAGGCGCTCGCGCCGCTCCAGCCGCTGTTCGTGTAGCTCGCCCTCCGCTTCGATCGAGGCCGCTCGCCGCTCGCGGGAGTCGACCTCCGACTCGCGCTGCTCGAGATCGGCAATCCGCTCGGCGTAACTGGCTTCGATCTGCTCGGCCCGGCGCTCCTTGCGCTCGATCCTGCGCAGCCGCTCCTCGATCAGCTTGTTGGTGCTCTCGACATCGCGCTCGCGCTCGTCGAGGTCGCGCTCGCGGCGGCCGAGATCCTTCTCCAGGCTGGCCGCCGCATCGCAGCGGCTCTCTGCTTCGGCCACCTTGCGACGGGCGCGGTCGGTCTGCTTGGCGATCTCGCCCTCTCGCTCCTCGACTGCACTCTCGCGCTGCTCCAAGGTCTCCAGCGCCGCGGTCAGCTCGCTCAACTTGTCGAGCTTTCCGCCGGTCGCCTTCTCGATCCTGTCGATGTCGGTCTGAACCAGGGCCTGCAAATCGTCGAGCTCCTCGCTGCGCGTGTCGAGGGAGATCTCGAGGTCGCGCAGGCTGTCGCTCTTCTCGGCGATCTGATCGATCGCCAGCGCCAGCGCGCGCTCCTGGGCTGCCAGCTCGATGCCGTGGGTATCCAGCGCTTCCTCGCGCGCGTCGAGCTGGCCCAGTGCTTTCTCCAGCGCCCGCTCGCGCCCCTCGATCTCTCGCTCGTGACTGGCCAGGCCCTTGTCGCCGGCGGCGATGTCTGCTTCGCGCACACGCAGCTCTCGCTCGAGCCGCTTGCGATCGTCGTCGGCCTCCTTGAGGCGCGTCACCTTCGTCTCGATCTGCTTCTCGAGCTCGTCGGAGCGTGCCTTGGCCTGCGCCAGCTCGGCCTCCAGGCCGCCGAGTTGCGCTCGTTCCTCGGCCATCTGCTCGCGCTCCTGCGCGAGCTCTCGCTCCCGGTCCTCCAGGGCGATCTCGAGGGCGCGTAGCTCGTCGGCGCTCACGCTGTCGTCTCGAACGGACTTCGGCTCGAGCTTGGCGAGGGCGTTTTGCAGCGCTTGCTCGCGTGCGAAGGAGGCCTCGAGATCCGCCCGCAACTGCTCGACGAGGGCCGAGTCGATGCTCTGGCCCTCGAGCTGAGCGAGCGTCTCGGCGACAGCGCCTGGCAACCCGGCGCCCCGCGCCTCTTCGCTCGGTCGCCGGAGCGCGAGCTGCGCCCGCAATCCGGTACCGAAACCCTTTTCGGCTGTTACTTCAGTAGCTTTTCCAGCTGACATTGCACGGCTCCCCAACCCTCGCATGAAGCATCGTCCAGAGGAGGGGCAGGGCACATCCCCCGTAAGAGGAAAAATGCGCCCGTTCAAGGTCAGGGAGCGGTATTCGAGGCCCCGGACGAGCCTTCGCGGCTAGCCGGTCACGTGGCCAGTGGCAGGCGCAATGCGAAGACGGTTCCCGCGGCCGACGGGCGGAGCTCGAGCTCGCCGCCGTGGCGGCGCGCGATCGCCCGCGCGGCGCTTAGCCCGATGCCGCTTCCCTGCTGCTCGAGCCTCGTCGTCTCGAACAGCTCGAAGGCCTTCTCGGCCTGCTCGAGGGTCATGCCGGCACCTTCGTCGCTGACCAGCGCGACCGCCTCAGTGCCTTCCTTCACCAGCGCGAGCCTGACCGTGCCGCCGACGATCGAGGCCTGGAAGCCGTTCGTGAGCATGTGCAGCAATGCCTGGATCAGCTGCGCCTCGTTCCCGCGCACGATCAGCTCCTCGTCGCAGTACTGGTCGTCGAAATCGATGTCGCGCTGCAAGCGCAGGCGCCGCGTCAAGCTCGCCGCCGACTGGCCCACCTCGACCAGCGAAAGCTCCTGCTCGCCTTCGAGCGGCGCACGAGTGAAGCTTGCGAGTTGCGAGACGGCATCGCGAATCTCGTTGCCGGCATCGCGCACGGTTTCCATGCGCTCGCGCTCCTTGCTCTCCGGCGGCAGCATCGCGAGCTCGAGGTCGGCTGTTCCCAGCAAGACGAGCAGGGAGTTGTTCAGCTCGTGGATGAGGGCCGGAGTCAGCCGGCCGATGGCGACCATCCGACCGCCCCTGATCAGTTGCTCTTCGGGAGGCTGCATCGCGTCCACCGCTTGCCTTTCTGGGTCGTTCCGGGTCACACTACGTCAAGTGCTCGCACTATTGTGAAATCTGTAGTAAAAGTTTTCGACCAACAGGACGATGAATAGAGCGGTAACGAATATGTCCGCTCTACACGCAGTAGCATCAGAACCCATGACCATCACTTGCCTAGTGGCAGATGACCATCCAGCCGTCGTGCAGGCGGTGTCCGAGGTCTTGATCGCGGGCGGGGTCGAGGTCGTCGCGCAGTCGCGGGACGGCGAGGAGGCTCTGGCTGCGATTCAGCAGACCCAACCGCGCGTTGCCCTGCTCGACTTGCGAATGCCGCGACTGAGCGGAATCGAGGTCGCGCGACGCTGCGCCCGGAGCACTCCCGAGACCTACGTGATCCTGTACACCGCCTATAGCGAGCAGGCGCTTCTGACCGAAGCGCTGGATGCGGGAGCCCGTGGCTTCGTCTCCAAGGAGGCGCCGCTGGCCGAGATCGTTCGCGCGGTGCAGCTCGTCGCCGACGGTCGAACCTACGTCGATCCGGTGCTCGCCGGGGTCATCTCCAGCCCGGCGGCGACGGCGAAGATCACCCAGCTCACGCAGCGCGAGCGCGACGTTCTGCGCATGCTCTCCGATGGTCATTCCAACGAAGAGATCGGCAAGGCGCTTTTCATCTCGCCCGAGACCGTCCGCACCCACGTGCGCAAGGCGATGGCCAAGCTGGACGCCGACACGCGCACCGAAGCGGTTGCCACGGCGCTGCGCCAGTCGCTGATCGCCTAGCAACCGACAGAAAGTCGGCGACTTTCGTCGGTGGCCTGAATGAAGACTGCCGTTGCGACGGCGTCAGTCGATACGAAGGATTTCGAGATATGACTCGATTTCGTCGCTCGGTGGTGTGTGGCGTGTTATTACGCTGAAACCGGGTGGTGGGCCGGGGTGCCCCATCCGATGTCCGCAAATTGCGCTAATCCCGCGAAATCCGACAGAAGCCCGGCGCGCTCGTCGGTGGGAAGCGTCCTTACTCCCGGCCGTCGCGCGCGCTCCCGGAGGCAGACGAGGCACCGCGCCGAACGCGCGTCGATCCGCGCACAGAAGTAATGCCGCGAAGAGTCTATGCCCGCGAAGCGCGCGGATTCTTCGCGGAGAATAGGCCGCAAGCCCTACCGAGAACGGTCCCCCAACCTTCCCGGCGAGGGCTTGCGGTCGCCACAGAGCCGACTACGCCACAAAGACGAGTAACCGGCACACTTCACGCCCCCCGGCGACCGGCACAAAGGTCTTCGTCGCGAATTCCAGCTCTTTGTATCCTCGACCGGGTATTCGACGGCGCGGGCTGCAAGATCATGCCCGCTCTCCAGCGGGTGCCCTCCCCGCTTTGAGTCGCCTCGGGCGCCGCAGATGCGCGGCCCAGAGCACTATTCGGCTGCGCGGCCGCCCTCATAAAAGCCGCTCATGCGGGCAATCAGGCGAGGATCTAGCAGCACTTCGTCGCTCGCGACAAGCTGATCGATTCCGCCCGCGAGGGTGGGCAGGAGCGCTTTCAGCTCCTCGTCGACGATCTTCTCGGCCAGCGCGGCTGCGAAGCGGTCGGCGTGGATGGTCAGGAAATCGCGCGAGCCGCGCTCGCTCATCGTCTCGAGCGGCGCCGTCAGGCCGAGGTTGTTGTGCAGAGAGGCCAGGATTGCGTAGGCGTCGATCAGTCGCAACTCACGCTGCATCCAGTCGTACGCAGAGAGGGCGCGTGAGAGCAGGGGCGCCAGGCGCGACGCGTGACGCAGCTGGGTCAGGCCGCGCGCCAGCCACTGGTCCCAGGGGGCGTACTGCCGCTCGAGCAGGAAGGCGAGGCGCGCGATCTCGCGCACCAAAGCTGCGAGAACGAGCCGGGAGCCTAGGTCGTCGCCGCCGACCCCGGTGCGGGCCACGATCTCTTCGCGCCTGGCGATTCTCTGCCACTGCGCCGCCATCAGGTAGATCCAGACCTGCTTCGGGTAGTAGCTCAGGCGCTCGCGCAGGCTTCTCAGCTCGCCGACCGAGTCGGCGAACACCTCACCGCCGGTCAGCTCGAGCAGGCGCTCCTGCGGGACGAGCAGCCACTGCCTGGCGCTCATCTCGCTCAGCGGATCGAAGCCGAGCAGCTTGCGGCTGTAGCGGCCCACCGAGGTGATCTCGACGAGGTGATCGATTGGCGGGCGGGCGGCGGGTTGCGGGCGCCGGTGCCCGCCGGCATCCGCGGGAGCGAAGCAGGTCGGAAAGCCGCGGAACTCGCTTGGCAGCTCGCTCGCCAGCACGCGATCGAGCAGGCTGGCCCGCTCGGGCAACTCGCGCTCGGGCAAGAAGAGCTGGAGGCGCGGGCCCCAGTCGTGATCGCGCGAGATCGGCGTGTCGAAGCCGAGCACATCCGAGCCGGGGCCGATCAGCGCCGCGGCGTAGGGAACTCCCGGCGTCTTCTCAGCCAGGAGCGGCTTGACGATCTCCTCGAAAAAACCGCGCGCCAGTGCCAGCCCGGGTTGAAACTCCTCGGCGGGCTCCGAGTCGCTCACGATCCCTGCGGCTGCGCTCTCTTCCGCTGCGCCCATTCCCGTATCTCGAGCCAGTCGCCGCCACCGAGCGCCGCGGCGAGCTCGGAGTTCGTGTGCTCGCTATAGAAGACGTGGTGCTCGAGGTCACAGCAGATCTCGATATTCGGAAGGGTGAGAGCCGGCACCCTCATCAGCACTTCCGCCGCGAGCTTTGCCTCGGCGGCCGTGTAGTGCTTGAACTGGAGCTCGGGATCGAGCTCCATCAGAGTCGGCCAATCAGGACAGGAGCGAGTGGTCATGCGAGTACAACCTCCGGAAAAGTCTGAGTGATCCAGCCCCCCTGCGGCCGCTCGACACAGTGGCTCAGCACGCGCTCGAGTCGAAGGGACTCCATAACTGCGACGTTAGCTCAAGCGGGCAGCCTGTGGGAGAGGAGCGTCAGGGCACAGGCTCGAAGCTCGGAGCCGGGCCCCGGTCCTCGCTACACCGCCGTCTCGCGCAGATCCTTCTTCAACACCTTGCCGAGCGCGTTCTTCGGCAGCTCGTCAAGGATCACGACGTCCTTCGGCACCTTGTAGCTGGCCAGGCTGGGGCGGGCGTGCGCGATCAAGTCCCTCGGCTTGACGCTCGTCTCGGGCTCCAGCACGACGAAGGCGCGCACGCTCTCGTCGCCGTCCGCCTCGCGGATGCCGACCACCGCCACCTCCGCCACTGCCGGGTGAGTGATCAAGGCCGCCTCGACCTCCTGCGGATAGATGTTCAAGCCCTTGGAGATGATCAGATCCTTCTTGCGATCGACCAGCGTCAGATAGCCGTCGGAGTCGAGGAAGCCGAGGTCGCCGGTCTTCAGCCACTCGCCGTCGGCGGTGAAGCTCTCCTTCGTCTCCTCGGGGCGCTTGTAGTAGCCGGCCATGACATTGGCGCCGCGCACGCAGACCTCGCCGATCTCGTTGGTCTCGATCTCCTGCTCGTCGTCGTCCGTGATCTTGACGTCGACTCCCGGGAGGGGCAGCCCGACCGTGCCGGGCTTGTGCGTGCCGTAGCGCGGATTGACCGAGACGACCGGCGCCGCCTCCGTCAGCCCGTAGCCCTCGAGCAGCGCCGTGCCAAAGGTCTTCTCGAACTTCACCTGTACCTCGCCGGGCAGCGGCGCCGCGCCCGAGATGGCCAGCTTGAGCGGGTTCATCAGGCGCAGTAGCAGCGCCTTCGGCCCGTGGACGCGGTGCACGAGCGTGGAATAGACCTGCGGGATGCAGCAGACCAGCGTCACCTTGTGCTTCCACAGCTGCTTCAGCGCCGGCTGGAAGGGAAGCAGGCTCTCGATCACGACCGTGGTGGCGCCCAGGCGCAGCGGCAGGATCACGTTCGTCGTCCAGGCGAAGGAGTGGAACATCGGCAGCACGCACATGACCCGGTCCCTCTCGTTCAGGTCGAAGGCGAGCTGGCAGGATTCGACGCAGGAGAGCAGGTTGCGCTGCGTCAGCATCACGCCCTTGGGTAGCCCGGTCGTGCCCGCCGTGTAGATCAAGAGCGCCAGGTCTTCGGCGGTCACTTCCGGCCCCGCCGTCTCGGCGAGCGGATGGCGATAGATCGAATCCAGCGCCGGCGCGTCTCCACCCTCCTCGCGCAGAAAGATGTGCTCGAGCGTCGGTACCGAGGCCTGGACCTCCTGGATGGCGCGCAGGAAGCTCTTGGAGGTGAGGCAGCCCTTGACCTCGGCGTCGTTGAAGATGTAGGCGATTCGATCCGGCTTCTCGAGGAAGTTGACCGGAACCGCGACGGCGCCGAGCCTCGACAGGGCGAAGGAGAGGATCACGAACTCGGGGTTGTTGCGCATCACGATGCCGAAGGTGTCGCCCTTGCCGATGCCCAGCTCGGCCAGGCCCGCGGCGCAACGCTCGACCGTCTGCTCGAAATCGGCGTAGCTCATCTCCTGGCCCTTGAAGATGAATGCCGGCCTGCTACCGCTGAGCTCGACGCTGCGGGCGAGCATCTCGTTGAGAGTGCGTGCTATCTCCACGTTTCGCTTCCTCGCTTCTTCGGGGGCCGGATCATGCGGAGCTTAGAACCTTTTCCGCCGGATTTTCTGGAGAGGCTCGGCGAGACGCCGATCGAGCGGCTTGGTCGGGCCATCCGAATATCCCATCCGAATATCGTCACGCCAAGCTGCGGAGATATCCCCAGGCCTCGGTCAGGCCCTTCGGGCGCACGGCAGCCAACACGCCGATGTAGAGAACGCAGCCCACGGCGGCAGCGGAGAACGGTCCGAGAACGAGCCTGGGCAGAAGGAAGGTAACGCCGGCCGCCAAGCCGGCGGTCAGCGCCGCGACAGCGAGCCCGCGTGCGGTCGGGCGAAGTGCCCGTAGCTCGAACAGAAGCGCCGCGACGACCAGCGCGGTGGTCAGCGCGAGCGCGACCGCGAGGCCCTCGAGACCTCCGACGAATGCTGCGAGCACTGCAAGCGGAACGTGGGCCACCAGCGCTGCGAGCGCAAGCAGCGAGAGGCGCCGGCTCCTTCCGGCCACGAACATCAGCGGGAAGGTCACCGAAAAGGCGACCGAGGTGATCGCCCAGAGCGAGAGAACGACGACCAGCAATCCGAGCTCGGAGCCGATATTGGCGCCGTAGGCCGAGCCGAGCAGCGCTCGCACGACGCGGCCGCCCGCAAGGCCGAATACTCCGGCGCAGGCGCCGATGGCGACGATGGCCAGCCAGGACAGCGCGATCACATGCCGAGCGGTGCGGGCCGCGTCGAGCCCGATTCGCGTGAGCGGAACGGAGCTGACCAGGCTGAGCGAGGAGCCCGTCATCGTGACCACGGCGGCGACGATCAGGTAGGCGTAGTTGAAGCTCGTCTGCGCTCCCACTCCCTGGCGAGCCGCCAGTGCCAGGCAGATCAGGTAGATGAACTGCATGACCAGCGGGAGCGAGACACAGTTCGCTATCTCCGCCGTGCGGGCGCGGAAGGAGAACTGCGACGGCCGCACCGCCCCGGCGGGCATCCGCTCGGCGAGCGCGCGCAGGGCGAGCGCCAGCACCGGAACGACCAGCGCCACGGCGCCGTTCAGCGCCATCCCGCGCGGGAGCGCGATGATGCCGTCCGGGTGCATGCGCAGTAGGATGTAGGTGAGCCCGACCGCGCTGCCCAGCGCGTAGCCGCCCGCGGCGATCGCGTAGTTGTCGAGCGCGGCCAGCGAGCTTGCGGCGAGCCCGGTGAAAAGCTGCAGCACGGCGGCCACGACCATCCAGGGCAGACAGTCGGCGGCTACATCGCGGGCCGCCGCGGGTCCCGCTCCCGTGATCAGCCAGGCGACCGGGCCGGATGCGGCAAGAGCCAGCACAAGCAGTGGGAGCGCGAGACCGATCATCGTCAGCCCGTAGGCGGCCGCCTCCGAGCCGAGCCGGTGCTCCTGCCGGGCGCGCGTCAGCGCGGGCATCACCGCGACACGGATGGCGGCGGCCGCGAAAGAGACGACGATGAAGACGCCGTAGGTGGCGTTGAAGCCGTCGGTGGTCGCGCTCCTGCCGAACTCGTGTCCGGCGACCACCGCGACGATCGCCGCCAGCGTCGTTTGAATGGCGAGCCCGGCCGCAGTGACCGCGCTACTGCCGAGTGTGCCCAACCTCCTGGTCGACGCCGGCGCTTCCATCGGCTCAGAGCCTATCGCCGCGCGTGGAAGTCACCCGTTCGGACGGGTCCGCCCGATGCGACGAGCGGGCTAGTCGTCGGGGCTATCGGCCTGCTCGCGCTCGCGCAACCGCGCCTCGAGCAGCGCCAGCTTCTGCGCGAGCGTGACGTTCTGGTCGGTGAGGCGCGAGAGCACGATCGAGAAGTGGAGAACGAGCACGAGCACGAAGAACAGGATGGCGGCGAAGAAGATCGAGGGCGGGTAGGTCTTGACGCCCGCCCAGCCGGCGAGCGTATTCAGCCCCTCGCGCCAGAGCGCGAGAGTGAGCAAGACGACGCCGGTGACGACCCAGATGAGCGCGTAGCGCTCGCGCAGGTGCCGGCGGCGAATCAGCTCGAAGATCAGGCCGAGCAGGATGACGGCTACGACCGAGCCGATGATCGAGACTCTCAAGGGTGTCATTCGTCCTCCAGAGGTGCTTTACGGGGTCGGAACATGGCGACGAAGAGGGCCAGCAAGACCTTGGTGATGTAGTAGAGGGAGCGCAGCGCGGTGATCGAGGAGCGCCCGCTCGCTCGTTCGCGCATCCGCACCGGTACCTCCTTCAGGCGCAGGCGGTGCCTGACGACCATCACGGTCGCCTCGACCTCCGGGTAGTCCTGCGGATACTCCGCGGCGAAAAGTGCGATTCCGCGCCGGTTGACGGCCCGGAAACCGGACGTCGTGTCGGTGAGGCGCTGGCGTGCGATCGCCGAGACTGCAAGCGCGAAGAGGCGGATGCCGATCCGGCGGGTGAAGGAAGAGCGGAAGGTCGGCTGGCCGGCGAAGCGTGAGCCCACCACCAGATCGGCCTCGCCGCGCAGCAGCGGAGCGAGAAGAGCGGGCAGCTCGGCCGGGTCGTGCTGGCCGTCGCCGTCGATCTGCACCGCCAGATCGAAGTCGTTCGCGCGCGCGAAGCGGAAGCCCGTCTGCATCGCCGCGCCGATGCCCAGGTTGAAGGGCAGGGTGACGACGTGCACGCCGCGCGAGCGTGCAATCTCACTCGTGTTGTCGGTGGAGCCGTCGTCGACGACCACGATCTCGAAGCTGGGGTCGAAGGCTCGTATCTCGTCGATCACGCCCGCCACGGATCCCTGCTCGTTGAAGGCGGGGATGATGGCCAGGCGGCGCCGGAACGAGAGCTTCGCCGAGCCAATTTCGGCCGAAGCGGCGCCGGCTGTCTTCGCTGACTTCATCGGCTGTCAGTATGGCGTAGCGACCTGACCGCGCGGGCGCATGATCCAATCGGAGCCGGATTCGGGGAGGGCCCGCTCGAGCGCTAGGCGGGCTGGTGCCCGAGCGAGTCGATCAGGCGGCCGAGCCCCTCCTCCAGCCGCACCTGCGGCTCCCAGCCGAGTAGCTCGCGCGCGCGGGTGATGTCCGGCTTGCGCACCTGCGGGTCGTCCACCGGCAGCGCCTCGAACACGATCTCGCTCGATGAGCCCGTCACCTTCACGACCGTCTCCGCCATCTCGAGCAGCGTCATCTCGGTTGGGTTGCCGATGTTGACCGGCTCGTGCTCGCCGCTTTCCGCAAGCAGGATCAGGCCGCGCACGAGATCGTCCACGTAGCAAAAAGAGCGCGTCTGCGAGCCGTCGCCGAAGACGGTCAGCGGCTTGTTGGCAAGCGCCTGGCGCACGAAGGTCGGGACGGCGCGCCCGTCGAAGGGGCGCATGCGCGGGCCGTAGGTGTTGAAGATGCGCACGATCGAGGTGTCCACGCCCTGCTGGCGGTGGTAGGCCATCGTCAGGGCCTCGGCGTAGCGCTTGGCCTCGTCGTAGACGCCACGCGGGCCGATCGGGTTGACGTTGCCCCAGTAGCTCTCCGGCTGCGGATGGATCAGTGGATCGCCGTAAACCTCGCTGGTCGAGGCGAGCAGGAAGCGCGCGCGCTTGAACTTGGCCAGGCCAAGCGCGTTGTGCGTCCCGTAGGAGCCGACCTTGAGCGTGTGCAGAGGCAGGCGCGCGTAATCGATCGGGCTGGCTGGGCTGGCCAGGTGGAAGACGAAGTCGACGCATTCGTCGAGCTCGATGTGGTGGGTCACGTCCTGATTGAGAAAGACGAACTCGCCGTCGCGGATGTGCTCGATGTTGTGGAGGTTGCCGGTGTCGAGGTTGTCGACGCAGATGACGCGCGTTCCCTTGGCGAGAAGCGCTTCACACAGATGGGAGCCGAGAAACCCTGCTCCACCGGTCACGACGGCGGTTGGCACGGCGAGATCATATCCCGGCCGGGCGAGAGAGCGGCTAGTTGCAGAAGAACGGTCGCGCCGGAACCCGTCTCAGGAAGATGTCCGAGACGTAGGGGAGAGCTCCGGCCGAACAGGCGTTGTGCACGGCGATTTGCGTGTCTCTCGTCTTTCCGGCGGCCAGATAGTCGGTGGCCGTCACCTTCAGGCCGGCGCCCCGGTAACGACCGATCGTCCTCTGTGCCCGGGCGACAGAGCCGGCGTCGCGGCGGACGTAGGCGTGGCGGTCGAAGTCGTAGCTGAAGCTGACGTCCTCGAAGTTGATGCCGTCATAGAAGCGCCTGAGCGGCCAGTTCACGTCTGCGCCGTTCTGAGCCATGAGCAGCTTGCCGCTTGCCCGCACGAGACGCGAGAGCCCCGCAACGAGGGCTCGCATCCCGGGCTTTTGCGCCGGATGGGTCTCGGTCATGTCGGTGTTGTCGAGAAAGAGACCATCGAAGCCCTTGGCGAGCATCGCGGGCGCGACGCGCTTCAGCATGAGCGAGCGAAAGCCGGCGGCGTTCACGTTCGCGTACCACTCGCCCCAATCGCCCCAGTAGTCGAGCCGGTAGGGCTTGGCGGCGTTGTACCAGCCGCGATAGTCCTCGATCGTGCCGGCGTCGAGGTAAGCGAGAACCAGCCCACCGCTTGATCGTCGAATCGCCGCGACCTCTTTACGGGTGGCGCTCTCTCCGTCCACTACAACGAGATCGAAGCTCTGGTAGCGGCGGCTCAGTTTTCCGCTCAGGGCGCCGTCGCCGATCGCGAACGCGAATGAGCGGGCAGCGGCGAGACGAGGCTCTCTTCCCGGCTTGGCCGCGGAACCGGTCTCGATCGAGAGGGCGAGAGCGAGTGCAGCGGCGAGCGCGAGTAGGCCGAGGCGCTTCACGACCGCAGTATGCCGGCGCGGAGCTTCTAGCTAGAGCGCCTGCGCCGCGTTTCGGGCAGAGCCAGCGCTGTCAGAGCGCCGATCAGGAGCCCGAGAGCGCCGCCGACCAGGAGACCGCTCTTTCGGCTGCGGCTCGCCGTCTTCGCCGCGCGCTTGGCTGCGGTCACGATCTTGCCCTGCTCGACCGTCTTTGCCTGCGCGAGCAGTAGCTGGTCGGTCTGCACCTCGTCGCTCAGGGTTCCGCGCCGCGTCAGCAGCACAAGCGGCTCGGTCGATGAGCTCGAGGCCGCGCCGATTACGCTCAAGCGCTTGTCGATCGCCGCGATCTGGCTTTCGTCGGAGGCGATCTGTGCGTGGAGGATCGCGATCTTCGCGTGCGGATAATCGGAGACGTGGGCGAGCACCTGCGCCGCCAGATCGTTGGCGGCATCGGTGACGGCCTTTCGCGGCGCGTTGGCCTGTACGGAGATGCTCACCAGCGGCGTCTGGCCCAGCTTGGAGAGCGAGCCCTGCACCGTCGCCGTCGAGATGCCCGCGCTGAGCTTTTTCAGCGGCAGGCCGGACTGCTTCGCGACCTGGTCGAGGATGCCCTTGTCATGCACGAGCGTGCTGACGGTGCTCGGGTTGGTGCTGAGGCTCTGAATCTGGGCCGAGCTGTTGATCGCCAGCGGCTGTCCCAGATAGATGGTCGCCTTGGCCTTGTACAGCTTGCTGCCTCCGAGCGTCAGCGCCACGCCGATCACGGCGCCGATCACGAGCCCGGCGAGCAGGAGCCACCAGCCGCGCGCGAGCTTGCGTAGATAGCGCCCGAAATCGACCTCTTGCTCGAACTCGATCTCTCGCGGCTCGTCGGTGCGCTTGGAAGGGCTCATCGAGCGGGCATCCTAGCGGAGCCTCAACCTGTCGGTCGCAGGAATCTCGGCTCAGACGGCCTGTCGCCGGTCGCGGAACTATCGAGAGACGAGTTGGAGGAGTCGAGCGCGACGGTTCCGATCTGGCGCAAGATCGGCACACTCGGGTGCGCTTCTTGCCCGCTCGAATCGCTACTTTTCAACCACCCCGCGGGCGGGTGGCTCGGTGGCGGGCGAAGTGAGAAGTGCCGCGAAACGAAGCACTCCAGAGCCTGGCCGCGCTCGCCGGCGGACAAGGCGAGAAGTGCTATTCGATCGGGAGCCTAGCTTTCGGCCGGGACCGGCCGCTCGAGCGGAACCAGCGTGCCGTCGTCTCCCATCTTCATCACGACCTGGGAGTAGTAGCGCAACATCAAGACGCCCTCTTCGAACTCGCCCACGTGCGGCTCGGGATGCTCGCCGGCCGCCAGCGCCATGATCAGCTCGGGATAGTGCGATCCGGCCGCCAGCGGCAGCGCGAAGGCGCCGCCGAAGCGCGGATTGACGTCGGTGATCTCGAGGCGACCGCTGGCCTCGCGGAAGCACTGGACGGTGGCCGGGCCGCGCAGGCGCATCGTCTCTCCGACGCGGCGTCCCAGCTCGATCAGCTCGGGGTCGTGCACGGACATGCCCTTGATCGACTCGCCGCCCTTGGAGTGGATCATCGAGCGCGGGATCGCGTTCAGGCAGCGGCTGTCCAGGTCGCAGAAGATGTCGACCGAGAACTCAGTGCCCTGGCACTGCTTCTGCACCATCGAGGGTACCTCGGTGTAGCGCAGAAAGAAGTCCAGCTCCTCGCGATTGCGGGCGCGGTAGATGTGGTTGCCGCTGAAGCCTTCGCGGGCCTTGACCAGCACCGGGTAGCAGTCGATCTCGTCGGGCAGATCCTCGGGCAGCCAGGTGTCGGGCGAGGCGATGCCGTGCTCGCAGAAGAAGACGTGGGCGTTGTACTTGTCGGCCGTGTTCTCGATCACGTCGCGGTCGGGCAGGAGCACCAGCGCGGGCGCGAGCGCCTCTCTCGACGCGGGCTCGGAGAGGACGCGGTGGTCGAAGTCGGTCAGCGGCACGATGACGTCGACCCCGTGCTCGCGCACAAGCTCGGCCAGCGCGGGCACGTACTCGGGCTCGGTGAAGCCCGGGACGAGCGCGTAGCTCGAGGCGCGGTGGAGAGTCGGCGCGAGGATGCTCGTGTCGGTGGCTAGAGTCGTGGCGCCGGCCGCGTTGAAGGCGTCGATCATGTCGACGCGCTGACCGGTGCAGGTGAAAAGGACGACTGTCACGACGAGAGAGGGTACCGGTACGGGCGAAGCGGCGAGAGGCGAAGATACAGGGATGCTCCGCGTTCTGATTCGACTGTTGATCGCCGGCCTCGTCGTCTGGCTCGCCCTCGCCCTCTACCTCTTCGTCTGGCCGAGTCAGGATCATCCGCGTCGCACCGACGCCATCGTCGTCCTGGCCGGCGACGAGATACAACGGTTTTCACACGCGCTGGAGCTGGCCCGCGCGGGTGTGGCGCCGGTGCTCGTCGTCTCGGACGGGGCGGGCTCGGATTGGGCGCCTGCCAGGAAACTGTGCGACCACCCGAGCGGGCATGGCTTTCGCGTCATCTGTTTCCGCCCCTCGCCTTACTCGACCCGCGGCGAGGCGCGCGCTGCGCTTGCCCTGGCCGAGCGCTACCACTGGCGCTCGCTGCTCGTCGTCACCTCGACCTACCATCTCTTCCGCGCGCGCCTGCTCTTCGATCGCTGTCTCGACGGGCACGCTCGCGTCTACGCGACCGGGAGCGGCAACAGCCTTGCCTGGTTACCGCTCAACATGGTCAGCGAGACGCTAAAGCTCGGCCTCGTTTTCACCACGCGCCGCGGCTGCTGAGGCCGTCCGCTCAGCGCACTACTCAACGCGGCACCAAAACGCCCACGCGGTGGAAGACATGGCACAAACCCGTAACCATGCCTGGCACCGGGGCGTGTCCCGTGCGGACAAATCACCGCCGGGAACCGGCTCGATTCTTCGCTCCAATACGCTCCCGAAGTCACATTTACGTCACCATGCCTGGCACCGGGACATGGCCGGAGGGGGCAGCGGCGGTGTGCTCCGCGACGTTCGGGCGGTCAGTCGGCGTCCGACTTCTCGCTCGGGCGCCAACCGCCACTCGAGCCCTTGTACGTTCCGTGGAAAAGCGCCAGCGGAGTGCGGGCGATGATGCGCAGATCGAGCCAGAGCGAGCGATGCTCGACGTACCAGACGTCCAGCTCGATCCGTTCGTTCCAGGGCAACGAGGCTCGTCCGTTCACCTGCGCCCAGCCGGTCAGCCCGGGCTTGACCTCGAGCCGGCGCAGCTGCCGGGCGGTGTAATCGTCCACCTGATAGCGAAGCGTCGGTCGTGGCCCCACGATGCTCATGTCGCCGCGCAGGATGTTCCACAGCTGAGGCAGCTCGTCGAGGGATAGCCGCCGCAGCGCTCGCCCGGAGCGCGTGATGCGCGAGTCGCCGCGGTTGACGGCGAAGCCGGCGCCCATCTTCTCCGCGCCCACGACCATCGTGCGCAGCTTGAGCAGCTCGAAGTCGCGGCCGTTTCTTCCCACGCGCTGCTGCCGGTACAGCACCGGCCCGCGATCCTCGAGCTTGATCGCGAGCGCTGCGAGCGCGAGGAGCGGGCTCGAGACGATCAGGCCGAAGCCCGCGACGGCGACGTCCATCACTCTTTTTGCGACGTTCACCGCGTACCCTCGGCCTTCTCCCAGACGGTCGGCGTGCCGAAGCGCAGGAAGCGGTAGTTGCCGATCAGCGTCGCGACGGTCACGAGCAGGTAGTAGTAGGCGATCCCGGCGCCCGGAATCCGTATCCGCAGGCGCCCGAAGGCGGCGAAGACGAGCCAGGCGAGCTGCAGGCCGAGAGCGATCTGATAGACGAGTCCGAGGCTCGAGGGGCCGATCCCCACGAGTGCTGCGCTGGTACCGAGAAGCACTATGTGAACGGCGCCGGTCTCGTAGCGAAGCAGGCGGTGCGAGAACAGCTCCAGGGCATAGATGGGAGGAACGCGGTGCAGCATGCTGCCCGTGTAGACGTGGCGCAGCGCGCGCGTGATCATCCGAACCTTGCGCCCGAACTCGTCCTCGAGGTCGCGCGACTCCTTTTCCAGGGCCACCGCGTTTGGCTCGAAGACGGCCCGGCGCCCGCGCTGAACCATCCTGAAGGGGAGCCCGAAGTCGTGCCCGGTGATCGACGCGTCCTCGAGATAGTCGCTGCGGCGTACGGCGTAGATGGCGCCGTTTCCGGCGGTGATCGAGCCGAGCTTCGACTCGTTAGAGCGCAGCCAGAGCTCGTAGCGCCAGTAGAGGCCTTCGCGATTGGTGCCGTCGGAGGCGGTGAGCTGGAGCTTGCCCGAGACATAGGCGACATCGGGGTCGGCGAAGTTCTCGACCAGTCTGCTCAGGGCGTCGGGCGCCCACTCGGTATTGGCGTCGGTAAAGGCGAGCAATTCGCTCGTGGTTTCGCGTACGGCGCGGTTCTGCGCCAGTGTCTTTCCGCCCCTGTCACATGCGAGCAGGTGAACGCGCGGCTCGCGCGCGGCGATCTCCAGGACGATCTCGTCGGTTCGGTCGCTCGAGCCGTCGGAGGCGACGACTATCTCGAGCTTCTCGGCTGGATAGTCGAGCGCGAGCACGTTCTCGAGGCGGCGGCGGATGACCGCGTCCTCGTTGTGCGCGGCGACGACCAGCACGACCGTCGGCTCGATCGGAGCCTTGGCGACCGGGCGCGGCCGCAGGCGCGCGAGCAGGCCGGCGAAGAGCGGATAACCGAAGTGAGTCCAGACGATCAGCCCCAGCGAGGTCCAGAAGATGATCTCGAGCGCAAGCACGATGCGAGTCTAGTTGCGAGGGGCAGGGTGCCTGTACGGATGCTGCTACCGCTCTGCGAGCCAGGAGACGAGGCAGTGGGTCGATCGCGGCCGAAAGGCTCGCGCGGAGCCTTCCGGCCTGAGCGATCGCTTCGCTCACCTATTTGGCGCAGGTATCGGCGCCGAGTTGCTTGAGCAGGGTGTTGGAGGTCTTGTCGACGCTGTTACCGGCCGCGGTGATCTTCTCGGCATTGGCGGTATCGCCCTTTGTGTATGCAGCGGCCAGATCGCGAATGCGCTGAATCTGCTCGTCCTCGAGCTGGAGGTACTGCTCGAAGGCGGCCTTCTGTCCGCTGGAGGGGGTGAGCTTCTTGAGCGCGGCGGCACGCTGCTCGGCGAGCGTCGCCACCTGATTGAACGCCTTCGGAAACTCCGCTTGCGTGGTCGGCGTCGCGACGGCGTCGAGCTGCTTGCTGAACTGAGCGCAGATCTTGTTCGCCTGGGTTGCGAGCTCGGCCTTGCTGAGCGGCTTCGCACCACTGCTACTGCTGCTTCCGCCGCAACCCGAGAGCGCCAGAACCGCGCCGGTTACGAGCAAGACCACGATTCCCAGCCGGTATCTCTTCATTTCGCTTTCATCCTCCTGTTGGCGCTCTTCTAGCAAGAGCGGCGATATCGAGTGGAGTAACTATCACCCGCCGGGCGGACGGGGGTTGGCGGCCCGACCGCTTTCGGCCGCGCCTTCCCTACGGGATAGGCTCTCAGCGGGTAATCGACGGTCGAGAGAATTGTTGAGACGGCGAGCGAACATGCACGAAGCACACGACCACCAGCACCTGAGGCGCGGCGCCAGCCGGAGTCGAGACGAGCGCCGCTCGCTCTCGATCGCCCTGGCACTTCTTGCGGCGGTGATGGCGATCGAGATCGCCTTCGGCATCGTGGCCAGTTCGCTTGCACTCCTGGCCGACGCCGGGCACATGCTCACCGACATCTTCGCGCTGGCCCTCGCCATCGTGGCCATCGGCATCGCAGCGCGGCCGGCGAGCGGACGCTGGACATACGGGCTCGGACGCGTCGAGGTGCTGTCGGCGCAGGCGAACGGTATCTCGCTCCTGCTCGTCGGAGGCTGGATCACCTACTCGGCCGTGCGCCGGCTGATCGCGCCACCCGTGGTGCACGGCGGGATCGTGCTGGTGGTGGCTCTGGCCGGTGCGCTCGCCAACATCGCCGCGGCGGCGGTGCTTGCGCGCGGACAGTCGGAGAGCATCAACGTTCGCGGAGCCTTCCTGCACATCACCACCGATCTGGCCGGGTTCGTCGGCACGGCGCTCGCCGGCGGACTGATCCTGCTGACGGGATGGGATCGCTTCGACCCCATCGCCAGCCTTGGCGTCGCCCTGCTCTGCTTCATCGCCGCCTACTCGCTCACGCGCGACTCGCTGCGCATCGTGCTCGAAGGCGCGCCCGGCCACATCGATCCCGGCGCGGTCGGGCGGATGCTCGCCGCCGACTCCGAGGTCGTCGAGGTGCACGACCTGCACGTCTGGACGGTGACGAGCGGTTTCCCCGCCCTTTCGGCGCACATCCTGGTGCAGCGGGAAGCCGATTGCCACGCCGCCCGCGCTCGCCTGGCCGGCGCGCTCGACGAGCACTTCGGCATCGATCACAGCACGCTCCAGGTCGACCACATCTCCGGCGCCGGGCACTCGCTCAAGCTCGGCCCGGCGTCTCCGCGCGAGAGGCCCGTCGACCCGCACTAGGCTCCGAGCCTCCCGAGCCTCCTCCGGGGTCGCATCTTGCGATCCGACATCTGCTGCAATAAAAAGATGCGACCCGGCGTGGGATCGCCGCGAAAGCATCTGACATGCACGGTCACGGTCGTTTCGGGATATACATCTCGAAGACCGTCGTACGAAAGTAGAGGAGCTCCGAAATGGCAATGCGCATCGCTCTCATCTCTCCCGTCTGGTTCCGGGTCCCTCCGGACGGATACGGCGGGATCGAGTGGGTCGTTTCGCTTTTGGCCGATTCGCTCGCGGAAGCCGGTTACGACGTGACGCTCTTTGCCTCGGGCGACTCCCGCACGACGGCCAAGCTGGTCTCGGTCTACGACGAGGCGCCGAGCCTGCAGATCGGGCGCTCGATTCCCGAGATGTACCACGCGCTCGCGTGTTTCGAGCGCGCCGAGGAGTTCGACATCATCAACGATCACTCGGGCCTGCCGGCCGCGGCCTTCGCCGGCCTGGTCGAGACGCCGGCGGTGCACACGCTGCACGGTCCGCTCGACGGCCCGATCGCGCCCAAGGTCTACGACCAGATCGCCCGCGTGGCGCCGAAGGTCGGTCTGATCTCGATCTCGATGAACCAGCGCAAGCCCCGGCCCGACCTGCCCTGGATCGCCAACTGCCCCAACGCGCTCGATCTCTCGGTCTACCCGTGCCAGCCGCACAAGGGCGAGTACCTGTTCTTCCTGGGTCGGATGAGCCCCGACAAGGGCGCCCACCGCGCCATCGCGATCGCCAAGGAGACCGGGCTCCCGCTCAAGATCGCGGGCAAGATGCAGGACCCCGAGGAGAAGGTGTACTTCAAGCAGCTCGTCGCGCCGCACCTCGACAACCAGATCGAGTACCTGGGCGAGGTCAATCACGGCGAGAAGGTCGAGTTGCTGCAGAACGCCCGCGTGACCCTGTTCCCGATCGAGTGGGAGGAACCGTTCGGGCTGGTGCCGATCGAGTCGATGGCCTGCGGCACGCCCGTCATCGCCACGCGCCGCGGAGCCGTGCCCGAGGTCATCACCGATGAGTCCGGCAGCATCATCGTCGACGACTACCGCGAGATGCCCGGGATGATCGAGAAGGCCGACGAGGTCGATCCCTGGGTCTGCAGGCGCTACGTCGAGAAGCACTTCGCGCCCGAGCGGATGGTCGCCGACTACATCGCCGCCTACGAGAAGGCGATCGCCCGCTGAGAGGCGGCCGATCGGCGCGGAGTCCTCAGCCGCTCTCGGCGAGCGAGCCCCAGTAGCGCTTGAGCCCGAGATAGGAGTGCCTGAGCAGATCGGTCAGCTCGGAGAACTTGGCCGTCTCGTCGTCGATGTCGAGAGAGACCTCGTCGACGAACTCGCGCACGCTCGCTCCGCGGCGCACGATCTCGGCCCAGAGCATCAGCCGGCGCCGGAACACGCGCAGGTGCTCCCCTGGGTCCATTACGAGGCCGAAGTGAGGTAGCGCCAAGGCGGTAGGGGCTCGCCGCTCGATCTCGTCCAGGGTCGCGTGCCAGGCCTCGAGGTCGACATCGGGCGGAGGCGTGGCCGGCAGGACGTACTGGCTCGGCGGCCAGCGAACCCCGACCGTGTCGCCCGCGAACAGCGTGCCTTCCTCGGTCATGAAGCAAACGTGATGAACCGCGTGCCCCGGCGCGGCGAAGCAATCCAACCCCGCCACGCGATCGCGGGCGACCACGACGTTCTCGGCCGGCACGGGCTCGACCGCTCCCCAGAGCACGTCGAACATGTCGCCGTAGAGGCGCCTGGCACTGCGCTCGAGCCGCTCGGGGCGGATGAGGTGCGGAGCGCCGCGCTCGGAGACGTGCACGCGCAGGCGCGGGTTGGCCGCGACGAGCGCTCCGCAGGCGCCGGCGTGGTCGAAGTGGATGTGCGTGATGAGCAGGTGGCGCAGATCGGCGACGCTGACACCGAGCTCGGCAAGCCCCGACTCGAGCGTCGAGAGGGTCGTCCGCGGCCCGGGATCGACGAGCGCGAGGCCGCCCTCGAGATCGAGCAGGTAGGTGCAGAACAGCTGCTCTTCACCCAGGAAATGGAGGTCCAGAAGCTCGAACATTCGCTCCGATGCTAGTCGCCGCTTGCGCGCTTTCTCACACTACCCCGCTCTGCGGTCTGGGCGAACGTCCAGAATGCAGCCATCGACTTTCCCGAGTTCGCAATTACCCGACTGCCGGCTCCGCCTGCGCGCGTTCGCGTGTGGGGTGGACAGGACGTGGTCGGAGTCGCCTATTCGGCCGGCTACAGCGTCGCCGACAACCCTCCTTACCACGCCGCCGTGATCGAGGATGCGCTCAGGCCCGGCTTCGATCCGCTGACGGCCATCGACGAGGTCTTTCGGATGGCACTGCCTCCCGCGGTGCTGGTCGTGGGCGGACTGGCCTGGGACATGCTCGACGACTCCACCGCCGATTGGTTCTACATGCAGCGCCGAGCGCTGGCCACGGCCGGAGGCCCGGATGCCCACCAGACGATCGAGGCGTTCAAGTACTGGTGGTTCCAGGAGGCCTTCAGCGGAGTACTGACACATCACGAGCTTCGCTACGAGCTGCACCAGCGCTTCGAGGAGCGCTTGTTCCAGTGGCAGCCCGCTCTCTACCAGTACCTCGAGGGCGAGCCGAGCCTGGTGCTCGAGCGCTGGGTGATCGATCGCGGCATCGTGAAGCCGCTGCGCTTCGAGTACGTGGGCGTTCGCCGCTAGGGCCGAGCCCGCCGTCTCCATCGGAGCAACGAGTTAGGGTGCGCCTCATGACGCGCACAGCCTTTCTACTCGCGCTCGTTACTGTGGCGCTCGCGGTCGGTTGTGGCTCGACGACGGCACACTCGAGCACGAAGGCGACGGGTGGCCCGTATAGCGTCCGAGACGTCGAGCGCGCCTTCTTCCAGGCCGGCGTCCCCTTCCAGACGGAGATGCTTCCACAGTCGAATCCCTATCTTCGGCCACCGGCCGGGAGCGCCTTGGCCGACGCCGTCCCGCTACCAAAGGGAGATAGCAAGAGCAAGCACGTGCGGGCGCTCCTGGTCGGACTGAACCGAGCCACCGCCGCGAGTGAGATGGCCTACGTCTTCGATACGAAGAAGAGCGCGGACGAAGCCGTCCGGTTGAAGCCGCTGTCGACGTGGATGGAATCGAACCATCCCGTAATCAGAGTTCAGAAGCGAAACGTGATCATCCTCGCGGCGACCGCGGGCGACTCGGGCTTCGCGCAGCGGGTGCGTCGGGCGATAGCGGCTCTGAGCTAGAACGCCGAGCGCTCGTGAGGCGGGAAGAGAACGGTGCGCCCCTCGCGCTTACTGCAGCGACGCGAAAGCAGTGGTGGTGTCGGGCGCCATCAAGAGCGCCTCGATCTCGGGCGGCGCGAGCGGCCTGGAGAAGAGATAGCCCTGACCCAGCTCGCAGCGCAGGTCGCGCAGCATCGCGCGCTGCTCGGGCAACTCGATGCCCTCTGCCAGCGCTCGTAGACCGAAGGTCTCGCCCAGGCGCACGATCGCGTCGGCGATGCGGTACTCGTCCGAGCCCGCCTCCACCACGCCGTCGACGAAGGGCTTGGCGACCTTGATGATGTCGGCCGGGAACTGGCGCAGGTATTGCAGCGAGGAGTAACCGGTGCCGAAGTCGTCGATCGCCATCTGAATACCGAGCGTCTTCAGCTCGTTCAGGCGCCCGATCGCGGCCTCGACGTCTTCCATCAGCGCCGTCTCGGTGATCTCGAGGATCACGGTCTGGGGATCGATCCCTGTCTGCTCGAGCGCCTGAGCGACGTCGCCGACGAGTGTCGAGTGGTCGAGCTGCCGGCCGGAGAGATTGATCGACATCACCAGGTCGTCCTGACCCGTCAGCTCCTGCCACTCGCGGCCCTGGCGCAGCGCCTCGTTCAGCACGAAGCGGCCGAGCGGAACGATCAACCCCGTCTCCTCGGCCAGCGGGATGAAGTGGAAGGGAGGAATCAATCCGCGCTCGGGGTGGTTCCAGCGGACGAGCGCCTCGACCCCGCAGATGTCGCCCGAGTCGAGCATCACGATCGGCTGGTAGTGGATGACGAACTCGCTGGCGACGACGGCGCGCTCGAGCTCGGCCTTGAGCGCCAGGCGCTCGGCGACGGCGGCTCGCATCGCCGGCTCGAACACCTCGAAGCCGGTGCGACCGTGGCGCTTGGCGTGGAACATGGCCACCTCGGCGTTGCGCAGCAGCTCCGCCGCGTCCTCGGCCTCCGCCTCTTCGCCCGGGACGACCGTGGCGCTGCCGATCGAGGCGTGCACGAACACCTCATGCCGCCCGAGCAGGAGGAAGGAGCGCTCCAGCCCGGTCATGATCCGCTCGGCGACGGCCGCCGGCGACTCCGGCGGGCTCTCCTCGATCAGCACGGCCCACTCGTCGCTGCCCAGCCGGGCGCAGGTGTCGTCGGTACGGATGCTGGCGATCAGGCGATCGGAGACGGCGCGCAGGAGCTCGTCACCGGCGACGTGCCCGAGCGTGTCGTTGACGGTCTTGAAGTCGTCGAGGTTGACGATCATCACCGAAACGGGCTCATCGCTGCGCTGGATCTTGTCCAGGGCCGCCTCCGTGCGCTCGAGGAAGTACGAGCGGTTCGGCAGCGCCGTGAGCGCATCGAGGTGAGAACGGCGCTGAAGCTCTGTCTCCAGCTCGTGCCTTTCTTCCAGCAGGTCCTTGGTTCGCTGCAGGCTTTCGAGTGCCAGCACGCTCTGCGAGGAGAGGCTCTTCAGCGCCGAGCGAATCTCGTCGGTGAGCGGCTTGGAGCTCTCCAGCACGAGCTCGCCGATGCGGTCTTCCTGGAGTGTCAGCGGGGTGGAGGACTCGTGCCTGCGGCCGGAGATCGGCTCGCCGTGGGTGGCGAACTCGAGCGTGCTCCGCCCGGAGCCGAGCAGGAGGCTCGCCCTGACGTGCCCGTGCTCGCCGGCGATGGCGGTGGCGGCTTCGACGATCGCCGCGCAGACTCGGTCGTGTTCGCTGGCCGAGGCGAGACTGCGCATCGCGCGCCGCAGCACCAGCTCGCGCCGAGTGGCGCGCTGCTGGCGAAGGACGAGCCCGGCCAGCCGCGTGATCACCAAAGCGACGACGGCGATCGAGCAGACGACAGTTGCCAGGATGTCGAGCTGCTGGGCACCGCGGGCGTTCTGTACGAAGAGGACTATCGGCGCGGTCATGGCGGCCGTGGTCAGCAAGGCCAATCGACTCGGTGTCAGCTCGTGCTTGCTCTCGGAAGCGACGTTTCCGAGCTTGCGCCGGCTCGGGTGCAGCGTGCAGGCGGCCAGCAGCGCGAAAGCGACAATCTGATAGACCCGGATCGCCCAGGCGGCATTCGAGAGCTCGCCCAGTCTGATGGCCGTAGCGGTGACGGCCAGAGCGATCAGGAAGCCGACGGAAAGGCAGAGCAAGGTCGACGAGAGCGTCCAGGCGCGCAGGCCCAGCACGAGCCGGGTTGTGACGGCGAAAAGCGCCAGTAGACCGAAGCAGTAGAGGACGGCTGCCGCCTCGATTGCAGCGACGGTCGAAGCCGTGTCGAGCTTGGGAGCCAGCAGCGTCACCCAGATAACCAGGCCTGCGGCGGCAGTCGCAGCGGCCGTATCGATCAAGCTGCCCCAGTCGCCCTCGTTCGCTCTCGCCGCGACCAGCAGCATGATTCCACCGGCAAGAGCCAGCAGCCCGGTCGTAAAGAGAATGTCGCCCAGCCCGAGCCTATGAGCCGGTACGTTGCTGGCAGAGCCGAGCGCGATCAGAAGTGCTCCCGCGGCGATCGAGTACCAGGCCGCTCCCGTCTTGGTGAAATCGACGCGAACCGCCAGCACGATCACGGCGGAGCAGGCCAAGCCCGCGGCGAGAACGGGCGCATCGCCTCCCGGCCACAGCAATGCGAGCAGGGACGCGAGGGCGCCGAGAAGAACGCCGCAATAGGGATAACACCGCCGGGGAAGCGCGGTCACGAAACCGATCATGTTTGGAATCGGGGTACCGCGCATCCCCCGATTTAGGGAGCCGAGTTTTAGCTCCGGCGCTGTTCCAGGGCTTGTGCGGCGCCGCTGGGCGCTGTGAGGAGCGCGCCTGCCCGAGCGCAATCGAGCGCGGCGCAGGGCGTCACGCTCGATTGCTCGATTCGAGATGCGCCTTAGGCGAGGCTCCCTGCGGCGTCCATCGCGCGCAGGCGGCGAACGCGCTCCTCGATCGGCGGATGTGTCGAGAAGAGCTTCGACATGCCGCGAGCGTTGAGCGGATTCATGATGTAGAGCGACTCGGTCGCCGGGTTGACCTGCATCGGGATCGCCTTGCTCGCTCGTTCGAGCGACTCGAGCGCATCTGCGAGCGGGGCGGCCTGCCCGAGCAGCCTGGCGCCGCTGGCATCGGCCAGGTACTCGCGCTGGCGCGAGATGCCGAGCTGCAGCAGCGTCGCCGCCAGCGGTCCGACAAGCAGCGCCACCAGCCCCCCGATCGCACCGACCGGCGAGTTGTTGTCCCTACCGCCGAAGAACAGGAACATGTAGCTGATCCAGGTGATGACCGACCCGATCATCGCCGCGATCGAGGAGACGAGGATGTCTCGGTTCTTCACGTGCGAGAGCTCGTGCGCGAGCACACCCTTCACCTGCTCGCGCGGCATCAGCTGCACGAGCCCCTGAGTGACGGCGACCGCCGCGTGCGCCGGGTTGCGTCCCGTGGCGAAGGCGTTCGGCTGCGGCGACGGGGTCATGTAGATGCGCGGCATCGGGATGCCGGCACGCTGCGTCAGCTCACGGATGTCCGCATAGAGATCGGGCGCTTGCGACTCCGCGATCGGCTGGGCGTGGCTCGCTCTGAGCGCGACCTTGTCGGAGAAGAAGTAGCCGAAGAAGTTCATCGCCACGGCCAGGCCGAGGAAGAGATAGATGTAGCTTCCGCCGAGCAGGAAGCCGATCGCTACGAGCAGCCCCGAGAGGGCCGCGATGAGTAGCCAGGTTCTGAGGCGAGTCGTAAATCCGATCATTGCTTCGTGACCTCCGGGTTCGGTCTCGTTGGCTTCGGGAGGTCTCTCCCTCGCCGTTACCGGCCGGCTCCACCGGGCCTTGCGGCCGTGCTGACGACGGAGCCCGAATCGGGATACTCCCCTCCTTGGGGACATCTAGATATTAGCCGAGTCCTACGCTGTGGAAACCCTGCGCCGCGGCGGCGTACCGAGCCGATTCGCCTGCGGCGGGGTCATTGCAGTGGCGGGGTTGGCGCAGCGAATTGTGCGCCCAAGCCAGACTGAAGTCTGGCACGGGAATTAGTGTTTTAGGTGGCGCCGGTGAGTGAACACCATCGCGCCGCCGGCCTCGCTCACTGTCTCGATCGACTCGCGGTCGCGCTTCGAGCCGCCCGGCTGAACGATGTGCTTGATTCCGGCTTCGAGCGCCAGCTTGGGGATGTCCGAGAAGGGGAAGAGCCCATCGGAGGCCAGCGCGGCTCCGCTCAGGTCGTGGCCGTTGTCACGCGCTCGCTCGATAGCCACCTTGATCGCGTCGAGCCGGCTGGGCTGGCCGCCGCAGATGCCGATCGTCTGCAGATCCTTCGCGATCACGACGCCGTTGGAGGTCACGTGCTTGACGACCTTCCAGGCGAAGAGCAGGTCGCCCCAGGCCTCTTCGCTGACCTCGCCGCAGACGACCTCCATGCCCGAGCGATCCTCCAGGCCCCAGTCGCGATCCTGCGCCAGCAGGCCGCCGAGAACTCGCTTGTAGTCCTTCTCGCCGGGGTCGCCGCGGCGGCGCTCGTAGTGAGTGAGCACGCGCGTCTCGAGCTCGCGCAACGCGTCGATGGCCTTCTGTGCGTAGGCAGGCGCGAACAGCACCTCGATGAACTGCTCGGAGAGCAGCTTGCCCAGCTCGGCGGAGATCGGCCTGTTGAGAATGACCACGCCTCCGTAGGCCGAGGACGGATCGGCGGAGAGCGCTCTGATGAAGGCTTCCTCCGGCGAGGCGCCGACCGCGACGCCGCAGGGGTTGGCCTGTTTGACGATCACGCAGGCCGGCAGGGTGAACTCGTCGATGATCAGCCGCGCCGTCGAGAGGTCGTTCAGGTTGTTGAAGGTCAGCTCGCGCCCGTGCAGCTGCTCGACGCGCGAGAGCAGGTGGCGGCGGCCGTAGGCCTCGGCATAGAGGGCGCCGCGCTGGTGCGGATTCTCGCCGTAGGGCAGGTCGAGCACCTTGATCAGGGTGGTGGTCATCGTCTCGGGGAAGGCCTCCCGGTCGGCGAACCAGGCCGCGATGGCCGACTCGTAGGCGGCGGTGGTGGCGAACGCCTCGCCTGCGAGCTGCCGGCGCGTCTCCTCGGACAGCTCGCCCGACTGGCGCAGCTCGTCGAGGACGAACGTGTACTGGTCGGCTCGCGAGACGACCGCGACATGGGGATAGTTCTTCGCTGCCGCGCGGGCGAGCGTCGGCCCGGCCACGTCGATCATCTCGACCGCGTCCTCCTCGCGCACGCCGTAGCGGGCGACGACCTTGGCGAACGGATAGAAGTTGACGCAGACGAGGTCGAACGGCTCGATCGAGCTCTCGCTCAGCGCGGCGACGTCCTCTTCGCGATCGCGGCGGGCGAGGATGGCGGCATGGATAGCCGGATGCAGCGTCTTGAAACGGCCCGTCAGCTTCTCGGACTTGGTCGTCTCCTCGGCGCTCGCGACCGTGATCCCGAACGACCTGATCGCCTCGGTCGTGTCGCCGCTGGCGATCAACTCCCAACCCAGCTCGGCAAGCCCGCGCGCGAACTCTTCCAGCCCGTTTTTGTCGTAGACGGAGATGAGCGCGCGTTTGGTCATGTGATCACCACTCGACGGGAACTCTCCCGCAACCGTACTCGTCCGTCAAGACAGAGCCGGGCTGCCTCGGGCAGCAGGCGATGCTCGACGGCGTGAATTCGCTCGGCCAGAGTCTCCGCGTCGTCCTCGTCTCGAACCTCGACGGGCTCCTGCAAGATGATCGGCCCGGTGTCGACGCCCTCGTCGACGATGTGAACGGTGACGCCCGTCCAGCGAACTCCGTACGCGAGCGCGTCGTCGATGGCGTGAGCGCCCGGAAAGGACGGAAGAAGGGCCGGGTGCAGGTTGATGACACGCCTGGGAAAGCGGCTCAGGAAGGCGGGCGTGAGCACGTGCATGTAGCCGGCCAGCACAACCCACTCGGCGCCGCGCTCCTGCAACCAGCCGGCCAGCGCCGTATCGCGGGCGGGACGGTCGGGGTAGCTCTCGAGCTCGAAAACGCCGGTCTCGATTCCCGCCTTCGCCGCTCGCTCCAGCCCCAGCACTCCGGGCTTGTTCGAGCCGACGCAGGCGATCGGTAGCTCCGCGTCGATCAGGGCCTGCAAGTTGGTCCCCGAGCCCGAGACGAGAACGCCGATCAAGTGAACTGCACTCCCTGAACGTCCTGTTCCAGCCTTCCGATTACGAGATCGTCCGGGCTCACGTCGGCTTCCGGGACGACGACGCAGTAGCCGATGCCGAGGTTGAAGACGCGCCGTTGCTCCTCTTCGCTGACGCCCTTCTCGCTGATCCAGTCGTATACCGCGCCGCGTTGCCAGGAGCCGGTCTCGATACGCGCACCGATGCCGGGTGGAAGCACGCGAGCCAGATTGCCCGGGATGCCGCCGCCGGTGATGTGGGCCAGCGCGTGGATCTCGGCGCGCTCGCGCAGCCGGCGCACGTCTTCCAGGTAGCAGAGAGTCGGCGGCAGGAGCAGGTCGGCGTCGTAGCCGTCGGAGCCGATCAGGCTGCGCACCAGCGTGAAGCCGTTCGCGTGCAGGCCGGCGGAGCGCAGGCCGATGACGACGTCGCCGGGCTTGCAGCTGGCGGGCCCGTCGATCAGGCGCTGGCGCTCGACCAGGCCGATGCAGGTGCCCGCAAAGTCGAGCTCGCCCTCGGCATAGATGCCGGGAAGCTCGGCCGTCTCGCCGCCGAGGAGCACGCAGCTCGCGTCGCGGCAAACCTCCGCCGCGCCCTCCACCAGCTCGGTCACGAGCTCCAGCTCGACCTTGCTGGCGGCGACGTAGTCGAGGAAGAAAAGCGGCTCGGCGCCGCAGGTGAGGACGTCGTTGATGCAGTGAGCGGCCGCGTCCATTCCGCCCCAGCGCAGACGCCCACTTGCCCGCTGCAAGATCAGCTTCGTACCGACCCCGTCGGTCGAGGCGGCGAGCAGGCGCTGCGTCGGCCCGGCCTCGTCGAGCGCATAGAGACCGGCGAAGGCGCCGAAGGCTCCGCTGGCGCCGCGCGTGTGAGTCGACGCGACGGCTGTACGCAGGCGCTCGATGATCTCTTCGGCCTTGGCCAGCGAAACCCCGGCCGCCTCGTAACTCATTCCAGCCACCCCGGCAGTGTATTTGCCGAGGCCGCTGTTTGCCTGAGTGTCCGGGAGCGGGCTTTCGCGCCCGGCCCATAGCTGGTACAAACGCAGACGATGCGGATTCCCGACTCGATTGCAGTGCGCTGCCTGGCTGGTCGCGAGGCCTTCCCGGGAACCTGGGTCGCGCTCACGCTGGAGTGCGCGGAGGAAGGGACGAAGACGGCGCTCTCCTTCGCGTTCGGCCCGACGAGAGAGGACGGGCGCCTCTTCCTGCGCCGCGAGGACGTGCTCGCCCAGGCTCGCTACCTCGACGAGGGAGTCGGCCTCGACTACGGAAACCTCGAGGAGCGCTGGGGCGGGCGCGGTTGGATCTCCGTCGCCGGCGCCGCCGAGCTCCGCCACCAGCTCAGGCTCACCTTCGCCGATCCGCCGCTCAGGCAGGCCTCCACGCACCGCGTCGCGGCGGCTCGAGCGCTGCGCTACCTGAACGAGCACGAGGGCGAACGCCTTTCGATCAGGCTCGAGAGCGAGCTGCCGCGCGAAGTAACGCTCGAGCCGACCACTCCCGGGCGCGGCGACTGGCTACCCGAACAGCTGTACGAGCCGGTGCAGGAGCTGCTCGCGCGGGTTGCGCGCCGCGAGCTGCCCGCCCTGATCGACGAAGGAGCCCTGGCGCCCGAGACGGCGTCCCGAATCGAGCAGGAGATCATCGACTACGGAGCCTCGCCGGTCATCCCGCCGGATATCGCGCTGCTACTGACCAGCGCCACAGCCGACGGCGAGCAGGCCTGGACGGTCGAGGCGCCGCTCTGGACACGCGAAGAGGGGCCGAGCGATCTCACGCTCTGGATTCACGCGCACGAGCGCGAGGGCGAGCTGGAGCTCGAGCTGCGCGGAGTCACCCTGGCCTGACGAGCGGGGAGCGAGAGGCTCTAGCTCGGATCGCGAGCCGGCGTCGTCGTGACCTCGACCTCCATCTCGATCGGCAGATCGAGCGAGACGGTGACGAGGCAGCCTTCCTTCGCCTTCTGAGCCACCTCCCGGGCAAGCTCTTCCTGGCCCGCGTCGGTCGCGATGGACACCTGGAGGTTCAGGCGCGTGAAGCCGAAGGCGCCGTCGTCGCGCCTGCCGACGATACCGTCGCCGTTCACCTCGAGACCGTGCAGCGGTAGGTCGCGGCGCTCGGCGATGCCTGCGAGCGTGACCGCCAGGCACGAGGCCGCGGCGCCGACGAAGAAGTCCTCGGGGCTCCAGATCGTCGCATCCTTGCCACGGAACTCGGGCGGCGAGGATGTCTCCACCTCTTTCTTGCCGCTGATCCGGGTGGCGACGCGCGTGTCGCCCAGCCACTCGACCGCGACCGGAAAGTTGAACTCCTTTACGCGCATCTCTCTCCTTCGTTGGGCTCGAGTCGAGCTAGTAGAGGGTACTCGCCAGCTGGCGGCGGTACTGAAGCGAAAGTGGATTGTCGACCCCGAGGTCGCCGAACAGCGCGATCATGTAGCGACCCAACCGCTGGCGTGCAGACTCGTCGCCGCCGCGAACATGCTCGAGCAGGAGATCGAGCGCCCGCTCATGATCGCCGGCCTCCAGCGCCGCCGCCACATCGGGCGCCTCGCCGGAGCCCTTCAGCTCCGCCAGCACCTGCTCGGTTGCCGACGGGCCACTGAGCTGATCGAGGAAGCGCGCTATCGCCGCAGCCGGCTGAACGCCGACGAACTCGGCGACGACGTTTCCGCCGCGGAAGGCCTTGACGGCCGGGATTCCCCGCACCGAGTACATGGCGGCGATGTCCTGGTTCTCGTCGACGTCGAGCTTGGCCAGCTCGATCGCGCCGCTCCGCGATTCGATCGCGTCCTCGAGCAGCGGGCCGAGCATCGTGCAGGGCGCGCACCAGGGCGCCCAGAAATCGACCACCACCGGCAGCTCGCGCGAGCGCTCGATCACATCTCGCTCGAAGGTCTCGCTAGTCACATCCATTGAAGCCTCCTCTTGTTTGCTCACAGGTCTTATGGGTAACATTGTATACAACTAAACAGTAGTAAGGTATATTCTCAACAACATCATGTCCCTACCTCATCCCATTCCCGACGATCTGATCGAGTTGATCTCGTACCGGCTTCGCGCCATTGCAGAGCCGATGCGGATCAAGCTGCTCGACCGCTTGCGAGACGGCGAAGCCTGTGTCGGCGAGTTGGTCGACGCGGCCGGCGCGTCGCAGCAGAACGTGTCAAAGCACCTCCACATCCTGCTCGATGCCGGCATCGTGGGTAAGCGAAAAGAAGGGAACCGCACCTACTACCGGATCGTCGATCGAGGCGTGTTCTCGCTTTGCGATCAGGTGTGCGGATCGCTCGAGCGCCAGTTCACCACACTCGGGGCATTGCTGGAAGGAGCGGGGAACGGACACGGAGGAGGCCGAAAATGAGCATCAACATGGGATCGATCGACAGGCTCGTGCGAGCATTCGTGATTGCGCCGGTGGCAATAGTGGTTGCCATCGTCGTCGGGGCCGGAAGCGTGGCTGGAATCGTTCTGCTTGCGGTCGGCGCGGTGATGCTGGCGACCTCCGCGGTCGGCTTCTGTCCGCTTTACAGGGCGCTCGGGATCGATACGCGGTCGCACGGCAGGTCGGTTCACCAGGGCTCCGCTTAGCGGCTGCGGCGCCCGCCGCCGGAGAGTCGTAGTCGATCGAGGTCGACCGGGCTCGGCGCAGCAGCATTCCGCCAACCGAGCGGCTCCCGGTTGCTTTCGCCGCGCAAACGGGAGAGCATGCGCGGGTCTGTCATTCGACCCGGAAGGAATCCTCCTCGATGGAAGAAAGAAAGGTCACCCTCGATCTCTCCAAGCTTCGCGTGCCGAACATGGAGTTTGTGGTCTACATCGTCGCGCTGCTCGTCGCAATCATCGTGATCGCGATCTCGGACGTTCTGACCATCAGCAGCTGGTTTGAGTTCTATCTGGTCACCACCGCGATCTACATCCTCAGCCGCGGTATCGCCAAGGCGCACAACGTCACCGAGTAGCGCCGCTCCTTCGCCTGCGTAGCGCCGGGCGCAGTCCTGGCGCTACGCAGGCGCACCGATTTCTCGAGTGCCGCGACCCGCATACCGGGCCCTTCGCGCGAACGCGATCCCTTCGCCAAGCCGACCGCGCCTCTTTTCTGTGAGCGGAAAGTCACGCTTCCGACCCAACCGAGCCCTTGACACCAAAAGGTGTCGGACACCGTTCGGCGTCAAGGGGGCGCTTGTAACGAAAGTGGAACTACTCACGCGCGCGTAGCGGGCGGACTTTCGACGGCTTTTTCGAGGCGCAGCTTGATCAGCTTGCCGCCCTCGGGAACCGGCGTCGGGTACTTGCCTTCGAGGCAGGCGCGGCAGAAGTTGGTATCGGGCCGCTGCGACGCGGTCTGCAGGCCTTCCAACGAGAGGTGCGCGAGCGATGTGGCGCCGATGTGGCGCCGCACCTCTTCGACCGTCTTCTTTCCCGCGATCAGCTGGTCGGCGTCGCCAAAGTCGATTCCGTAGAAGCAGGGGAAGACGACCGGCGGCGAGGAGATGCGCACGTGCACCTCGGTCGCTCCGGCATCGAACAACATGGAGACGATCTTGCGCGTGGTCGAGCCGCGCACGATCGAGTCGTCGACGACCACCACGCGCTTGCCTGCGACCTCGTCGAGCGGGTTGAACTTCAGTCTCACGCCCTGGTCGCGCAGCTTCTGCTCGGGCTCGATGAAGGTGCGGCCGACGTAACGGTTCTTGATCAGCCCCTCGCTGAAGGGGATGCCGCTGCTGCGCGAGAATCCGATCGCGGCGGGAGTGCCCGAGTCGGGAATCGGCATCACCAGGTCGGCTTCGGCCGGCGCCTCGGCGGCCAGGATCTCGCCCATGCGCACTCGCGCCCCGTGGACTTCGACGTCCAGCAGGCGGCTGTCGGGCCGGGCCAGATAGAAGAGCTCGAAGATGCAGAGTGCCGAGTGCTGCGCCGGTGGGACGGCCTGCAACTGGCGGCAGCCGTCGTCGTCGATGACCACCAGCTCGCCCGGCTGGATCTCGCGCTCCAGCTCGGCGCCGATCAGGTCGAGCGCGCAGCTCTCCGAGGCCACGACCCAGTCGTCGTCGAGGCGGCCGAAGCAAAGCGGGCGAATGCCATGCGGATCGCGGAAGGCGAGCAGCTTACTCTCGGCCAGCGCGACGATCGAGAAGGCGCCGACAAGCCGGCTCATCGTCGCCGCGACCGCCTGCTCGAGCGGGCGCTCGTCGTTGGCGATCATCGCGGCGACTATCTCGCTGTCGGAGCTCGTGCTCAGGCGAACGTGCTGCTGGGTGAGCTCCGCGCGCAACTCTTCGACGTTGGTGAGATTGCCGTTGTGGGCGAGCGCGACGGTGCGCTCGCGGCCGCGCAGGATGAGCGGCTGAGAATTCTCCCAGTGGCTGCCGCCGGTGGTCGAGTAGCGGCAGTGACCGATGGCCAGCTGCCCATGCAGGCCGCGCAGGCTCTGCTCGTTGAAGACCTGCGTCACGAGCCCCATGTCCCTGAGGCCGTAGAGACGTCCCTCGTCGCAGACGGCGATTCCCGCCGACTCCTGCCCGCGGTGTTGCAGCGCGTGCAGCCCGAAATAGGTCAGGCGTGCGTTATCGCGCTCTGGCGCCCTGATACCGAAGATGCCGCACATTCAGTTGTCCTTGGTCGCTGTGCTCTTAGCTTGCCAGCAGCGGGTCAGCTCGGAGAGTGGCATCCCGTTCAGGGAGTCGCCGCCGGCGCTGCCGATCTCGCGCAGCGGCACTCCGTTCGCCTCGAGCCGGCTCACCTGCTCGCGCGCGCAGGCGACGACGGCCAGGCCGCCGCACTCGCCAAAGAGCTGGGCGGGATCGGCGGGGAGATCCAGGCGGGCGCCGACGCCGCTAAAGATCGCGCACTCGGCCAGGCAGACGGCGAGCCCGCCTTCGGCGACGTCGTGAGCGATCGAGAAGAGGCGGTTGTTCTTCCAGAGGAAACTGACCAGAGCGGCCTCGGCCTCGAGGTCGAGCTCGGCCGGCGCGCCGCAGACCTTGTCGTAGAGCGCCTGATACTCCGAGCCCGCGAGCGAGAGATTGGTCTCGCCGGCCAGCAGCACCACGTCGCCTTCACGCCAGGCGCTTCCGATCTCGCGCACGTCCGGAACGAGGCCCACGCAGCCGACGACGGGCGTCGGATAGATGGGCTGCCCATCGGTCTCGTTGTAGAGCGAGACGTTGCCCGAGACGACGGGAATCCCGAGCGCCTCGCAGGCCTGGGCCATGCCCTCGATCGCCTCGGACAGCTCCCAGGCCATCTCCGGCTTCTCGGGGTTACCGAAGTTGAGGCAGTTCGTGATCGCCAGCGGCTCGCCGCCCGAGCAGGCCACGTTGCGCGCCGCTTCGAGCACGGCGTGGGCGCCGCCGGTGCGCGGGTCGAGCCAGGCGATGCGGCCGTTTCCGTCGAGCGAGAGCGCCAGGCCGCGCAGCGAAGGTCGCAGCCTGAGCACGCCGGCGTCGAGCCCGGGACGGCGCACGGTGCGCGAGCCGACGATGTAGTCGTAGCGCTCGAAGACCCAGGAGCGGTCGCGGATGTTGTCGGAGGCGAGCAGTTCGAGCAGCGCCTGGCGGAAGGGCGGCGCAACCGGGGTGGGGGGCGGATCCTGCTTCGCCCGCGGCGCCAACTCGAGCTGGTAGCGGGGAGCGTCCTCGGTCAGGAAGCGAGCCGGGATATCGCCGATCACGTCACCGTGCCAGAAGCAGCGCAAAACGCCGGTGTTGGTAACCGTGCCGATCTCGGTGCAGGGAAGCTCCCAGCGGGCGCAGACCTCCTTCACGGCCGGCACGAGCGAGGGCGTGACGGCGGCGACCATCCGCTCCTGGCTCTCCGAGACCATGATCTCCCAGGGCTCGAGATCGTCCTGGCGCAGCGGCACGCGGTCGAGATGGATGTCCAGCCCGAAGGAGGCCGCCATCTCCGATAGTGCCGAGGCGAGCCCGGCCGCGCCGCAGTCCTGCAGGCTCTCGACCAGGTTCGACTCGATCAGCTCGACCGAGACCTCGATCAGCTTCTTGCCGGTGAAGGGGTCGCCGACCTGGACGCTCGGGCGCTTGTCGGCGTCGTCCTCGCCCAGCTCCTGGCTGGCCAGGACGCTTGCGCCGCCGATGCCGTCGCGACCCGTCGTGGCGCCGAACATGACCACGCTGCCGACGCCGCTGGCGCGGGCGCTGGTGAGTTGCTCGCGCGGCAGGATGCCCACGCACATCGCGTTGACCAGGCAGTTGCCGGCATAGCGCGAGTCGAAGAAGGTGGCACCGCCGACGTTGGGAACGCCGACGCAGTTGCCGTAGGTGCCGACGCCGGCGACCGCCCGCTCGAACTGGATGTCGTCCTGGCCGAAGTAGAGGCCGTCGAGCAGCGCGATCGGGCGGGCTCCCATCGCGTAGATGTCGCGCAGGATGCCGCCCACTCCCGTCGCGGCGCCCTCGAAGGGCTCGACCGCCGAGGGATGGTTGTGGCTCTCAACCTTGAAAGCGACCGCGTCGCCTTCGCCGATGTCGACCACGCCCGCGTTCTCGCCCGGGCCCTGGAGCACGCGCTCACCGGAGGTCGGAAACCGCTTCAAGAGCAGCGTCGAGTGCTTGTAGCCGCAATGCTCCGACCAGAGCAGCGAGAAGACGGCTAGCTCGAAGTGATTGGGCTCGCGCTCAAGTAGCTCGCAAATTCGCTGGAGCTCCCAGTCGGTGAGCCCGAGCGCGCGGTGGATCGGCTGTTCTTCGATCTTCGCCAGAGTTGGTTCAGTCTATCGGCGCGCCTGGATGTGGCTGCGGTTGAGCTTGATTAGCCTCAGCTGAGCTTCGCCCCGGCACTTCTCTCTTCGCCCGCCCGCAGAGCGCGGAGCGGAATGAAGACCCGTCGACTGGGTGTGATCGGCGAGTGCGAAGCTAGGACGCAGCGTCGTATTCGTAGCTGGAAGCTACGGGTGCGACCGAGGACGCGGCTCAAGAGCCGACGCCTCGCGCCGCCGAGCGCGGCCGGGCGGTGGAGTGCTTCGTTTACGGCACTTCTCACTTCGCCCGCCACCGAGCCACCCGCCCGCGGGGTGATTGAAAAGTAACGATGCTTGAAGCCGAAAGGCGCGTCTCGCTGTGCCGATTCAGATCCGGATCGGTAACGCGGCGCCTCGCCGCCCCGTTTCGCCTCGGCGTTCCCGGGGGATCTGCTTCGAATGCCGTTCCGCTCAAAGACGCAGGCGACCCCGCTAGGCTTCGGCACGCGATGGCACGTAGCCAGTTGAGACTTCGACGAGCCGGCGCCCGCGATGTCGACTACCTGCTCGACCTGCAGGTCGACCCGGACGTTGCGCCCTTCTTGTCGGCGGGGAGAGCCGCCACCCGCGAAGAGCTGATGGAGGAGATCCAGCGCTCGCTCGTCGAGCCCGAGGCCTTTGGCCGGCTGATGATCGAAACGCCGTTCGAACGGGAGTGGCGACTGGTAGGCGCGATCGGTTTCGAGCGCGCGAACAAGCGCAGCCGCATCGCCCGTGTCGGCGGCCTGGCCATCCATCCCGACTTCCGTGGTCGCGGCCTGGGCAAGGCGGCGGTGCGCGAGCTGGCGCGCGTTCTCTTCGGGGAGCTCGGTTACCATCGGCTCGAGGCCGGTGTCTACGGTTTCAACGAGCGGGGCATGGCCGCGATCGAGAGCGCGGGCTTCGTGCGCGAGGGCATCAAGCGCCGCGCCTACCGGCCCGCCGGCGAGTGGGTCGACGCGGTCGAGTTCGGTCTTCTGGCCGACGAGCTCGAGAGCTGAAGCGTCAAACGTCCTCGCGAAGCAACCCGCGCGCCGAGCTTTGCCTCACCGGCGCCGGATCGAGCATCATCATGAGGACATGACGTCTCGCAACCTCACGGTGCTCGTCGTCGAGGACGAGCGCAAGATCCGCGATCTCGTGCGCGGCTATCTCGAGCGCGAGGGTCTGGGGGTCCTGACGACGGCGTCTGGCGCCGAGGCGATAACGATCGCCCGCGGGCAGGAGCCCGACCTCCTCATCCTCGATCTTGGCTTGCCCGACGTGCCGGGCGAGGAGGTCGCGCGCGAGCTGAGGACGTTCTCGGCCGTTCCAATCCTGATGCTGACTGCCAAGGCCGCCGAGGAAGACCGCATTCGAGGTCTCGAGCTGGGCGCCGACGACTACCTGACCAAGCCCTTCAGCCCGCGTGAGCTCGTCCTGCGCGTGCAGGCCATCCTGCGTCGCTCGCGCGGGGGCGAGACTGGCGAACGGCCGCTCTCCTTCGGCGGCGGCGAGCTGGAGATCGACGAGGCGCGGCGCGAGGTCAAGGTTCGCGGCGAAACGGTTGCGCTGACGCCGACGGAGTTCGGCCTGCTCGCGTCGCTGGCGCGAACGCCCGGTCGCGTCTACTCGCGCTTCGAGCTGATCAATCGTGTGCGCGGTTACGAGTTCGAGGGCTACGAGCGCACGATCGACTCGCACGTGAAGAACCTGAGGCAGAAGATCGAGCGCGACTCGCGCAGCCCCGAGATCGTCCTGACAGTGCTCTCGGGCGGATACCGCCTGGGGCTGGAGCGCGATGCCTGAGCACGCTCGCTTCGGGACGCTGCAGACTCGCCTGCTCGTGGCCTTCCTCGCTGTCGCCGTCCTGGCCGTCGCCACGCTGGCGGGGTTGATCCTCTGGACGAGCCGCGGTGACGTCAACACACTCGTCAACCGGCAGCGCCAGGCGACTCTCGCTGACACGACCGGCGCGCTCGCCGACGCATATAAGGAGGCCGGCGGCTGGACGAATGCGGACATTCGAAGCGCTCGCGCGCTTGCGAGCGCGGCCGGAGCGACGCTCGAAGTGAAGGACTCGAGCGGCGCGATCGTCTTTGCGCCCGGGCAGGGGGCCGGCCGCGGTCGGCCGACCGGCGCCGGGAACGGCCAGCCTCCCGACCTGTCAGAGCTCGGGCAGGCGAAGAGCAAGGCCGTCACCGTCTCGGGAAAGCGCGTCGGCAGCGCGACTCTGCGCTTCCCGAAAAACACTCTGCCGCCGGCCGAGCAGCAGCTCAGACGGAAGCTGACAACGACGACCCTGGTCGGAGCGGGCATTGCGATGGCGGTCGCGCTCCTTGTCGGTGCGCTGGTCGCCGGCTGGATCAGGCGCCCGTTGCGGCGGCTGATAGAAGCCGTGCGCAGGCTCGAGGGCGGCGACCGCGGCGCGCGCGCGAATCTCTCGGCTCCGGGCGAGCTGGGTGAGCTCGCCCACGCGCTCGACCGCATGGCCTCGAGCCTCGAGCGCGAGGACGAGTTGCGCAAAGCGCTCGTCTCGGACGTTGCGCACGAGATCAGGACGCCCGTGACCATCCTGCAGGCGGAGTGCGAGTCGATGCTCGACGGCATTGCCGAGCCCACTCCCGAGCGCATCTCATCTCTCCACGACGAGGTGCTTCGGCTTGGGCGGCTGGTCGAGGATCTGGAGGCGCTTGCCCATGCCGAAGCCGCGGGGCTTCGCCTCGAGCGGCTGCGGGTCGATCTGGCCGAGATCGTGAGCGCAACCGCCCAGCTCTACCGGGCTCAGTTCGGCGCGGCTGAGGTCGAGCTCGATCTGCGCCTGACGCCGGCGTTCGTCGACGGCGACGCGGCGCGTCTCGGGCAGATCGTGCGTAACTTGCTGGCCAACGCGCTCAAGTTCACCCCGCCCGGCGGACGTGTCGAGCTCAGCGTCGAAGAGGCCGCGGGCTGGGCGCGGCTCGCGGTCGCCGACACGGGGCAGGGCATTCCCGAGCAGGAGCTCGCCCACGTCTTCGAGCGCTTCTGGCGCGGGGCCGGAGCGCGCGGCACCGAGGGAAGCGGGGTCGGCTTGGCGGTGGCCTCCGAGCTCGCGGGCGCGCACGGCGGAAGGATCGAGGCCGAGAGTCGCGAGGGCGAGGGCAGCACCTTCACGCTGCTGATTCCGGCCTCCTGACCGACCTCCAGACCTCCACACGGTCTCCACATCGTCTGCGAAGTGCCTGCATCGCGTGCCGCTTCACTTCTCTTCGTAAACGCGATTCATGAAGGGAGAAAGAAATGAAGCGAATGTTGGCGGTGTTTCTCGTAGTCATGTTGGCCGTCGGTGTCATCGGAGTCGCCGGCGCCGTGGCGGCGCGATCCGGAGGTCTTACGACGCCACGGGCCGATTGCCCGTATGCGAAGGATGGAGCCCCGATCAGAGCACGCGACGGCTCGGGCCAGCAGGCCAACCGCTCACCCGTCAGTGCAGCCAAGGCCAAGGCGGCCAAAGCTAGGGCAGCCAAGGCCCAGGCCGGACAGCGTGCCGGTGCTCAGAACGGCACCCAGCAGCGCGTACGTGCCCAGGACGGCACCGGCGTGAATGCGCAGACGAACGTCCCGCGCGGAGACTGCGACGGAACCGGCCCGCACGGCCCCTATAACGGCGGTCGCTAGGCAGACAGAACGAAGGTCCGGGCCGGCGCGATCTCGCGCCGGCCTTGGCGCGAGCGGGTGCGGCGATCTCCCTCGATCTCCTCGCGCCGTCCACTCCTCCCGAACCGTGACCAGCGAAACGGCTCGTCGGGAATACTTCTCTCCTGCCGGCCGAGAGCTAACCCGAGGAGGAGCCCGATGGAGATCGCCCACACCTGTTACCGCATCGGCGACCCCGAGAAGTCGATTGCCTTCTACGAGGCGCTCGGCCTCGAAAAACGGCGCGAGTTGCCGATTCGAGACGAGGCCGTCAACTACTTCTTAGGCGTCCCCGGTCGGCCCGATCCCGAGCTCGAGCTGACCTACAACTTCGGTGTCTCGGAGTACGAGATCGGCAGCGGCTTCGGTCACATCGCCCTGCACGTCGACGACCTCGAAGCCCTTCTGGAACGACTTCGAGACGAGCACGGGATCGAGCCCGAGCGCCCGCCCTACAGGGTGCGCGAAGGTGGCTCGCTGCTCTGCTTCGTCCGCGATCCGGACTGATACACGCCGTAGTTGAACAGACTTGGATGAGGCCGACATCCGCGATCGTTAAATCGTGACAGTGCTGGCGGCTTCCTTGCCTCGGCTCCGTTAGGCTCATCACCTAATGGCTGTCTTCCGACCCACAGCCGAGCAGAAACGAGTACTTGAGCACGACATATCCCGCTCGGCCCGCGTGCTTGCCGGTCCGGGCACCGGGAAAAGTGCAACGGTAGTAGCGCTGATCGAGCAGCTACTCGCCGAGCGGCCTGATCTTCACGTGAGATTACTCACCTTCACTCGCGCCGCCACCAGCGAGCTGGCTAAGAAAGTGTCGGAGGACGTGGCAGCTGAGGTCGAAAGGCCCAGCACGGTACATTCCTTCGCGATCTCGGTGCTGCTGCGAAATGGCGGGGCGGGGGACTTCCCCCGTCCGTTGCGAATGGCGGATGACTGGGAACAGCGTTACATCGTTTACGAAACGCTAGCTCGACGGACTGGCGTGAGCGTCGGCCATGTCAGGTGGCTGTTCGGCGAACTCGCTGCCAATTGGGAGTCGCTAAGACCGGAGGAGCATCCGAAAGTCACCGCCAAAGAACGATCTCGATTCCAAGGAGTCTGGCAAGAGCACCGCCGAGCTCTCGGCTACACGCTCATGGCGGAACTGCCTTATCAGCTGCTCCAAGCTCTGCTTCAGCACGACGACCTTGAGGGGCTCGACTACGTCCTGCTCGTGGTGGACGAGTATCAAGACCTCAACGCCTGCGACCTGAAGGTGCTCAAGCTGCTCAATAGCCGCGGCTGCTCAATACTCGCAGCGGGCGATGACGATCAGTCGATCTATTCATTCCGTCGTGCAGACCCGGCTGGTATCCGTCGATTCCCAGCGGACTATCCCGGAGCTGATGACTACACGCTCTCGCTCACGCGGAGGTGTTGTCACCGAATCGTTGGATGGGCTGGTTGGGTCATAGCCGGCGATCCGAGCCGTCCTGACGGTCGCGCTCTCCCCGTTTGTGGAGACAACGCGCGGGAAGGAGAGGTGGCGTTGCTCTCGTTCCAGAGCAACGCGAAAGAAGTGCAGGGTGTAGCGGGCCTGGTCGAGAAGCTCCACAGAGTCGAAGGCATACCGTGTTCAGAGATCCTGATCCTCGTGCGGGGAGACCACGGCAAGCACTTCAGCAGGCCGATCCGAGAGGAGTTGAATCGGCGGAACATTCAATCCGCCGATCCGGATTTGGTAAAGGAGATGCTCGCCGACCCTCGGAATCGGAGGGCACTCGCGATCTACCGATTACTAGTGAACCAAACAGACTCGCTTGCCTGGGCCACCCTGTTTTCTCTTGAGCCGGGGGTCGGGCCAGCCTTCTTCACCTATCTCTATGAAGATGCGACTAAACAATCGAAGCAATTTGGCGAGGTAGTGCTGGAACTCCATAAAGAGCAGTTCGAAGACGCACCAGCACCTTCCAGAACGAAAGCGAATGCGGTCGTCGATTCGGTCCTAGGGTGGCTGGAAGATCAGACAATCCCCGACTCTCGGCCAGACGAGGGATGGGGTGCATGGCTTGAAGGAACATCTGACGGTGACGTTGTGCCCGAATTCACAGAGGAGTTCGGTGATCTCTTAAGGCAGATCGATGAAGTGATTGAACCGGTCGGCTCGTTAACTAGCTACCTGAATCAGATCGCGCCGCTGGGTAAAGACATCGCACTTGCGGAAGCCGACGGTGTCAGGATCATGACGATGGCTGGCTCGAAGGGCTTGACAGTGCGGGCAACGATTGTCATCGGTTGCGAGGACGGGGTTGTTCCTCATCCTCGCGCTGACCTCAGCGAAGAACGCCGTTTGCTCTACGTCGCGATGACGAGGTCGAAGGAGTTCCTCTACTGCACCTGGTCGCGGAGGAGGAGTGGCCCAACCGCGAGATCCGGCACCGCCGGTACCGGTTTACGCCGCCACACCCATTTCTTCACAGGCGGGCCGGTCGCTTCTGTTAACGGAGAGAGCTACATCCAGCAGCGTTGGTAATCAACGGCGCACCTTCGCGTTGAGCACTCTCAGCATGACCAAGTGAGCTCGTGTGGTGGCTCAAACCTTGCCGGCCTCTCCGCCAAGCCGATCCGGTGCCGAGGGGGGGGGTATGTGAATGGCCGGCTGCGGTGCCGGAAACCAAATGCGCGGCTGGTATGGCGATGCCTGTGGCGACATGAACCCTTGACCGGCGGCGGAGTGACCGAATGAACTCTACGTGGATTCGTGATGAGCTGATTCTCGCGCTCGAGCTGTACCGCCGATTGAATCCCGTCCACATCTCCAGCCGACACCCGGAAGTGGTCGCCTTAAGCCGAGCGCTGAATGCCTTGCCGATACATCCAGCGTCCTCTCAGGACGTGCAGTTCCGGAACCCAAACGGCGTTAGCTGTGCAACTTCCTACGGCTCGATCCGAACTGCAATGTTGGCTGTACTGACGACCGCTCGCACTTCGCTGAGATCACGCCGAAGACGCCGCTCGCGCCAACGCGTCTCCCGGACGACGACCAATAACCTCTTGCGCTCCGCCGCAGCCTTAGCCTCCGCTGTCCCACCCGAGGACGGTGCCGGTGCAGCCAGTTGCTCCTTTAGTTCGCCAAGTTGCGCGAGGCATTCCCGCAGGGCTGCTTCGAGCCGAGCCTCTACATCAGCCTGAACCCAGAAGAGGCTTTTCGGGACATGTTCAATCGCAGCCGACTGAATCAGAATGCTGAAGAGCGATGCGGCCGGATCCTTCATCGGGATCACGAACCCAGCAGCCTGCATCTCGGCAAGGAGGTCGCGGTAGTGGATTTGCGATGCGTGCCGGTTCAGAAGGAACCACATCGCCACGTGGCGGATGGCCGCGCCGTGGAGCTCGCGAGGCGTTCCCACCTCGACAGACGTCGGGTAGATCGAGGGGCGAGGAGCTTTGCAGCGGACATCGGTTCTCCATGCCGGAACGCCAATTCTGCCCTTGCACTGATGCGCGTGGCGCCAACGGGACGAGGAAAAATCAAGCCTTTCGAGAGCGGCGATCTGCTCGTTGCCGGGCAGGGTGAGCAGTTCGGGATACAGGTTCCAAACTGACTTGTCTGCGGGCGCAGACAAGTCAGTTTGGACCTGAGCTTGTAGTTCGGCCCTACGGCGAAGGACACGATTCTGAGGCGCAGGGAGCCCTTCCTTCTCGAGGAGATGCGCGTCGAGCAGGTCGGCGCTGGTGTCGATGAGATCTCGGGTCGCCCACGGCGTATCCGGCGGCACCAGGAAGCCCTCAACCGTCGCCACGACGTTGCCGTCATCGTCCTCGTCGATCTCGATTGAGTGCACGAGGCGCTCGAAAAGCCGCGCGCGTAGCGCCTTGTGTCGCAGATCCTCCGGCGTCTCGATCGTAAGGATGTCAAGGAAGGCGTTGAGTCGCTCTTCCCTCCTCTGGCCATCCGACGCCATCCCGGCTGCCGTCTGCGCGCGTCGCCCGTCCTTATCGCGTTCGAGCCGGTGCTCGAGTGCGGCAATTCGAGTATCGAATGCCTGCATCACGCGAGTGGCAGCTCGCATATCCGGGCTCTCCCCTACCGGAAGCGAGTCGACCCAAGCTTCTATTGCGACATCACGCTTGTTGCAAAGGTCTTCCAACTGGTGCTCCATCTCGACGACCTGCTGACCGCTGAGCAGCCCGTTCCCGTTGGAGGCCACGTCGTGACGAACGATGTCATTGAGCTCGCGAACGATCTCTGGGTGAGTGGCGAGCCGCCGGAGCTCCTTGACGATTGGACGCTCGAGTTCGTCGCGCTCCCAACCGACCGCCGGGGAACCGGGACCTCCGAGCCCGCAACAGGCCGGGACGTTCGGATGATGCTTGTATCGCCGCGCTTTCGGGTTGCGCTGGTCGATGTAACCGCGAAGCCGCACCTTCCGCGTCTTCTTCTTTCCGATCAGCTCATCCTTGCAGCGCTTGTGGAAGGTGTGGACGTAGTTGAAGAGGAACTCGCCTAGAGGCGTTGTGCTGGAAGGACCGGCGCGAAGAGCCATGAGCTCCTGAATGCGAAGGAACTGATCGAGCGGCACCGGATCTACAAGCGGGATCGGCTTCTGAGCGATCTCAATTCCGTGGACTTTCACCGTGAATTCACCCGTGGCGTAGATCTTGTCCTTGAGAAGCGTTCGGACCCGATCGTGATCGAACGTGCATCCTTCGACCGCGAGCGCCTCGGTCACTTTTCGTGTCGAGAGGCCCGGACCAGCGGAATCGCCTTCGGCGAGCTGGAAGGCGCGACGAATCCACGGCCACTGCTCCATATCCTGGATGGGGTTGCCGGCGCCGTCCCGCGTGAAGCCGAATCGGTTGCGCCCCAGCCACCCTTTTCCGACGAGCGGGCCCTTTCGGATCTGCCCAGATTGCATGCGACCGCTGGATCTGGCGCGTTCCTCGGCTGAGACGATCATGTTCATACCGAGCGTCGAGCGGTCTGCTTGGTAGTCGACCTCGCGACCAATTTCGGCGAACCAGAGATGGGTACCGAAGTTCTGCCAGCGATCAAGCAGCGTGTGGCCCGGCAACAGTTCGCGGGCGACGCGCGTGGGGTCGCGCCAGAGCAGATGCTCAACCCAGCCTTCCTCGAGCCACTTGTCGAGCACGAGCATGTCGTGCCGCTCGGGAAGTCCCGCTGGCGGCGGCCCGGCGCGATCCGGACGCACCTGCCACTTGCCCGACATTGCTTCAGCGAGTATCAACTTTCGCAGTCTGATCTTCGGATTTCGTCGAACGAGTACAGAGATCGCATCCAGCTGGTCGACGAGCGTTTCCTTGCGGTCTTTGGAGCTGAGACGCGCGGCCCCTAATGCGTTTCCTTCTGGGTCGAGATCGATGATGCCGACAGACGAGCCGTCGGGAAAGGAGATCCAGTTCGCCTCGCCGTACGCTTCAAGTCCCTCGCGTATGTCGATCTCGCCGTCGAGGAGGCGCCGGCGATGGCCACCGCGACCAGGGCGGTAGTTGATCGTCATCGGCCGACGCCTGGGGCCCATCTCATCCACGCCGCCGAGTAAAGGACGCCGGGGCGTTTTTCGCTGAGGTTTCGCTTCGACGACACTCCCGTCTGCTCGGGCGAGGCGGATACCACCGTTATCCCCCAGCCACTCGAGCGCGACCAAACGCTCGTACGGCTCGACGTATCCGAGTGGAGTCTCAGTCTGCTGAGTCTGCCACTGCTCAGCGCGACGGTCTCGCGGCCGAACCGATTCGACCGCGGGCGCATCTAGAGGGAGCTGGAGGTGGCGGGCGATGCACTCCGCCACCTCTCGAGCTTGTTGAGCTCTCATGGAATCGCCCACCAGCGCTCGCCAGCGGACTATTACGCCCAACGAGAGCCCTTACTCGTGCATGTCGGCCGGCCGTTGAATACGCCGCCGTTGTATAGACCGGGTACGGGCTGGGAGCAGGCAGGCATCTGTCGTATGATGATCTAAAGATCATCAGATGACAAGCCAAGCCGGGGCCCGATGCACTTATGGTTGCTGAGCGAGCACACGTGACGATCGTTCCGCGAAATCGTGATCGGTTGCACCGCCCGAGACGGGTTCCCAGGCTGAGTCCCCGCAGAACACGAGCAGCTTGCCTTACCCGACCAAGCGTTCGCACGGTCAGGATAATCCGCACACTCAGTGCTCCCTGCCGATCCACTCCATCCGCTCTCTGCGACGAAGTCATCGAGGCTTCTGGCTGCCGACGCCTCTCAGCGGTCTCGACGAGAAAGGCGGGAATCGGTCGCGCCGTTACGCCGGCGAATAGTAAGTTGCTGTTGGTGCGGCTACCAACGCTGCGGGCCGTAAGGGCTCCATCGACCGAGGTACGGCTTGAGGTTCTCGGGGGTCGGCTCGGGATCGGCGGGCATGCGCGGTAGCTCCTGAAGCTGGTCGGCGTATTCGCGGGCAAGCACGAGCCATTGCTTCGCTCCTGGATCGCCGTTGATCGTATTGGCGCCGTACCGAGCCTCAACGGCGTCACAGTAGGCACGAATCGCATCTGCTTCCTCCCAGGCGCGCACGCAACTCCGCAGGACCTCGAGGCGGTGGTCTTCGACCAGCCGCTGCTTGGCACGTTCCATAGCCGCTTCCCACTGGCGCTCACGCTCGGCCTCCTCGCGTTCCTTTGCGAGGCGGCGCCCCTCTGCCTCGGCCGCCTCGAGCTCAAGCTCGCGGAGCAGATGCGGTAGGCGGTCTTCGACTGTCCAGCGGCTGCGGTCAGCCCAGCTCTTCTGCCTGCGGGAGAAGCCGCTCAGCGCTTCGACACTCAACTCGCCAGTCGCGCCTCTGTCGTACGCCTTCGGCCGATCGATGATGCGCATAAGCTGGAACGGCTGCTCGCGGTCGTGCTTCCAGCGTTCGAGCTGGTGCTCGTAGGGGCCGCGTAAGCCGGCGCCCTTCTCCCAGATCCGTACTCGCAGCGGGTGCCCGTTGATCACGAAGACAAGCTGCCCCTCGCGGGCGGGCTTCCAGTCGCTGTGGCCATAGCTGTCCTCGCGAATCTGGACACACGAGACCTGGTATCCACGCCGTTCCGCCTCGATGGCGAGCGCGTGCACGATCCTCAGAACGCGCGGTAGTGCCTTCCGCGATACCTCGTGCAGGTTGGTGCGGTCGCGGAACTCACGCGCTACGTGGTGGTACTTGCTCAGCCGTGCCGGTACCGGGATGGGCTCCAGCGGCACCGGAGACTCGCGGCCGTCAGCATCGACGATCCCGTCTCCGACGAGCTCGATCAGCAGCTCCTCGCGCGAGAGGGTCTTGACGACGAGGCGCCGGCCGGCCGGAACCTTCCCGTAGGTTTCGGCGAGTTGCGCGCGCCGCTCATAGTCGATACCGGGCTCATCCCAGTGTTTGCGCGGCATCCGCAGCGACCCACCGGCAGCGACCACTTCATCGACCAGTTGCTGAGTGACAGATACGTTTGCTTGCCTCGCGATCGGCGGGTTGGGGCCTTCGATCTGCTTCAGGTAGCCGGCGCCGTTGGGCGTGATCATCGCCTTCCAGGTCGGCCCGTGGCCGGACGTCCGCACGAAGCCTCGGTTACGGAGAGCGCCTGCTGAGATCCGCGCAGACATCTCGTCGGCAATGACGCCGTCCGCGCACCCTTCGCTGATCCAGCGCAGTACTGCCACTTGGCCTTCGGTCAGCGTCTTTCGCTGCGTCACGCCCTCACCACCTCCATATGATGGCCGCCGACGACGGCGGCTGCTTCGTCCTATTTTCCACTGCAGATCAGGCTGCGCGCGGCACGCTCGAAAGCAATGTCAGATTTGGAGAGCGGGATGGCGAAGGACGAAAGGGGATGCGTCCGGGCGTTTCCGTACCCTCGGTGGGTGGTAACGATCCTCGGTGAGATCCGTGCCCTGGCGGGGCTGCTCGGATCGGTTGGATCCTTCCGCCGAAAGCGGGCGATCCTGCTCGAGCGGCGTCGTCATCTCAAGGTCGTCCTCGCGGAGCTTGAGGCCAACCTCGCCGGCATCCGACGCGTCTGGGACGACGAGTATCACGTCTTCAACTGGCGTGCGTGGCTGCACGACGAGCTGCTGTCGACTAAGGACTGGCACCAGAGGCGGATGGCCCTCGTGAGCCGTGTCGATGGAGGCCCGGTTATCTCTGACCGGACCGCCTTCGAAATCGATGCGCTCTATGACGAGTTCGATAGGGCGGCCCGCACCTCGAATGCCTACTCGCCCGACTGGGAGCGCCGGCTCATCGAGCTCGCTTTGCGACTGCAGGAGGAGATAAGAGCGTTCTCGCGCAGAAACTTGAATCGCTTCCTCGCTCTGCGAGCCGCCCCGATTCGCCTAGAAAGGATAGACGGGCGAGTCCGTACGCCGCAGACCCCGGCCGAGCTCCAAGGTCGGGCGCTCGCGAAGCTTCCGGACGGGAACTGATGAAAGGCTCCGGCGTCGTATGCAGCACGAAAGCCGTCTGAGCGGGTCGCTTCTGGGGTAGACCCGCTAGTGCTTTCTGTCCTCCGGCGGGAATGGATCCGGGCGACCGATCGTGTTCGAATTGCGGATTCGCCCATCCTGCCCATGGATGATGACCTCCCCGCCGCCGAGGTTGCCCACGATCTCGCGACCCCGGCCGTAGGCTTCTGACTGGGTGTCGAAGTGCCCGCTAGCTCGTTCGGCATGCGGCTTCACGACATCCCAGCCGCCTTCGGGGTTGAGGACGATGTGGCGGTTGTTGTCGTTACTCACTGTTTCACCTCCTTTGATGAACGAACGCGTGTTCCCATTCTGCCACGTGCGGTGGACAGCGCAGGCCTATGCGCTGCGCGCGAGGATGCTCCCAGCGCGTCCTCTGCGACGCAGGCAGGGGGAGATCGCAGGCCTAAGACCAGCGAGCGAGTCGCGTCCGGCTTACCGACGTTGATGCCATGGCCGGCGATGCCCCAGCTTCTTCCGTAACCATCGAGCGAAGGCAACCAACGCGCCTAAGCGAATGCCTTCATCGATAACCCGGTCCGCCCCGCGATCTATCTTCGGTAGGAAGACGCTCACCAAACGGATCGTATGCTCGGCGTATCCGATGGAGTCGTCCACTGCTGCGTAGGCTGCGCGGATCGCATCGACCGCTTGTCGCGCGACCTCCACCGCCAGCCCGAAGTCCCCCTGCGGCCTGACTGGGTCGACGTACGGCCGTGTCACGTCGCCTCTCAGGAGACCGAGTGAGGACGATGCGAGCAGCTCGCGATAGGTGACCTGAAGCGCCGGCACGAACTCGGTCTCGCCGTTCTCTCGCGCAATCGGAAGCGTCGATGACCACCCGTTCACCACGCCCGGACTGATGCCGTCTGGGTCTTCATCGGGGTCTACGAATCCGAAGTGATAGAACTCCTGCGCGATTCCTCCTCCGCGTCCTATGCGGTCGGAGCCCAGCTTGAGGCCCCACGCCTCACAAGCGGTCTCGAACACCTCTTGTAGCGTTACGTCGATCGAGACCTCGAGCTCAGCCGAGGGCTTCTGTTCGAGAGGCGTCTCCGGGCGCACTCGGTCTAGCGCGTGAGCGCTTTCGGCCCAGAACTTCGGCGTCCAGAACACCGGCGCACGAACGAGAGCCGGCCGCACGAGGATGATTCCACTTTGCTCTTCCATCCTTCGAAGATCTTAGGCTTCGCGAGGACTGGGTCGTGTGCGCCTGATGGCGAATCTGTCCGCGGCAGGAACTGGCGAAAGTGGTCTCTGAGGAAACGCGGCTGAACGAGAGATCCACCTCCTCAGGCGAGTTCGCCGTTCTCTCAATGAACTCTGTCCATCCTCTTGCAGCTCGAAGCCTTCTGTCTCAAGCTCTAGATAAGGAAGGACTCTCAGTGTCTACCCGACTGATAGAGAGAAAAGAGCAGCTCCGATCTCTTTTGAACGAGATCAAAGAGCGTCGATCGAGCAACTACTGGGACGGGCTGACGAATCGATTGGCGGAACAACGCGACAATCGGTGCGGTCAGCTAGAGCAGCGCTTTCAGATCGTCTGTGGTCGCCGAACTCGACTCAAGCATCCACCCCGCCGTGTAGAGCAGTGAGGCGAGTTCCGCGGCCCGCGAGAACACAGCGTCGTCATCGCGGGGCGTCTCGCGGAGACACACATCAGCCCGCTCCCAAAGTCCTCTCACAGTGGCACAGTCGATGCCGCGCGAAACCGCGACTGCCTCAGCCTCGGACTCGGATGCGGCAAGAGCGCGCGAAGCGTCCGACGCCCCCCCATTGAGCAGTCCCATAGGGAAATCGTCGAGTCGCCTCGCAACGCGGAGAAGCTCCGCCGCGTTGGCCGTCATGACCGATACCTCCTTATCTTGGTAGATGGTCGACTCATCACATACTCGCGAGAACTGCCGCAGCGGCCCCAGTACGTGCGATTGCTTCCGCATAGGGCACCTCCAACAGATACCGCAAGCGTGCTTGCCACACGCCGATTTGCGTGAAGTTCCGTCCTGGATAAACCGACTGGAGCGCGTGTGCATACGCACACGCCATAGTTGACGCGACGGTCGCGTCGAACTTGGGAGCGTCCCAGAAGATGATGCGTGCCGCAAGGTCATCTCCGTCTTTCAGCACCACGTCGATATGAGCCTCCACGTCAATCCCCTGGAGACTAACTACTGTGGACTGGTCTAAGGCATTCATCGGGCGTCCGTCGAGAGCATCCTGGCGTACATACCAGTCAAAACCGTCGAGAACTCGTCGATTGTTCGTCGCCATGCTCGGGTTTGTATGGTTGGCCCACTCTCCGACCTTCGACTGACGGAGGTACTGCTTCGCAGATGCGGCGCTGACCCCGTGCAGCTTTCTCACAGCCGTTCGGGCCAACATCGTGGGTAGCGTAATGAACGGGGGTGGGTCGGGATCAAGCAGGGCCGGGCTATAGCCAGGTTCGCGGCAAGCACGGGCCAATTCGTGCCCAGTGAACACGCGATAACTCTAGGCAACCTGCCGGATGAATGCAACGATCGCCGAACCTCCAGATCTTCGACCAGGCGCAAAACGGAGCCGCCCCTCGGCCGCTCTGCCATCGACGCTCAGGCCGCGAGAGGGATCGTTCGTGCTCGAGAGCCTGGGATCGCGGCGGGCGCTTTCACGACTCGTACCGCTAAGGCCCCGCCCTAGGGAGAGTCCCGCGGCCGCGGCATAGAAACCATTCGTCGCCACTCCGACGCCAGCGGCGACGCTTTACGATGAGCGAGTGCAACGAGGGACTCGTCGTAACCGCCAGGCCGCAAACCGAGCGAACCGCGCTGTCCGGGCCGGCACCCCCCGAACCCTCCTGAGATCGATTTAGGCGAACGTGAACGCTACTTCAGCCAGAGCCCTCGAGCTCCTACGCGGTGCGTTCGATATGGACGCCGAGTTCCGCGACGGCCAGCTTGAGGCGGTACTGGCGCTCGTTGACGATCGGAGGCGCGTCCTCGTCGTCGAGAGGACGGGCTGGGGCAAGAGCGTCGTCTACTTTCTAGCGACGCGCCTTCTCCGCGACCACGGGTTCGGACCGACAATCCTCATCAGCCCGCTTCTCTCCCTGATGCGCGACCAGCTCCGGACCGCGAAGCGACTAAACGTCGAAGCGGCGACGATCAACAGCGCTAACGCGGACGACTGGGACGACATCGAGGAGAAGCTCCGGCAGGACGAGATCGACATCCTGCTTGTCTCACCAGAGCGGCTTGCAAACGAGCGCTTTCGCAGCCTCGTCGCCGAGATCCCGCGCGGCATCGGGCTCTTCGTTGTCGACGAGGCCCACTGCATCTCCGACTGGGGTCACGACTTTCGCCCCGACTACCGGCGGATAGAGCGAATCGTCGCGCTCCTACCGCCAAACGTGCCGCTGCTCGCGACGACCGCGACCGCTAACGACCGCGTCATCGCCGACGCCTGCGAGCAACTCGGCGATGAGATCGCCCTCATTCGCGGGCCGCTCGCCCGCGACAGCCTCCGCCTGCAGGTGATCAACCTTCCCGACCAGGCGGCGCGACTCGCCTGGCTCGCCGAGCACCTGCCGCAGTTGCCCGGCAGCGGCATTGTCTACACGCTCACAGTTGCCGATGCCGAACGCGTCAGCCGTTGGCTAATCGACCATGGCATCGACACCCCTGCCTACCACGGCCAGCTGCTCTCAGGCGAGCGGCAGACGCTCGAGGAGCGCCTGCTCGCAAATGACGTCAAGGCGCTCGTTGCCACGGTCGCTCTCGGGATGGGCTTCGACAAGAACGACCTCGGCTTCGTCGTCCACTACCAGCGGCCCGGCTCAGTGGTCGCGTACTATCAGCAGATCGGCCGCGCCGGTCGCGAGCTCGACGACGCGATCGTCGTGCTGCTTGCGGGTGTCGAAGATGACGAGATCATCGACTTCTTCATCCGCGGCGCCTTTCCCGGCATCGACGTCCTCACCGCGGTCGCCGAAGCGATCTCCAACTCTGGCGAGGGACTGAGCGTGCGCGGTGTCGAAGCAAAAGTGAACGCACCGCGCGGCAGAGTCGAGCAGGCACTTCGTCTCCTCGAAGTTGAAGGCGCCGTCTTCAAGCAGGGCCCTCGGTACGTCCGTTCGGTGACCCCGTGGCAGCCGGACGTCGCCCGTATGGAACGCGTGACCGCCGAGCGACGCGCCGAGCAAACGCGTATGCAGGAGTTCTTGACGACCGACGGCTGCTACATGGAGTTCCTCGCTCGTGAGCTCGACGATCCCGAAGCTCGACGCTGCGGCCGGTGCGCGAACTGCAGCGGCGCCTTCCTGCCTGACGCGGTCGATCCCGGCCTGACACAGGAGGCGATCACCTTCCTGAAGCGCGGCTACCGGCCGATCGAACCGCGCAAGCAGTGGCCGGCGGGCATCGACGGGCGGCGTGGGAACATACGGCCTGAGCTCCGGCTCGAGGAGGGTAGGTCGCTCTCGATCTACAACGACGCCGGCTGGGGCAAGCGCGTCGCGCAGGCAAAGTATGGTGATGAAGACTTCGCAGACGAGCTCGTAGAGGCTGTGGCTGAGATGATCGAGACGAACTGGCAGCCTGATCCAGCACCCGAGTGGGTGACGGCCATCCCGTCGCTCCGCCGTCCCGACCTCGTTCCTGGTTTCGCCCGCCGTCTCGCAGAACGGCTCGGCCTCCCTTATCGCGACGTCCTCGTCAAGGCGCGTGAAACGCAGCCGCAGAAGTCGATGGAGAACAGCGCCCAGCAGGTGTCGAACATCATCGAGGCCTTCGAGGTCAATGCCGGCCAGGTGGTGGGGGAGGCGCCGGTGCTTCTCTTCGACGACATCGTCGACTCGCGCTGGTCGCTCACGGTCTGTGGCGTGAAGCTGCGCGAGGCCGGGTCCGGCCCCGTCTTCCCGGTTGCCCTCGCGACTGCGTCACTCCGAAGCTGATGGCGGTCGGAATGCTCAGCGCGGATAGCCAGGCGATCGCTCTTCTTTGCTCAAACGTTGCCTTACCGCCGCGAAGCGAGCTGAGGCCGTTGACGACGCGCGAGTGGGATCAACTTCGCGCTCAAATCCATCAGTCGCCATTGGCCCGGCCGGGTGAACTGCTCGGTAAGTCAAGCCACGAACTAGGCGCCAAGTTGGAGATTCCAGCCGAACTTGCGCGCCGGCTCGAGCAACTGCTCGCTCGTGGCGGGCAGCTCGCGATTGAGCTGGAGCGCTTCGCTAACAGGGGCATCTGGATGCTGACCCGCGCCGACGACGATTATCCGACCCAGCTTCGCCGCCGTCTCGGCACACATGCTCCGGCCGTCCTCTACGGAGCCGGTCAGCGCTCATTGCTCAACCTGCCGGCCGTTGCGATCGTCGGCTCGCGGAACGTCACTGAAGACGGGCTGGAGCTCGCGACAGCCGCAGCTCGGCGCGCCGTTTCGGACGGTCTCGCTGTCGTCTCCGGTGCCGCGCGCGGCGTCGACAGCGCGGCCATGGTCGCCGCCCTTGAAGCGGGCGGTTTCGCGGTCGGTGTCCTTGCCGATTCGCTCGAGCGCCTGACAGCGAAGCGAGACTTCCGCGAGCCGATCTCGGACGGCAACCTCACGCTCGTGACGAGCTACCACCCGGCGGCCAAATTCAACGTCGGGAACGCGATGCGACGCAACAGACTCATCTACTGCCTGAGTCGAGCCGCGCTCGTCGTCGAGAGCACTACCGAGAAAGGCGGGACGCGCGCAGGCGCACTCGAAGATCTCGACGCACAATGGGTGCCGCTTCTCGTCAGGAATGACGGCAGCGCAGGCAACAGCGACCTGATTCGACGCGGCGGTCGCGGTATCACGTATGACGATCTGGAGGCCGAGACGTCCCCGTTCTTCGAGTCGAATCCGTCCACGCCGATGAAGCTCGATCTCGGCGGGGGCGCGACAGCGACCACTGAGACGCAGGGCGTGCTGTCTGGCGAAGCACCGGCCACCCCAGGACAGTCGCACGTGCCAACAGAGCTCGCGGCGCTGCCGTTCGAGTCGCCGCCACAGGTGGCCGACGGAGACCTCTTTCGTCTCGTCTGGCCGAGTCTCGAGAGGTTCCTCAAGGAGGAGCGAAGCGAGAAGGAGGTCGCCGAGTACTTCCAGCTCGAGACGAGCCAGGCGCGGGCGTGGCTGAAGCGGGCGGAGGATGAGGGACTCCTTGAGCGCAACGAGCGCAAGCGCCGCTACATCCGAGCGACCCCGCGCTCGCAATCCCCGCTGTTCGACGATCAGGGATAACCGCGCGCCGGCGCCGACGGCGAGGCTACAGCGAATTCGCCTACTGGCCGCGCGCCGCAACGCGACGCGACGCGACGCGTCGGCTGTCGTTCTCCCTAAGGACCACTTACCTTCATGGTTAGGGTAATTCGAACTCTTAGGGGAGATGGTTTTTCCTAGACGAGTGAGGAATAGAGGAGGTCTAGAGCGGTATCTTTCTTTTGTGTTGGGAATATCTCCCAACTCCCCCGTTTGAGTGATGGGAGTCCTTCCCACACTCCTCGTAGGTTGCTCTGACGTTGGAAATCTCGGGCCGACGGAGAGATACGTAACCTGGCGAGAGTGGGCAGAGTACGCGGCCGCAGCACTCGCTCTGGATCAAGTAGGTAGAAGCAGTAAGAAGGGCTTCCGGAGAAGCCCTTCTTCGGCCTAAACCAAAGCGGAGGAGCGCATACCGGTAGAAGCGTTTTCCTAAACCGCGTGCGCAAGTTCGATTCTTGCCGGGGGCACTGGGTTTGCTGGGTGTTGCAGGTCGTGTGGCAACAGATGTGGCAACACCCTGGAAAATGAGCGCTCGGCCTCGCAGCCGGATAGTTCTCATCGTCGAGGGAGAAAGCGTTTAGCTCGCGCTTCGCAGCGGCCCGAGCTTTCCTAGCGCTAAGCGTTAGTCCGAGTGCTCTCGATCCAGTCCGCCAGCGCGTCGAGGTTGTGCGACCAGATGATCGTCAGGCTGGCCGCTTGCGCGCCTACAAGATGCGGTAGGTGGTACACACCTGAGAGGACGGCGGCGGGCACTACTGAGCGCGTCCCAAATTCTTCGAGCCATCGAACTGCCTTCACGGCGGCGTCATTGTTCAGCCGTTTGATCGAGTTGACAGACGAATTACTGACCTTGCATTCAAGCGGCATCTTCCGGTCATCCCATAGACCGACGAGTAGGTCAGCCTTCCGCGTACCGAAGGTGGTCTCGCGGCAGAACTGGCCTCGGTCGGGAGCCTGAGCGAGCGACGGCACTTGCCTCGGGGTGGGAATCTTCTCAAATTTCGCCGCCAAGAGACGATCCTCGACGGCTTGCTCTTGTGCAGTCTTCGCTTCGTTCGCGCGGTAGGTCATAACACGGCGCGAGGCCATGAGCGCAGCCGAGCCGAGAGCCGCCGCATTACGCTCCGCCTCGTCCGGCTCTCGGTTCTCGGCTACCCAAGGGAAACGCCGCCTGTCGAGCCCGAGCAGTACAGTGTCAATGACCCGTCGCGCCATCTCGGGATCGGAACGCAGTCGGCCAGCGGCGAGACTACGCACGTCGGCAAGTGTCTTGAGATCGTCGGCCGAGATCGGAGGGCCGGCGAGGTAGCGGACGGCTTCGAGGAGGGCCGGATCAGTCAGTACCTGAACGGCAACCTGTCCGAGTTGTGTGAGATCGACTGTCGCCTCTAGAAGATCCTCGACGGCGCCACGGTAGTCATCGAACGCTTCGAGGTACTGCTCAAGCGGCTCCTGCATTCGCTCGGCACGGAACGCCTCGATTGCAGTCCGGCGGTCGGCGTCGAGCTGAGCCTCAGTCCAGCGCAGCGGATCGACAGTCACGCTTCGAGGAATTCGAGATTCGGCACAGGAAGCCTTTCCATCTCTCTCGGCTCGAACTTCGTCAGTCCGCCCGCATAGGTGCGGCCGTCATGGACAGTCACTGTCTCGCGGAGAGATATAGCGAGGCGCGCGAGTGCTTTCTCGGTCAGCGGCTCGCGCGGATAGAGGCCGTGCGCGATGTTGATGTGCCGGACCTCGGCCTTGTTGCAGACAAACGCCGGAGGGCGGCGCGCCATGTATGTAGCGAGGATCGGAGCGGGCTCGCGAAGCCCCACTGACCACCATGCGCGGCGGTACTTTGCGATGTAGCCGGTGTGTGCGCCCTTCCTCCTCGCCGCGCGGAGGAAGCGGTCGATCCGGCGCCGCTCATCACTCTCGAACACATCGAGATCAGCAGGAATGTCCACAACACAGCGAAGGTGTTCCAGCTCTTCAAGCACGGTTCCGGCTTCGAAAAGCTCGCGTGCTCGCGTCACGGCCGGAAAGAGCACGCTCTCAGGCAGGAGCGAGAAAGTCGGATCGACCACCCACGTTTTGTTCGAGCCCGTCACGGCACCGCGATGGACGCGGCACAGCTCGCCCAGCTCGATGTAGCCCTCGGGTGTCTTCTGGGGAGCACGCGTCAGCGGCGTCCAGCGCCGGGCCTCCAACAGCCGCTCGCGCCGAACCGGCTGTCCCTCTGTAAGCCTGCCGAGTTGTTCAACACTCTTGACGCGGCGGAGGCGAATCGAGTTTGGCCGCTCGCCGAGGCGGAAGCAGGTGATGGCCGCAGTCGTGGCCGCATCCTCGAACGGCCTTGCCGTGGGCTCGACGACATATATCGCAAGCCCGCCAAGACCGTCCAGCAGCAGCTCGCGTACGAGCGAGCCGTAGTTCACGTCGAGCCACTCGGCCGAAGTGATGAAGGAGCCGTAGTCGGCTGGCGCGGCCTGCCCCGCCGTCGCGAGGAAGAAGTAGACGTGAAGGCCGGCGAGTTGGCTCGCATTGAGCGCCTGCGCCCGTGCCGTCAGTACGAGCCAGTCTTTCCAGTGCGGCTCGATCTGATGGTGGCGAACGTAGGGCGGGTTTCCGAGGTACAGCGTCCGGCCGTCGATCTTGTCGGCGCGAAAAGAGCGGTAGTCGGCACACACGATCCGCGCGCGGCGAGCGAGTCCCGCAGCGGCTAGATGCCCCCGGCCGACGATCGCGGCCAGCGGGTCGATCTCGACGCCGATGATCTCCGCTTTTGGGAAACGACGGCCAGCAGCGACAGCGAATCGCCCTGAGCCCACTCCAGGATCGACGACGCGCGCGGGCTCACCCTCGCTCGCGGCCCACTCGATCATCGCCTCGACGATCTCTGTCGGGGTGTAGGTCGCGCCGAGTGGGCGCCGGTCTTCCGGTGAGCGAAGACGGGTGAACGATGCGCCGAGCGGATCGCGGCCCTCGGCGATCTCTTCGCGTAACTCAGTGACAATCGTCTTGTTGAACGTCAGTGGATCGAGCTTCGCCACCAACGCGCGCTCTTCCGCCGACCAGCCTGGCACCTTGTCCGCTCCGAGCGAGAGCGCGGCGCTAACTAGGTGACACGCCGCCGTGCGAGGGTCATTCTTAGGCGAGAAGTGGCCTGTTACGGCGGGAAGTTCGCCGCCTTGGCGGGAACCACCTCGATGTAGCGGGAAGTTCCCCATCCTGGCGCTCACATCCTGATTTTGCCGGTTCCGTTCGGACGTGACCATCTGAAGTTTCGTGCCCGCCCCTGGCCTCGTTAGAGCGTACCGCGTCCTCCTCGACGCTGGAGTACGGGTCACAGTCTCACAAGTTCCGACGTTCGTGCGCTCGGCATTCGAACGGATAGCGGAGAATAGGTCTTATGACGAAGCTGCCACAACGACCAGAGCAACACGTGATAGGTGATCGAGCGATCACGATCGTAAAAAAAAGCCTCCCTCGGGAGTGGATCGTTCGGGAAGAACGACCTGACTACGGTATTGACCTAGAAGTCGAACTCGCGTCTCACGAGGTTTCCGGCCGTTTGTTCAAGGCGCAGGTGCGCGGGCACGAGACGATCAAGTGGCGTTCGGATGGCTCGTTCTCGCAGCCGGTTCGCGAAGAAACGCTCAACTACTGGCGTGAGCTCCCTCTCCCCGTCGTTCTGTTCGTCTCTGCGGTTCACGCTGAAACGACGTATTGGGCGCCTGGAAAGGTTCCGCGAGGTAGTAGCGCCGTCATAGTCTCAAAACCGCTGTCACTGCCATCAACAGCCCGCCAGTTAGAGCAATACGTTGTTGACTGGCTCGATCAGCGAGGCGTCCGGGCCCTGAAGTACAGCCTTCCGATCTTCTCTCAGGAATGGGATCGCTTGCTTGAGTACGTTGGCGGAGATTTCCATCTACCGGTCGACGATCGTGAGCGCTATGTGCTTATCGAGCACCTCTATCGGCAAACTCAACTTATACGAGACGCCCTTGGTCTCCCGTCAACTATGTTCCCTTGGTCGTTATGGCCCGCTCGATCTAGATTTAGGTTTGGCGACAGCTACGAAATGTACAACGCGATATTCGATGAGATCGTTGAATACCTGACGCCACTTTACGAAGAGCTGATTGAAGTTGGAAAGAACGAGATACGCGGCGAAGAGCCGAGCGCGGATAATGCTGCAGCGCAGTACTGGGCGAGTGATTTCGAGGAGCACTACCGGTTTTTGACGGGGTTCGATTCGGAATCGCCCACGTTCTGGAAACGCATTGACACCCGCCTTGAAGAGCACCGCCGGCGCAGCGAAGTACCTGGCCGGAAGAGCCATCTAGTCATTGAGCGGAGAAAGCCCTAGGCTCTCGCTTAGGCCGATCCGGAAACGCTTCAGCCGGCAAGTGCTCACCGGATCGGCCAAGGCCGGTGAGAAGGGGCCTTCCGGCCCCTTCTCATTTTGCGCGTGGAAGTCGGCGCTAGCGGTAAAAGACGGTAGAAGACAACAACCCCGCCGTGCCGCGAGCCAAGCGCCTTGGTCTCTTCTCTTGACAGGCGGCATGCTCCGTGGGAAAGTCGTGGCGGTACGCGATGAGACGATCACTTGCGATCCTCTTGTTCCTCGGAGCGGCCATCGTTGCCGCGCCCCAGCTCGCCGCGAGCGGATCGGCGCCGCCGGGAGCGACCGCCCGCTGCAAGGACGGCACCTACAGTTACTCGCAGCACCGGCAGGGAACCTGCTCTCACCACGGCGGCGTCGCCGTGTGGCTGAACGGAAGCTCGACCACCACCAAGACGAGTTCAGGCACGACCGGCGGAAAAATCAATGTCGGCAGAACGGTGCTACTTAGAAAGCGGACAAAGACCTCGGGCTGCAAGCTCGGGGCGAACCCCGATCGGCGCTGCTCGCCCGGTGCCTACTACTCGAAGCTGACGAAGGCAGTCATCTGCTCTACGAGTTTCCGTACGAGTTCAATACGGAACGTCCCGCAGTCTGAGAAGTACGCCATCGAAGCAGAGTACGGGATGGTGCAGAGGCTCTACGGCCACACGCTAGAGATTGACCACATCGTCTCGCTTGAGCTAGGTGGCTCGAACGACATCGCAAACCTCTACCCGGAGAGAGCAAGCCCGGCTCCTGGCTACAAGGTCAAGGACAAGCTCGAAAACAAACTCCACAGCCTCGTCTGCTCAGGCTCGATGAGCCTCCGAAGCGTCCGAATCGGAATCGCCTCGAACTGGCAGACGCTTTACAAGAAGGTGTACGGGATGGCGCCGGTATCTTAATCCGAGGCGGGGGAGCACCGGTGCACACACGCGACGCGCATTCCCGGCATCCCCGGCACACCTGACCCGCGCAACCAAGCCGAAACGGCTTAGCCATGCGGTAGGAAAAGGCGCATACGGGGTCTGGACGGCGCTGCAAACGGGCGCTTTTCCGGCGTCGGTGCACGCACCTAAGCACGCACACCGCGCGCACGTCCGAGCAAGCTCGTACGCTGGGACGGTGGATCGGCACAAGCTCTGGCGCATCGTTGGGAACAACTACGGAGTCCTTGAGGGATCGGCTCCTAAAGGCCACACGCCGGTGGTCGAGGTGTTCCTTAGGGATCGAACGAAGCCCGTTCGTATCGGGCTAGTGCAAACAGACCCCGATCCGGAATTCCCCTGGACGCTCTTCGTCGTCGATAGGGGAGGTGAAGGCGGCGATCCCTCGCCGAAAGAGCATCTAGTCCTCGTTCGCGAGCAAGACGTAGAGCGCGTTGAACTCCTCTACGAACGCTCGGACGGCCAGCCGATCGGGTTCACCTACAAAGAGTTTGACGACGCTCCGTCGAGCAGCGGCGCGTAGTCGATCTCGGTCTCGTCGGCCAGGACGGCGTCCGAGCGCCGGGCCTCTAGTGCCCTTTGCTCACCCTTGCTCCTGTCCCTCTCCGTTTCCCTGGCGGGTAGTGAGTGCGAGCGGGAAACCGAGGATGGGAAGAGTGAACTGAGGAAGGTTCGCGCTGCCGATCACAGACGCCAGGTGCTCGCGCCAATAAGGCCAAATGTTGAAGACCGCGTTCCAGTTGGCGAATTGGTTGAGATCAGCAGCCTCGAGCGGAACTCCGGGTTTGATCTCATAGAGCAGCCGAAAACGCGCGACAAGAAGATAGGGATCTTTAATCCGTTCGTTCTCGTTTGAACCGAAATCGGCGCTGCATGTCACTACGCACCCGAGTATTCGTTGGTCTTCCGTCAGTTGCCACTCCGCGCTCATACCGATCTCGGGAGTTGCTACTTCGACCGGCGACGGGAGCGGAGAAAGATGGTCAGCCCTCTCGAAATGGGACGCAATGAGCTCGATCGAGAGAATCTCTACCCGGCTCGCAACACGACCTATTGCCTCAGCATGCGGAGCTTCCGGAGGGCCAGCCGAATTCACGGTTGACGTACTTGGAGCGTTCCCTTCGGTGTTCATGTTATGCCGCCGTGGCCACGTCTATCGGGCAGGCGACCCTGATGAACGTTTGAGGGTGATTGAGCAGGTTCGGCACGATGATCTCTGGCTGATGGCGGTACCGGGCTTCTTCCTCTCGCAGTCGTCCGAGCCATGCTGGAGCGGGCCTGTCGGATACCGCCGGCGTACCGACCCGATCGTCAGCCGACATCGGTATTGGTTCGAGTTCCATCCGGATGCCTAGTGCCCATCCGACAGCTGCGAGGCTGCGGAGTGTTACGTTTTCGCCCGACAGGATCTGACTCACGCGCGCTTCGCTTACACCCAACCGGTGGGCCAATTCCTTTTGGTTGAGGTCGAGGGACGTTAGGAGGCCCTCGATCGTGTCCGTTGTCTCCGCGATCAGCAGTTCTTCCTCGAAGTAGCGCCGTAGCTTTGGATCTTGGAGTTCCTCCTGCATCCTCATTGCTCCCTTGCCTCCCTCCACTCGTCTGCGATGGCGTCCGCATTATCGATGTCTCGGGACCTGAGTTTGTTTGACTTCTTCGAAACGCCGCTGGCGATCCACAGTGTGTTGATCCCATCGCGGTCTCGGCCCTCCCAGCACCCAAACGCTCGGAGGTGAGGTGCGCTGGATCCGCGATTTGTGATGTGTATCTCGCTCAAACCCTGCTTGCTCATTTTGAGTTTTGTGATTCGGCCCGCTGGTCGGCCAATGCGTTCGGATGTCTCGATCGCTCGAGCCGCCGCAAGGAACCTGGCTTTGAACCGAGCTTCGAGTCCGTTCAACCACTCCTTGGCCGGCATAGCACCGTTTCGGCGGTGCATCGCCCGTATCACGATGGTATTGCCTCTGTAGAGGTAATCATCGTCATCAGGTATACCGACTTTAGCCATAACTTAACCCTCAAGCAAGTGGGAACCGCTCGACCACGCGCTCGAGACTCAGCGCAGGCTACTACTTCCATAAGACAAGGGCCGCTTCCGAGCTCCGAGAACGAGGTATCGAGGTAGGCACCGAGGTAGGCACTAATCGAGCATTCCCGGCATGCCCGGCACACCTGACCCGCACGGTTGAGCCAAATCGGCTCTATCACTGAGGGTCGAAAGGCGCATACGGGATTCGAACGCCCCTGCAAAATTGAAGTGTTCTCTCGCTGAGGCACGCACCGGTGCACGCACGCGGCGGACACGTCCGGGCATGTCTGTACGCTCCGCGCCGTTGTGAACGTCGTCTACTTGGTGCTCTCGATCGTTGCTATCGCCTTCGCGGTGGTCGTCCCGGTGTTCGTCGAATACTCCCGTAGGCCGGTACTCACAATTAAGCGGTCTGAAGACCTGAATTTCGACTCGACGCTACCGCGTCGGATCGTCCACGTTCGAGTGGTCAATCGCCCACTGAGCGGACTACGCGGTCGCTGGCTGCTTTGCAACGTCGCGACGGGATGCACCGTAAGCATCACCATGACGAGTCGTAGCGACGGGACGGGTTTGACTTTCCAGGGACGGTGGAGTGGGAATCCCGAGCCGATGACGATTCTCACCCACGGGCAAGGAGATATAGCGGTCGTATATGACCCTATGAAGCTTCCGCAGACCCGAGTCATAGACGTCTCACCGGGCGAGGAGGGGCAGACGATGGCGATCGCGATCAAGGCGGAGGGAGACTCGCGCGCTTATTGCTTCGCCTCAGAGAGCTATGAGCGGCTCGGCGATCTCAGGAAACCCGGCTGGGAGCTACCACACAAGGAATACGATGTGGTTGTTGTCGCTCAGGCCGGAGGGATCTCATCACCTCCTACTCGATTCTTACTCCGGAACTCCGGCTCCCACTACACGGATCTAGAACTCATCGAGACGCCGAGTAGAGCCGCCTAGTCAAGCTCGCGCTCGTCGGCGGAGACGTGCGTGTATGTCCTGGCTGTCGTCATGAGGTCGTCGTGCCCGACAAGCTCGCCGATCCGAGCCCACGGCATCCCGGCCAGGTGGAGCAGCGAGACGCGTCGGTGTCGCAGGTCGTGAGGCGAAAAGGACGGTACGCCGGCGGCGGCGCATGCACCGGCTAGCTTCCTCACCACGTGAACTCCTCGCCAGTGGCGATGTTGATGCCGTAGCGCGGCGGCATCTTCGTGAACGCGACGCCGTTGAAGCTGATCCGCCAGACCAGCGATTGAAAGAGCTGGACGTGAACGATGAGCGGCGGCCCCGTGTCCCTAATAGCGAGCCGGTGCTCCGGAGCGGGGCCGCGTCCGTCTCGATAGGAGTCAATGTGCCAGTGATCTGGCGCTTTGTCGGCATCGTTGTTCAGCAGGGCATCACGAATCGGTTGAAGTCGGGGAGTGTCATAAACCTTCTCTTCGCCAAAGAGCGCGACGTAGAAGTAAGCAATGTCGAGCGGGAAGAGGGCCGAGACGAACGGCTCATCAAACGGAAGCTCGAAGTCGTAGGGCTCGAAGTCGAGATATGGACGAACGGTGAAACCCGGCAGTTCAAGTGTGTCGCCAGGCTGCGCCTCGTCGAGCGCCTCAAGATGCGTCAGGATTATCTCCTCGGACATCCCCGCTTCGCGCCACTCGCTCTCCAACATTGCTCGTGCATTTTCGTTCTTCAGGAGGCCGAGTGACTCAAGTGGCGCCAACTCGCCCTTGGAATCCATAGCAGCGAGGACCTGTTTTCCTTCGATATTCGTAAACCAGCGCTGCCGACGGCGCATGTTGTCGAGTTGCTTCTTGGGGAGCTGGGGAGCAATCTGCTCGATGGCGAGGCGAACGCTCGGATCAGAAAGAAGGCCGTCCTCAATCGAGTGTCCGAGACGGCCATTACAGCTCTGGCAGAGAAACTCCGCCGAGAGCGTGCCGCCGGCTGATGCGGGGATAATGTGAGCTTCCGTAAGCGCGGTTTGCTTATCGTCCACGTCGGGCTCACGGAGACAGAGGACGCAGCGTGCGTGGGGCCAGGGCACCTTCACACGCCTAAAGCTAGATGAGTGAGATGCCGGAGCGCGAAGCGCGAAGCGACAACCGCGCTCGACCGCTGCAAAGACCGACAAGCGGGGCCTAGAAGCCGGGCCGCACCTCGTCGAGCAGGTCTTCCTGCACCTCGAGAAACGAACCGCCGCGCCCGTAGAGTGCGAACTCAGGCAGCCAGACGCTGACAGCCTCCTCTTCGCTGAACACCTCCGGATGGAACTCGTGTCCGGCGACGAGCCGCAGGAGGTCATCCCGCCCAAGCAAGAGCGCCTGATCACGCCGGTTGCGCTCGATCGGAACCGGACGATGATGGACGAGCTCAATGGTGACTGTTGGGCCTCGTCCAACTCCCTCGCCCTCTCGCCGCGGCGGATTCAGACCCGTTCACACGAGCGCCTCGCATTGATCTCCTTGGAAGTCGCCGAGACATTGGGTAGGACAAGGTCGCGGCGGCGCGCGCGGTTCTCATCTCTTCGTCAAGGTCACTACCCACACGGATAGGCGAGTCGGGAAGCGTTAGGGGAGTTGATCGTAGATAGGATCAAGAAGCCAAGGCTGGTCTCGTGCCGCTTCGGTCACCACCGCTGCTCGGTACTCGGCGAAGTAGTCTCGGGGAAGGTCGAATGCCGATGCAATCTTCCCCGCCACGTCCTTAGAGACTGGGCGTGCTCCCTCCGCGCCGAGCACACGCGAGAGGTAGGACTGGTTGACCCCAATGGACTTGGCAAGGGCCCTAAGAGAGCGGGGCTGGCGTTCGATGAGACCGTTCGCGGCTAGAAGCTCGGGGAGCTCTTCGCTCAGTCTCCGCTTCGCTCGATCTCCACGCGCCACGGGCCAATATTCGGTGCGAGTTCTGCCCTCCCTTCCGGACGTCGGCGGGCACCCAGGAGTTCCGGGCGACCTGCTATCTCGCCTGCGTCTTGGCTCGAGGCGCCTCTATGAGCTCCACGCGATACGAGTCAGGATCACGCACGAACGCGAGCAGTGAACCTCCCTCTCGCACTCGGTAGGGCGGGCGCTCGGGTTCGATGCCGTGCTCTTTCTTTAGCCGCTCGAGAACGGCTTCAAGGTCGTCTACGTGCAGAGCGATATGGCCGTAGCCGGTACCGATGTCGTAGCTTTCAACGCCGAAGTTGTAGGTCAGCTCGAGCTCGGGGTTGTCGCGGCCCGGCACACCCAGGAAGTAGTTGACGGCTTCGTCGCGGATCGGCAGCTCGCGCCGCTTCTCCAGGCCCAGCGCTTCGTAGAAGGCGATCGACCTCTCCGGATTGCCTATGCGGTAACAGGTGTGAACGAGTTCCACTCTTCTTCTCCTCTTCCGTTCGCCGTGAGGTTAGCCGCAGCCCGAACCTTGGGGAACTCGGAAGGTCGGTGATGCTGAAGGCGAAGCGTTTCGGACAGGCCAGGTCGCGCTTCACTCTTGGGCCTGCGTTCTCATGCACAAAACGGGGATTCCCGGCTGTGCGTGTCCTACCTTCGGTGCTCAATGACTGCAGCGAAGACATCGAGAGGATGTAGACCGGGCGGGCGCTTCGCTATCGAGATCGTCGTAGGTGAGCCTAGATGAGCAGCTCCCGCCAGTGTGACGGGCCTGGGCAGCGTTCCGTGGTCAACCCGATTACTGCGAGCGCGATGGCTGCTGTCGAGCGAGAGTGGCTCCTTGTGCTTTCTGAATTGCACCCGGAGTTCAAGTGGGTTTCAGCTCCAGCAGATGGTCGCTCGCGCGCTCACGGGAGGCGCGCGATGGCCTCGAAGACCATTGCTCGGCGCAATCTCGATGTGATCGATTGCGGCGGCGAGAAGACGACGCTTGGCGTGAACCGGAAGAGTCGGCCAGGCCTCGACGAGGCTGCCTGAGGTTAGACCAGCCACAAGAGTTTCGCGAGTCTCGAATTTACCGCGTTCGGATTCCAGCCGCTCCATCGCCCCCTCTAGCTCGGCCTCCAAGTCGCTGAGACGCTCCTTACGGATTCGTTTGGCCGCTTCGGTACGCGGTGCCGACTCAGCGAAGAAGGCGGCGAGTTCTTCCTCCGCCTCCATCACGGCTGCCTCGAGCAATTCGAGTGATATGTCATCCGCAAGAGCACGAGCCGTCGGCATCTTCTCACGAGCTCGTGTGAAGAAGCACTCGTCCACATACTCATCAAGGCGGGGTCCGTCAATGGCCGGAGACTCTGGACACAACCCCGTTGAGTATCGGCCGCGGCAGTAGTAGATGTGGACGCGAGTACCCTTGCGGGGACCCGATCTGTACGTGCGGCCGGTGATCACCATCGTGTGGCCGCAAGCACCGCACCTGACGAGAGAGGGGAGAAGTGCTTGGCCGGCGATCGAGCCATCACGTGGCGCTGCTCGGGTCTCTGTCTTGTTCGCGCGCTTCCAGAGCTCCTCTGCGACGAGTGCGGGGTGAGCATTCGGATTGACAATCTCTTCGAACGCCACCTTCCCCTTCGCCGCCGCCTTCTCCGGGTCGCCTCCGAATGCACGCACCTCGCCGAGATAAACGCGATTCCGGATGATCCCCTGGGCTGACTGGCGTGTCCAGTTCGTCCACGGCCGCTCGACCAACTCCTCTTCGCCGTCTGCGCCTTCGACCGCCATCATTCGAGGAACAGGGCGACAGCCGGTCGTATCGAGCCAGGCGGCAAGTTTCCCCCAGCTTTCACCACGCGCGCGGCGCTCGAAGAGTTCGACGACGGTGGGAGCGTCGTCGTTCGGCGATAGACGGCCGTCGGCGCCACGGTCGTAGCCGAGCGGTGCATACGCGGCGACGTGGACTCCGCGGCCAACAGCGTAGGTGACGGCGCTACGCCAGGACTCTCTGATCCGCGAAAGCTCGAACTGCGCGAAGGCTGCGATGATATGGAATTGCAACTCGCCCGCCGGCGTACCGAGGTCGATCGCTTCTTCGACCGAGATGAATCGGCCGGCGGCTTCCTTGATGTCGTTAGTGGTCAGGACAGCATCGACGACCGAGCGGGCGAAGCGATCGAGCTTCACCACGATCATGCCATCAGACACGTGGCTCCTGATCCGTTCGAGACCGCGCTGGAAGCCTGGCCGCTGGACGTTCGCGCCTGAGTAGTCGAGATCCTCTAGCCACTCGCCGACATCGAGTTTCAGACGCTTCAATTCGGCCTCAATCCGAGAGCGTTGATCTCTCTTGGAGATGAAGGACTCACCGCGCCGTCCACCAATGCGCGAAACTCGTATGTATGCGTCAATCGTCATCTGTATCGAGGAAAGGAATCGTTCTGTTCAAATATAACAACTACCCCGACGGGTACCGGATCGAGTTGATCGGCACCTCCCGGCGCTAGCTCTCTGCGACGTGAGCGGTAGCGAGCCCAGTCTCTACGGAAGCGACCAGTCCCGGCTGGCGCGCTACCTCGAGCGTCGTGAGCGGCGGCGGCCCGATCAGGTTGCCCGCGAGCATCGCCGGCGGCTACTCGGCGGTCTCTCGGGGCGCGTGATCGAGGTGGGTTGCGGCGACGGACGCAACTTCGACCTCTACCCGCCGGAGGTCGAGCTCGTCGTCGGGGTCGAGCCCGACCCGGTGGCACTCGGCGAGGCGGCCAGGCGCGCGGCCGAGTGCACGGTTCGAGTCGAGGTCGTGGCAGGCTCTGCGGAGAAGCTTCCAGTGGTCGATCGAAGCTTCGACGCCGCGGTCTCGTGCTGGATGCTTTGCAGCGTTCCCGATCGGGCGGCGGTGTTGCGGGAGCTCCACCGGGTGCTCGCCGGCGCCGGGGAGCTTCGCTTCTACGAGCACGTCCGTTCGCGGCAGCGGCTTTTTCGCGCCCTGCAAGGAACGGTCGACGCGCTCTACTGGCCGCGGCTCGTGGGAGGCTGTCGCACCGCACTCGACAGCGAGCAGGCGATTCGCGAGGCAGGCTTCGAGATAGTCGCGCTCGAGCACGGCTTTCACTCCTCCTCCTTGCTCACGCTTCCGTCGGCGCCGTACATCCTCGGGACGGCGCGGGCGCTCCCCGTCGAGGCCTGATTCGCGCGGCGATAACGGAGTGCGCGGGCCTGCTAGACCAGCGCGGCGTTCCGCTCGCGCGCCGCATCCGCGAGCGACGCGAGAATCAGGGCGCCGTCGGCCGAGCCGAGCAGGCGATCGACGGCATGCTCGGGGTGAGGCATCATCCCCATCACGTTGCCGCGCTCGTTGACGACGCCGGCGATGTTGAAGGCCGAGCCGTTCGGATTGTCGCCGTGGTAGCGAAGCACGATCTGGTTCTTCTCCTCCAGCTCGGCCAGCAGCTCGTCCGAGCCGGTGAAGTTTCCGTAGCCGTGCTTGATCGGGACAGTCAGCCGCTGACCCTGCTCGCAGCGCGAGGTGAAGGCGGTGTCGGTTCGCTCCACGCGCAGCACGGTGTCGCGGCAGACGAAGGAGAGAGAGGCGTTCCGGATCAGCACGCCCGGAAGCAGGCCGGCCTCGCAGAGGATCTGGAAGCCGTTGCAGATTCCGAGCACCAGCCCGCCCGCGGCGGCGAACTCGGTCACCGCGTCCATGATCGGGGCGAAGCGGGCGATCGCGCCGCCGCGCAGGTAGTCGCCGTAGGAGAAACCGCCGGGAAGGACGACGGCCGCGGTGTCCTTGGGCAGCTCGGTCTCGGCGTGCCAGACGAGTTGCGCCTCAGCGTCCACCGCCGCCAGCGCCCAGGCCGCGTCATGGTCGTCCAGTGAGCCGAGAAAGGTGACGACTGCGATCTTGGGGCGCCCCGTGCTCACGCTTCCTCCAGCTCGATCTCGTAGCTCTCGATCAGCGGATTGGCGAGCAGGTCGTGCGACATCTGCTCGAGCTCGGCGAGCGCCTGCGCTCGATCGGAGGTCTCCAGCTCGACGTCGACCACGCGTCCGATGCGAACGCTGACGATGTCGAGGCCGGACTTGGCGAGCGAGCCTCTTACCGCCTCGCCCTGCGGATCCTTGATGCCGGCCTTGGGCCGCACGAACACCGTCGCCTTCACCTCAGTACCACCTCCGGATCTTTCAGATAGTCGTCGAATGGAATCTCGGTCAGTCGCTCGAAGGCCTGGACGTAGCGCGCACGGGTGGAGGAAACGACCGCGTCGGGCAGCTCTGGGCCTGGGTAGGTCTTGTCCCAGCCGGTCGCCTCTGTCCAGTCTCGCACCGGCTGCTTGTCGAACGAGGGCTGCGGACCGCCAGGGCGATAGCCGTCCTCGGGCCAGAAGCGCGAGGAGTCGGGCGTGAACAGCTCGTCGGCCAGGACGAGTGCGCCGTCCGCGTCGAGCCCGAGCTCGAACTTGCTGTCGGCGAGCAGGATCCCCCGCTCGGCCGCGTAGGCGGCGGCGAAGTCGTAGAGCGCGAGCGAGACCTCTTCCAGCTGGGCGTAGCGCTCCTCGCCCACCAGCGCCGCGCCGCGGGCGCGATCGACCGTCTCGTCGTGGCCAACGAGCGCCTTGGTGGAGGGCGTGAAGATCGGAGCGGGCAGCCGCTCCGACTCGACCAGGCCGGGCGGGAGGGCGTGCCCCGCGATCTCGCCGGAGCGCTGGTAGTCCTTCCAGCCCGATCCGGCCAGGTAGCCGCGCACGACGCACTCCAGCGGCAGCATCTCGAGCCTGCGGCATTCGCTCGAGCGCCCGTCCGCGCGCAGGCCGAGCAGGTGGTTGGGAACGATCTCGCGCGTGCGCCCGAACCAGAAGCCGGAGATTCCGGCGAGCACGCGGCCCTTGTCGGGAATGTCGGTGGGCAGTACGACGTCGAAGACCGAGATGCGGTCGGAGGCGACCAGGAGCACTCGATCCGCATCGAGCGCGAAGATCTCACGCACCTTGCCCGAGGCGAGGTGCTGCGCCTGCCCTTCCGTCACTTCTTCTCCTTGCCGAGGGTGCTGTCCAGCCGCGCGAAGACGGTGTCCACGTGCGCCAGATAGGCGTTGTTGTCGAAGACCGCCTCGAGCGCCGCCTCGTCCAGGTTAGCCGTCACCTCATGGTCGGCCGAGGCGAGTTCGCGGAAGCCTCTCTCGCTGTCCCAGGCCTGCATCGCGTCGCGCTGGACGATGCGGTAGGCCTCGTCGCGCGGCAGCCCGCAGGCGACGAGCGCCAAGAGCAGGCGCTGGCTGAAGTAGAGGCCGAAGGAGGCTTCCAGGTTGCGCCGCATCCGCTCGGGGAAGACGACCATCCCGTCGATCAGCCAGGTGAAGCGCTCGAGCATGTAGTCGAGCGCGAAGAAGGCATCGGGGATGACCACGCGCTCGGCCGAGGAGTGGGAGATGTCGCGCTCGTGCCAGAGGGCGACGTTCTCGAGCCCGACGACCGCCGCGGCGCGGACGACGCGGGCCAGCCCGCAGATGCGCTCGGCCACGACAGGGTTTCGCTTGTGCGGCATCGCCGAGGAGCCCTTCTGTCCCTTCCCGAACGGCTCCTGCACCTCGCGCACCTCGGTGCGGGCGAGGTGGCGGATCTCGAGCGCGAACTTGTCGAGCGAGGAGGCGCAGAGCGCGAGCGTGTTCAGAAGCTCGGCGTGGCGGTCACGCTGGATGATCTGGGTCGAGGCCGGCGCCGGCTCGAGCCCGAGGCGCTTGCAGGCGATCTCCTCCAGGCGGGGATCGGTCGCGGCGTAGGTGCCGACCACGCCGGAGAGCTTGCCGACGCGGATCTGCTCCAGCGCCTGCTTCAGGCGATCGCGATCGCGCTCCAGCTCGAAGGCCCAGACGGCCAGCTTGAGGCCGAAGCTGGTCGGCTCGGCGTGGACGCCGTGCGTGCGGCCGATGCAGACGGTCAGGCGATGCTCGCGCGCGCGGGCGACGACCGCCGCGAGCGCTCGCTCCAGTCCTTCCAGGATCAGCGCGCCGGCGCGAGCGATCTGCAGCGAGAGTGCCGTGTCGACGACGTCCGAGGAGGTGAGCCCGTAGTGGAACCAGCGTCCCTCCTCGCCGAGCTGCTCGCAGACCGCGTCGACGAAGGCGGCCGTGTCGTGATGCAGCGTGGCCTCGATCTCGCGCACGCGGGCGGGATCGGGCGTCTTTGCCGTCGCGACGATCCGTTCTGCCTGGTCGCGCGGGATCGCGTCAAGCTCGGCCCAGGCTTGCAGCGCCGCCAGCTCCACCTCCAGCCAGCTCGAGAGCTTGCCCTCGTCCGACCAGAGAGCGGCCATGGCGGGGCGGGAGTAGCGAGCGATCACTGTCGATAGTTTAGATGGAGCGCTGGCCGGAGGCTCCCGGGCAGCCGTTCGGAGCGCGAGCGCTCTGCGAAGGCGCAGAATGGAGCACGATTCCGAGCGTGACCGACAAGCAACGAGCCAGTGAGCGAGAGCTCCGGCGCCGGCGCCTGAGGCGGCAGCGGCAGATTGCGGCGCTCGCGACCGCGCTGCTCGTGGCCTCCGTGCTCGCTCTCGCTCTGTTTCTCTTCACAGGCGACGATTCGCCATCGCCGGCGCCGATTCGCAGCGTCGCGACGAACACTCCGAAGAAAATGGTCGTGGCGAAGCCCGTTCCCGCGAAGCCCTGGTTGACCGCTCTGGCCGGAGCGATCAACAAGGCCACGCATCTCGGGGAGACGGCCGCGCTCGATCGCTTTGCCGCTCGCGGCAAGCCCGTTTACTGCGGCGGCTCGAGCGGTCGCTACGTCGCTCTCACGTTCGACGACGGGCCGGGCACGTATACGCCGCTGGCGCTGAAGATTCTGCGCCAGAAGCAGGTCCGGGCCACCTTCTTCCTGATCGGAAGCAACGTCCTCTCTGGGGGGAGCTCGGTCCGCACGGAGCTGGGCGACTACGCGGCGCTCGGCGTTCACGCCTGGGAGCACAAGTCGCTCGACCAGCGCAGTCAGGCGAAGATTCGCAACCAGATCGTCTGGACGAGGAATGCGATCGCCAAGGCGACGGGAGCGCAGGCTCGATTGTTTCGCCCGCCTTACGGCGCCAGGAACGCCCGCGTCGACAAGGTCACGCGCCGGCTCGGGATGGTCGAAGTGCTCTGGAGCATCGACAGCGGCGACTCGCAGGGGAAGAACTGGCGCCAGATCGGCCGCGAGGTGCTGCGCAACATCCAGCCCGGCTCGATAGTGCTGCTGCACGACAATCGCGGCCAGACCATCCGCGCCCTGCACCGGCTGATCCTGCCCGGGCTCGAGAAGCGCGGACTGATTCCGGTCACCGTGCCCGAGCTGCTGACGCTCGATCCGCCTCCGGTCGATGGACCGTCTCGCCTCTGTTGGGTGCGCCGGCACCCGTAGAGGCCGCGCTAGAGCAACCCGGGGAAGAAGCGCCTGCGCACCCGGCTCAGATAGTCGCCGTAACTCGGGTCGGCCTCCGCAAGCAGACCCTCTTCGTAGCGAGCCTTGAGCAGTAGAAAGGGGATGCTCGCCAGCGCCGGGGCGAGCGCCAGCGGTCTCGTGGCGAGCGCGGCGCCGGTCACGACCACGATGACGCCGCCGTATATGGGATGACGAACCAACCGGTAGGGCCCGCGCTCGAGGTGGGCGCCGCGCGGGCTTGGGAAGGGAGTGAGCGCCGGGCCCAGAACGCGCCCACCCCAAAGCATCACCGCTGCGCCCATGCCTATGAGCGCGATTCCGACGATGTGCAGAGCGTGCCGCGCCGGCCAGGGTGGGCCGAACAGCGCGGCAACGATCAGCAAGGTCAAGAGAAGGATTTGGCCTCCAACCCAGAGCCGATCGACGTTCGCCCGGGACATCAGCCCTGCAGGAGGGCGAGGATGCGTGCCGCCAGGATGGCGGCGTTCTTGGCCCCGTCGATCGAGACCGCGGCGACCGGAACCCCCGGCGGCATCTGCGCGATCGCGAGCATGGCGTCCATGCCGTCCAGCGCGCTCTTCTCGGAGCGAAGAGGAACGCCGATGACCGGCAGCTCGGTGTAAGCGGCGACCATCCCGGGCAGCGCCGCGGCCATCCCGGCGCCGCAGATCAACACCTTCAGACCGCGGCCGGCAGCGCCGCGCGCGTACTCGGCCACGGCGTCGGGAGAACGGTGCGCCGAGCGCACCTCTAGCTCGTAGGCGATGTCGCGGCCGGCCAACTCGTCCAGGCAGGCTTGCATCCGCTCGCGGTCGGACTCCGAGCCGATCAGCACTCCCACCAGCACCTGCTCAGTCACCCGCGCCCGCCTCCCGCTCGGCCGCCGCGAGAGCGATGTCGGTGCGGTAGCGCATGCCCTCCCAGCTGATCTTCTCGCAGCCTGCGTAGGCTCGTTCGCGCGCCGTCGCGATCGTCGGGCCGAGCGCGCTCACGTTCAGGACGCGGCCGCCGCTCGTTACCAACGCCTCGTCGCGCATCGCGGTGCCGGCGTGGAACACGACCGCGCCGGTCGCCTCGGCCTCGGCGATGCCGGTTATCGGCGAGCCCTTGTCGGAGCTGGCCGGATAGTCGCCGCCGGCGAGCACGACCGTCACGCAGGCCTCCTTCGAAACTCCCAGCACGACGTCCTCGAGCGTGCCGCTCGCGACCGTGCCGAGCGCTTCCAGCAGGTCGCCTTCGAGGCGCGGCAGGATGGCCTGAATCTCGGGATCGCCGAAACGGACGTTGAACTCGAGAACCTTGATCCCCTCGTCGGTGCGCATCAGGCCGGCGTAGAGAACGCCGATGAAGGGGTGCCCGCGATCGGCCAGCTCGGCCAGCACCGGGCGGTGCACCTGCTCGAGGATGGCCTCGACCTCGCTCGGACCGATGCCCGGAACCGGGGAGTAGGAGCCCATGCCGCCGGTGTTCGGCCCCTGGTCGCCGTCGTAGGCGCGCTTGAAATCCTGTGCGGGCGCCAGCGCCAGCGTCTCCTCGCCGGCGGCCAGCGCCAGCAGCGACAGCTCCTCGCCCAGCAGGAGCTCCTCGAAGACGGGCTTACCGGGGAACGCAGCGACCTCCTTCAGTGCCCGCGCCAGCGACACGGCATCGGGGCAGACGAAGACGCCCTTTCCGGCCGCGAGCCCGTCGGCCTTGACCACGCAGGGCCAGCTGGGCTCGGAAAGCTCCTTCGCGGTCGGCACTCCCGCGGCGATCATCAGCTCCTTGGCGAACGTCTTCGAGCCCTCGAGCATGGCAGCCTCGCGCCCGGGCCCGAAGACGGCGATGCCGGCGTGACGAAGCTTGTCGGCCACCCCGCCCACCAGCGGCCCCTCCGGCCCGACCACTAGCAGGTCGATCGCCAGGGAGTGCGCCAGCGTGAGCAGTCCTTCGCCGTCGTCGGCGCGCACTGGATGACAGTTGCCGAGCGCGGCGATGCCCGGATTACCCGGTGCGGCGTGCAACTCGCTCAGCTTCGGGCTCTGGGCCAGCTTCCACGCCAGGGCGTGCTCGCGCCCCCCCGATCCAACGATGAGTACTTTCATGCCTAGGGAAATCTAAGCGTTCCTGCGGTCGCCGTGGCGGATAGCCTGGGGCGGATGCTCAAGCTCGTCTCTCTTCTCGTCGCTCTCCTGGTCGGGTTGCTGCTGCAACGTCTGCGCTCGCAGGAACGTCTGCGCGACCTGATCTGGATCTCCAGCTTCTGGCTCGTGATTCCGGTGCTCGTCTTCGCGACCTTCCTCACCATCTCGCTCACGAGCAGGCTCGGGCTCTCGATCGCGGCCGTGATCGCGAGCACCTGGACGATGGTCGGGTTGAGTCATCTCTACGGCCGTCTGGTCAGCAAGGAGCGAGACGAGCAGGGAGCGCTGACGCTCGGCGGCGCGGTCGGCAACACCGGCTTCATCGGCTACCCGCTCGCTCAGCTCGCCTTCGGCCACACCGGTCTCACGCAGGCCGTCGTCTACGACCAGCTCTCGTTCGGCGTGCCGATGTCCTCGGTGTCGGTGGTGATCGGGCGCCTGTTCGGCAAGCGGCAGATCGACTCGGCAGGGCGCTCGCGCCTGGCCGCCGTCCTGCTCAACCCGCCGCTCTGGGCGCTGGCGCTGGCGCTCGTGCTGCGGCTGGCCGGCGTCCACATACCCCACATCGGACGGGTCGAGGACGTCGCCGCGGCGCTGATCGGCCCGCTCGGATTTCTCATGCTCGGCGTCTCTCTGCCACTCGTGGCGATCGAGCACGATCTGCTCGAGGTGGCCCGCGCGACCGGCGCGATGGTGATCAAGATCGGCGTCGGCCCGCTCGTCCTACTCGGCGTCGGGGCAGCCATCGGCGCCCACATCCCCTCGACCTATTACCTGCTCGCCGCCATGCCGCCGGCCTTCCACCTGCTCACGATCGCCCGCATCTATGACATGCGCCCGGCTTTGATGCGGCTGATGGTGGTGGCGGCCACGATTCCGGTGGTCATCGCCGTGGTGGTCGGGTCTTACGTCTTCTAGGCGGCAGGCCGGCGGTCGTGGCTCCGTGTCGCCGCTGTTTTCTGGTGTCGATTCGGCACGAAATCGGCACGTTTTCACGCGACTCCAGAGTGAGATTTTCCGTTACCGTTCCACGCCCCGTGGGAGCCCCGAGAAAGCACCGGGGAGGGTGGGGGAGGTGGGTGGGCAAAGGCGCCCGAACCCCGAATCAGCGCCTCTGTGACGCGATGCGTCGATCGAGGCGTAAAGCGTGAGACGCTAGAGAAGCGCGCTAGAAGCCGGACCATAGAGCACGCTGTCGCGCTCCTGGCCGGTGCCGATCAGGGCAACCGGAACCTCGAGCTCCCGCTCGACGAAACTGATGTAGTCGCGTGCGGCCTCGGGCAGCTCTGCCGCCGACGCGATCTCGTCGAGCGGCTCGGCCCAGCCGGGCAGCGTCTCCAGCACCGGCTCGGCGTGGTAGAAGTCGCTCTGGTGGCACGGGAACTCTCGCGTGATCTCGCCGTCCGGTAAACGGTAGGCGACGCAGACGGGAATCTCCTCGAACATCGAGAGCACATCGAGCTTGGTCAGCGCGAGCGCCGTGAACCCGCTCAGGCGCGCGGCGTAGCGAAGCGCGACCAGGTCGAGCCAGCCGCAGCGGCGCTCGCGGCCGGTGACCGTTCCGTACTCGCCGCCCGCGACCCGCACCTGCTGCTGCCCGGGCCCCTCGATCTCGCTCGGGAACGGGCCCTCTCCCACGCGGGTGAGGTAGGCCTTGGCGACGCCGAGCACCTGGTCGATGCGGTTGGGTCCGATGCCGACACCGGTGGCCGCACCGGAGGCGACGGGATTCGAGGAGGTGACGAAGGGATAGGTGCCGTGGTCGAGGTCGAGCAGAGTTCCCTGCGCGCCCTCGAAGAGCACGCGCTTGCCTTCTTTGAGCGCCCGGTCGACGATCAGCGAGGTGTCCTTGATGTAGGGGCGAAGACGCTTGGCGTACACCTCGTAGAGCTCGGCGACCTCGTCCAGGTCGAACGTCGGCGCCTCGTAGACGCGCTCCAGCCAGTGGTTCTTCTCCAGCAGCGCAACCTCGATCTTCTGGCGCAGGATCTTCGGCTCCAACACGTCCTGCACCCGGATGCCGATCCTGAGCGCCTTGTCGGCGTAGGCCGGCCCGATGCCGCGCTTGGTCGTTCCGATCTGCAGCTTGCCCAGCCGCCGCTCGCTGGCCTGGTCGATGGCCAGGTGCCAGGGCATGATCAGGTGCGCGTTGCCCGAGAGGCAGACCATCTCGGTTGGGTAGCCGCGCGCCTCGATCTCGTCGAGCTCGCCGATCAGCACCTCCGGATCGACGACGCAGCCGTTGCCGATCACCGAGATCTTGCCGGAGATGACCCCGGTTGGAATCTGGCGAATCTTGAAGGTCTCGCCGCCGACCATGATCGTGTGACCCGCGTTGGGGCCACCCTGATAGCGGCAGACCAGATCTGACTTTTGCGCCAGCAGGTCGACGATCTTGCCCTTGCCCTCGTCTCCCCACTGAGCGCCTACGACAACGGTGGCAGGCACGAGCGAGAGTTTGCCTGAAGCGTCGGCCGGGCGGCGCGGTCGATCCGGCGGGAGCTACGCGGCCCTGCGGCCGGCGCTGGTGCGCACCAGCTCGAACTCGTGGCCGTGCGGGCAGCTGGCTACTTCACGCACGCGTGAGAGCGGAAGCTCGCCCTCGAGCACTGTTGCGTAGCGGCCTTCCTTGGGTGAGCACTCGGCCAGACAGGCCTCGCAGAGCACGGTGAAGCGTACGACGCCAGGGCCAAGCCAGACCGTCTGCTTCATATCCGTCGTCATCTCCCCCTCCCGTCTCGAGCCGCGGAGTAGTTCATTGTCCGTTCGCGGTCGGACGTGCTTACCCTCCCTTCCGTAGGCGCGAAACTCGATCGTCGCCCCAGCGCACGGTTTACCCCGCCGCCAGATCTGCGAACTTGGCGTAGCGCTTGAGGAAAGAGAGCTTGATCGTGTCGGTGGGGCCGTTGCGGTGCTTGGCCACGATCACCTCGGCCAGTCCCTGCTGATCGGACTCGTCGTTGTAGTACTCGTCGCGGTAGATGAAGCCGACGATGTCGGCGTCCTGCTCGATCGCGCCGGACTCGCGCAGGTCGGAGAGGATCGGACGCTTGTCGCTGCGTTGCTCGACCGCGCGCGACAGCTGCGAGAGGGCGACGATCGGCACCTCGAGGTCGCGCGCCAGCACCTTCAGGTTGCGCGAGATCTGCGAGACCTCCTGAACGCGGTTCTCGACCGAGGAGCCGGAGGTCATCAGCTGCAGGTAATCGACGATGATGAGACCGAGATTGGGCACCCGCGCCTTCAGGCGCCGCGCCTTGGAGCGGATCTCCATCATCGTGATCGAGCCCGTGTCGTCGACGTAGATCGGAGCGCGCGCCAGTTTGTCGCACGCCGCCGTCAGGCGCGGCCAGTCTTCCGGCGAGAGCTTGCCCGAGCGCAGCTTCTGCGACTCGACCTTGGCCTCGCTGCACATCAGGCGCTGCGTCACCTCGGCCTTGGACATCTCGAGCGTGAACAACGCCACCGGGATGTTCAGGCGCACGCCCATGTTGGCGGCCATGCACAGCGCCAGCGCCGACTTCCCCATCGACGGGCGGGCGGCGATGATGACCAGGTTCCCGGGCTGGAAGCCGGAGGTGATGCGGTCGATGTCGCGGAAGCCCGAGGCGACGCCGGTGATCTCGACGCCCGCCTCGTAGAGCGCCGTGATTCGCTCGAAGCTCTCCTTGAGCAGCTGCTCGATGTGGCTGAACTCGCTCGAGACGCGGTCCTGCGAGATGGCGAAGACGATCTGCTCGGCGCGGTCGACGAGCTCGGTCACCTCGCCGGGGCGGTCGTAGCCCAGGGTCGCGATCTCCTGGCCGCAGGTGATCAGCCCGCGCAGGATCGCCATCTCGTGGACGATGCGCGCGTAGTGCCCGGCGTTGGCGCTCGCGGGAACCAGAGCTG
>JBAWEP010000052.1:0-24462 GCA_049591255.1 Gaiellaceae bacterium
AGCTTGGCGTTAGCGTGCAGATTCATCCGGTGCCTCCTTGGGCGTAGGTCGTGGCAGACCCACAGCCTCAAAGGAGGCCCGGATGTCCTATCAGCCGTTCACAACGTGTGTGGGCACGTCACCTAGAGCGTCGCTTCGACGTTCTCCAGCGCCTCAAAAGCAACGAAACCGGCGCCGATCATGCCAGCATCCGCTCCCAGCTCGGCCACGACGACGCGGGTCAGCTCGGCCATGTTGGGCAGCGACTCGGCCTCCATCCGCTCGCGCGCGGGAGCCAGTATCAGCTCGCCGGCGGCCGCAAAGCCTCCTCCGACCACGATCAGCTCGGGATTGAAGATGTTGACCAGGCTGCCGAAGGCGGCGCCCAGGCTCTCGCCGATCTTGCGCAGGAGCGCCAGCGCCGGCTCGTCGCCCGCTTCGCCGCGCCTCACCAGCTCGCGCGCATCCACCTTGGGCCCGAGTTGTTCGCGCGCCGCGAGGGTGGCCGCGTGACCGGATGCAAGCGCCTCCAGGTGACCGTGCCCGGTGCAGTTGCCGTAGCAGGGAGGCCCATCCTGGAGAACGACCATGTGGCCGAGCTCGGCGCCCGCTCCGACCGAGCCGCGGTAGGGCTTGCCGCCGAGAATCAGCCCGCCACCGACGCCGGTGCCGAGAGTGAGCATGACCAGATCGTTTGCGCCGCGCCCGGCGCCCGCCTTCCACTCGGCGATCGCGGCGACGTTGGCGTCGTTGTCGATGCCGACCGGAAGCCCGAAGCGTTCGCGCATGCGCTGACGGAAACAGAGGCCTTGCAGCGGCAGGTTGACGGTGCCGAGCACCATCCCCGAGCGCTGGTCGATGCTCGAGGGGATGCCGTAGCCGATGGCTGCGATCTCCGGGCCGGCTGAGGCCGCGAGCAGCTTCTCGACGACCTGATCGAGCCCGGCGAGCAGCGCCTCGGTCGAGGCGGCCGGGCTGGCGACCTGGACTCGCTCCAGCACGTTTCCGTGCTCGTCGATGACGCCGGCCAGGATCTTCGTCCCGCCCACGTCGACGCCTATGACCTTCGGTGCGCTCATGGCAGACGGCTACCATAACCGGTCGATGGCACCCGGCGACAAGCCCTACCGTGTCTACCGCGGCGGCCGGTCGAAAGGCAACGTGCCGCTGAAGCGCAAGAGCGACGCTTCCAATCGCCGGGGCGCGGCAACCGCTGGCAGAGCCGAATCCCGCGCGCACCGCTTCCACGTTCCGCGCTTCGGGCTGCGCCACGGCGGCTGGAAACGGCGCATCCTGATCGCCTTCATCCTGCTGCTCGTGCTCGTCCTGGTTTGGGCAATCACCGGCTATCTGTCGCTGTCAGCCGGCGCTGACAAGGCCAACGCGCGGCTGGGCAAGGCGGCAAAGCTAGCGCTCACGCCGACACACGGGCTGATGCTCTCGAAGACGTCGAACATCCTCGTGCTCGGCACCGACCACGCCAACACAGCGGAGCGTCAAGGAATCCAGCATTCCGACTCGATGATGATCGTGCACACCGATCCCTCGCGGCACCGGCTCGTCTACCTCTCCATCCCGCGCGACCTGCGCATCAATGTGCCGACGCACGGCTACGACCGCATCAATACCGCCTTCCAGTTCGGCGGTGCGGCGCTGGCTATCAAGACGGTGGCGGGCTACACCGGGCTACCGATCAATCACGTCATCGTCGTCGACTTCGCCCAGTTCCGAGAGCTGATCGACGCGCTCGGCGGCATCGACATCAACGTGCCGAAGCCCATCCTCAGTAACAGGTTCGGCTGCCCGTTCACGGCAGCGCGCTGCGCGACCTGGCAGGGCTATCGGTTCGCCAAGGGCCTGCAGCACATGAACGGCCAGCGCGCGCTTGTCTACTCGCGCATCCGCGAGAACCAGCTCGATCCAAGCGAGACGGACGTAACACGCGGCGCCCGCCAGCAGCAGGTCGTGCAGGCGGTGCTCTCCAAGATCACCAGCCCGATGACGATGCTCAAGCTTCCCTCGCTGGGCGACGACCTGCTGAAGCCGATGGCGACCGACCTCAGCGCGGCTCAGCTGATGCAGCTCGGTTGGATCAAGCTGCGCGCCTCGAACACGCTCCACTGCCGCCTCGGAGGCGACTCGCAGTCCTTCGGCGGCGCGCTCGAGATCGCCCCGAGCGAGGACAACTACTCCGTGATCCAGATGGTCGAGGGAACAACGCCCGCACGCGCGCCCGACACCAGTAGCTCCCAGTACGCGCCCGGTTGTAGCAAGGGGACGATGCTGCCGTGACGGAGCCGCAGCGGTGAACATCCTGGCCTGGATCCTGTTCGGTCTTCTCGCCGGCGCCGTGGCCAAGCTCGCCACGCCCGGCAAGCACCCGCGCGGCTGCCTCGTCACGATCGCGGTGGGTATCGCCGGCGCCGTGGTGGGCGGACTCGCCGGCATCGTGCTGTTCGGCGAGAGAGTCGGCTGGAGCTTCTCGCTGCGGCCGTTCTTGATCGCGGTGGCGGGTGCGATCGTCGTGCTACTGCTGTTGCAGGCCCTCGCGGGTCGCCGGCGCTAGCGGCGGCGGAGACCGTGACCTCTAGGAGTCGCCGGAGGTCTTGCCGCTCTCTTTCTGGCTCCCACCCTTACGACTCTCGCCGCCGGAGTCCGAGCTCGATTCCTTCACCTGGCGCCGCGACCCGCGCCCGTAGTCGGTGGCGTAGAAGCCCGTTCCCTTGAAATGAATCGCAACGGGATGGAGCACGCGCTCGACCGGGCCCGCACCGCAGACTTCGCAGACCTCGGGCTGAGCGGCATCCATGCGCTGGAGAACTTCGAAGACGTGGCCCTTGGGGCAGCGGTACTCGTAGATCGGCATCGGTTGAAGGCTACACGGCTTGCTGTTTTCGCTCGCGCGCCTCTATATGACACGGCGCGTCGTCGAAGGCAGACAGCCCACCGGGGAGGATCTTGCGTTGCCGGCGGCGACCGCGGGCGGCCAGTGCGGCCGAGGCGCCGACGGCGCTCCCGAGCACGAACGAGCTCGCGTTGCGGAAGAGTTCGCGCACACCGCTCTTGCTGCTCGTCATCAGACCTTCTCCTCCCGTCGCTCGCCTTTCGAGAAGCGTTCGCGCATCACGCTAGCGGCTCGCGCCAACCTCGTGAAGGAGGGATTCGATCGCGCGCATTCCCGTCTCGCCGAGCGAGAGGCTGGATTCGTTCACGTACAGCTCGATGTGCGCTTGACACACCTCTTCCGACAGCTCCTGGGCGTTTGCGCGAACGTAGTCGTGGCTGGCGCCGGGATGACTGAAGGCGTACTCGACCGAGGCGCGAATCGCCTGCGTCGCCGCCGCGGAAGTATCCGCATCGAGATCGGAGCGGGCGCAGATTCCGGCGAGGGGCACCGGTAGTCCGGTCTGATCCTCCCAGAGCTGGCCCAGATCGCAGACGCGCACCAGGCCGTGCTCGGCATAGGTGAAGCGGCTCTCGTGGATGATCAGGCCGGCTTTTACCTCCCCGCTCTCGACGGCGCCGAGTATGCGGTCGTAGCGGAGCTCGACGAGCTCGCCCAGCGCCGGAGCGAAGCGGCGCAGAAGCAGGAGGGCGGTGGTCTGCAGCCCGGGCACGGCGATCGGCCCGGCGGCGGCTGTACGCAGATCGATCGGCTCGCGCGCGACGACGAGCGGCCCGCAACCGAAGCCAAGTGCGGCGCCACTATCGAGCAGCCGGTAGCGATCGCCCACCCCGGCAAGCGCGCCAAAGCTGAGCTTGGTCAGCTCCAGCTCACCGCCTCGTGCGCGCCTGTTCAGCTCCTCGATATCCAGCAGCACCGGCTCGACCCGAAACGGCGCCTCGACGAGCCCGTGCGCCAGCGCATGAAAGGCGAAGGTGTCGTTCGGACAGGGCGAGAAGCCGAAGCGGAGCGCGCGCATCGACCGGACGGTAGCGCTCATACCGATCCTTTCGTCGCCCGCTACCGGTATCCGAGAGCCTCCAACGCGGCATCGATCGTCTCGCGTAGAACCCGGGAGTCACCCACCGGAAACGAAAGCAGTGGATCGATCGCTTCGCTGCCGATTCGCGCGATCACCTGGCTCACGGCTTCCCAGGCCACCGTTTCGCCCCCATTCTCACCCACAGCGAGCCTGTGTAGAAGCAAATCCACGACAGCGGGCCCGAACAGCACCAGGCCGTCCTCGGCGGCGTCGCGAATAGTGGCGCCGCTCTCTCTCCACTCCGCCTCCACCAGCCCCCGCCCTCCGCCGGGGCTCAGCCGCCGATAGTGGAGCCCTCGGTAGAGTTGGCGGAACGCGTCCTCGCCGTCGATCTTTCCAAGTGCATCAGCCGCCTCCCTGACCATCAGGAAGGACTCCTCGCGGAACAGCATCTCGCCAAGCGGCGCTACGGCCAGAGGATCGCCGCGGTTACCGAGATCGATGACCGCTCGCCAGCGAACGTTGAAGTCGGGGCTTGCAAGCGCCTCGATCAGGTGCCCGGTCGACGCTTCGCCCGGCTCCGTGACGGAAGGGGAACCGGCCGCGTCGAGCGGAGCGGAAGTTGGTTCAATCGACACTCCTGCCCAGCGCGCCAACACTACCTCGACGCCCGCTTCGCGTAGCTCCCGTTCGAGCGCCGATGCCTCCTCCGGTTCGAGAACCCGCACGACGTAACCGCCGCTTCGCACCAGCTCCAGCACGCCGCTGCGCTCGGGATCTCGCTCCAGCTCGTGGTACTCGGAGGGAGTGAAACGGAAAAAGGCCGGCTCGGCGAGCCTGCGCAGGGCATTGGCAGCCCACCACCCCGGAGTCATGAAACCCGGGTCAAATCCCGGGCTCTCGAGCGCCCGAAGAAGAGGACGAACCGCCCGCGAGTCGCCCACTTCGCCGAGAGCTTCGGCCGCGGCGATGCGGATCTCGAGCTCCCTCCGATCCAGCGCTTTTATCAGCCGCGGTACATCGCGCTGCTTCCTCAGCTTCGCGATGTTCGGCTTGGACAACCCCATCGCGGCAGCCTAACCGCCCTTCGCTTCTGCTTCAATCGTGCGGTGGCCAAGATCGAGATCGCGCGCGAGCCCTATGGCAGCCCCATGTCACGACCACTGACCGACGCTCAGGCCGAAGAGCTGCGCGAGCGCTACGGCGGCTGGGAGGGCGCCGGGGCCGAGCCGGAGCCCGATCTCTTCGAAGAGCCAGATGGTTACTTCGCGATCGCCCGGCTGGACGGTACACCGGTCGGCTGTGCGGGGATCTGCCGCTGCGAGGGCGAGCGGGTGGCCGAGCTGAGGCGGATGTACGTAGCCCCGCAGGCGCGCCGGCTCGGTGTTGCCCGCGCCCTGATGAACGAGCTGGAAGAGAAGGCGCGCGGGCGCGGCTACGAGACGCTGCGGCTGGAGACCGGCCCCGAGCAACCCGAGGCGATCCGACTCTACGAGACGAGCGGGTTCGCGGTCATCCCCAACTTCGGGCCCTATTCGACCCAGCGGCGCAGTATCTGCATGGAGAAAGTCCTGCTAGAGCAGGGCTTCTAGCAGGCGCCGGGTCACGCCCTGGAGCACGAAGAGGCCGTCGTCAATGTGCCAGTTGGAGCGGCTCGGCTCCTCGACTTCGTTTGAGATCACGCGCAGTTCGAGCGCCGGGATGGCCGCCAGTTGCGCCGCTCGCATCACCGCGAAGCCCTCCATGGCCTCGACCTCGACCTCCCTCGAGCCGCCGACGCTGGCGGTCGTCCCGACCGGCAGGAAGCGTGCGTCGGGAAGAGCGATACGGGCGGCCTCGAGCAGCCCCGCATCCGGCGTGAGCCTGTTGGGCGAGAAGCGTGGAAAGAGGTCGCAGTAAACGGCCTCGGTGCCGACGACGACGTCGAGCACGTCGATACCCGAGCCGCGCCTGGCACCCGCGAGCCCCACGTTGATCACTGCGCGCGGCCGCTCCTTGAGGATCTCCTTGGCGGTTGCGATCGCGGCTTCGACCGGGCCCACGCCACAGGCGAGCAGGCGTGCCTGTTCACGGGCGCCCGCGAGCTCCTGCCCGATCGCTCCGACGAAAAGGATCACGTTGGAAAGCTACCCGCAGCGACGGCGCTTGGAACACCAGGCCGTATTTTCGGGCTCACTTGGAGACTGGCCGGATCGTTTCTCCCTCAACCGTCCAGGTTTCGACCGGCACTTCTCACTTCGCCCGCCACCGAGCGCGGAGCGGAATGAAGGCCCGCCGACTGGGTGCGATTCGGTGGATGCGAGGCTAGGACGCAGCGTCGCGTTCGTAGCTCGAAGCTACGGATGCGACCGAGGACGCGGCCCGGGAGCCGACGCCTCGCGCCGCCGAGCGCGGTCAGGCGGTGGAGTACTTCGTTTCGCGGCACTTCTCACTTCGCCCGCCACCGAGCCACCCGCCCGCGGGGTCGTTCGACTATACCGTCCCGACCGGCCAAAAAGCGCGCGTAGAGCGTGCCGATTCCGTATCGATTCAGAGTTCGAGCAAGCGAGGATGCCAGCGCCCGCTGAACTGGCCCTACTAGGCCACGCGCAGGTGCATGCCGAGCTCGCCGGAGACCTTCGGTTGCCGGCGCTCTTCCAGCTCGTCGGTCGGCTGGGAGGGCTTGAGGATCTCCTTCAGCCCGGGAGCGGGCGTGGTCGGATTCTCCTCCACCTGCGCGGTCTGCGCCTCCTCCTGCGAAGCCTGCTCGAGCGGCCCGGTCTCCATATCGATCAGAACAAGAGACCGAGCGGCAACGCCGCGCCGGGCCACTGAGCCCAGCCACTTGGGCCGCTCGGTCTCTTCGGGATTAACCCAACCCGAGCCGTCGGGGCGCGTGCCCTCGCGCCGCGCGACGGAACCGAGCCACTTTGGCCGCGCATCCTCCCCATCAAACTCATCTTCTCTCCACCCGGCGCCGTGTTCCGGAGCCGCGCCCCGACGTGCCATCGAGCCGAGCCAGAGAGGACCTTCGTGATCCGCGTCGAGCGGGAAGTTCTTGTCTGGCGCCGCAGCCATGACGCGTTCATCGGCTTGGACATTGCCGCGTTTCGCGAACTTCTGGAAAAGACCACAAAACGGTGATGAGAGTGTCCCGATTTTGCGTACTTTCGCGGATGAAATGAGCCCGTACCCCTGCGACCTTTCGATCGCCACGCCGCGCAACTAGTATCTCGCCCGTGAGCTACACGATCTTCCGCTACGACGAGCTCGAGTTTCGCACGCCCCAGCGCGGCGAGCAGAGCCGCGGCCTGGCTCCGCTCTCGGAGGCGCTCCGCAACATGCGCGCCAACGTCTGGCGCATGCCGCCCGGAGTCCGCGGTGCCCGCCACCTCGAGCACGTGCAGGAGGAGATGTTCGTCGTGCTGGAAGGCACCGCGACCATGCTGCTCGGCGACCCGCCCGAGCGAGTCGAGCTTTCACAGGGCTCGGTCTGCGTGGTCAACACCGAGACCGCCCTCCAGCTCCGCAACAACGGCGACGCCGATGCGGTCGTGCTGATCGTCGGCGCCCCGCCCGTCCAGGGCAAGGCCGAGTACCTGCCCGACGTGGACTGACAGAGCTCGAGGGTTTCGGACCGCGCGCTAGGTGCCCTGTTTCACCGGCGCCTTTGTGAACGCAATCTCCCCGTTCTCGGCGTCCACGAGCACCGTGTCGCCCGCGGCGAAGTCGCCCGCGAGCAGGTGTTGGGCGAGCGGGTTCTCGATCAGGCGCTGAATGGCGCGCTTGAGCGGACGGGCGCCGAAGGACGGATCCCAGCCCGTCTCGACGATCACCTCTTTGGCCGCGTCGGTCAGCTCGAGCGAAAGCTCTCGCTCGCCGAGGCGCCGGCGCAGACGGGCGAGCTGGAGCTCGACGATCTCGGCGATCTCCTCGCGTGTCAGCTCGCTGAGCTCGATGATCTCGTCGATCCGGTTCAACAGCTCGGGCCGGAAGAACTCGCGCAGCTGCCCGGCTGAGCGCAGGTTGGAGGTCATGATCACGACGGTGTTGCGGAAGTCGACCGTGCGCCCCTGGCCGTCGGTGAGACGGCCATCGTCGAGGATCTGCAGCAGCACGTCGAAGACCTCCTGGTGCGCCTTCTCGATCTCGTCGAGCAGGATCACGCAATAGGGGCGGCGGCGGACGGCCTCGGTCAGCTGGCCACCCTCCTCGTAGCCGACGTAGCCGGGCGGGGCTCCGATCAGCCGAGCGACGGTGTGACGCTCCTGGTACTCGGTCATGTCCAGCCGCACCATCGCGTGCTCGTCGTCGAACATGAACTCCGCCAGGGCGCGGGCCAGCTCGGTCTTGCCCACCCCGGTCGGGCCGAGGAACACGAAGGAGCCGATCGGGCGGTTGGGATCCTGCAGACCCGAGCGGGCGCGACGAAGCGCGTTCGCCACTGCCTCGACGGCCTCGTGCTGACCAATCACGCGCTCGTGCAGGCGGTCCTCCATGTGGATCAGCTTCTCGGTCTCGCCCTCGAGCAGCCGCGAGACCGGGATGCCCGTCCAGCGCGCCACGACCGAGGCTATGTCGTCCTCGTCGACCTCTTCCTTGACCATCGGCTCGTGCCCGGCCTCGGCCTCGACGCGCTCGTCACGCTCCTTTTCCAGCGCCGGCAATTCGCCGTAGCGAATCTCGGCCACCCGCTCCAGCTCGCCGCCTCTCTCGGCTCGCTCCGCTTCGCCGGAGAGCTCGTCGATCTTCTGCGTGATCGCCTTGACGCGGTCGAGCGCCTCCTTCTCCTTGGCCCAGCGGGCGGCCAGCTCGTCGCGCTCGGACTTTGCCTCGACCAGCTCGCGCTCCAGCGGCTCCTTCACTTCCTTCTTCTCCTTGGCCATTGCCGCGAGCTCGATCTCGAGCTGGCGGACGCGGCGGTCGGCCTCGTCCAGCTCGAGCGGCGAGGAGTCGATCTCCATGCGCAGGCGCGAAGCGGCCTCGTCGACCAGATCGATCGCCTTGTCGGGCAGGAAGCGATCGGAGATGTAGCGGTCGGAGAGGACGGCGGCGGCCACCAGCGCGGCGTCGCGGATGCGCACGCCGTGGTGGGCCTCGTAGCGCTCCTTCAGCCCGCGCAGGATGGCGACGGTGTCGGCCACCGTGGGCTCACCGACGGTGATCGGCTGGAAGCGGCGCTCGAGCGCTGCGTCCTTCTCGATGTACTTGCGGTACTCGTCCAGCGTGGTGGCGCCGATCGCGCGCAACTCGCCGCGCGCCAGCATCGGCTTGAGCATGTTGGCCGCGTCCACGGCTCCCTCGGCCGCGCCGGCGCCGACGATCGTGTGCAGCTCGTCGATGAAAAGGATCAACTCGCCCTCAGCCGCCTTGATCTCGTTCAGCACGGCCTTCAGCCGCTCCTCGAACTCGCCGCGGTACTTCGCTCCGGCCAAGAGCGAGCCGATGTCCAGCGCCCAGACGCGCTTGCCCTTGAGCCCCTCGGGCACGTCGCCGGCGACGATGCGCTGCGCCAGTCCTTCCGCGATCGCCGTCTTGCCCACGCCCGGCTCGCCGATCAAGACCGGATTGTTCTTGGTACGGCGCGAGAGCACCTGCATGACGCGGCGGATCTCGTCGTCGCGACCGATCACCGGGTCGAGCTTGCCCGCCTCGGCCAGCGCGGTCAGGTCGCGGCCGAACTTCTCCAGCGCCTGGTAGGTGCTCTCGGGGTTCTGGCTGGTGACCCTCTGTGAGCCGCGTACCTGCTCCAGCCGCTCGAGCAGCTCGGCGCGCGGAACGGCGTCGAGCGCAAGCAGCAGATGCTCCACCGAGACGAAGTCGTCGCCGAGTTTCTTCGACTCGTCGAGCGCGCGGTCGAGCAGGGAGGCCAGCGCCGCGGAGGCCTGCGGCTGAACGGCCGTGCCGGAAACGCTGGGACGCGCGCGCAGATCGGCCTCGGCCTTCTCTCTCAGCGCCTGCGGGTCGCCCGCGAGCGTACGCGGCAGCTCCTGGTCGAGCAGCGCGAGAAGCAGATGCTCGGGATAGACCTCGGGGTTGCCGCTGCGGCGCGCCAGCTCCTGCGCACCGGCGACCGCCTCCTGCGACTTGAGCGTCAGCTTGTTGAAGTCCATGCGCTCTCCTCGTATCTGCGGCCCGTCGCCTGATCGAAATTGGAGCTTCTTTGGGTTCTTGGCACCTCGCCGAACCCACCTCTCCACCCCCCACCCTCCCACGGGGCGCGGAACGGTATCGAAGAAACGCGCTCTCCATTGTTCCGATTCTGTAACGAATCGCACATTGCTCGAGCTCGCTCAGAACCGGGCAGCGGATTGCTACGCGGCGCGACGAGTTTCATCTTTCTCCTTTACCCGCCCTGCCGCTTTCGTCGCTGCCGCGGCAGCGGCGGCTCGGGCGCCCGGTAGATGACCAGCTCGCGCCGGTAGGAGCGGTGCACCTGGTCGATCGCCTCGCGCATCTCGCGCTCCATGCGATCGAGCCGGGAGTGCATGCGCCGCATCTCGTCCTCCAGCGCCAGCACCCGCTCGACGCCGGCAAGGTTCAGGCCCATCTCGGTGGTCAGGCGCTGGATCTCGCGCAGCCGCTCGAGATCGGCTTCGGAGTACAGGCGCGTGTTTCCGCCCGTGCGCCGCGGCCGCACCAGGCCCTTGGCCTCGTAGATGCGCAGCGTCTGCGGATGCATGCCAACCAGCTCGGCCGCGATCGAGATCATGTAGCGGGGACGGTCATCAGTCATCGAGTCGTCCTCCCTCTCCTTGCTCCTCTAGGGCTGAGACCTGCTGCATCCGTCGCTGGCGCAGGCTCAGCCGGATCGCCAGGACTGCGCTCGAGATTACGAGCACGATCAATCCGGCCACGAAATCACCCGCCAATAGGAGGAAAGCGGCGATTAGATCGAGTGTCACCATGGTTTCCAGGATCAGGCGTGAGACGCGTCGCCCTGATTGGGACGACGGAACAAGCACTGGGCTTTTACTCTCGCCTGACCCGAGCAGGTCCTCGCGCGTGGCCTTTCTGAACAGCCGCTTGTTGGTCGATTGATCGCTCATCAGCGCACCAGCTTCTCACGCGGATTCTCTCGCGAGACGGACTTGAGCTGCTCGAGCGCTTCCTTCTCGGCCTTTGAGAGCTTCTTGGGAACGGTCACGCGCACGCGCGCGAGCAGATCGCCGCGTCCCGAGCCCTTCAGCTTGGGGGCGCCATGGCCGCGGACGCGCAGCAGTTTGCCCGACTCGGAGCCGGCCGGGATCTTGAGCGAGATCGAGCCGTCGGGAGTCGGCACCTCGACGGTGGCGCCGAGCGTGGCCTCCGGATAGGAGACCGGTACCTCCACCACCAGGTCGGCGCCGCGGCGCTCGTACAGCGGCGAGGGCGCGACTCGTGTGACGACGAACAGATCGCCCGCCGGACCGCCGTTCGCGCCCGGCTCACCCTTGCCCTTGAGGCGGATTCGGGTGCCGTCCTTGACGCCGGCCGGGATCTTGACCTTGTACTGCTTGGTGCGCCGCACCTGGCCCGTGCCGCGACAGGTCGGGCAGGGCTTTTCGATGATCATTCCGGCGCCGCGACAGCGCGGGCAGGGTCGCGAGATGGCAAACGGGCCCTGGCTCTCGGCGATCACGCCGCGCCCGCCGCACTGGGGGCAGGTCTTGGGGGAAGTTCCGGGCTTCGCCCCCGTGCCGCCGCAGGTCGCGCAGGCCGCGTCCACCTCGACCGGAACTCGTGTCTCGGCCCCGCGCAGCGAGTCCTCGAAGGAGAGATTGAGCGTGGCCTCGATATCGCCGCCCCGCATCGCGCGGGAGCTCGCGCGACCTCCGCCGCCGCCGAAAAGGCTCGAGAACATGTCGCCGAAACCGCCGAGATCGCCCAGGTCGAACTGCTCGAAGCGAACGCCGCCCGGCCCCGCTCCGCCCATCTGCGGGCCGCCCGCGCCAAACGTGTCGTACTGCTGGCGCTTCTCGGGATCGGAGAGGATGTCGTAGGCGTTCTGGACCTCCTTGAAGCGCTCCTCGGCGTCCTTGTCTCCGGGGTTGGCATCGGGGTGGTGGCGCCGCGCCAGCTTGCGGTAGGCCTTCTTGATCTCTTCCGCGGAGGCGGTGCGGGAAACCCCGAGCGTCGCGTAGAGGTCGCCGGACGCCATCGACTAGCCCTCCGGAGTGCCCGCCGCCGCAACAACGACGCGCGCCGGCCGCAGCACACGGTCGCCGAGCAGGTAGCCGCGCTGAACGACTTCCAGGATCGTTCCCTCCTCGGCCTCGGAGGGGATCGCCGCCAGTGCCTCGTGCACGTGCGGATCGAACGGGACGTCGGTGGGGATCTCTTCCAGCCCTTCCCTGGCCAGCACGTCGCTCAGCTGGCGATGAACCAGGCGAACGCCGTCCTCGAGCTTGGCCTCTTCGTGCAGGCCGGCCGCCTCCAGCGCACGCCCGAGATCGTCCAGCACGGGCAGAATCGCCTCGACCAGCCCGGCGTGGGCTCGCGCCACCAGCGCCTCCCGCTCGCGGGCGACGCGCTTGCGGTAGTTGTCGAAATCGGCCGCCAGGCGCTGGAGGTCGCCCAGATACTGATCGCGCAGCGCCTCGGCTTCCGCCCGAGCCTGCTCGGACGCGGCCAGCGCCTGCGCCGGCTCCTCGTTACCTGCAGCCGGCGCGGCGACCTTCTCCGCAGCCGTCTCGGCCGCCTTCTCGGCCGCCGTCTCGGCCGCCGTCACTTCGCGCTCTCGATGAGCGGGCCGATTCGGCTCGTGCGGATGTGCTCTGGCTGGCATCGGCGACTAGCCCTTCTTCTCGTTCGCATCGTCGTCGATAACCTCGTAGTCGGCCTCTTCGACGACCTCTTCGTCCGATCCGGCCTGGCCGTCCTCACTGGAGCCCGCGCCTGCCTGCGACTGTGCCGCTGCCTGCGCGTAGACGGCTTCGGCCAGCTTGTGCGAGGCCTCCTGGAGCGCCTCGGTCTTCGAGCGAATCTCGCTCTCGTCGCTGCCTTCGATCGCCTTGCGCAGCTCCTCCAGGCGGCCCTCGATGTTCGAGACCTCGTCGGAGGAGATCTTGTCGCGATGCTCCTTGAGCGTGCGCTCGCTGGCGTAGAGCAGCTGCTCGGCCGCGTTCTTGGCCTCCGCGAGCTCGTGCAGCTTGTGCGCCTCGTCGGCATGGGCCTCGGCCTCGTGCAACATCCGGTCAACCTCGTCGGGCCTGAGCCCGGAGCCGCCCTCGATCTTCACCTGCTGCTGGTTGCCCGTGCCCAGGTCCTTGGCCGACACGTTGATGATGCCGTTGGCGTCGATGTCGAAGGCAACCTCGATCTGCGGCACATTGCGCGGCGCGGGCGGAATGCCCATCAGGTGGAACTTGCCGAGCGTCTTGTTGTAGGCGGCCATCTCGGACTCGCCCTGGAGCACGTGCACCTCGACCGAGTCCTGGTTGTCGGCGGCCGTGGTGAAGATGTTCGACTTGCGCGTCGGGATGGTCGTGTTGCGCTCGATCATGCGCGTGAACTCGCCGCCCTTGGTCTCGATGCCGAGCGAGAGCGGAGTCACGTCGAGGAGCAGGATGTCCTTGACCTCGCCCTTGAGCACTCCGGCCTGGATCGCCGCGCCGACGGCTACCACCTCGTCGGGGTTGACACCCTTGTGCGGATCCTTGCCGACGATCTCCTTGACCCTCTCCTGCACCGCCGGCATACGGGTCATGCCGCCGACGAGGATGACGTGGTCGATCTTCTCGGCGCCCAGTCCGGCGTCTGTGAGCGCCCGCTTGGTCGGGCCGACCACGCGCTCGAGCAGCGCCGCGGTGAGCTCGTTCAGCTTGGCGCGCGTGAGCTGCAGATCGAGGTGCTTGGGGCCCTCGGGCGTGGCGGTAATGAAGGGCAGGTTGATCTGTGTGGACATCGTCGTGGAGAGCTCGATCTTGGCCTTCTCGCCGGCCTCGTAGAGGCGCTGCAGGGCCATCGGATCCTGGCTCAGGTCGATGCCGTTGTCACGCTTGAACTCGGCCACCATCCAATCGACGACGGCCTTGTCGAAGTTGTCGCCGCCGAGGTGGTTGTCGCCCGAGGTCGACTTGACCTCGAAAACGCCCTCGCCCAGCTCGAGCACCGAAACGTCGAAGGTGCCGCCGCCCAGGTCGAAGACGAGGATCGTCTGGTCGTTCTCCTTGTCGAGCCCGTAGGCGAGCGAGGCCGCGGTCGGCTCGTTGATGATGCGAAGCACGTTCAGCCCGGCGATCTTGCCGGCGTCGCGGGTGGCCTCGCGCTGGGCGTTGTTGAAGTAGGCCGGGACGGTGATGACCGCATCGCTCACCGGCTCGCCCAGGTAGGCCTCAGCGTCGGTCTTCAGCTTCTGCAAGATCATCGCGGAGATCTCGGGCGGCGCGAACTGCTTGCCCTCTGCGTTCACGCGCACGTCGGCGTTCGGCCCCTTGACGACGTCGTAGGGGACGATCTTCATCTCCTCGTTCACCTCCTCGTACTTGCGCCCCATGAAGCGCTTGATCGAGAAGATGGTGTTCTGCGGATTGGTGACCTGCTGGCGCTTGGCTGGAGCGCCGACCAGGCGCTGGCCATCCTTGGCGAAGGCGACCACCGACGGCGTCGTCCGTCCGCCCTCGGCGTTCGGAATGACCGTCGGCTCGCCACCTTCGAGCACGGCCATACAGCTGTTGGTCGTGCCCAGGTCGATACCGATCGTCTTTGCCATTTTCAAAATCCCCTTCGTGTGTTGGTAGCTGCTAAGAAAATCTAAGCCTCAGTGTATCAACCTTTACCCCGAGCGCAAGATTCTAAGCCGAAGCCGCGTTTCTGGGCCGAGCGCTTCCCGAGCCCCGATAGAGATCTCTCGATCCCGAGCCGGCGCGAAAATGAAGATCCCTCGAACGAGGGAGCGGCGACTCACCCAAACGAGTGGCCACGCTCGCCCCGATAACCCCCTTTCGAGTGAAAAACGCCGATGTCAAGAGCGAGAACGAGGGATTAACGCGCGCATGGGCCCCGCCGATATCCCCGGACAGTGGCAAGCGATGGCGGCATCGGTACGAGCGCGCGGAAACCCCGCATCCTTTTGGGCACCTCGGACGAGACTTACCTGAAGAACGTTCGCCGCGCGCTACAGGAAGCCGGCTACCGAGTAGAGACGGCGCTGGACAGCGAGACCGTGATGGCCTCGCTCGAGCCACGTCGATACGACCTCGCCATTCTCGATACAAGCCTCGGCGAGATCGACGGACTGTCCATCTTCGATCGCCTGCGTACCGAGCCGGACGGCCGCGACCTCTATCTGATCGCGCTGGGCGACACCGACGAGAAGCAGCCGCTCGGAGCCCCGGTCGGGCCCGACGATTGCATCAACAAGCCGTTCGAGATCGCCGACCTGCTGGCCGGCGTTCACATCGGTGTGCGCATCGTCACCCTCCAGCAAGAGCTCGATTTCGCCAATCACCGCATCTCGACGCTCGCCATGACCGACACGCTGACCGGTCTGCCCAATCGCCAATCGATCTACGACATGCTCGGCACGGAGATCGCGCGGCAAGACCGGGAGAGCCCGCCCTCGTGCCTGGCGCTGGTCGACATCGACCACATGCGCGAGATCAACGACGCCTACGGGCGTGCCGGCGGCGACCTCGCCGTCCTGCGCGTCGCCCGCACGCTGCGCTCGACCGCGCGCGAGGCCGACACCGTCGGACGTCTCGGCGACGACAAGTTCACCATCGTCCTCTACGACTGCACGCCCGAAGATTCCGTGGTCGCCTGCGACCGGCTTTGCGAGTCGATCGCGCACGAGCCGCTGGTAATGCCCGACGGCGAGGTTCGACTGTCGGTCTCATGTGGCGTAGTCGCGCTCGATCCCGACTTCTCCGCAGTCGAGACGCTTGACGCCGCGCGCGCCGCCCTACACACCGCCAAGGCGCGCGGCGTCAATCATGTCGCGCTCGAGGCGAAGTTCCGCGAAGCCTGGTTCTAGGCCAAGCCGACTCTTCGCCAATCGGCCGGAAGCGCAAGCCGCCGCTCGCGGCGACTGCTGCGCGAGCGGGTCGCTGCGCGCTATACCTCAGCCGTGACAGCGGAAGTATTTACGTCGTTATTACCTTCGCTGTTTGAAGTAGCAGCTATATCTGACGACAATTCAATACGGAGAGAAGTATGAGACGGAAACAAACGGCGCGCTTAATACTGCTCGTTACGCTGGTCGTGACGATCGGCGGCGCAACGCTCTCGTCGCCTGCCACGGGCGCGCCCGCGCTTTCCGACCAAAGGGCGAACCAGGCTGTCAAAGCCCTCATCCGCTCCGATCTCATCCGCTCCGAGATAGTGACCTTCAACTCTGGGGAAGTCGGCGACTACAGGGTCGACCGCGGCGTCGTACAGAAGATCCGCGGACGTCTGTTGACTCTGGCCGAACGCGACGGAAGTAACGTCTCGATCAAGCTCTCATCGACCACACAGATCAGAATCGACGGACGCAGGGGCACAGCAGTCCGGGTGCGAAGAGGCATGCGCGCAACGGTTATCACGACCGGAAACGTCACGGTCTCGTGGCTGTACCTCGCGTGGAGATTGCCCGATCGATCGCTGCCCAAGGTCAAAGCGCTTCTTTCGCCGGGCTTCGTGCGCGCCGAGGTCGTTTCCTGGACCGGCGGAATGGTGCTCGATAGTCGCGCCGACACGGGAATCATCGAGAGCGTCGACGACGTCTCGCTGACACTGCAGGAGAACGACGGGGCGAGCTGGCCGACGCAGTTCGATACCGCTCTGGCGGTGTGGCTCAACAACAGGGTGTCGAGCGCGACGGATCTCGCGGCGGGGATGAGGGTGACAGCGATCGGCAACGGCGACGGACTGATCAATCAGGTCTGGGCCTATGGCAAGAAGCTGAACGTCGGAAAGAGGTAGCACGTGCCGGCAGTCGCCTCGCTCTCAGAATCCGGCAAGTTCGTGAGCCGAGCGCCTCGCACAGTCCTCCTCATCGAGGACGAGGAGAGCATCGGCAGCCTGGTTCGAACCTATTTCCTGCGCGATGACTTCGCCGTCGTCTGGCTGCGATCGGGCGAGGAGGCCTTGATCGAGCTGGCGAGTCAGAAGATCGACCTCGTGGTGCTCGACATCGGCCTACCCGGAATCGACGGGTTCGAGGTTTGCCGCCGCATCCGCTCTCGCTCGCAGGTACCGATTCTCATGCTGACGGCTCGAGACGAGGAACCCGATCGAATCACCGGCTTCGAGCTCGGAGCGGATGATTACGTCCTCAAGCCGTTCTCGCCGCGCGAGCTCGTGGCGCGCGCAAATGCGATCCTGCGTCGCGGCAAGCCGGCCGCCTATCACGACGTGCTAGAGCTCGGCGAGGTCGAGCTGCATCGCGGCGCGCGAGTCGCGCTCGCGGCCGGCCAGGAGGTCAAGCTCACGAACAAGGAGTTCGATCTCCTGACCGTCTTGATCGAGAACGCCGGTCTCGTTCTCTCGCGCGAGAAGCTACTCGACGAGGTCTGGGGCATGACCTACCCGGGCGATACGCGAACCGTGGACGTGCACATCGCTCAATTGAGACGCAAGCTCAGCCTGCGCGATCTCATCGTCACCGTGCGCGGCTCCGGATACAAAGCCGTACGCGAATGAGACCGCGGCTCCACTCTCTGCGCGCCCAGCTATTCGCCGCGATCGGTGTGATCCTGCTGCTCTCGGCCGTGTTGACGCTAGGTGTCGGGGGGCTGCTGACGCGCCGGGCGGTCGACCGGGCCACGTCGCGCGATCTATCCCACCAGGCCGACCTGCTCGCGCATCGCGAACAAACGGACATCCTGCCGCTCGCGCGATTGCCCAAGCTCAAGCCGTACCTCGAACGGCAAAACGAGCAGGTCGTCGTCCTCCCTTCGCTCGACTCGAGAACACCGTTCGCCTCCGAGGAGACCCTGCGCAGATTGCGCGCCGGGCTGGCAGTCGATGGCTCGATCACGATCGCCGGTGCAAGCAATTACTTCTCCGCGCGGCGGGTCGATCGGAAAGCCTTCGTGCTTCTACGCCCGCATCGCAGCGCCTCCGCCGACTGGTTCCCCTTCCTCAACGCGCTCGCTATCGCCGCGGCCGCCGGCATGTTGCTGGCCGCCCTGATCTCGCTTTTCTTCGGGCGCTTGATCACCCGCCCGCTCGATCGCGTTGCTCGCGCCAGTCGCGCATTCGCCAAGCGCGGCGCGTCCGACCCGGTTCCGGTGGAAGGCGCGAGAGAGCTGCGCTCGCTTGCCACTTCGTTCAACGAGATGGCGACCCAGCTCACCGATGCGAGAGAAGCCGAGAAGGCGTTCCTACTCTCCGTGAGTCACGAGTTGAGGACTCCCCTTGCGGCGGTGCGCGGCTACTCGGAGGCGCTCGCCGATGACGCGATCTCACCAGGGGAGGCCGCCGACACGATCGGCCGCGAGTCGCTTCGCCTGGAGCGACTGGTCGGCGACCTGCTCGATCTCGCCCGCATGAGCCGGAGCGAGTTCAGCATCCGCAGTGCTCCGCTCGACCTCGGCGAGGTCGCACGCGAAGCGCATCGTCGCTTCCTACCGCAGGCGGAATCCTTCGGTATCAGTCTGGAGGTCGAGTCGAACGAAGCCGCGCCCGCACTCGGCGACCACGATCGAGCGCTCCAGGTCGCTTCGAATCTGATCGAGAACGCCCTTCGAGTTACGCCGACAGGTGGGTTGGTTCGCGTCGCCGCTACGAAGGGAGCTCTAGTGGTGGAGGACACGGGTCCCGGCCTGGCGCCCGACGAGCTTGCACGCGCCTTCGAGCGTTTCTTTCTCTATTCGCGCCACCGAAGCGCGCGCTCGGTCGGCACCGGGCTCGGCCTTGCGATAGTCAAGGAGCTGGTCGACGGCATGAAGGGGACGGTCACGGTCAAGAGCGAGCTGGGAAACGGCACGAGCTTCACCGTTCGGCTACCGCTGGACGAAGAGCCCACGGTTGTAAAGCCTTCGCCCGAAAAGAGCGAAGCCGCGCAAGAGACGGCGATTTAATTCGCTTTCCAGCGCCGTCGAGTTCTTTTCTCTCTCATTACGCTTTACATCGATTTTACGTTCCGATTAACAAGCGGGCTGATTTACATCCATTTTACGCGGTTGTTATTGACTCTCCGATGCATAACGCATAAAACCTTAACGCACGCTCAATTGCGAGCTTTTCAAGGCTCCTTCAATCGGCGGGGTCCGCGAATCACAAAGGAGAGAGAAATGAAGTTCAGGGTCGCTCTAGTTACCGTGATCGTCGCCGGCCTGACCGCATCGCTCGCGGTCGCGGCTTCGGCGACGTCGCCGAAGAACCCGGTCGGGACAGACACGACAGCCACCACGACCACGACGACGACCACGACCGGCACGCAGAAGGTCTGCCGCGTCAGGTTCGCTCAAATCCTCAGGGGCACGCTCGCCTCGGTGGCCGACGACCAGCTGTCGTTCACGTTCACCGTCACACAGACCAACCGTCACGCGAGATTGTTCAAGGGCCAGACCGTGACCATCCAGGTCAACGCGAATACGGCGATCTGGCGTCTCGGACACAAGCTGACGCTCGGCCAGCTGACGCTCGGCGACCGTCTCGTCGTTCAGACGCGCCTCTGCAAGGTAGGCACCGACGTGAACGCTCCGCTCGTTGCGGAACGAGTGACTGCCAGGCCTGCCACGGTCGCTCCGACAACCACAACTACGACCACGACAACGACCTAGGAAGTGCCGCCCGGCGCGGGTACGCGTCGAGGCCGGCCGCAGTCCGCCACTCGAGCACGTGGGGAAGGATCGACAAGCGTCCTCCTTCCCCACGTTGCCGTGTGATCGCGATCGTGATCGGACGACTACGTCCTATCTTCCACGGCGGTCGTGCGGAAGAGGAGCCCGCGTAGCGCTCGTGCAGCCGCAGGCTCGGCCAGCGCGATCCCGGCCATGATCACCGCGCAGCCGCCCCAGCCGAGCCATCCGAGCCGATCGCCGGCCAGGAGAAGTCCGAACACGGCCGCGAAGACCGGCTCCAGCGCAAACACCACCGCCGTGCGAACCGCGCTCATCTGTTGCTGAGCCCAACTCTGCACGAGGAAGGCGAACGCGCTCGCCAGCAAGCCCGTCACGAGCAGCGCGCCCCAGACGACCCAGCCGTGCGGAACGCCGAGATCGCCGCGCGCCAGCGCGATCGCCAAGAAGCAAACGAGGCAGGTGGCCATCTCGCCTAGCGCGAGGATCAGAGGATCGAACTGCGGCGCGTACCGCTCCATCAGCACGATCTGCACCGCCCAGAGCAGCGCCGATATCAGCACGAGCGCGTTGCCCTCGCGCGATCCCTGCGGAATGCCCGAGAGCATGGCGAAGCCGATACAGGCGAGCCCGACTGCGAGCCAGGTCGCAGGCTCGATCCGCCGGCGCAGCAGGACGAGAGCGAGTAGCGGTGTCATCACCACGTAGAGACCGGTGAGCACGCCGCTGCCCGAGACCGTTGTGTGAACGAGGCCCGCGGTCTGAGTGGCATAGGCCCCCGCGACGAGTAGCCCGAGCAGCACTCCGACGACGGCTCCCTTCTTCCACGGGCCGCGGCGCGCCCGAGTCAAGGCGAACGGGAGCAGGGCCGCGCTACCGATCGCGAAACGAAGCGCGAGGAAGGCGAAGAGCGGATAGATGGCCACCGCGTCCTTGACCTGGACGAAGGTGATGCCCCAGACGACGGTGACGAATACGAGCGCGATCAGTGGCATCGGCCCGAGCATAGTCACTGCCCGATCACAGCCGGGGCGCCTGTTGGGGCGCCCCGCTCGATCCGCTGTTTCTTCTCAAAAGGAGGTGACACACGAGACTTTTCGCGTGCAAACCTCTATCTTTTAAGGAGGTTTTCACATTCGGGGATCGGTCTAAACCAGCAAACCTTTAGAGCGAATCGAAAAAGGTTTCCGATGCTGCGCGATGGCTATCAGGCGAAAGGTCATTCACCGTCGTGACGGAAACCCGCGCCACTGGCTCGAACACCCGCGCCCGCGTCTACAATTCCGACCCATGACCGAGAGCTCTCCATCCGTTACTCCAGAGCGAGCACCTTCGCGCTTTTTGCCGCGCGGCCTCGGCGACTTCGTCTTCCAACTCTCGCTCTGGCTCGGGTTTGTGCTCGTGTACCGGCTGGCCTGGGGCATCGCCGATCACGGTGGAGCCGTCACGCCGGTGGCGAAGGAGAACGGGCGTCACATCATCGCCCTGGAAAGCCATGTCAACGCGCTCTTCGAGCAGAGCCTGCAGAAAGTTCTCCTCTCGTCGCGCCTGCTCGTCGACCTCGCAGCCGCGACCTACTGGCTCTCGCAGTTCGTCGTGCTCGGATTCGCCCTGCTCTGGGTCTACTTCCGGCAGACCGACTCGTTCACTCGCTTCCGCAACTGGCTGATGCTTGCCAACGTCATCGGTCTCGTTGGCTACGTGCTCATTCCGACAGCGCCGCCGCGGATGTTCCCGAACCTCGGCTTCCTCGACATCGAGGCGCTCTTCTCCGGCCTCACCACCTCGAGCAAGGGTGTCGGCGCCTTCGCCAATCCCTACGCGGCGATGCCGAGCCTGCACGCCGCCGACGCGCTCATCGTCGGCGTCTCGATGGCCTTCGTTTGCCGGCGCCTGTGGGCCAAGGTGCTCTGGTGCCTCTGGCCGCCGTGGGTCTGGTTCACGGTCATGGCGACCGGAAACCACTTCTGGCTCGATTGCCTTGCCGGCGTGCTCGTAACGCTGGCCGCAGCACCCGTCGTGGACGCTCGCTTTCGCTTCTGGCGGCGCAATAGACAGGCGCAGCCGAAGACGATCGCAACTCGCGGCTGAGAGCCTCTCCCGCTTGAAGCGCTGCGACGGAGGCGCAACACATACATCGCAAATCCGCTATGCTCATAGCAGTTATGCGATTGGCAAGCTCTAGGATAGAGGCGCTCAGGCAGGGCTTCCTGAACGACGTACGCCGGCTCGCCACCCGGGCGATGAGTGGGCTGGCACGGACCCGCGTCACGCCCAATGCCCTTACCACCGCCGGGGTCTCGCTCTGCATCGGAGGCTCCGTTCTCGCCTACTTCAGCTACCGCCACGAGCTCGCATTCTTCTGGGCGGCCGCCGGGCTCTTCGTGGCCGGCTCCCTGCTCGACATCCTCGACGGTGCGCTGGCCCGCGCGAGCGGAAAGGTGACGCCGTTCGGCGCCTTCATCGACTCGACGACCGATCGGGTCAGCGAGGCTTTCATGCTCGGCGCGATCGTGCTCGTGTTTGCGCGCGGTCATGCGCTCTTCTCGGTTGGACTTACGCTGGCGGCGATCCTCGGCTCGTTCCTGGTGAGTTACACACGCGCACGCGCCGAGATGCTTCAACTGCGCGGCGACGTGGGCTTGGGCGATCGAGCTACACGCGTAGTAGTGATCACGGCCGGCCTCGTGCTCGCGCCCTGGGGCGGACTGCCCTGGGCGATCGGAGTACTGACGGCACTGGCTTGGTACACAGTCATCTTGCGGGCGCTCTTCGTTCGCTCGCAACTGCTCCAGGGAGGAAAGTAATGGCTTCAACTCCACGTTCCGCGAACGGCAAGGTTCGCGTCGCGATCATCGGCGTCGGCAACTGCGCGAACTCGCTGTTGCAGGGCGTCGAGTACTACAAGAACACCAAGGCGGACGAATTCGTCCCCGGTCTGATGCACGTCGATCTCGGCGGCTATCACATCTCGGACATCGAGTTCGTGGCCGCCTTCGACGTCGTCAAGGGCAAGGTCGGCAAGGACCTGTCCGAGGCGATGTGGGCTCACCCCAACAACACGATCAAGTTCTGTGACGTTCCCAAGACGGGCATCAAGGTCTCGCGCGGCATGACCCACGACGGCCTCGGCAAGTACCTGTCGCAGATCGTCGAGAAGGCGCCCGGCCCGACCGACGACGTCGTCGGCATCCTCAAGGACAGGGGCGTCGACGTGGTCATCAACTACCTGCCCGTCGGCTCGGAAGAGGCGGTCAAGTGGTACACCGAGCAGATCCTGAACGCTGGCGTCGCGATGGTTAACTGCATGCCGGTGTTCATCGCCCGTGAGGCCTACTGGCAGCAGCGCTTCGTCGAGGCGGGAGTGCCGATCATCGGCGACGACATCAAGTCGCAGGTCGGCGCCACGATCACCCATCGCGTGCTGACGAGCCTCTTCCGCGAGCGCGGAGTCAAGCTCGAGAAGACGATGCAGCTGAACGTCGGCGGCAACTCCGACTTCCTCAACATGCTCGAGCGCGAGCGATTGGAGTCGAAGAAGATCTCCAAGACCAACGCCGTCACCTCGATGCTCGATTACGACATGGGCGCCGAGAACGTTCACGTCGGTCCGTCCGACTACGTGCCCTGGCTGACCGACCGCAAGTGGGCGTACATCCGCATGGAGGGACGCACATTCGGCGACGTGCCGCTCAACGTCGAGCTCAAGCTCGAGGTCTGGGACTCGCCCAACTCGGCCGGCGTCGTGATCGACGCGGTGCGCCTGGCCAAGCTGGCGCTAGACAACGGCGTCTCGGGCGCGCTCGAGGGCCCGAGCTCCTACCTGATGAAGTCGCCGCCGAAGCAGATCGTCGACGACGAGGCTTACGAGGCGACCGAGGAGTTCATCACCAAGAACCCGCGCAAGCGCGCATAGACGACTCTTCGCAATTCGCTTGATCCTGCGCCCGCCTCGGCGGGCGCAGGCGTTTTTATCGCCATCGCTTGCGCCGGCTGGATCCGGGTCGTCGAGGGCGACGTCATCATTCAGTTCTAGTCCGGCGTCGCCCGAACGCGTGCCCCGACTACACTCGCTTTCGTGGCTCTGCGCATCTGTCTCGTAACGCCGTTCGCCTGGTCGCAGCCTCATCCCGTCAACGAGAACGTGGCCGGGATCGCCGCGGCATTGAGAGAGCGCGGGCACCACGTCACGGTGCTGGCGCCGTCCAATCGCGCCGCCGACCTCAGGGCCGGCCGGCGCACGCTCGAGCACGGGAGGGATGTGGACTTCGTCGCCGTCGGGCCCGCGATTCCGGTGACGCGCAGGAGCAAGCTCGGCATACCAGTCGGCGTCCGCGCCAACCTGACGCTCGCTCTCGCCAGAGGGCGCTACGACATCGTGCACAGTTTCGAGCCCGGGCTGCCGAGCCTCTCCTACTTCGCTCTGCGCGACACGAGGTCTTTGACCGTCGCCAGCTTTCTCTCGACCGAGCGCATCTCCTATCCACCGGCGAAGAGCCGTCGCGAGCGCCTGCTTGGCCGAACCGATGCCCTGCTTGCCACCGACGAGGCGATCGCCGCGGCGGCGAAGGAACGCTTCCCTGGCGACTACCGGCTGCTGCCCGAGGGCGTCGACACCGACCTCTTCAAGCCGGGAAAGAAGCGGCGTCTGATTGCCGCGGAGTGGCGCTCGACCGAGCGTCTTGTCGCCCGCAGCCTGATTCGCGTCTTGCGCGAGCTCGACGGCTGGGAGCTCTTGCTCCTGCGCACCAAGCCGCTCGCCGGCAAGCCCAGCGTCCCGCACGATCTGCGCGGTCGCGTTCGTGTGCGCACGGCCCGCGACGCCGAGGCGCGGGCGCAGCTGCTCGCGGAAGCCGCCGTCTTCGTAC
>JBAWEP010000053.1:0-59497 GCA_049591255.1 Gaiellaceae bacterium
ACATAGGAATGCCGCTCTGCCACACTGGCTCGGCTACTACAACGAGCGCAGACCACACAGCTCACTCGGAGGCCTTCCCCCGATCAGCCGCGTTCACAACGTCTGTAGGCAGGACACCTAGAAGCGCGCTCGGCTGACCGTGTATGCGGTCAGTGTTCGTAATGGATGGGCCGGGGGATAGCGTCACGTGAGCCGCAGCCGCACATGTCGGCTGCGGCGGCCAGAATCAAGGCGCTTTCCTACCAACGAAAGTCATCACGCTCCCCATCGGGGAGCGGACTTTCGTTGGTAGTACAATGCTCCGGCTCGGGGGCGTAGTTCAGCTGGTTAGAACGCCGGCCTGTCACGCCGGAGGTCGCGGGTTCGAGTCCCGTCGCTCCCGTTTCTCGCGCCGCTGGCCGGCGGCCTCGTCCGCCCGGGCGCGGCCGGTCGCCCGGAGCCGCCTCGTCTCGCTGGCGGCACGATCCTCTCCGGGCCCGTGTGAGTGAACACTGTGCTCTCCGGGCTCGCACCGCCAGCGAGGCGCCAGAGACGCGAGAAGGCATCGGGTTCGAGTCCCGTCGCTCCCGTTCTCTCGCTTCCTCGGCCGGCGGCGGTTTAAGCGCTGGTTGATTGCGATCACTTCTCGCCGCCTGGCTAGCGATTCGGACGCGACGCTTTGGCTCGGGTCGAGCGAGGCTCGTTTCAGTTCGTGACGTTTTGGTTACTCTGACGAATCGTGGACTGGACGATCTTCCACGCGATGAACGCGGCCCTGCGTCACAACGAGGGCGGTCAGGACGCGGCCCAGATCTTCAATGCCTGGGCAATCTTCGCGCTTGTCGCGGTGGCGGGCGCTGTCTGGTTCATCGCTCGCCCGGGTGGCTCCACTCGCTCCAAGCTCGCCGCTCTCTCGGCGGCGATCTCCGGAGGTCTGGCCCTGCTCGTCAACCTGGCGCTCGGCCAGCTCTGGTTCCACGATCGCCCGTTCGTCGATCATCCGCACCACACCCTGCTGCTCATCCGGCACGCGGCCGACAACTCGTTCCCGAGCGATCACGCCAGTCTCGCTTTCGCGATTGCGTTCGCTGTCTTCGCATACCACCGCAGGCTCGGCGTGTTGCTGCTCGTTGCGGCGGGCGGCGTTGGCGCCGACCGGATCTTTCTCGGCGTGCACTATCCGCTCGACGTCATGGCCAGCCTCCTCGTGGGGCTTGCTTGCGCACTTGTCGTGACCCGGTCCGCGCGCCCCTACGTCGAGCGGGCCGTGCAGCAACTGAGCAAGATCTCCGATCCTGTCGTCGCCCTGGCCACAACCCGGATCGCTTCTCTTCTTCGGCACTGATAGACGCGGTTTCGCGAGGCACCTGCGCCGCCTATGCGGGTAGCGGCCATCCACCGCCGGGTCGGGGATTCGGATTTCGACCGCTAGTTGCCATCGTCTACCCGATGGCGGGCGGATCCAGCGAGAGCCGGCTAATCGCTGTTCTCAGCTACGACCCGTCGCTGCGGCCCTTCGCTTCCTCGATCTCGCGCTCCGCCACCTCGCGGCCGCCACCTCGCGGCCGGCCCAACCCTCGATCGCGGTCACCCCGTGGGGCACGAACTCCTTGTAGATCGAGAAGAAATGCCCGATCTCGTCGAGCTGCCTTTCCGGGACGTAGTCCGACGGAGCTCTGATCGAAGCCGAGCGTCAATCCGTCGGCGCGAGCACCTTGACCATCGTTATCGCGCTCTCCTCGTATCCCAGCGACCGGTAGAGATCGCGGGCGACTCGGTTGCCGCCGAAGACGTTCAGCGCGAGTCGGTCGATCCCGCGGCGCCGCGCTTCGTCCTCGGCGAGGAGCATCGCCGCCTTGCCGTAGCCGCGCCCGCGCCGACTCTCGTCGATGTGCAGATTGAAGATCCACAAGTTGTCGCCCTCGAGATCGCCCCGGCGCTCTGCCAGCCACAGCTCGCCGACGGGCACTCCGTCCGCCTCGATCACGAATACGGATTGATCGGGTGCGGGCCGGCCGCCAGGGAAAACGCGCTCCGTGTCCGCCGCCGCCTTTACCTGAGCCGCCTCCGGCGAGGCTCCTCCATTTTGAGCCATCTCGATTGCGTATCCGCTACGCGCCTTCGGAAGCCACTGCTCGAACTCGTCGTGCCGCATCGGCCTGATCGTGACGATCACAAAGCGAACACTACTTCGAACGCGCCGGCGTTTCACCCTCGCCGCGGCACATCGCCGCCCGTGGATATCGGGGCCGCCTCGCGGATTCGCAGCGGCGAGATCGGGAACACCTAGCTCGATGCGCGCGATCGACCAGACCACGGTTCTCGTCACCGGCGCGACCGACGGGCTCGGCCGCGGCGTCGCCGAGCGGCTCGCCGCCTATGGAGCAACCGTGCACCTTCACGGCCGCGATCCCGCGCGGCTCGCGGACGCGGCGAGTGCGATACGGCACTCGACGAACAACGACCGCATCCACACTCACCTCGCCGATCTCGCCTCGCTCGAGCAGGTGCGCAGCCTCGCGGACGAGGTCGGGCACTCGACCGAGCACCTTCACGTCCTGATCAACAACGCCGGCATCGGCAGCGGCAAGCCGGAGTTGACGACGCGCCAGGAAAGCCGCGACGGTTACGAGCTCCGCTTCGCCGTCAACTACCTGGCCGGGCTCGTGCTCACGCTGCGCCTGCTTCCTCTCCTGAACGGCTCCGCCCCCGCCCGCATCGTCAACGTCGCCTCGATCGGTCAGAGCCCGATCGACTTCGACGACCCGATGCTCGTACGCGCCTACAGTGGCAGCCGCGCCTACGGGCAGAGCAAGCTGGCTCAGATCAGCTCCGGCTTCGAGCTCGCCGAGCGCCTCGACCCGCGCGCGGTCACCGTCAACAGCCTCCATCCGGGCACGTTCATGCCCACCAAGATCGTCCTCGAGCAGCACGGTCACTCGGTGGACAGCCTCGAGACGGGCATCGAGGCGGTGGTGCGGCTGGCGACCTCGCCCGAGCTCGAGGGCGTGAGCGGACGCTTCTTCGACCGCCAGCTGGAGGCTCGCGCCGACGGCCAGGCATATGACCGGGATGCCCGCCGGCGCCTCTGGGAGCTCAGCCTGGAGCTCGGCGGCGAGACCGACCCGACGCGGGCTCGCGCACTGCAATCCGGTCAGTCGTAAAGCGCCAGCACTCGAGGCCAGACCGCGGCCAGCGAGCCGTCGAGGCTGCAACGGGCGATCGGGCGCCCCCTCTCCTCGTTGGCGACGGGCATCTCGATCCGCGCCACAACTCGGTAGTTGGCGCCGCAGAAGGTCGCCTGGCGGCGATCGAAGCCGACGACGACGGCTTGGCGCCCGGCGACATCGGGGCGCCAGTAGCGGTACGTGACGTTTCCGCTCGCGACCGGCGGCAGATCGTGCCCGAGCACCTGCAGTGCGCCGGCCTCGCCGTAGTTCATGGCAATGATCACGTCGGCGCCGCGCGAGGCGCGGCGAACCTGCTCGACATATCCGGGCCAGCCCACCTCGCTCTCGTAGTCGGAGCGCGCCTCGAGAACTCCGAGCCGATTGGCCGTCTCGAGTGGGAGCACCGGCAGCGCGAAGGGAAGGAACGCCAGGCCGAACAGCCCGAAAGCCGTCGCCCCCGCCCACAGACGGCGGGACGAGAGCCAGCGATCGAGCGGAACGGAACCGGCCGCGAGGGCGAAGAAGACGACGGGCGCCAAGTAGTACGACTTTCCGTTCAGGACGAAGTAAGCGAGGATCGTGCCGACTACGGCCCAGGCGAGCGCCCGAAGGGCGCGATCGCGCGCCAGTAGGCGCAGGCCGGCAACCGCCACCGGCAGCGCGACGAGGCCGCTCAGGAGAAACAAGTTACCCACGAACTGCGGCCGCGACTCGGCGCTCGCGCTGGGCGGCGGGTTGGTGAAGAAGTGCAGGCTCGCCCAGCCGTGGCCGGCTTGCCAGATGAGATTGGGGATCATGAGCGCGCTCGCGACAGCGGCGGCGAGCAGAAATCCGCGCGAGCGCAACAGATCGCGCCGGAAAACGAGAAAGGCGACGAGGAGAAGAGAGAGTAAGACCGCCAGCGTGTACTTCGTCTCCAGGCCGACACCGGCGGCGAGCCCGATCAGCAGCCAGTTGCCGCGACCGAGCGCGAGACGCAAAGCCAGGAAGAGCAGGAGGAGCGTCGTCAGCTGGTCGAGCGAAACGGGCTGGAAGAGCCCGTTCGTCGTTATCAGGATGGGTGAGAAGGCAACCAGGACGGCTGCCAGCACCTGTGCCCGCGCACCCCCGCCGAGCTCCCTCGCAATCAGCGCCGCCAGCACCACGACGACGGCTCCCGCCAGGATCACAAAGCCGCGCAGGCCAACCAGCGAATTACCGAACAGGCGGGAAAGGGCGGCAAAGAGCGCCGTCAACGGCGGGAACTCCACGTAACCGCCCTGCAAATGCCTGCCCGCGACCGCGTAGTAGAGCTCGTCCCGGTGCCAGCCGTAGCGATTCGCGACCGAGAGATTGAGCGCGCTCTTGAGAACGACGACGACCAGAACAGAGCGCAGGGCGAATGCCTTGAGCGCACCGGTCTCGAGCTTCTGGCTCATCCACGTGCAGCCTAGCCGTACGTCGCGCCTGGCTCAATTTCGGCGCGCTCAACCGCTGAGCTGCCGCTGCGGCGGCTTCATGAGCGGAGGCCGGTCGGAGTGCGCCGGATCGGGGTAGGAGCCCGTTCGCGCATTTGAACGTCGATCCCCTGCCTCATAATCGACCGAACGAACTCGCGCTCGCAGCAGGCAAACGGGAGCCGGTCAGAACGAGCCAGGAAAGACCAAAACCAAAGCTCGAAGCCTCTCTGAAGCTCGCCCGTAAGGCGGCCAAGGCCGGCTCGGATCAGCTCTCGGACACGCTCGGCGGCTCGCTCAGGATGAGGGTCATCGTCGTGCTCGCGGCGATTCTCGCGCTCAGCAGCGCAGACGTCGTCACCGTTGGCGCCTCGGCCACGCAGCTACGCAGCGACCTGTCGATCAACAACACCGACATCGGCCTACTGGTCGCCGTCTCCTCCCTCGTCGGGGCGCTTGCCAGCGTGCCCTTCGGCGTGCTGGCCGACAGAGTCCGGCGCACGTTCACGCTCGCGGCGGCGATCGTGCTCTGGGGAGTGGCGATGGTCTGGAGCGCCATGGCCTCGAGCTTCGGCGAGCTCTTGCTGACGCGCCTGTTTCTAGGGGGGGTGACCGCGGCCGCCGGCCCGCTCGTGGCGTCGCTGGTCGGCGACTACTTCGCCGGCTCGGAGCGAGGGCGCATCTACGGCTTCATTCTGAGCGGTGAGCTACTCGGCGCCGGCTTCGGCTTCGCCGTCACCGGCGACATTGCCGCCTTGTCCTGGCGGCTCGCATTCTTCGTTCTCGCGGTTCCCGCATTCGTGCTGGCCTGGGCGGTGCTGCACCTTCCCGAGCCGGCGCGCGGCGGACGCGGAGCGCTCGCTCCCGAGGCGGGCACGGCGGCGGCTCGAGCCGCGCAGCGAGCCGCTCAAGCGCACCCGGCCGGCAACGAGCCTCACGTGACCGACGCCCAGCTGCTCGTGCGCGAGCACAACATCGGCCCCGACCCGGCGCTCGTCCTGCACGGCGACATCAGCCGCATGAGCCTGAGGGCGGCGATACGGCACGTGCTCCAGGTGCGAACGAACGTTGTGCTGATCGCATCCAGCTCTCTTGGCTACTTCTTCCTGGCCGGGGTGGAGATCTTCGGCGTCGAGTTCGTCAAGGGCCAGTACGACATCGGGCAGGTGAAGGCGAACGGACTACTGCTCGTCGTGGGAATCGGCGCGATCGTGGGTGTGCTGCTCGGCGGAACGCTCAGCGACTCCCTGCTGCGCCGGCGCCACCTGAACGCCCGCATCACCGTGAGCGCGCTGGCCGCGTCGGCCACGGTCGTGCTGTTCATCCCGGCCCTCATCACGCGTAGCGCCGGGTCGGCGCTTCTCTACCTGCTCCTCGCCGCGCTCGCGCTCTCGGCGCAGAATCCGGCCATCGATGCGGCGCGCCTGGACATCATGCCGCCGCGCCTGTGGGGACGCGCCGAATCGGTGCGCACGCTCGTCCGCGGCGTCGCGGTGGCTCTCGCGCCACTGCTCTTCGGCGCCGTGTCCGACTACATCTTCGGCGGCGGCCGCTCCGGATTGCAGTGGACGTTCGCCGTGATGCTCGTACCGCTGGCCGTGGCCGCGTATCTGCTGTTCAAGGCCCGGCGCACCTACCCGGGCGATGTCGCCACGGCGGCGGCATCGACACTCGGCGGACCGTCCGGCGGGCCATCCGCCTCTTCCTAGAGAGCCCCACTCCCGCGCACGAGACGACGCAGTGGGCGCCACCCGAGCGTGGGAGCCGCGACAAGCCGCTTACACCGGCGAGGCGACCTTCATAACCTTCTCGATCTCCTCTGCGGGAAGGTTGCTCTCCCCGTGCGCCTTTCGGGCGTGGAGCTGAACGTGCTCGATCAGCTCTTCCTTGGACTCCGTCGTGAACGAGGCCGGGCAATCTATGCCCGAGTCTTTGCAACTCACCGAATAGGACTGCATCGTCTTCCCCCTCTGATTACCAAGAGCGACAAGAGGTTGTTCCAGGCGAGTAGATTCGAAAACTTCGCGAGCTGGTGACCGTGGGTCGGCTTTGGCTGAGCCCGACCGAATTACGAGGCGAGTGCCCAAGCCCGTGCGCCCGCCCGGGCCGGCATTGACTGCGCTCCGAGAATCCGCACAGCGGTTATGCTCGCTCGCATGGAGCCCACTAAGTACGTCCTCAACGAATCCGCGCTCCCGAAGCGCTGGTACAACATCCAATCCGAGCTTTCGAAGCCGCTGCCGCCCATTCTGCACCCGGGCACGATGCAGCCGATCGCGCCGGAGGATCTCGCGCCGCTGTTCCCGATGGAGCTGATCATGCAGGAGGTCAGCCAGGAGGCCTACATTCCGATCCCGGAAGAGATTCTCGATATCTACCGCCTCTGGCGACCGACCCCCCTCTACCGAGCCCATCGCCTCGAGCAGGCGATCGGGACGCGCTCCCGCATCTTCTACAAGTACGAGGGCGTCAGCCCGGCCGGCTCTCACAAGCCGAACACGGCCGTCGCCCAGGCCTTCTACAACAAGAAGGAGGGCCGCACTCGCATCGCCACCGAGACCGGCGCCGGTCAGTGGGGGAGCGCGCTCGCGTTCGCCTGCCAGCTGATGGGCCTCGAGTGCAAGGTCTACATGGTGAAGGTCTCCTACGAGCAGAAGCCGTTCAGGCGCTCGCTCATTCACGCCTGGGGCGCCGAGGTCATCCCCAGCCCGTCGAACCAGACCAACGCGGGCCGCTCGATCCTCGCCGAGCACCCCGACTCGTCGGGCAGCCTCGGAATCGCCATCTCCGAGGCGGTCGAGGACGCCGCTACGCGCGACGACACCGCTTACTCGCTCGGAAGCGTGCTCAGCCACGTGCTCATGCACCAGACGGTGATCGGAGAAGAGGCGATCGAGCAAATGAAGATGGCGGGCGCCTACCCCGACGTCGTCATCGGCTGCGTCGGTGGCGGCTCGAACTACGGCGGACTGGCCTTCCCCTTCATGCGGGACAAGCTCGCCGGCAAGGACATCGACTTCCTCGCCTGCGAGCCCGCAGCCTGCCCGACTCTCACCCGCGGGCCGTACACCTACGACTACGGCGACACCGCCAAGCTGGCACCCGTCGCGGCCATGCACACGCTTGGACACGACTTCGTGCCGGCGTCGATTCATGCGGGGGGACTGCGCTACCACGGCATGGCTCCGCTCCTGTCGCATCTGGTGGAGCTCGGCTTGATCCGGGCCGAGGCTTATCTCCAGAACGACATCTTCGCCTCGGCGATCCAGTTCACCCGCACCGAGGGAATCATCCCGGCGCCGGAGTCGGCGCACGCCATCCACGGCGCCATCCTCAGCGCGAAGAAAGCCGACGAAGAGGGCAAGTCGAAGACGATTCTCTTCAACCTCTCCGGCCACGGCCACTTCGACATGGCCGCCTATGACAACTATCTCGCCGGCAACCTCGTCGACGTAGCTTTCGACGAGGCCGAGATGGAGCGGGCGCTGAAGGCGATCGAGTCGCTACCGAAACCGTGATTCGATTCTTGCGAGGGGCGAGCGCGCAGGCGCTCGCCCCTTTTCTCTTGATAGACCCCAGCAACGAGCGATAGGAGAGGCGAGTCGTGTCGGAGGAGAGAGTCTTCAGCGCCGAGGAAGCAAGGAGTGTGGGTGCGCAGATCGGTATCGACTGGGAGCGCGCCCCGTTCGAGGTCGAGCAGTTCCGGGCCGGAATGGACGTCGAGCTGGAGCACGGATCGCGCGATCCGGCAACCGACGTGACCGGCAGCGATCCGATCCTCACCGCCAAGATCGCCCTGGCCCACCTGAACGAGTTCCCCGACTACTACACTCGCCTCGAGGCGATGGAGGAAGAGGCGAAGCGCTTCCACCGCCTCGTTTGAGGCAGCCTCGACTGGTTACGCAGCCAACGCGCTCGCGCAGGTCGAGAGAGCCATCTGCGTGAGGTACACGGTCGGGCCCAGAGCGTTGTCGAGCGCCTGCCGGACTCGGCCCCGAATCTCGGGATTTCGCTCGAGCGCCGACATCGTTTCGCCGGGCCCGCTCAGGATGAGCCTGACGGGCTGAAGCTCCTCGCGCAGCGGATATGTCCCGCTCGCCGGAACGATCTCGAGCGTGCAGGAGGCCAGACAGGCGGCCGCGTCGTTCTCGTGTGCGCCGTCCAGCCACTCGAGCGCTGCCTCGTAGACGGCGGCGGCAGCGGGAAGCGTGCTCGATTCGGGAGAGTCGTGCCTGTGGAGATTGATGACTCGCATAGGCCGGTAATCGGCCAGACGGGGTCAGCGCCGGATACCCGCTCTGCGTCGATCTACTAGCCCGAAAGGGTCAGGCGCCAGGTCGGGCGGAAAGGCCGCGAATCACCTCATATGCCCACTGCTCGATCGCTTTCCAGTCGCGCGCGTCGACAGCGGGCATGCGCTTGAAGGGAAAGTTGAGCTTGCTCGGATCGATCACGCCGCCGAAGATCGCGGTCGAGAAAGGATGGACTTCGGGCACCTCCTCGAGCGCCCGCGCCAGCTGGGCGCCCGCGCTCTCCATCGCCTCGGGCTCGGTGCTCTTCGGCCCCAGGGCGAAGACCGCCAGCGGCAGCGAGGCCAGCTCCGCCCGGTAGCGCTTCAGCAGCCTGCGGGCGTCCTTGTGCCAGCGGCCCATGTAGAGCGCACCGCCGAGCACAACGGCCTGGTAGCGATCGAGGCTCTTCACCTCGCGAGCGGGACTGATCTCGACTTCGGGCCCGCTCTGGCGAATGATGCGCGCCACTTCCGCGGCAACCTCACGCGTCGAGCCGCGCTTGGTCGCGTAGGCAACGAGTACGGTGTCCATCGATCCCCCTCCTGGCCGTTTACGCGCCGGATTATGACAACACGGTGAACAGTCACCGCGGCGACAACAGTCGCGGCCAAGGAACGTTTGTGTTCGAATTGTCCGGGTCAGATAGCAGTAAGCCCGAACGAAGGGAGAGGCAGATGGCCGTGAAACTGCACCGCTGCCCGATGACGTGGGTGAAAATCGGCGCCCATCCATGCTGGCGAGTCCAAAGAGCGCTCGACGCGGCAGGCATCGAATATGAGGTCGTGAAGGGTCCCGTGAGTCGGTCGAAGCGCGATCAGGTCGTCGCGCTCAGCGGCCAGAAGCTCTACCCGGTGATCGAGTTCGAGGACGGACGCGCTTATCGCGACGAGTCGAAGAAGATGGCCGAACGTATCAGCGCCGGGAAGCTGTTCGAGCCACCGGCGAGCCAGAGCGCGAGCGGATAAGCCCTCCGAAAGGAGCAGGAGCGATCGGGGCGGTCACAACCACCGCCTAGCGCTGCTCGCGCACGCCGCCGTGAGCCGCCGGCACGGCATCGCGAGAGCGAGCGCCAACGTCGGCGATCGTCAGCTTCGAGGTGCTCGGGCCGGCGAGGATCGCGCCTGCGGAGGGTTTGGAGAGTTCGAGCGACAACGTCTCGCTGGACTCACGAACGTCGTCGGCCTTGATCCGAATCGAGATCGTCTTGATGCGCTTCCCCGGGGCGAAGTAGACCTTTCGCGTGATGCCCGTGAAGTCGCGGCCGGCTCGTGCGCTTCGCCCAATCGTCTTCAGCTTGACGAAAACGGCGTTGCCCAAAGTGCCCTCGCGCTTGATCCTGATTCGAGCGATCCCTCCCTCTCTGACCCGGTAGCGAGGTTTCGATAGAGAGATCTTCGAGGGGAACGGAGTCAGATGAACGGCCTTCTCGGCGTTAATCCGTCCGTAACCGAAGCGCTCGCTGTGCCCGCGCGAGTCGTAGGCGCTGACGTTGGGCCTGATCTTGTCCGCCGAGCTCTCCAGGATCTGGCGCACCTGAGCCTGTGTGAGGCCGGGATTTTTCGACAGGATCAGTCCGGTGATGCCCGCCGCAAGCGGTGCCGCAGAGGAGGTACCGCCGAAACCGGAGAAGTAGTCGCTCGTCGGGTCGTAACCGGCCTTCCCGGTTCGATCGGTGGTCATGATCGCGTCTGTCAGATCGCCGCCGCTGCTTGGTGCGACCAGGGCAAGCGCCGAGCCGTACTGGCTGTAGGGAGCCTGGCAATCGAAGCTGGTGCTCGCACCCACGGCAATCACCTGCGGATCGGCGGCCGGATAGGAGAGGCCGGCCGGCGGAACGCCCGAGAACAGATCGCTGACGAACTCCCACGTGCCATCATCGCCCTGATCGACCCACAACGACAGTCCATCCAGGCCTGCGATCGCCACTTGTCCGTTGATGAAGTAGTACATGCCTGCTTCGCTGGAGTCGAAGCCGAGAAAATCGAGATCGCCCTTCTTCGAGAACGTCTTCACAACGTCGATGTGCGTCTCTTCGTCGTTTGAGATCTTCCCGGACTTTGCCGCGTGCAACCAGCAGCGTCCCTCGTCGGCGTGCGCCGGGTCGTCGACGATCGACCATGGAGCGGAATTCGGCGCGCTTCCACCGGTCGTCCAGCCGAGCGGAAGATCGCTACTTGGCTGGAAAGTCTGAAATTCTCCGTCGGGAAAAAGCACCCAGCTGAGCCAGGCGCTATCGGCGCCGACGTTGTAGAAGTCATCCAAGTTCTTCGAGTACATCCAGCGGAAGCGATAGGTGCCCGGAGGTATTTGAGCGAGCGTGAATCGCACGACCCCGGAGGCGCTGTTTCCCGAGGCAGCGAGCACAACGGTGCCCTTGCCGTCGCGGCCTTTCTTTACCGCATAGCGAAGAGCCGAGTTGAGCACCCCCAAAGGCTCGTCCGAGCCCCAGCTGATGTTGATCACGTCCGCCATTCGGCCGGCGTAGCGGATCGCGTCGGCAATCTGCGAGTCCGTCGCCCAGATACCGTCGGAGGCGATCTTGACCGGCAGGATCGTGCACTGCGGGCATGCCCCGCTAACACCCTTGTCGTTGTTTCCGCGTGCAGCTGCCACACCAGCCACCGCCGTTCCGTGCTCGTCGCCTTCTTCACCGCTTCCGACCGGCCTCACCTTGTTCGTGCCAAAAACGAAGTTCCAGCCGTGGATGTCGTCGACGAAGCCGTTGTGGTCGTCGTCGATGCGGTTTCCGGGTATCTCGCCGGGATTCGTGTAGATGTTCTGTGCCAGATCCGGGTGGTTGAGCTGAACGCCGTCATCGATGACGGCGATCGTGGTGTTGGGACTTCCTTTCTCCACGTCCCAGGCGCCGGTGAGGCGCGCGTCGGCGTTGGCCGTCCCGCCATCCTGGCCCGTGTTGAGCAGATGCCACTGCTGCGGGAAAAGCGGATCATTGGGAGCGAAATCCTTCTCGATCTCCTGCACGAAGTTCGGCTCGGCCCACTCCGCCAGCCCGCTTTCGTAGAGCTCCCTGGATATGGCCAGCGGATCCGACTCCTTGGGGTTGAGCAGCCGCAGCACGTACTCCTGCGAGCTGTAGGCGATCTCGCGCTCGATGGTCAGCCCGCGCGCGGCGAACGCATCTCGGGTCTCCGCCGATGCGGGAGCGCTCAGGTGCACGATCAGCTCGTCGGTCAGGAGCAAGCGACTACCGGTCTTCGGATCAATCCAGACGGGGTAGGCAAAATCCACGTCGCGCTTCGTATCCAGGCCCGCGAGCAGACGGCTGAATGAGGCGCTCGACTTGCCGCCGATCGCAACCGTCGACAGGTCGCGCCCGCGAAGGTTCGACGCCCGACTCATCCGCGCGGATCTGGAATATCCGACGACGAGATCGCGCCGGCTCGACCTTGACGCCGTCGCCGCGAAGCGAACGCTGAGCTCGCTAGCCGACCGCTCGAGCTTGACGAGCTTGCCGCCGTAGTAGTACGAGCTCTCGACCGGTTTCGAAGCCCTGTACGACGCCTCGCGCGATTGACCGAAGCGCGCGGAAGTGGAAGAGACCCGAAACGTTTGCCTGAGGGAGTCGGGCTTGCTGAAGCTCACGTTTTCGTGCCTTGCCCCCTGAAGCGGAGTCGCGACGATGAGCAGCGCGACCGTTACTGCAAAAGCTCCAACCATGACCGGGTGTCTCGGAGTCATCATCCAGCTCCTTGCATCGAAAAGATCCGCACGAAACCGCTGACGCGACTACCCGGTAATCGCAGCTGCAGATTTCCACCGGTAGATAAAGGGCGACTAAAGCGCTTCGCTTCGTAATCGCCGGTGGAGATCGAGCGAGCAGGAAGCCAAGCTATGAATCGGGAGCGGGAACAGCGGGCGGGCTTCTGCGTTTGAATGTACGAAGGTTCGAAGCGGATGCAAACCGAGTGAGGTGGGAAGGTGTTTCGAAAGAAGGAAACGCAAACGGTGTCGAGGAGCGAGACCGACGTGAAGAAAGAGGAGTTGAAGAAGGATCTGACGCCGCTGCAGTACTCGGTCGCATGCGAGGGCGGCACCGAGCCGGCGTTCCACAACGAGTACTGGGACAATCACGAGCCCGGCATTTACGTCGACATAGTCTCGGGCAAGCCTCTTTTCAGCTCCACGGACAAGTTCGACTCGGGCACAGGCTGGCCGAGCTTCACGCGGCCAATCGACGCGAGCGAGATCGTCGAGCACGATGACCGCTCATATGGAATCAGGCGCACCGAAGTTCGCAGCTCGCAGGCCGACTCGCATCTCGGGCACGTGTTCCCGGACGGCCCGGAGCCGACCGGACTGCGCTACTGCATCAACTCGGCGTCGCTTCGCTTCATCCCGCTCGAGCGATTGGACGAGGAGGGCTACGGTGAGTTCCGCGCGCTCTTCGAGGAGAAGGCTCCCGGCGAGACCGAGCACTAGCCTGGTCTCGCGGCAACGGGCAAACGGCGCGGCAGTGTCCGGCGGAGGCGAGCGATATCGCCTCCGCTCCGACTCACTGAGCTCGAACCGGTGAGCGCTCAGGTCACTTTGAAGACGGGCGTCTTGCTGTTCGCAGCGGCGATCAGCTTCACCCGATAGCGACCGTGCTTGATCGCTTTCTTTCCGAACAGCGACTTGACCGTCAAGCTTTTCTTGCCCGCGAAGTTCCCTCTCTTCTTGACGCTCCTCACGGTCACCCACTTGGTGCCCTTCTTGATGCTGAGCAGGTAGTTGAACATCCCACTCGCCGGTGCGAAGGTGACCGCCAGCTTGACCTTGCGCGCCTGCGCCGCGCTGAACGTCTTCCTCGTCAGCTTGGCCAGTGTGATCTTGCCCGGGCTGTTGATAATGGTGAGGGTCAAGGAGCCGCCGAGGTGTCCGTTCGCCGACGGACTGGAGAGCGTGAGCTTGAACGTCTCCCTTCCCTCCAGCACCTTGTCGTTGATGATCGGAACGTTGACCGTCTTCACCTTCTCGTTTGGAAGGAAAGCGATCGTCTGCGAGATCGCCTTGTAGTCCTTACCGGCGATGGCAGTCCCGTTCACGGTGGCGACGTGGACGGAGGCGGCGTCCGCGACGTAGCCCGACCGATAGATCGTCACTGTGACCGATCCGACGCTTTCTTTGAACGAGTCGGTTGAGGCGCCCAGCGAGAAGAGTGCGTCGTTGTTTCCGATTGTGAGTGTGGCCGCGTGCGGGCTGCCGAGGGTCGTACCGGCCGAAGGCAGCGAGAGCGACAGGGAGACCGTGTGATCGCTGTTCACTCGATCGTCATCGATGACCGGGACGGAAACGGTCTTCGCCGTCTCGCCGACGGCAAAGGAGACATCCTGCGAGACGGCTGAGTAGTTTGAGCCCGCCTTCGCCGAATCGTCCGCGGTTGCGAAATGGACGGAGTCGGGCGCCGTCGTCGAGCCCGAGCGGGTGATCGTGATCGGCGCCGAGCCCGCGCCTTCGCCGACCGAGTAGCTCGTCGCATTGAACGCGAACGACCGCTCGTTGTCGACGATGGTCAGAACGGCCGTGCTCGGCTGCCCGAGCTCCCCGCCGCTGGGGCTGGAAAGCGTGACGGAGAGCGTTTGGCTCCCCTCGACCGTGTGATCGTCGATGATCGGAATAGAGATGGTCTTCGTGGTCTCGTCAACGGCGAAGGAGACGTCTTGCGAGATCGACGTGTAGTCCGAGCCGGCCTTCGCCGTTCCGCTTGCCGTCGCGACGTGGACGGAGACGGCAGTCGACTTGTCGCCCGAGCGATTGATCGTGATCGTGGCGGAAGGCCCCGCCTCGCTAACCGAGTAGCTCGGCTGCGAGAAAGCGAAGATCGGCGTCGAGATCCCGACCGCGGCCAGCGCGTCTATTAGCCCCGAGCCGACGACATCGCTCGTCCCTCCGTCCGTCACCTCGTTTGCGGTCGATTTCAGCCTCGCCAAGATCTGGGACGGTGTAAGCGCGGGATAACGCTCGAACATGAGCGCGGCCACCGCCGCTGCATGAGGCACCGCCGCGGAGGTGCCGCAGAAGCTGAAGGGAGATCCCAGTCCGTCGTCATAGAAGAACGAGGTCTGGGCGCAATCGGTCGCCGCTATGTCCGGCTTCGGAAGCACGAACGGCGAGGAAAGTGCGGCGGCGGGCGTGGTGCCGCTGACCGGGCCGAAGTAGTGAGTCACGGGGCCATGCGACGAATAGTCCTCCGGGATTGTCGAGTCGTAGTAGGGAACAGCCGCCATGCTCACCGTGTTCTGGCCGCCGTTGTGGCCGAAAATGGTCGGGCCGACAACATCGCCGCCGCTCGAGCTGTCGTACTCGGCACTCGCAACGTCGGCGCCTCGCGTGATGACGTATTTGAGCCGTGGCTCGCTCGTCCCCGAGTACCGGGCAATGACGACCTTCACGTCCTCCGGCGCTCCGCTGTCGTTCACGTGATAACCCATGTACTCGAACGGCTCCTGAATGCCCGCTGTGCCGGAGTTCTCGTACCACGAGTAGTCGAGAATGGCGCCGGTAGCGGCATCGATCAGGAAAACGTCGAGATCGGTGTTCACCCCGCTCCAGGGCTCGGCCCACTGCAGATCGATGGTGAGGTATCCACCATCGTCGAGCGTGTAGTCGGCCCCGTTGTCGTCGACCCCTGCGGCGGGATCGAAGTCATGACAATCGAGGTAGGTGAACGGGGAACCGAGAGCCTCGGTCCAGGCGTTCAGCTCTGTTGGACAAGGAGTGGGACGATAGGCGGGTGCCTCGTAGGAGCCGACGTCGTTGCCGCCGACGACCAGATTGGAGTTGCCGGCGCTCGAGAAGTACGAGACTCCGGATGAGGTGACGTCGTCGATCGCCGTGTCGATTGGCCCCTTCTGGAACATCGGCTCGGCGAAGAAGGTGACGTCGTCGGCAATGACCCTGGCGCCGGCGTCACGCAGCGCTCGAATGTTGTCGGCCATGCCGAACATGCCAGGATTGGCCTCAGTGCCGTTGGCGGTGGCGAAAGCTAGCGCGGCTCCTGGCGCAAGGTCGTGGACGATCTCGAGCATCGCGCGGCCTTCGTCCAGACCGAGGCCCGTGAAGTCCTCCGCCAGAACGTCCAGCGGCGTCGTGTATCCGCAGGGGTTGCCCGTTCCGGGAAGCTCGGCTGCTGACACGCCCGACGAGGCGCCGCCGAGATCGTCGAAGGAGTCGGAGAGAATGCCGACGGTGACTCCCGATCCGTCAACGGCGTAGGTCGACCGAGCCGAATACGCGGCCAGCTGGGAGTCGCCCTCGGATACGACGGCACCGGAGGGACAGGCCGACGAGAATATGGGAGCGAGTGCCTCCCAAGCGGCGGCCACCGTCGCGAGCTTTCCCAGCGCCTGGAGACGACTAGGGCTCACGGAGACGGTCAGCACGCCGGCGCGCGCGGAGGAGTTGAGGATCGTCGCGCCTACGCTCTCGACCGCCTCTCTCGCACTCGCGAACGATCCAGAAGGGCGCACGTACACGATCAGCTGCTCATCGCCCGTACGTAGGAGGCTCCCGGGGCCGGATTGCGGAAGGCCTGCGAGCGTAGCCTGCGCTTCCGTCGAGGCCTTCAGCGCCGATGGTTGCGAGAGCAACCGCAGGCGCGATGACAGCTTGCCGCTCTTCGAGAGCGCGAGACTCGACGGGAACGCCGATGGACCGCCTCTCAGTGCGGATAGCTCCTGCATGCCGCTCGAGGAGGCTCCCGCGCTCGCCGAGACGCCGAGCCCAAGGACGCCGAGCAGGACGACGCCCGCCAGTACGGTTACGCACTGCACCAACCGAGTACGCGGCACCTTCATCCTGATCTCCTTCCAGAGAGCCTTGGGGGTTCGGCAATCGAGGTCACTCGGACAATCGGCACGGATAGCGACGATGTCAATAGCCGAAGCGGTAACGAATCGCGAACAATGCGGGAACAGACCCCGATCCCACGCCGTTATCCCTATCGAGGAGAAGACGAATGGAGGCGCAGCAGATGAATCAGAAAACCGAGCTCGCGACCTTCGCCGGCGGCTGCTTCTGGGGCGTCGAGGCTTACTTCAAGCGGGTGAAGGGCGTTCTGCGGGCGACCTCCGGCTACACCGGAGGCACGACAGCGAGCCCGAGCTACGAGCAGGTCTGCACGGGGCGCACCGGCCACGCCGAGTCGGTGCAGGTCGAGTACGACCCGCAGGTCGTCTCCTACGAGCGACTGCTCTACCACTTCTGGAAGATCCACGATCCGACCCAGGTCGATCGTCAGGGAAACGACCGCGGCAGCCAGTATCGCTCGGCCATCTTCACGCACTCCGACGAGCAGCGCCGGGCGGCCGAGCAATCAAGGGCGGAGCTGGAGAGCTCGGGTCGCTACCGTAGGCCGATCGCGACCGCGATCGAGCCGGCGAACGAGTTCTGGCCCGCCGAGACCTACCACCAGGATTACCTGACGAAGAACCCGGGCGGCTACTGCCACGTAGATCTCTCGAGCGTCGACTAGCTGCCCTGGAACTCGTGCAGCAGCGCGCCCACCCGGCGGGCAATCTCGTCGCGGATACGCCGCGTCGTCTCCGGATCGGTCTCGTTCGGATCCTGCACGTTCCAGTCCAGGTAACGCCGGCCGGAGACGACCGGGCACATGTCGCCGCAGCCCACTCTCACCACCAGGTCGGCCCACTCCAGGTCGGCCCTCTCCAGCTGGCGGGGCTCGTGCGCGGAGAGGTCGATGCCCAACTCGTGCATCACGGCGACCACATTCGGGCCGGTGCGGACCGCGGGCCTGGTGCCGGCCGAGCGCACCTCGTACCTGCCTTCGCCGCCGCGCCGGAAGAAGGCCTCGGCCATCGGCGAGCGGCCGGCGTTGCCGACACATACGAAGAGGACGTTCACGACCTGATCACGGCGCACATCATATGGACGCAGGCCCGGCGAGATCGTGCGTCCATCCCCTCGGCGCCGTCCGTCCTATGCTGATGGGATGAATTCGAGCCCAAGTACCGAGGAGAGCGCTCTCGCTCTGACCTTCGACGACGGGCCGTCCGAGTGGACGCCGCTCGTCCTCGACCTGCTCGCCGAGTACGGAGCCCGCGCGACGTTCTTCATCCTCGGAGCGGAGGTCGCCGGCGGCGAGCCCACCCTCCAGCGCGCGCTCGAAGAAGGTCACGAGCTCGGGCTGCACAGCTGGTCGCACCCGCACCTCACGGAGCTTTCCGATGAAGAGATCCGCGGCGAGATGCAAAAAACGCAGCGGGCAATCGAGGGTGCGACAGGCGTTGCCGCACACGTCTGGCGACCACCCTATTTCGAGGTCGACGAGCGGGTGCGCCGGGCGCTCGCCGGCAGCGGCCTGATCGAAGCCGGTTGCTCGATAGCGCCCGAGGACTACCACTGGCCGGCGGAGCGCACCGCGGCTTTCGTGATCGAGCGCCTGCGCCCCGGAGCCATCGTCGATCTGCACGACGGACGACCGTCCGGCTCGGGGAGCGACCCGGGACGAGACGAGACCGTCGCTGCGCTCGCGGCGGTCCTCGAGGAGATGAAGCCGCGAAGCCTCCGCAGTGTCCCGCTCTCGCAGCTTCCGCCGCTTGAAATCGACGCGACGACCTGAGAAAGTGTCACTGTGTCGCGGCGCCTTCTCCTAGCCATCGCAGCCGGAGCGATCGTTTTGCTCGCGCTCGGCTCGCTGGCGGCGGCGAGCCCAAGCAAGACCCAGAAGACGAACGACACCTTCGTCCAGTTCCGCATGCTCTCGAACAACATCTTCTGCGCCTACGTCGTCCAGAGCTCGCCGTCCGTGAAGTATCTCCGCTGCGACATCATGAGCCACATCAAGCCGAAACCGACCGGCAAGCGCTGCATCGAGGGCAGCCGCGGGGTCAGCGCCGACATCGGCGTCACCGGCAAGGCGACCTTCCCCTGCTCGAGCGACACTGTCTACAACACGAGCGCGCCGGTGCTCAAGTACGGAAAGACCTGGCGCCGCGGTGGCTTTACCTGCAAATCGAGCATGGCCGGGTTGAGGTGCTCGAACCTGAGCCGGCACGGCTTCTTCCTCAGCCGCGCTCACAGCTATCGCTTCTAGGCGGCTTGCGGCGGGGCGCGAGCTGTCGCGTCGTTCTTGATTCGGCGCGGATTCGGCACTCCTGCGAGTGACTTTTAGGTTCCTGCAGCGCTAAGTTCGATCGACCCCGCGGGCGGGTGGCTCGGTGGAGGGCGAAGTGAGGAGTGCCGTGAAGCGAAGCGCCCCCCCGCCCGGCCGTCCTCGATCACTCGAAGCGCAGCGGGAAGCTCGCCCTACTCCTCGACGGCAACGGGCTCCGGAGTGGGCGCCGAGGCCGGCGCCCCGGCCGGGGCCGCGCTCGAGGCGAGCATGCCGATCGTCGCCATGATCACCGCGACCGCTCCGAGTGCGATCGAGAGATTCGCGAAGTGGTTGATCGAGCCGATCAACGGCGGCCCGACGAAGAACCCGAAGTAGCCGATCAGCGAGACCGACGCCAGCCCGATCCCCGGCGCTACGTCGAGACGCGAGCCCGCAGCGCGAAATACCGTCGGCACGATGATCGCGAGCCCTGCGCCCATGCCGGCAAACCCGATGATGGCGGCGATCGGATGGCCGATCAGAAGCGCGATCGCCAGGCTGCCGGCGGAGAGCAGGCCGCCACCGCGCGTCAGAGCGACCGGTCCAAAGCGCATCGTCAAGCGATCGCCGCTGAGGCGCCCGGCGACCATCATCAACGAGAAGGCCACGAATCCGAGCGCGGCGACGCCGGGGTTGGCACCGAGCGGGGGTCTGTGGATATACACGGTGCTCCAGTCGGCGGCGGCGCCTTCGGCGAGCATGCTGATGAAGGCGATGAGCCCGAGCGCCACGAGCTGTTTGGGCGGCTTGACGAAGAAACGCTGCCGCTCCTGCGTCGCGTCTCCACCACCTCGCAGCAGGAACGGGCCGACTACGAAACCGCCTGCCAGGGCGATGCCGGCCGCGATCGAGATGTGCAGGCCGAGGCCCAGTGAAACTCCAGCCGCGAGCGCTCCGGTGCTCGCGCCGAAAAGCCCGCCGATACTGAACCAGGCGTGGAGAGAAGAAAGGATCGGGCGACCGTAGCGCCGTTCGATCACGAGGCCGTGGGCATTCATCGCCACGTCCATGACGGCGCTGATCGCTCCCAGCACGAAGATGACCAAGCCGAGAACGACCAGGTTGGGCGCAAAGGCGATCGGCGGAATCGCGGCGCAGTAGAGAAGGAACGCGACCCTCGCAGTTCGGCGACTTCCGAAGCGCGTGACGATCCGGCCGGCGAACGGCATGGCGAGGACCGCGCCCAGAGGCGCGCCGAAGAGAGCAAAGGCGACCTGGGTGACCGACAGTCCGAGCTTGTCCATCAGCGCCGGTATGCGCGTCGCCCAGTTCCCGCCCATCGCTCCGTTGGCGAAGAAGATGTAGGCGACCGCGATCCGTGCTGCACGTAAGCGGTTTGTCGCCGCTTGCTTGTCTTCCGCCTGGCTCAAGAAGAACTCCCTTGGGGAACTAGTGGCCGTACCAGGCTAGCGACAGCCGCGCGCAGAGCGGTGGGTCAGGTCGTGAGGACCCGGCGCAGGCGCCAGGTGGCGAGCGTCAGCAGCACGGCCGCGTAGGCGCAGAGCACGCCCACGTCGAGCCACACGCTCGAGAGACCGCCGCCATTGACGAGCAGATGGTTGAAGGCGTCGTTCGCCCAGGCGTGCGGAGTGATGTGGGCGATCTTCCGCATCGTCGCGGGGAACGTGTCGAGCGGCGCCATCGAGCCACCGATGGCGGCGAAGACGAGCCCGATGATCATCCCGATCGGCGCCGCTTGCTGCTCGCTGCCGAAAAGCGTCCCGATCAGCACGCCCGCCCCGACCGCGACCAGGCTGAAGGCGAGAATGACCGCGCCCGTCCCCAGCGGGTTGCCCCAGTCGACCGAGAAGATGAGCCAGGAAAAGAGCACGATCACGAGCGACTGCAGGAGCGTGATGATCCAGCGTCCGAGCACGATCCCAAGCAGGATCACGCGCGTGGAGCTCGGCGTGGAGAGCATCCTTCGCGCAACACCGAGCCGGCGCGTCTCGATCAGCCAGACCGAGCCCGTCAGCGCCGACAGGAATGCGAACAGCAGAAGCTGCGTGCTCGCGCTCTGCTGAAACTGACCACTCGACTTGGGGTACTTTCCTCCTCCGGCGTCGAGCAGGCGCACGCTTACGGGCGAGGCTCCCTTGACGGCGCTCACCCGCTCGAGCGCGCCGGCCAGGCTGGTGCCGCGCTCGGCGCGAACGATGCGGGCAGCCAGGAGTGTGCTTCCCTGCGCCGAGACAGCGGACTCGACGGCAACCCTGATCTGCGGCGCAGCGGAATCGGGACGTGCGAAGAAACGTAGGTCGGCGGACTTTCCGCCGCGCAGGAGCTGGTCGTAGTTGGCAGCGATCACCAGCCCACCCGAGACGTAGCCCCGCTCGACCGCCTTCTCCAGTGCAGCCTCGCTGCCGTAGCTCCTGGTGTCGAGCCCGGGCTGGGCGCCGAGGTTCTTGACGAGCTGCGCGGCGAGCGGCCCGTTCTCGTGCTTGACGACGCCGACCTGCGCGCTCGAGCTTCCGAAGGCGGCGCCGAGCAGCAGGATCAGGCCCATCGGCATGATCAGCAGGAAGAAGATGTTCGCGCGCCAGCGGAAGGTCCGCGTCAGCTCGGTTCGGACTATCGCCAGCACCTTCATGGCTCGATCAGCTTCCTGACGCGCACAAGCGCCACCGCGCCGCAGAGGGCGGCGATCCCGAGCAGCACGAGCGAGGGCTCGACGATCACGCTCAGCGCTCCGCCGCTGGAGAGATCCTGCAGCCCGCTCAGGAACCAGGCGTGCGGCGTGCCCTTGCTGAGAGTCGCCAGCACTCCGCCCGCCTGAGCCACCGGGAAGAAGGAGCCGCCGAGCATGCCGAGCACGATGGCGACGATCGAGAGCCAGGCGTTCGCCTGCTCGTGGGTCTTGGCCAGCGTGGTCACGAATGCCGTCACGGCGATCGCGGCCAGCACGGCGCAGACGATCAGCACGGCGACTCCGATCGGGTTGCCCCAGTGCGCTCCCAGCGCGAAATGAGTCGTCAGCGCCAGCACCGTCATGCTCGTCACGCCAAGTGCGAGGCTGGTCAGAACCTTGCCGCCGAGAATCGAGCGGCGCGGGATCGGCGCGGCCAGCATGCGAGCGAGAGTGCCGTCCCGGCGCTCGTCGAGCAGGCTGGAGATCCCGAACTGGACGGCGAAGAAGAGAAAGAAGACCGCCATCGCCGCCGCGTAGTAGGTCTTCGGATCGAGGTTGTTGCTGGTGGTCGAGGTGTCGCCGACCACGATCGGCGGCTTGGCCGCGGCGACCTGAGCCGCGATCCGGATCGTGGCGGCGCTGCCGGTCTGGAGCGCTCGCGAGGCAACGGCGATCGTGTGCATGTAGCTCGCATAGGAGTCGGCGATGGAGCGGGCGACGAGTGTGCCGATCGAGTTCTTGGGATCGCCGATGACATTGATGCGAACGGGAGGACCACCCATGGACGCCGCCGATAGACCCGCCGGCAGCACGATCGCCGCGTCGAGCTTGCCGCTCTTCACCTCGCTGCTTGCCGTGCTCACAGTTTCCGTGCTGCGCAGAGCAACCGGCCCGCCCTGGGCGGCACTGGAAAAGCCGCTCGCGGCGGGACCGTGATCGAGGTTCACGAGCCCGATTTGATAGGTCTTGCCGCCGGCCGAGAAGCCCGAGATGGTGGCGCTGAGCGCTGCGGCGAGCGCGAGCGGAGCGATGATCGCGACGATGAAGGCAGAGCGGTCGCGCAGCCGCTGGCGCAGATCCTTAGCCGTTATGAGGAAGGCGGTGCGCAAGGTCCGATTCCAGGTCAGTCGCGCAGCGCCCGGCCGGTCAGATGCAGGAAGACGGCCTCGAGATTGGGCTCCTCCACCTCGACGCCGTGCACGGTCACGCCGGCGCCGCTCGCCGTGGTGAGGATCTCGGGCAGGACGGCGCTCGCGCCCTCGACCAGAAGCTCGATCGAGCCATCCCCGATCGAAGCGGCGTGAACGGCGCCGATACGGGCGCACGCTTTCGCCGCGACGTCCAGCGGCCCGCTGCCGGCGAGGTGCACCTTGTCATGCTCACCCAGCAGCGCGACCAGCTCGGCGCGCGTGCCCTCGGCCTTTAGCTCGCCGCGGTCGATGATGCCGACCCGGTCGCAGAGCCGCTCGGCCTCTTCCATGTAATGCGTTGTATAGAGCACGGCCATGCCCTGCTCGCCGAGTTGCTCGACCGACTCGAGAATGGCGTTTCGGCTCTGCGGATCGACGCCCACCGTGGGCTCGTCGAGAATCAGCAGGCTCGGCGAATGCAACAGCCCGATGCCGATGTTGAGGCGGCGCTTCATCCCGCCCGAATAGGTCTTGGCCTGGTCGCCGGCGCGCTCTTCGAGGCCGATGATCTCGAGCACCTCGTTGACGCGAGCTCTGTTCTGCTTGCCGCTTATGCCGTACAGCCGCGCAAAGAAAGAGAGGTTCTCGCGCGCTGTCAGATCCGGGTAGATGGCCAGGTCCTGCGGGACGAAGCCGATCGCGCTCTTCGCGGCCACGCTCCTCGTGGTGAGGGGGTTTCCCTCCACGAGCGCCTCGCCGGCGTCCGCCTCGAGCAGGCCCGCGACGATCGAGATGGTCGTCGTCTTTCCGGCGCCGTTCGGGCCGAGCAGCCCGTAGCTCTCACCCGGCGCAATCTCGAAGCTGACGCCGCGAACGGCCTCGATCTCGCCGAAGCTCTTACGCAGGCCCTCACAGTGGAGTACGGGATGCTTTGAAATCACTCGACCTTTCCTATATCATCCGAAACGGATCATCGCCTAACGATGGTGCGGAAGATACGATAAAATCCCGACGATGTCAAGATCGACCCTCACACCCGTCTCGTACCTGGTGCTCGGCTGGACGGCACACAGCCCGGCAACGCCCTATGACCTGAAGCGACGAGTCGCCCAGTCGGTCGGCTACTTCTGGGAGTTCCCCCACTCGCAGCTCTACGCTGAGCCCGCGCGGCTCGCCGAGCTGGGGCTGCTCGAGGAAGAGCAAGAGCAGCAGGGCCGCCGCCGCCGCGTCTACTCGATCACCGAGGCGGGGCGCCGCGCCCTCGAGGACTGGTTGCTCGAGCCGACCTCCGACGCGCCGCAGATACGCGACATGGGGCTGCTGAAGCTCTTCTTCCAGGGCACGCTCGAGAGCGAGAGCGTCGTCGCTCTCGCCAGGGCGCAGGAGCAGTCGCACCGCGAAAAGCTCGCCACCTACGAGGAGCTGGAGCGGGTAGTCCCGAAAGAGGCGGCCTTCGCCCGAGCGACGCTGCGGGCGGGCCTCGCCTTCGAGCGCGCCTTCCTCGAATTCTGGAGCGAGATCGCTACCAACCCGCCTTCGGAGCCGCGCGGCGGGCGCTCGAGTCGAACGAAGTAGCGCGAGCCTGGTTGCTCACTCGGCCGGGCCGACGTGCGCCGGATACGAGCCGAACACATGCAGCTCGCGCGTGAGCGTGAGCATCTCCTCGAGCGTCTCACTCACCAGCGGATCGAGCGGGAAGCCGGCCAGCACAGCGTCGAAGCGGTAGCGCCAGGGGGCGTGCGGAATCGGGCGCGAGACCAGCTCGACCAGATCGATCCCGTGGCGATAGAACGGCTCCAGCGCGCGGAAGAGGGCGCCCGGCCGGTGATCGGTCACGAACGAGAAGGCAAGGCGCCAGTCCTCACCGTTGCAGTCGAGGCGCGTGTAGGTGGCCAGCGAGACAAAGCGGGTGTAGGCCTCGGGATGGTCGCCTACGTCGTGCTCGAGAATCTCCAGTCCAAGTGAGTGAGCGGCCCGCTCGCTGGCGATTGCGACCTCGCTCGGGTCGCCCTTCGCGGCGACTTCCTGGGCGGCGCCGACCGTGGTCGCGTTGGCCACGGCCGTGGCCCAGGGAATCGAGGCCAGGAACTGCCGGCACTGATCGAGCGCGATCGGGCGCGAGTGGACGACGCGAATCGTCTCCAGCGGGACCTTCGCGACCCCGAGCAGGCAGTGATGGATGGGGATGACCGTCTGCGCCACGATCGAGAGCGGCGAGTCGTAGAGCAGGTCGTGCGTCTCGGCGACCGGCCCCGCGAGCGAGCTCTCGATCGGCAGCACGCCGAAGTCGACGTCGCTGGAGGCCACCGCCTCGGCAACCGCCGAGAAGTTGGGCAGCGGTACCAGCTCCGGGTCGTTCGGGAAGAGGCGATCGCAGGCCGCGGCGCTGTGTGCGCCTTCACGCCCGGGATATGCGACTCGAGTAGTCATCTCTGTCAGACAGCCTAGACGCACCGCGGATACACGTGCGGCGGCTGGGCCGTTGAGTGAATCTTTATCCGCCGGAGCCAAACTACTGCGGTATCGCAGTATTGGCTCACGGGGAGGTTGTCTCAGATGAACGCACTACTGAAGGGGAAACTCAAGCGGATTCGCTGGCTGGCCGGGGCCCTGATCGTCGCCGTCGTGCTTGCTCTCGCCGGGCAAGCCTCGGCAAGCTCCTCGGCGAAGGGGCGCCTGATCAAGGCGAACGGGCACAGCCTCTACCTCCGCTGCGCCGGCACGGGCTCTCCGGTCGTGATGCTCGAGGCCGGGTTCGGCGACTGGAGTCGCGGCTGGACGGCCGTCCTTGCACGCTCCAAGACGATCGGCAGCACCGTCTGCGCCTACGATCGCTTCGGGCTCGGGCAAAGCGGCGCCTACACGGGCACTCGAACGATCGCCAGTGTGGTCGCCGACCTGCACGCGCTCGTGAGCAAGGCCAAGCTGCGCGGGCCGTATGTCTTCTCGGCGGCCTCGCTCGGCGGGCTGATGGCTCGCTCCTACGCACGCACGTATCCGAAACAGGTTGCGGGGATGGTGCTGTTCGACTCGACGCCGGACGACTGGGACCAGTACCTGGGAATGTCGGTGATGAGTGGGGAGAGCGAGAATCTCGACATCGCGGCGGCGGCGGCTCGCCTCCGTGCCTCCGACAAGCTCGGAAAGAAGCCGCTCGTCGTGCTCCAGGCAGGAGACGAGAGCTACCTCGAAGAGCTCACCCAGAAGCCCGACTTCCTCGACTACTGGAATCCCGCCCAGCAGAAGCTGGCCCGCCTTTCCAGGAACTCGCTCTACGCGCTCGCCACCGGCCAGCCGCACTGGATCCAATCGGCCGCCCCGAACCTTTCGGCCGAGGCCATCCGACTGGTGGTCGGCTCGGTGCGTAGCGGTAAGCCGCTACCGGCGTGCACCAAGAGCAAGCTGCCGAAGCTCGGAGCGGCCTGTTAGCGACACAGGATTTGGAGACCGGGCGGCTCAGTCTTCGCGACTGAGCGCCTCGACGACCTTGGCGGTGTGGCGTTCTTTGCGGGCTTCGGTTAAGGTACTACGATATCGCAGTAGCTACAGGGGGGTCTGAAGATGGACACGTTGTCGAAGCGAAGTTTTCCGGGAGCACGCTGGCTGACCATGGCACTTGTCCTAGCGGTCTCGCTCGCCCTTGGCGGGCAGGCCCTCGGAGGACCCGGGAAGGGACGCTCCATCAAGGTCAACGGACACAGTCTTTACCTCCGCTGCGCCGGTACGGGCCGGCCCGTGGTGCTGTTCGAGGCCGGGCTCGGCGATTGGAGCCGAGGCTGGACACCTCTTCTCGCCCGCGCGAAGACGATCGGCACCACCGTTTGCGCCTACGACCGCTACGGGATCGGGCGAAGCGATATGTACACGGGAAGCCGTCCCGTCGCCAAGTTCGTATCCGACCTGCACGCTCTGGTCGCCAAGGCGAACCTGCGCGAGCCCTACATCCTGGGCGGAGCCTCAATCGGCGGAATATTCGTGCGCTCCTACGCGAAGAAGTACCCGAAGCAGGTGGCGGGGATGCTGCTGTTCGACTCTGTTCCCGACGATTGGGACCAGTACGTCGGAATCTCCATCTTCGCGTCAAGTGGCGAGAAACTGGATATCGCGGCGGCCGCGGCGCAACTCCGCGCCTCCGACAAGCTCGGATCGAAGCCTCTGGTTGTGCTCGAGGCCGGCGACATGAGCTTCCTTCAGCAGTCCGTGCAAAGAGACGACCTGGTCGACTACTGGGATCCGCATCAGCACGAGCTGGCCAAGATCTCCAGCAACTCGCTGTTCGCGGTCGCTACCGGCAGCCCGCACTGGATTCAATCGGCCAAGCCGAATCTGTCGGCCGAGGCAGTCCGGTTGGTGGTATCGGCGGTGCGGAGCGGTAAGCCGCTACCGGCGTGCACCACGAGCAAGCTGCCGAAGCTCGGAGCGGCCTGTTAGCGACACAGGAGTTGGAGACCGGGCGGCTCAGTCTTCGCGACTGAGCGCCTCGACGACCTTGGCGGTGAATTCGCGCGTACTGGACTTGCCGCCAAGGTCGGACGTAGGCGCCTCGTGGATGGCGACCTCGACCGCCTGCTCGAGCTCGCGCGCCGCCGTCTCCTCGCCGAAGGCGTGCTCGAGCATCATCGCCACCGAGCGCAGCATGGCGGTGGGATTGGCGATTCCCTTTCCGGCGATGTCCGGCGCCGAGCCGTGCACCGGCTCGAACAGGCCCGGGCCTCCGTCCGCCAGCGAGGCCGAGGCGGCGAGCCCGAGCCCGCCCGTGACGGCGGCGGCCAGGTCGGAGAGGATGTCACCGAACATGTTCTCGGTCACGATCACGTCGAACTGCTCGGCGGCGCGGGCGATCTGCATCGCCGCGTTGTCGACGAGCATGTACTGCACCTCGACATCCGAGTAGTCGCCCTTGACGCGCTCGACCACCTGGCGCCAGAGCCGCGAGGTGGCGAGAACGTTCGCCTTGTCGACGCAGGTCAGCCGCTTGCTGCGCTTCCGCGCCAGCTCGAAGCCGCGCCGGGCGATGCGCTCGATCTGGGGCTCCGTGTACTCGCAGGTGTCGAAGACCATCCCGTCTTCGGTGCGACCGCGGCGACCGTAGTAGATGCCGCCGACTAGCTCGCGCACGATCAGCAGATCGACCTTCTCGCCGTCATTGGAGGGTCGGAGATTCGCGTAGACGTCGAGCGCGCCGCGTAGCTCGATCAGGCCCTGCTCGGGCCGTACCGCGGCGCCGTCGTACTTCGGCAGCCCGATCGCGCCAAGCAACACCGCGTCGGCCTGCTTACAGGCCTCGAGCGTCGCGGCCGGAAGCGGAGTGCCGAACTTCGCGATCGCCTCGCCGCCGAACGGCTGCGTTTCCAGCTCCAGCGGAAGTGGCTCGAGCACGCGCATCGCGGCCTCCATCACCTCGGGGCCGATGCCGTCACCCGGCAGGCAGACGACCTTCACGATCGCGCCAGCCTGTGTTGGGCCCAGGGAACCAGACCGCCGCGCTCGACCATCTCGAGCATGAACGGCGGCACCGGCGCGGCCGTGAATTCACGCCCGTCCACGCTCACCTTGCCGGCGACCGCGTCGACCGAGATCTGCGAGCCCGGCCTGGCCGCCTCCGCAGCGGCCGGACAGGTGATCGCCGGCAGCGCCAGGTTGATGCAGTTGCGATAGAAGATTCGCGCGAAGCTGGAGCCGAGAACGCAGCGCACGCCCCAGGCCTTCATCGCCAGCGGGACGTGCTCACGTGAGGAGCCCATGCCGAAGTTCTCGCCCACGACGAGCACCGTGTCGCCCACGAGCTGGTCGCGCAGCGCCGGATCGAGTCCTTCGAACAGGTAGGGCTTCATCAGCTCCGGGTCGTCGATATTGAGGTAGATGCCGGGATAGAGAACATCGGTGTCGATGTTCGTCCCCGGCACGACGACGGCCTTGCCGGCGGCGATCACGATGCCACCTCGGCGGGGTCGACGATCTCGCCGGCGACCGCCGCGGCGGCGGCCACGAAGGCGTTGCCGAGATAGACGCAGGCATCGGGCGAGCCGGAGCGGCCCTTGAAATTCCTGTTGATGGTGGCGAGCGCGTTCTCGCCCGGCGCGAGCGCGCCGGTGTGGCCGCCGAAGCACGGCCCGCAGGTGGGCGTCGAGATCGACGCGCCGGCCGCTACGAGGATGTCCACGAGCCCCTCGGCAACCGCCTGGCGGTAGATCTCCTGTGTCGCCGGTACGACGATCATGCGCGTTCGCTCGTGCACGCGCTTGCCCGCGACCATCTCGGCCGCCTGGCGCAGGTCGGTCATCGTCCCGTTGGAGCAGTTCCCGACCACGACCTGATGGATCGGTGTGCCGGCGATCTCGCCCACCGGAACGACGTTCTCGGGATTGTGCGGCTTGGCGACCAGCGGTCCGAGCTGGTCGAAGTCGACGGCGATCCGGCGCGAGTAGCTCGCGTCGGGATCGGAGAGAACGGGCTGCCAGGCCTTTTCGGTGCGCCCGTCCAGGTAGGCCGCGGTCTTCTCGTCGGCCGGGAAGATGCCCGTCTCGGAGCCGGCCTCCACCGCGAGGTTGGAGACGGCGAGGCGCTCGTCGATCGAGAGCGACTGCACTCCCGGGCCCACGAACTCGAGCACGTTGCCGGTACCGCCGCCGGCGCCGATCTGGCCGATCACGGCGAGGATCACGTCCTTGCCGGTGACGAAGCGGCCCTTCTCGCCGCTGACCGTCACCTGGATCGTGCCCGGCACCGCCTGCCAGAACTCGCCGAAGACGAGGCAGAAGGCGATGTCGGTCGAGCCGAGCCCGGAGGAGAAGGCGCCCATCGCGCCGTGGGTGCAGGTGTGCGAGTCGCCGCCCACGATCACCGATCCGGGCAGCACCCAGCCCTCCTGTACGAGCAGGGTGTGCTCGATGCCGCCGCGTCCCTGGTCGTAGAAGACGACACCGTGCTCGAGCGACCAATCCTTGAGGCGCTTGATCAGGATCGCCGAGCGTTCGTCCTTGGCCGGCGCGAAGTGGTCGGCGACCATGACGACCTTCGCGGGATCGAAGACGGCGCTGGTGCCCATCTTCTCCATCTGCCGGAAGGCGACGGGGCCCGTCACGTCGTTGGCCAGCACCACGTCGCAGCGGACCATGACGACCTGCCCCGGCTCGACGCGATCGGCGTCTGAGTGGGAGAGCAGGATCTTTTCGGCGACCGTGTAGCCCATGGAGCCTTAAGCCTAGCGATGGCGAGGAAAGCAGCGCATCGATCCTCACCACGAGGCCTGCCGCCGGGCTCGATCGCCGCGCTCCGACTGCGTAACGCCGGGCTAGCCGGGCGGGGCGACGATGCCGCTCGGATCGACCGGGAGCGGTTGCTCGACTCCGCTGGGCGCCTGGGGGAAGTGCGGCGCCGGTTGTTCGACGCCCGTGAGCGCCTGCGCAAGCTGAGATTCGGTGTTGCTGGAGGCGTCGCCGCGCTCGATCGTGACCAGGAGCTGGCGCAGATTCTCGGCCGTCTCCTGCGCCTTGTGCCGGAACTCGGCCATACGCCGGTTGAGGTGCACATATTCGCCGGAGCGCTTCTCCTCGCTGACGTCGCGCATGCTCACGAGCAGCAGGCGAATGCCCTCGGCGGTGGTTACGGCGGTCGCCATCGTCTCCATCAGCGCCCAGCTGCCGTCGGCCCGCCTCATCCGCACCGCGAAGGGATAGGAGTCGCCGCGGTACACATCGCCGATCGCGTCCTGGGCGATGGCCATGTCCTCGGGCTCGATCAGCGAGAGGAAATTGACCCCGGCTAACGCCTGAAAGTCGTATCCGAGCTCCTCGGCGCAGGATGGCGAGGCATAGAGGAAGCGCCCCTCGCCGTCCACGAGCACAACGGCGTCGGGCATGTTCTCGGCGATCTTGCGCAGGAACTCGCCCTCGTTCAGCAGCACCGCCTCCTCGCGGCGGACGTCGCTGATGTCGAAGACCACCGAGACGGTGCCGGAGATCTGGCCCGCGCCGTCTCTGTTCGGCCCCACCCGTACTCGGTACACACGAGTGCCCCAGTCGAGCTCGTAGTTGACGGTCTCACCGCGCAGCGCGCTCAGGGTCGCCGCGATCGGGGTGAAGGCCGTGTCCTCGGTCTGGAAGAACTCGAACAGGGTCATGCCGACGAGGCCGTCGGGAGCGAGCCCCAGGTCGGCGAGCGCTCCGCCGCGACAGCTCGTGAAGCGCAACTGGCCGTCGATCGCCCACAGCATCGCGGGCATCTGATCGATCAGTGCCGGGGAGAGAGAGCCGTTCGCGCTGGGGTTGTCCATGGTCGGTGCTACTTCGGCTGCGGCCGCGGGCGGCGCCGGAGAATCCTCTTCCTCTTCTTGCTCGGGCTCATATTCTCTCTCCTCGGGCCCTCGATCGGCTGCCACTACGGCGGCGTCGTGAAGATCGCCGGAAAGGTCCTGTCCCTTCTCCGACCGCCAAGTGAAGCGTGCAGAGTCGATTGACTGCATAGGCCGTCACTTTCTTTTCGGCTCGCAGGCGCGGAAGCTTGAAGGGATTTTTATGCGGGCGAAGCTCAGGCGGGCGGGCGGGTGATCGCCCCTTCGGAGGCCGAGCTCACGAGTGCGGCGTACTTGGCGAAGACGCCGCTCGTATAGCGCGGTAGCGGTGCCTTCCAGGCGGCCAGCCGCGCCTCGATCTCTTCGTCCGGCAGCTCGACCCTCAGCTCGTGCGCCTCGACGTCCAGAACGATCGTGTCGTCCTCGCGCAGAGCGGCGATCGGGCCGCGGCGAGCGGCCTCGGGAGCGACGTGGGCGGCCATGAACCCGTGCGTGGCGCCCGAGAAGCGCCCATCGGTGATCAGCGCGACCGAGTCGTCCAGCCCCTCGCCTGCGATCGCGGCGGTGACGTCGAGCATCTCGCGCATTCCGGGGCCGCCGGCCGGGCCTTCGTAGCGGATCACGACCACGTCACCGGCGCTCACCTTGCCGGCCTTGACGGCGGCGAAGCAATCCTCCTCGGAGTCGAAGACGCGCGCCGGGCCGCGATGGAAGGTGCGCTCGTGCCCGGCCAGCTTGACGACGCAGCCCTCCGGCGCGAGGTTGCCGCGCAGGATCGCAAAGCCGCCGCGCTGCTTGAACGGCTGCTCGATCTTCGAGACGACCTCCTGCCCCTCCAGCTCGCTGGCGCCGAGGGCGATCTCGGCCAGCGTCCGTCCGTCCACGTTGCGGGCGCCGAGGTGCAGCAGGTCGTGCTTGGCGAGCTCGCGCGCCACCAACGCGCAGCCGCCCGCGGCGTAGAGATCGGTGGCGACGTAGTGGCCGCCGGGCGTGAGGCTGGCGATCACGGGCGTGCGCGCGGCGATCTGCTCGAAGTCGTCGATCTCGAGTGGAACACCGGCCTCGCGCGCGATCGCGAGCAGGTGCAGAACGCCGTTGGTGGAGCCGCCGCTGGCGGCCACCGAGGTGATGGCGTTCTCGAGCGCCTCGCGAGTCACGATCTGCCGCGGGCTGATGTTCTCGCGCACGAGCCTCATCACCAGCTCGCCGGCACGGTCGGCCGCGGCGCCCTTGCCGCGGTCGGTCGCAGGCACCTCGTTCAGCCCGGCCGGGCTGATGCCGAGGAAGTCGAGCGCCATCGACATCGTGTTGGCCGTGAACTGACCGCCGCAAGCGCCGGCGCCCGGACAGGCCAAGGTCTCCAGCTCGTGCAGGTCGCTGTCGGTCATCTTCCCGACGGCGTGCGTCCCGACCGCCTCGAACACGTCCTGGATGGTCACGTCCCTGCCGTGCCAGTGGCCGGGTGCGATCGAGCCGTTGTATAGCACCAGTCCGGGAATGTCGAGCCGGAGCAGTGCCATCACCGCCGCCGGAATCGTCTTGTCACAGCCGACCAGGCAAACCAGCCCGTCGAACATGTGGCTGTAGGCCACGAGCTCGATCGAGTCGGCGATCACCTCGCGCGAGACGAGCGAGCCGCGCATGCCGGGCGTGCCCATCGTGACCCCGTCCGAGACGGCGATGGTGTTGAACTCGACCGGCATGCCGCCGGCGTCTCGAATGCCCTTGCGCACGTGCTCGGCCAGCTCGCGCTGGTTGTAGTTGCAGGGCATCGTCTCGATCCAGGTCGAGGCGATTCCCACCAGCGGCTTGGCAAGATCGTCGTCGGTGAAGCCGATGGCCTTGAAGTAGGAGCGGGCGGGCGCACGGTCGGGACCGTCGGTGAGGAAGCGGCTACGCCTCTTGGCGGGATCTGACGGGAGGTCGTACGGGCTCGAGCTCATGATCTGGAACCTCCCTGGGATCGTAGCCCCGGGCGCCGCCCATGGCCACAGCGCGATCGGGCGGCCGCCCCTGCAGCCGCCCTTCGCGTCTCGTGAGAAATGCCTCAGCTAGCAGCGTGCCCCGGCAAGCTTCGCCGCCTTGCACTTCGGCAGGTGCTTGTGCTTGCGCGCCGAGCTCACCACCAGTCCGATCGTCTTTGCGATCAGCTTCGGCGCGGCGTAGGGAACGTTGTGATCGGACCCCTTGGCCACGAGGAAGATCGAGTTGCTCGAGATCTTGGCCAGAGCACGCTGGCGCTTGTGCCAGTAGGACTTGCTCGAAACGACCTGGGTGTACTCCGACTCGATCACCACAAGAGGCGACTTGCCGAGCCGGTCGGAGGCGCGCAGAGCCTGCGACGCGGGCGCAACCGCCAGCTTGGCCGCGGCGGTCTCGGAGAACAGGTCCGTGTGGGTGAAGACGTTCCAGTCGTCGGGCGCGGTGTCGACCATCACCGCTCCGGCCACCTGGCTCGGATACACCTTGGCGAAGTAGCGGTCGATCAAGCCCGCGATCGAATGGCTGACCAGGATGTAGGGCCCGTTGATCCCGGCAGCCGCAAGCAGATCGTGCTTCTCGGCTGCGACCTGCTCGACCGTGCGCGTGATGGTGCTCGTTGGAACGTCGCTCAGTCCAAGGCCGTAGCGGTCGTAGCGGCACTTGCGCGCGTGGACGGAGCCGAGACGACCGATCGTCATCGTCCAGACGTCGCCGGAGTCGCCAAGCCCCGACTCGAACACGATCGTCGGCGAGCCGCTGCCCGTGCAGACGAGGTTCAGCATGTGGCCGTTCACCTCGACTCGGCCGGGGCCGGGCGTCGCGCTCGCGGCCGCGCCGCCGATCAAGAGCGATACCCCGATGAAAAACGGTGTCGCCGCTGTGAGAAGTCGTGTTCTCAATCTCGAATCGCCCATCTCGCACCTCTCGCTGTAGTCGAAAGCCGGAAGTACTACCGTATCGTAGTTTATACTACGAGGTCGTACTAAGTCCAGTCGGCAGAGCTAAGGTTGTGACGAGCGGTGAGAACTCAGGTGGCGCCGGTACCGCAGGTGGCAAGAGCGGCTTCACGCACCTTGCAGTCGGGAAAGCGCTTGCCCAGCTCCTCCGCGCAGGCGCTCGAATCCTCGTGCCGGGCCCAGACGATGACCGTCGGCCCCGAGCCCGAGAGCGTGACCCCGACCGATCCGCAGGCGGGCTCCTCCTGCAACTGGGCGAGGATAGGCGCCGCCGGCGAGCGGTATGGCTCGTGCAGGCGATCGTGGAAGGCGGCTGCGAGCAAGTCCGCGTCACCGCTCGCCAGCCCGGCACCGAGCAGCGCGGCCCGCCCGCCCGAGAAGGCAGCGTCGACGTGCGTCACCACATCCGGCAGGCCGGCGCGGGCGACGACGGTCTCGACGCTGTGCTCGGGAACCACGGCAATCGCCGCAAGCGGAAGCGAGTCGGCGACGCGGCGCCCGTACCAAGAGCCCTCTTCTTCCCAGGAGAGCGTCACACCGCCGTAGAGACAGGCGGCGAGGTTGTCGGCGTGCGATTCGAGCCGCAGCGCCAGCGGAAGCAACTCGGCCGGGTCGGGCTCGACGCCCTCCCAGAGACAGGCGGCGACGAGGCCAAGCGCAATCGTGGCCGAGCTGGAGCCGAGCCCGCGCGCAAAGGGGATCCGATTCAGGAAGCGGAAGCGCTTCCCCTCCACCGGAGCGATCAGAGCGAAGGCGCGCAGCCCGAGGTGGCTCGCATCCCGCGGCGTCTCGGAGACGCCCTCGCCCTCGACCTCAACGAGCGCGCCCTCGGCCTCGCTCACCTCGAGCTCGTTCCAGAGCTCCAGCGCCATGCCGGCGCAGTCGAAGGCGGGCCCGAGATTGGCGCTGGTCGCCGGGGCTCGAACCTTGACTATCACTTCGTGGCGCCTTCGATCACGCCCACCCCAGCTCCGAGATCCCGCGTTGCGAGATGACCGGGAAGGCGGCCGCTATCTCACGGCTCTCCGGCAGAGCGCTTATCTCGGCCAGCGCGGCGTCGACGGCGCCGTAGGTCGCCTCGTGCGAGATGACGTGCAGCGTGGCGCCGCCGTCGATCTGCGACTGGACGAGACGGGCGACCGACACGCCGTGGGCGGCCAGGCGCTCGGCGATGCGAGCCAGCACACCCGGGCGGTCGTCCACCGAGATCTGAAGGTAGAAGGGCGAGCGCAGCTCGCCCGCCGGAAGCCGCTTGATCTCGCGCCAGCAGGCGTCGTTGTGGAGGAAGCCCGTTCCTTTGGTGCCGATGATCGAGACCATGTCCGCGATCACGGCCGAGGCGGTCTCGATTCCGCCGGCGCCCGGTCCCTCCAGCGTGATCTCGCGGATCGCATCGCCCTGGAGCATGACCGCGTTGAACGCTCCTTCCACCGAGGCCAGCGGATGAGCGAGGTCGACGAGCGCCGGCGAGACGCGTACGTCGTAGCCGCCCTCGACCAGGGTCGCCCGTCCCACGAGGCGAACGGCCATGTCCATCTGCTTGGCCGCGCCCACGTGCGCCGAGGTGATCCGCTCAACTCCCTCGAAGTTGACGTCGTCCAGAGTCACGCGCGATCCAAAGGCCACGGTGGCCAGGATTGCCATCTTGGCCGCAGCGTCGGCACCCGAGACGTCCTCGGTCGGGTCCATCTCGGCGTAGCCCTGGCGCTTGGCCTCCGCCAGCGCCTCCTCGTACTCGGCGCCCAGCTCCATCTGGGTGAGGATGTAGTTGGTGGTGCCGTTCACGATCCCGAGGATGCGGTGGACGTTCGTCACCACCAGCGCCTCGCGCAGCACCTTGATCACGGGGATCGCAGCGCAGACCGAGGCCTCGAAGCGGAGCTGCACACCTCCCTCCTGGGCGGCCGCAAACAGCTCGGCGCCTCGTTGCGCGAGCAGCTGCTTGTTGGCGGTCACGACCGGGCGGCCGCTGCGCAGTAGGCGCAGGATGTAGTCGTGGGTGGGATCGAGCCCGCCCATCACCTCGGCGACCAGGGAGATCTCGGGATCGTCCGCGATCTCGGCGAAGTCGGTGGTCAGCACGCCGGGAGCGGCGGGAAAGTCCCGCTCCTTCTTCAGGTCGCGAACGAGCGCCCGCACCACGCGCAGGCGGTGGCCGGTGGCACGCTCGATTTCGTCCGAGTTCTCGTGCAGAAAACGGTTTACGGCCGCCCCGACGGTTCCGTAGCCGAGCAGGGCGACGGGAACGTCAACTGGCGCCATCGGATCCAGCGCCCATCAAGCCCTCGCGACCGGCAAGCGACCGCAGCTCCTTGCCGACCTTCTCCACCGGATGCTTGGCGGCCTCTTCGCGCAGGCGCAGGAAGTTCGGCCGGCCGGCCTCTTCCTCGGCGATCATCTCCTTGGCGAACTCGCCGCTTTGGATCTCGCCCAGGATCTCCTTCATGCGCTCCTTCACGCCCGCGTCGATGACGCGCGGGCCGCGCGTGAGATCGCCGTACTCGGCGACGTCGGAGATCGAGTAGCGCATGTACTCGAAGCCGCCCTGGTAGATCAGGTCGACGATCAGCTTCAGCTCGTGGATGCACTCGTAGTACGCGATCTCGGGCTGGTAGCCGGCCTCGACCAGCGTCTCGAAACCGGCCTGCATCAGCCGAGCCGCGCCGCCGCAGAGGACGGCCTGCTCACCGAACAGGTCCGACTCGGTCTCCTCGGCGAACGTCGTCTCCAGCAGACCGACGCGGGCGCTGCCGATGCCGGCTCCGTAGGCCAGCGCCTTGGCGAGCGCGTTGCCCGAGGCGTCCTGGTGCACGGCGACGAGCGAGGGCACGCCGGCGCCCGCTTCGTACTGCTCGCGCACGCGATGCCCGGGCGCCTTGGGGGCGATCATGATCACGTCGTGACCGGCCGGCGGCTTGATGTAGCCGAAGTGGATGTTGAAGCCGTGCGCAAACAGGAGCGTCGCGCCGGGCTCGAGGTTGGGCTCGATGTCGGAGGCGTAGATGATGCGCTGCAGGTGGTCGGGCAGCAGGATCATCACGAAGGCCGCGCCACGAGTGGCCTCGGCGGCGGTCTTGACGGGCAGTCCGGCCTCGACGGCCCGATCCCAGGCTGCGCTGCCGGGCGCCTCTGCCACCTCGACTTCGAGTCCCGAGTCGCGGAGATTGAGCGCGTGCGCGTGGCCCTGACTGCCGTAGCCGATGATGGCGATTTTTCCGGAGAGGAGGGAGAGGTCGCCTTCGCGGTGGATTGTCGCCATGAGTTGTTCCTTTCGTCTTTCTTTTACGCGGTCTTCCAGCGGGTTATTAGTGTCGTACAGCTCGGCTGAGGCCGATGCGGCCGGTGCGCACCATCTCCTTGATTCCGTACGGCCTGACAAGCTCCTCGAACGAGTCGAGGTCTTCGGGATGGCCGACCATCTCGAACACGATCTCCTGCGGCCCGAGGTCGGAGACCCGTGCGCCGTAGTGATCGGCAAACGCCATCAGCTCGCCGCGCCGATCGGGCGGAGCCGCCACGGTGAAGAGGGCTATCTCACGCTCGACGGCGTCGTCGGGAGTGAGCTCGGTGATCCTGAGCACGTTCACGAGCTTGTGGATCTGCTTGGTTATCTGCTCGAGCGAGTGCTCGGCGCAGTCGACGCGCAGCGTGATGCGCGAGACGCCTTCGCGCTCGGTCTGGCCCACGGCGAGAGACTCGATGTTGTAGCCGCGCCGCGCGAACAGGTTCGAGATGCGCGAGAGCGCGCCCGGCTTGTCCTCAACGAGGACCGAGAGAGTGTGCTTCATCTCGCCTCGACCTCCTTTGCCTTCTCGTGACTGCCATATTCGATGATGTCGGCCACCGACGCACCCGAGGGGATCATCGGGAAGACCTTCTCATCGGGATCGCAGACGGCGTCCACGACCACCGAGCGCCCGGCCGCATTCTCCGCGATCGCCCGCTCCAGCGCCGTATCGAGCTCGCTGGAGTTGGTGACCGTCATCGCCACCGCTCCGAAGGCCTCGGCCATCTTGGCGTAGTCGGGAATCGGGCCGGTCAGATCGGTCTGGGAGAAACGCTTGTCGTAGAACATGTCCTGCCACTGGCGAACCATGCCGAGGTGGCCGTTCCTGAGCAGTACGACGATGATCGGCAGCCCGTGCAGGGTGGCCGTCGTCAACTCCTTGGACGTCATCTGGAAGCAGCCGTCGCCGTCGATGCAGATCACGGTCGCGTCGGGCCGGGCAGCCTTGGCGCCCACCGCCGACGGCACGCCGAAACCCATCGTTCCGAGCCCGCCCGAAGAGATGAAGGTGTGCGGCCGATCGCAGACCAGGTACTGCATCGCCCACATCTGGTGCTGGCCGACGCCGGTCGTCCAGATGATGTCATCGCGCCCCGCGGTGATGTCGCGCACCGCCTCGAGCACCTGCTGCGGCTTGAGCATGTCGCCAAGCTCGTAGCGCAGCGGGAACTCTTCCTTCCAGCCGGCGATCTTCTCGAGCCAGTCGGTCGGGCCCTCGTGCCCCTCGGGCATCTGCTTGCGCAGCTCACCGAGCAGCCTGACCAGCGCCGGCTGAAGTGGGGCGCAGATGGGAATCTGAGCCTCGCGGATCTTGCCGATCTCGGCCGCGTCGACCTCGAAGTGGATCACCTTGGCGTTCGGCGCGAAGGCCGACACGTTGCCAGTCACGCGATCGTCGAAGCGGGTGCCCACAGCGATCACCAGATCGGCCCGGTTGAGCGCCAGGTTGGAGTACTTCATGCCGTGCATGCCCGGAACGCCCGCGTGCAGCGGATGCGAGTCGGGGAAGCCGCCCTTGCCGGTGAGAGTCGTCACGACCGGGATGTTCGTCAGCTCGGCCAGCTCGAGCAGCTCCGCCGAGGCCTCGCCGTTGATGATGCCGCCGCCGACGTAGAAGATCGGCTTGTCGGCCTCGAGGATCGCCTTGGCGGCCGCCATGATCTGGCGATGGTTGACCTTCCGCGGCGGGTTCCAGCCCGGCAGGTCGACGTGGTCGGGGTACTTGAAGTCGAGCTCGGCGATCTGCGCGTCCTTGGTGATGTCCACCAGCACGGGGCCGGAGCGCCCGGTCTGGGCAACGTGGAAGGCCGCCTTGATCGTCGCCGGGATCTCGCTGGCCTTCTGCACCAGCCAGGAGTGCTTGACGATCGGAAGCGTGATCCCGGTCGCGTTGGTCTCCTGGAAGGCGTCGGTGCCGATCTTGGTCGACGGCACCTGGCCGGTGATGCAGACGAGCGGCGTGGAATCCATCCAGGCATCCGCGATCGCCGTGATCAGGTTGGTCGCGCCGGGCCCGGAGGTCGCGATCGCCACTCCCACCTTGCCGCTCGCGCGAGCGTAGCCCTCGGCCATGTGGCCGGCGCCCTGCTCGTGCCTTGCGAGCACGTGGCGCAGCTTGCTTCCGTTGGCCTGCGCCCGATAGAGAGCGTCGTAGGTGTCGATGATCATGCCGCCCGGGACTCCGAAGCAGACGTCGACGCCCTCGGCTTCCAGCGAGCGGATAATGGCGTCTGCTCCTGTCATCCTGGTCATCCGAGTTCCTCCGTCGAAAGATTGTCTCCGCGCCGGGCGATCAGCCGCTCGGCGTGGATCGTTTCATAGAATTCGCGCGCGTTCGCAGCGATTTCCGCCTTGACCATATCCGCTGCTCGCACCCTTCTGCTCGGTACTTCGCCCATCGCCTCGCGGGGCATCGCGGCCGAGGGGCTTGGGCTTGCTGCAATCGGGTTGTCAGATCTTGTGTTCATCGCTGCCGTTTCGTCTCGTGCCTGCGCCGTTTGCGGACGCACCTGTGGCCCTGGTCCGGTTTGTGTGGCGCCTCAGCGCTCTGTCAAAGTCCGTTCCCCTAGCGGGGAACCGTGACCGTGACGACGGTAATCGTGAGCAGGTCGACGAGCACGCGCGCGTCGCGAGAAAGCTGACTGGATGCGGAATCGACCTTCATGACCGTATCCCTAGTGTGGCGAAGGGAAGCGGAGTCTGTCAAGCGGGGAGGCGCCGGCCGGCTACTTCATCATCGTGAAGCTGACCAGCAGCAAGCCGTCGCCGAGATCGAAGGCGAGGTGGTTGTCGAGCGTCGCCAGGTAGCGGTCGGTGGCGCCGACGAGCGCATGCATCGACACGTCCCAGACCTGCTTCTTGCCGCGCCCGAGCAGCTCTTCGATCTGCTCGCGCAGAGCGCGGGCGATGTCGTTGGTGCCGACGTGCAGCTCGCCCGGGCGCGGATCGTTCTCGCGCCTGGAGCGATAGAACTGACGGAACTCGTCGTCGGTGAGCAACCAGCGGCTGAACATCTCCTCGGCCGGCTGCTCCCAGGGCTTCAGCTCCTCGAGCTTCATCTCCCAGTGCTTCACGGGCGGCTTCAGCTTCTTGCCGAGCGCGTCGAAGTGGGCCTGCAGCGTCTCCTCGATGCCGCCCTCGACGGGAAGCACCACGACGTCGTGCTCGAAGCGCGAGATCGTGAGCGCCTGATGCAGCTTGGCGAAGGCCCGCAGGAAGCCGCGCAGCTCGCCGATACGCTCGCGATCGAGATCTTGGCTGGCCATGATCCCTGATTCTCGTTCATCCACAGGACGGGGTCGAGGGAAATGTGTTCATACGTGGATTCCCCGACCCGCTCTGCCTGCTTCCACGTTTGATCGAGAACCGCTTCAACCGGTATAGTCTTGGCACGATGGCTAGCGCAGCAATGACACCGTTCACGTCTGGGAAGACGGTTGTCGCCATTCGCTCGGCTGCCCTGGCTTCGGCTAAGCGCGCTGCTGCAAAACGCTAGCCGGCGTCTTCGTCTCCGCGCCGACTAGCAGACAGATGAGAGACGACGGGCCGGGTTGTTCGCAACCGCGGGCCGATTGAGGTACGTGCCAAAGAGCGAAGGGAACCAGACGTGGCAATGCGGTCGTTGTACGAGCAGAACAATTCGACGAAGGAACGGGATGCCTGCGGAATCGGCTTCGTCGCCGACGTGCACGGAGCTCCTTCGCGTCGCGTCCTCGATCTGATTCTCTCGGCGCTCGGCCGCGTCAAGCACCGCGGCGCGATCAACTCCGACGGCTTGACCGGCGACGGCGCGGGCGTCCTGATGCCGCTCACCTCCCGCCTGGCGCCCGAGGGCGGGCTGGCGATGGTCTTCGCCTGGGACGAGAGCGAGCTCTCGCTCGTCGAAGAGGCCTGCAAGCTGGAGCAGATCGGCTTCGTGGGCTGGCGCGAGGTGCCGGTCAATCCCTCGCATCTGGGTGAGCGCGCGCGGCGGACGCAGCCGAAGATCATGCAGGCACGGCTCGCTCCGCCCGCGGGGCTGGGCGCCGACGAGGCCGAGCTGGCGGCGATGCGAGCCCGCAAGCGCATCGAGCGTGAGCGCTCGAGCCTCTACATCGCCTCGCTCTCCTTCCGCAGCGTGACCTACAAGGCGCTTTGCGCAGCCGATCAGCTGGCCGGCTTCTACCCCGACCTCGCCGATCCCGAGCTGGAGATCCCCTTCGGCATCTTCCACCAGCGCTTCGCCACCAACACGACGCCCACCTGGGAGCGGGCCCAGCCCTTTCGCATGCTCTGCCACAACGGCGAGATCAACGCGGTGGCCGGAAACGTCAACTGGATGCACGCGCGCGAGCATCACCTCGGCTCGGCGGACGACGCCTCCCTCTACCCCGCGATCGAAGACCCGAGCGCCGACTCGCGCACCCTCGACAACGTGCTCGAGCTGCTCGTGCGCGGCGGCCGCGACGTGCGCCACGCGCTGGCCATGCTCGTGCCCGAGGCCTGGGATGCCAATCCCGAGCTGGACGGCGAGGTGCGCGACTTCTACCGCTACCACTCCACCCTGGTCGAGCCCTGGGACGGCCCGGCCGGAATCGTCTTCACCGACGGGCGCCTGGTCGGCGCCGGCCTCGACCGAAACGGGCTGCGCCCGCTGCGCTATCTGGTCACCTCCGACGGGCTGGCCATCTGCGCCTCGGAAGTCGGGCTCGTGGATCTGCCGGAGGGCGTGACGGTCGAGTACGGCATGCTGGGCCCGGGCGAGATGATCGCCGTCGATCCCGAGCTGGGAGAGGTGCTCTCGAGCGGGCGGATCAAACGAGAGCTGGCGCAGCGGCGCCCCTACGGCGAGTGGCTGAAGGGGACGCTGACGCCGCACCCGGTCGGCGAGCCGGACGGACATTGCGAAGAGGATCTGGTCTCGCGCCAGCTCGCCTTCGGCTTCACCAGCGAGGAGCTGAACGTGATTCTGCGCCCGATCGGCGCCACCGGCCACGAGCCCACCTCCTCGATGGGCGACGACTCGGCCGTGACGCCGCTGGCGAACCGTGCGCGCCTTCTTCCCGCCTACTTCAAGCAGCGTTTCGCACAGGTCACGAACCCGCCCATGGACCACCTGCGCGAGCGAATCGTCTTCAGCCTGCGCACCCTGCTGGGCGCCCGCGCTCCGCTTCTGCGCGACGAGCCCGGCGCCACGAAGCTGACCGAGCTGGAGAGCTTCTTCCTCTTCCCCGACGGGCTGAACGGGCTCGAGACCCACCGTCTCGACGCCACTTTCACGCGCGAGGAGGGACTCGAGGCGGCCTGCGAGCGCCTGGCCGTCGAGGCCGTCCAAGCCGCTCAGAGCGGCGAGGATCTGCTCCTGATCTCCGACACCGGCATCTCGCCCGAGCGCGCCCCAGTGCCCATCCTGCTGGCTGTCGGAATCGTCCACCAGCGCCTCGTCGCCTCCGAGTTGCGTACCAGCGCCTCGATCCTGGTCGAGAGCGAGGAGCCGCGCGAGACGCATCACTTCGCCACGCTGCTCGGCTTCGGCGCGGACGCGATCTGTCCGCGGCTGACGCTGGAGACCGTGGCGGCGCTGGCGAACGCCGGCAAGCTCGGCCACGACGGCATCGATCCCGTTCTGGCGCAGCAGCATTTCCGCGGCGCGATGGAGGACGGCGTGCTCAAGGTGATGTCGAAGATGGGCATCTCTGACGTGGCCAGCTACCGCGGCGCCCAGATCTTCGAGGCGATCGGACTTGCCGACGGAGTCATGAGCAAGGCCTTCGCCCGCACCTCTTCGGCGATCGGCGGCATCGGCTTCGCCGAGCTGGAGCAGGATGCATGGCAGCGGCTGGAGGCGGCCTTCGAGGAGCGCGCCCGGCTGGGCAATCCCGGCTTCATCAAGATGCGCCGCGGCGGTGAGCAGCATGCGACCACGGCTCCCGGCGTCAGCACGCTGAAGGAGTCGGTCACGAGCGGGCAGCGCGAAGCGGCCTATCTGCTGCGCCGCGCCATCGCCGGCGGCGGCTGGGACGTCTACGAGAGGTTCGCCAAGGCGGTAAACGACCGCGAGCCGCTCGAGCTGCGCGACCTGCTCGAGCTCGTGCCGTCGGGCCCACCGCTTCCGCTCGAAGTGGTCGAGCCCGTCTCGGCAATCGTCAGTCGCTTCTCGGCCGGCGCGATGAGTCAGGGCGCGCTCTCGGCCGAGGCGCACGAGACGCTGGCGATCGCGCTGAACATGATCGGCGCCCGCTCCAACTCCGGCGAGGGCGGCGAGGCTCTGGCCCGCTACGGAACGGCGCGCAACTCGGCAATCAAGCAGGTCGCCTCGGGCCGCTTCGGCGTCACGCCGGCTTACCTGCGCTCGGCCGAGGAGCTGCAGATCAAGATCGCGCAGGGCGCCAAGCCCGGCGAGGGCGGTCAGCTGCCGGGACACAAGGTCTCGGAAGAGATCGCGAAGCTGCGCCACACCGAGCCCGGTATCGCGCTCATCTCGCCGCCGCCGCATCACGACATCTACTCGATCGAGGACCTGGCTCAGCTGGTCTTCGACCTGCGCCAGGCTCACCCGGGCGCGGACGTCTCGGTGAAGCTCGTTTCGGAGGCCGGGGTGGGCATCGTCGCCGCCGGCGTCGTCAAGGCGCTGGCCGACGTCGTTCACATCGCCGGCTGCGACGGAGGCACGGGCGCCAGCCCGCTCTCCTCGATCAAGAACGCCGGCGCTCCCTGGGAGCTGGGGCTCGCCGAGACGCAGCAGGCGCTCGTATCCGAGGGCCTGCGCGGACGGGTTCGGGTGCGCGTCGACGGCGGCTTCAAGACCGGTCGCGACGTTGTCGTGGCGGCACTGATGGGAGCCGACGAATACAGCTTTGGCACCTCACTGCTACTGGCAGAGGGCTGTCTGATGGTGCGCGCCTGCCACCTCGACAGCTGCCCGGTTGGAATCGCGACGCAGCGGCCCGAGCTGCGTGCCCGCTTCGCCGGGACGCCCGAGAAGGTCGCCGCCTACCTGCTCTTCGTGGCCGAGGAGGTTCGCCGCCAGCTCGCGGCGCTCGGACTGCGCTCGCTCGACGACGCGATCGGGCGCACGGAGCTTCTGCGCCAGCGCCCGACCGGCGACGCGCGCAAGGACCTGATCGACCTCTCGCCGCTCCTGGTGAGAGAAGGCGCCGGCCCTTACCGCTTCAAGGGAGAGCCACGGGTCATCGGCACCGGCGGTGAGCTGAACGATCGCATCGCCACCGAGGCGGCCGTGATCCTCGAGCGCGACCTGGAGCTCGAGCTGGAGTACGCGATCGGGAACGGCGACCGCACGGTCGGCGCCCGCATCGGCGGCGACATCGGCGACCACTTCGGCTTCGGCTCCCCTCCCGGCTCGGTGATCGTGCGCTTCCACGGCATGGCCGGACAGAGCTTCGGCGCCTACCTCGCCGACGGCGTCAACTTCGAGCTCACCGGCGCCGCCAACGACTACGTCGGCAAGGGCATGAACGGCGGCCGAGTCGTCATCCGACCGGGGGCAGAGGTCACGGGCCATCCCGTGCTGGCCGGCAACACGCTGCTCTACGGGGCGACGGGCGGGCGGCTGCACATCGCCGGGCGCGTCGGTGAGCGCTTCGCCGTCAGGAACTCCGGCGCCGTCGCCGTCGTCGAGGGCACCGGCGGCCACCCCTGCGAGTACATGACCTCGGGAACCGTCGTCATCCTGGGCGAGTTCGGCCGCAACCTGGGCGCCGGCATGAGCGGCGGGCAGGCCTTCGTATACGACCCGGAGGGACGGCTGGAGGTTCGCATGAACCCCGACCTGGTCGCCGCCGAAAGGCTCGACAAGGCGGCCGCCGCAACCCTGCGCGCGCTGGTCGAGGAGCACCTCGAGCTAACCGGCTCGGCCCGTGCCGCGGCGCTGCTCGGCAACTGGGAAACCGCTCTGGGCGACTTCAGGCGCGTTCACCCGAAGGGAAACGTCGCCCTGATCGAAGAGGAGCACGAGGGCTCGGAAGAGACCGCGGACAGCGCCGCTCCCGTCGCCGTCAGCGAGAAGTAGGGCTCTAAGAGACCGCGTCGCCGGCGTCGACGATGCCGGCACCGAAGGCATCCCCGGACGAGATGGGGTGCTTGAAGTCGAGATGGCAGTAGCCCGTGTCACAGGGCGTGCCGTCGATCGCGGCGGTCTTGTTATTCGGATCGTTCGGACCGGTGTAGTTCCTGACGTGGTCGTTGGCGGTCTGCTGCAGACGAGCCCGCAGCGCGTCGGGGTTGTGCCGGAGGCGAGGATGGGTCGCCAGAGTCAGCACGGCGACGCCGGTGACGTTGGGAGCCGACATCGAGGTTCCCTGCGACCAGGCGAAGCCTTGCCCGGCGATCGAGAAGCAGTCGGAGTTGTACGAGGCCGAGAGCTCGGGGTCGGTGCAGTAGGCGGAGTCGGGATCGACGGCCGAGAAGGAGCCGTATCCGCCCGTCAGCACGTCGTCCAGGCCACCGTCGAAGAGCGCGATGTTGAACTTGCGCGAGCCGCCCGGCGCCGCGAGATCGATGCGCGAGCCGTAGTTCGAGTAGTACGCGAGCTGATCGCGCGCGCCCAACCATTTCGCCGGCCAGCGAACCGAGGGATCGGCGTCCGGCGCGTTGACCACTTCGTTGGCCGTGGCCGAGACCGCGATCACGCCCGGAACTCCACCCGGCACCAGCAGCATCCCGCGCAGGTCGGTGACGTACGGCTGCAGCGAGTCGCCCGGGTAAACGGTTCCGATCCCGTTCGAGCCGGTGGAGACGCGGCCGGCGCCGTTGAATCTCCGGCCGGCGACCGTGACGTTGCTGCGATCGAGGCTCACGTGCTCGTTACCGGCGGCGGCAACGATCGTCGTTCCGCGCGCGTGGCAGTAGTTGACCGCGTCGGCCCAGAGCAGGTAGTCCTGGGCATCGGCGTCGAGCGTCGGGTCGTCGTAGCCCTCGATCGACATGTTGAGGATGTCGGCTCCGTCTTGGCAGGCGTCGAGCATGCCGTTGACGATCCAGCTCGTCAGGCCGCCGAACTCGCCGGCGAGCACCTTGTAGCTGCGAATCGTCACCTTCGGCGCCACGCCGTTCGACCCGAAGCCGTTGGCTGCGGCGCCGATGCGGCCGGCAACCCAGGTTCCATGCCCGTCGCGATCGCCGTTGCGGCACTCGTCCAGAATTCCGTAGTCGGTCAGGAAGCCGAGTCCGTAATCGCGAATGATCGACTTGCAATCGAGAGCGTTCTCAGACGTCCGCGAGTCGAAGTTCTGGCGCAACTCCGTGGTGTTGCCCTGGACGCCGGTGTCGAGCACCGCGACGACGATCGACTTGTCGCCCGTCGTCTTTCTCCATGCGTCCGGAACGTCCATCCGGTTGTCGTCCCACTGGACGATCCCCTCGGCGTTCGGAGCAGCCGCGTCGTGCAGCGGATCGGGGAAGGAGAAGTGGCCGAAGTGGCCGCCTGACTTCGGCATGAAGGAGGTTGGAGCATTCTTCCCGGGGAGACGGTTTTCCGACGATCCCCACGAGATGTAGCGATCGACGAAGACCGCGGTGACCTTCGGATCGGCCGAGACCTCGGCGGCGAAGTCGGCGCTGTCCGTGCGCACGGCAACCGCGGAGACCTCGGGCATCACGCTGGCCACCTCGCCGCCCGCGTCCGTCACGATCTGCTGCATGTCGGCCGCCGAGGTGCCCTCGTCGAAGCGAACGATGCTCTCGGCCGAGGGCGAGGTGTGCGCGGTCTGCACAGACGAATAAGAGTGATGAGAGCCGGCGCCGGCGGTCGTCGTAAAGAGAACACCTACGCAAGCCAGGGCGCCGGTCAGGAGAATCGCCCGCAGACCGCCCCGCAAGACAAAACGATGGAAGCGCGCCATCAAATCTCTTGTCGGCCGTTCGGACGCGTGAAAGTGTCCCGATATCGGGGCATCTTGCACCCCTAGAAGAGGTGCCTTTCTTGCGGAAAACGCGCGAATTCTCGGCCTCGCAGCGGGAAACCGAGCACTTCCCGGCCCGGGGAGCGAGGCCGGGACGTAGCCCAGAGTGTTCCAATTGCCGCTAACTCCGGCGCAGGGCAAGGATCGGCGGCGGCTTCGTCGAAGCCCGCCGGTGGCGATCGGGAAGCCCGCCTCGCCGACATCGACACTAGAACTGCTCGCGGCGCTCTCTTACTTGCGGCTCCGTCCGAGCAACAGCCGCTCTCGCATAGGAGTTTGCATGATACGCGCGAAACTGCATAATACGCGAATGATCTCAACTGCCATCATCGGTTCCGCCGGATACACAGGCCTGGAGACGCTCGATCGCGTTCTCTTCCACCCCGAGCTGGAGCTGGTCGCTCTTGGCTCGAACACATTCGCCGGTCAGCCGGCGAGCGTGCTCGATCCGCGCCTCGCCACGAGCGCGGTCGCCGAGCTCGAATTGGTCACCAATGAGCGGGCGCTCGCCAGTGGCGCCGACTTGATCTTCCTCTGCATGGAAAACGAGCGGGCGGCCGCGGTCGAGCCTCCCGACGGCGCCGTCGTGGTTGACCTCTCCGGCGCGCACCGGCTCAAGGACGCCTCCGCCTACGAGCGCTGGTACGGCTTCGTCCATCCCAAGCCCGAGGCTCTCGGAGACTGGTGCTTCGCTCTTCCCGAACTGGCGCCACCGACGGGCAAGCTCATCGCCAGCCCCGGCTGCTACGTCACCTCCACCTTGCTCTCGCTCGCTCCGCTCAAGGACGACATCGACCCTGAGACGGTCGTCGTCGACGGAAAGTCGGGCATGACCGGCGCGGGCCGGAGCCCACAGCCCGCCTTGCACGCCGGGGCCGTGCTCGAGACCGTCATGCCCTACAAGGTCGGCGTTCATCAGCACGTGCCCGAGATGGCTCAGTTCCTGGGCTTCACGCCCACGTTCGTGCCTCATCTGCTGCCGATACGGCGCGGCATCGTCGCCACCTCATATCTGCGCGGCATCGATGTCGCGACCGCGAGGGCGAGGTTCGAAGACGCTTACACCGCCGCGCCGCTCGTCAACGTGCTGCCCGAGGGCGTCGTCCCCAACCTGCGCCGGATGCAGGAGACCGACTGCGTCGAGATCAACGTCTTCGCCGACAGCGCGACAGATGCCACGATCGTCATCTGCGCGCTCGACAACCTCGGCAAGGGTGCCGCGGGGCAGGCGGTGCAGAACGCCAACCTGGCGCTCGGGCTCGAGGAGACGGCCGGGCTTCGGATCGGGATCCTGAGCGCGTGAGCGTGACAGCCGCCAAGGGATTCGCCGCCTGCGGCGTTCGCGCCGGAATGAAGAAGGAGGGGCTCGATCTGGCCCTCGTCCGCTCGACGATGCCGGCGGTCGGCGCCGCCATGTTCACCCAGAACCGTGTGCAGGCCGCGCCTGTCACCGTCTCGCGCCGGCACCTCGGCCAGGCGCAGCCGCAGGCGGTCGTCCTCAACTCCGGCTGCGCCAACGCCGCCACCGGCGAGCGCGGCGAGCTCGATGCGCTTGCCACCGCCACCGAGGCGGCCCGCTTGCTGCAGCTCTCGAGCGAGCAGATCCTGCTTTGCTCGACGGGCGTGATCGGGGGCAGGCTCCCGCTCGACAAGTTCCTGCCAGGGCTTGTCCTCGCGGCGCCGGCGCTATCCGAGACCGGCGGCGACGATGCGGCGCGGGCGATCATGACCACCGATACGCGCCCCAAGCAGTCGAGCGCCTCCTCCGCGGGCTTCACGATCGGAGGGATGGCCAAGGGTGCCGCGATGATCCATCCGCAGCTGGCGACGATGCTCGCCGTCATCACCACCGACTACCCGCTCCAGCCGGGCGAGCCCGAGCGCTTCCTACGCCCGGCAGTCGAGCACAGCTTCAATCGCATCTCGGTCGACGGCGACTGCTCGACCAACGACACGGTGATCCTGCTCGCCAACGGCGCCGCCGCGGTCGAGCGCAGCGAGGCGAGCGATCGGGAGTTCGAGCGATTGCTTGGCCAGGTCTGCCACGAGCTGGCCGAGCAGATCGTCAGGGACGCCGAGGGATTCACCGTGCTGATGGAGGTGAACGTGCGCGGCGCCGCCGACGAAGCTCAGGCGGTGGCGATCGCGGCCCGCATCGCCTCCTCTCCGCTCGTCAAGACGGCGGTGTTCGGCCACGACCCGAACTGGGGCCGGGTGATGATGGCCGCCGGCTCGGCACCCTGGCAGGGCGGCTACGCCGAGCTCGATCCGGGCAAGGTGACGCTGGCCTTCAACGGCACCAAGGTGCTGGTGAGCGGCGCACCGGTCGAGGCGACACCGGCGATGGAGGGCGTGAGCTGCGTGATCGATCTCGACCTCGGTCTCGGCGCCGGCGAGGCCGGCTATCTCGCCTCCGACCTCTCTTACGAATACGTGCGGCTGAACGCGGAGTACACGACATGAACTCACCACAGAATGACGGCCCGCCGACTGGGTGCGATCGATGGTTCGAGACAAGGACGCAGGGAGCGTTCGTAGCGGCGCTACGGGCGCGACTGAGGACACGGTACTGGGCCTCCGGGCGCGGCCAGGCGGTGGAGCGCTTCGTTCTGGGGGGAGTTCAACAATGAGCCGGATTGTGATCAAGCTGGGTGGCGCCGTCGCCCGCGATGCGATCTCCTATCCGCTCGCGCTCGCGGACGACGGGCACGCCGTTTGCATCGTGCACGGGGCGGGGCCGCAGATCTCGCTGGAGATGGCGCGGCGCGGAATCGAGGTCTCCTTCGTCCACGGCCGGCGCGTGACGACGCCCGAGGCGCTGGAGGTCGTGCGCGAGGCGCTGGCGCAGGTCAACGCCGAGCTGGTGCAGGCCGTCGGCGAGCGCGCGATCGGCCTGATGGGTGACGAGATCGGGCTCGAGGCCGAGCAGGTGAGCGAGCTGGGCCTGGTCGGAAACCCGCTCCCGAGCACACCCGCAGCGGTGATCGAAGCGCTGGAAGCCGGCCGGATTCCGGTGATCGCTCCACTCGCGCGTGGACCGCTCAACGTCAACGCCGACGAGGCCGCGTCGATGCTCGCGGTCGGAATCGAAGCCGAGCGCGTCCATTTCGTCACCGATGTTCCCGGGCTACTGATGGGCGGCGACGTCGTCGCCTCGATTCACGCCCACGAGGCCGAGCTACTGCTCGATAGCGGCGAGCTGCAGGGCGGAATCATCCCCAAGCTCCGCGCCGCGGTACACGCCGCCCGCCAGGGCGTCATCGCCGAGATCGGCGAGACGGCGGTGATCGCGTGACGAAGATGCTCGAGACCAACCTGCTGCCGGCCTACGCCCGCGCACCGGTCACGTTCGTCGAGGGCGACGGTTGCTGGCTGATCGACGACAACGGCGAGCGCTACCTCGACTTCGCCGGTGGGATCGCCGTGATCGGGCTGGGGCATCGCCATCCCGCCTCCACGCGCGCCGCGCACGAGCAGCTCGACAAGCTCTGGCACGTCTCCAACCTCTACTGGACGATTCCGATGATGGAGCTGGCGAAGAAGCTCTCCGACCGCTTCGGCGGCGCCCAGGCCTTCTTCTGCAACTCGGGCACCGAGGCGATCGAGGCTGCAATCAAGTTTGCGCGCAAGGCAACCGGCAAGGTGGGCGCGGTCGCGCTCGAGGGATCGTTCCACGGCCGCACGATGGGCAGTCTCTCGATCACCGGGCAGGCCGCCAAGCGCGAGACTTTCGCGCCACTCCTCAACCAGGTCAGCTTCGCCTTCCTCAACAACCCCCTTTCGCTCCGCGCCGCCGCACTCGCCGACACGGGCCTGATCATCATGGAGCCGATTCTGGGCAACGGTGGCGTGCGCCCGGTCGATATCGAGTTCGCGCATGCGGCCCGCGCGCTGGCCGACGAGCTCGGCGCGCTCCTCTGCTTCGACGAGGTGCAGACCGGCGTCGGCAGGACGGGCTCCTTCTTCGCCTACGAGAGCCTGGGCGTCAAGCCCGACCTGGTGACGCTCGCCAAGGGGCTGGCGAACGGCCTGCCGATCGGTGCCCTGCTGGTGGCCGACGGCGCCGCACGCGGCTTCGAGCCCGGTGAGCACGCCTCCACCTTCGGCGGCAACCCGGTCGCCTGCGCGGCGGCCTGCGCCGTTCTCGACGCGATCGACGAGGATCTGCTGGCGAACGTTCGCCGGATGGGCGAGCGCCTGGCCGCGGGGCTGCGCGAGCTGCCCGGCGTTTCGGAGGTGCGCGGCGCCGGCCTGCTGATCGGCGCCGATGTCGACGCCGCCGCCGCCGATGTAGCGGCGAAGGCGCTCGAGCACCGGCTGCTCGTCACCACCTGCGACAGCAACTCGATCCGGCTGACGCCGCCTCTCACCGTCTCGGCGGGGCTGGTCGATCAGGCTCTGGCAACTCTTCGGGAGGTACTGGCATGAACAAGAGCGATCGCCACGCGGTGATCCTGCGCCTCGTCCGCGAGCGCGAGATCGCGACCCAGGACGAGCTGGCCCAGGCGCTCCGCGAGCTCGGTCACGAGGTCGTGCAGACGACCGTCTCGCGCGACATCACCGAGCTGGGGCTGGTCAAGGTACGCGGCGCCGGAGGCAGGCTCGTGTACGCGCCGGCCGCTGGAGCGAACGGTCACCGCCGCCAGGCGCAGCTCGCCGAGGCCTTCAAGCGCTGGGCTCTGAGCTGCGAATCGAGCGGAAACATGGTCGTGCTGACCACGCCGCCCGGTTTCGCCGGAGCGCTGGCTCAGGAGATCGACGACGCCCATCTCCCGCGCATTCTCGCCACGCTCGCGGGCGAGAACACGATTCTCATCATGGCCGTGGAAGGCGTGACGGGCGGCGAGCTTGCCGAGGAGCTGCGCAGCGAGTTCCTGGCTGGAATGGATATCGAGAGCGACAAGAGATGAGGAGTCGAGATGAGTAGGACTGCGGTCCTTTGTTATTCCGGTGGCCTGGACACCACCTGTGCGATCTGCTGGCTGAAAGAGGACTACGGCTTCGACGACGTCGTGGCCGTCATGGCCGACGTCGGCCAGGAGTACGACCTCGAGCAGTCGATCGAGCGCGGCGAGGTGGCCGGCGCCAAGGAGATCGTCGTGCTCGACCTGAAGGAGCGCTTCGCGAGCGGCATCGTCGCCCAGGCGATCAAGACCAATGCGCTCTACGAAGGCCGCTACCCGCTCGTCTCGGCACTCTCGCGCCCCCTCATCGCGGGCGCGGTCGCCGAGGTGGCCGCCGAACGCGCAGCCGAGGCGCTGGTTCACGGCTGCACCGGCAAGGGCAACGACCAGCTCCGCTTCGACTACGCCTTCAAGGCCAATTACCCGGGCGTCAAGGTGATCGCTCCGCTGCGCGACCAGGTGCGCACGCGCGAAGAGGAGATCGTCTTCGCTCAGGAACGCGGAATCCCGATCACCAACACCAAGGAGTCGCCGTACTCGATCGACGAGAACCTGTTCGGGCGCGCGATCGAGTCGGGGATGCTCGAGGATGCCTGGAACGCTCCGCCCGAGGCGCCTTACACGATGACGTCCGATCCGACCAAGGCGCCCGCGCCGAAGGAGATCGTGATCGGCTTCGAGGCCGGCGTTCCGGTGTCGCTGGACGGTGAGAAGCTGCCCATCTACCAGCTCATCCACCGGATGAACGTCGAGGCCGGCGCCTACGGAATCGGCCGTATCGACATGATCGAGAACCGCGCCGTCGGCATCAAGAGCCGCGAGGTCTACGAGGCGCCGGCCGCGATCGCCCTGATCGAGGCGCACAAGGCGCTCGAGGATCTCGTGCTCACCCGGGACGAGCTGCGCCTCAAGCACTTCCTCGAAGTGCGCTGGACGGAGATCGTCTACGAGGGCAAGTGGTTCAGCCCGGCGCGCGAGGCGATCGACGCCTTCGTCGACCACACGCAGGTGATGGTCACCGGCGAAGTGCGGCTCCGCCTGCAGGGCGGTCAGGCCGTCGTCGTCGGACGGCGCTCCGGCAACGCGCTCTACGCCGAGGCGCTCGCCTCCTACGGAGCCACTGACAGCTTCCCGCACGAGGCGGCCGAAGGCCTGATCACTCTCCTCTCGCTGGAGACGGAGGCCGTCGCGGCCCGGGCGAGAAAGAACAGGTAGGGAGGCTCGTGGCACTCTGGTCGGACAGGGTCGGAAAGAAGCTCGCGCCCGAAGTGGCGGAGTTTCTACGCGCGCCCGATCGCGAGCTTCTGCCCTACGACTGCGCGGCCTCCAAACAGCACGCCGAGCGCCTGCGCGGCGCCGGACTGCTCAGCGACGAGGAGCTGGCACAGGTCTCCGCGGCACTCGAACGAATCGCCGGCGAAGGCGGCGTCACCGACTCCGACGAGGACGTCCACTCCGCGATCGAGCGCCTGCTCGGCGAGCTGGGCCGGAAGATCCATGCCGGCCGCTCGCGCAACGACCAGGTCGTCGCGGCCATGCGCCTGTACGTTCTCGACGCTTGCGCTGAAGCCGTCGAGGGAATCCGCCGCCTGGCTGCCGTGCTGCTCGAGCGCGCCGAGGCGGAGGCCGAGACGCTGATCCCCGGTTACACGCACATGCAGCGCGCCCAGCCGGTCACTCTCGGTCACCACCTGCTGGCCTGGGTGGAGATGCTGGAGCGCGATCTGGTGCGCTTCGCGGCCGCCGCAACCTCCTCCAGGCCCAGCCCGCTGGGAGCCGGTGCGCTGGCCGGCTCGACGCTGCACCTGCCGCCGCCCGGCGAGCAGATGCGCAACTCGCTCGACGCCGTCGCCGATCGCGACTTCGCGCTCGATTACCTGTACGCGGTCGCCGCCTGCTTCTCTCACCTCTCGCGCGTATCGATGGAGCTCTGCCTCTGGGCCAGTGCCGAGTACGGCTTTTTGCGCCTGCCCGAGGAGGCGGCCACGGGCTCTTCGATGATGCCGCAGAAGCTGAACCCCGATGTGGCCGAGCTGGTGCGCGGCAAGGCCGGCACGGCCGCCGGGCGCCTGGCCGGCCTCCTGGCCGTTCTCAAGGGCCTGCCGCTCGCCTACAACACCGACTTGCAGGAGGACAAGCAGGCGGTCTTCTCGGCCAGGCGCGATCTGCGCGGCGCCCTTGCGGCCCTGGCCGTGCTCGTTCGCCACGTCGAGCTGAAGCGCGAACGGATGGCCGAAGCGGTGTCCGATCCGCTCCTGCTCGCCACCGACGCCGCGGAGAAGCTGGTCGCCGAGGGGGCTCCCTTCCGCGATGCATACGGCGAGGTCGCCCACTCGGTCAAGGACGGCAGCTTCGCTCCGCCGTCTTCCGCCGCCGAAAGCGTCGCCAAGCGCGAGGCGCCCGGGCCCGGCGCCGTAAAAGAAGCGATCGCCGCCGCTCGCGCGCGGCTCTCGCTCCAGTGAGCGAGCTCACCCTTCGCCCGGCGACGCCGCAAGACGCGCCCGCCATCCTCGAGCTCTGGCGTCTCGCCGGTGCCGTCCCGTCGCGCACCGACGACGAGGCGAGCATCTGCTCCCTGATCGCTCACGATCCCCGGGCTCTCGTCGTCGCGGAGCGCGCTGGGCGACTGGTCGGCTCGCTGGTGGCCGGCTTCGACGGCTGGCGCGGCTCGCTCTTTCGACTGGCCGTGCTGCCCGAGCACCGTCGCAGCGGTATCGGCCGGGCGCTCGTTGCCTCCGGCGAGCGCAGCCTGCGCGAGCGAGGCGCCGCGCGAATCAATCTCTACGCGGTCAAGCGCGAGCCCGGCGCGGTCGAGTTCTGGGACGCGGTCGGATACGCACACGACGACCGTACTCGCCGCTTCGTGAAGAACCTGCTCTAGGCCTGTAACCCGGAGCTGGAGCCGGCTTCGACGGTCTCTCCGTCGAGCAGGCGCGCGGCAGCCTCCCGGATGCCGGCCTCAGCCTGGGCGAGGCTGCCGTATTCGCCGCTCGCCGCCAGCTCCCACTCGTCGAGCAGGAAGAAGAAGTCGGTCAGCTCGTCCGTGCGGTTGTCGCAACCGAGCGAGAGCGAGGCGATATCGGCGCAGGCGTCACGCACACTCAACTCGCCGCTGACGAGCCGTTTCGCCACTCTGCGCGAGGCGATCATCGCCGCCTCCTCGCAGCTTGGCTGAGCGATGCCGAGCTCGGCCATCGCCGCGGCGAGCAGCGTGGGCCCCTTCTCATCCACCTCGGCCGAGCGGGCCCCTGCCAGACCCCTGAGGGTAGGCGTATCGAACCCGTCGGCCAGTAAGGCCGAGGCAATGAGCGATAGCTTTTCCCCAGGGATCCGACCTAGTGTCCACTCGGCGAACACCGTCGCCGGATCCATAGTGCGCGAGCATACGTCCACAGACGTGGTGCAAGCAAGTCGGGTGCGAGCGGGCCGCGCTTCGCCGTTCGCACCGCGGTGGCTGAAACGCAGGGCCGGTGCCGGCTTCGAGCCTGCCGCAAGAAGCGACAAGGGCCCGAGTCTGGTCGGGCCCTTGTCTCTCTGGGGAGTCCTACCCCTCGCTCGGACAAGCCTCGCGCGGGATAGGAAGCGCGACGGATTCGCTCAAAGCCGCCGGCGCTCCTCGAGCCATCGCCGGAGCGAGCGCGCCCGGGATGGCGATGTGTTGACACGATCCGAAAGAACCGAGACGACGAGTGCCGCGCTCGTGAACTGCGCGCTCGTCATCAGGCGCTGACCTCCACGTACTCGTGCAGCGGCTTGCCGGTTCGGTTGTGCCTGACGTTGTAGACCGACGACATCCAGGCAAGCCCGTCGCCGGACTCGCAGCCGCTTCTCGCAGCGGCGGAGATCGCCTCGAGCACCGGCTGCGCCTTGTCCTCGGGAACGATGAAAGTGAGAAACGCCTTGGGCGGAAGCCCCGGATCGTCGTAGGAGATTCCACTCTGGCGTCCGTGCCCAAGCGCCTCGAAAACGGTTACGCCGACATGCCCGACCTCAGCCTCGACGGTGCTAACCACCGTCTCGACTCGCTCGCGATTGACAACCGCTTCGACCTTGATCATGCCCGTGCACCCCCTTCGCGTACTGGATATCGCGCTGGGGGAGCCGAAGCTCCCCCAGCCTTGCGGTCTTTCTCCTAGGCGTCGTAGTAGAGGGCGAACTCCGCCGGATGCGGGCGCAGCGCGACGAAGTCGACCTCGTGCTCCCTCTTCCAGTCGATCCAGGTTCGGATCAGGTCTTCGCTGAAGACGCCGCCCTTGGTCAGGAACTCGTGATCGCCCTCGAGCGCGTTCAGCGCCTCGGCCAGCGAGCCCGGCACCTGCGGGATGTCGGTGGCCTCTTCGAACAGGTCGAAGTCGGCCGGCTCTCCCGCGTCCATGTCCTTCTCGATCCCGTCCAGCCCGGCCATGAGCATGGCCGAGAAGGCGAGGTAGGGGTTGGCCGTGACGTCCGGTGGGCGGAACTCGAGCCGCTTGGCCTTCGGCGACTCCGAGTACATCGGCACGCGGATGCAGGCCGAACGGTTTCGCTGCGAGTAGACGAGGTTGACCGGAGCCTCGTAACCGGGCACGAGGCGGCGGTAGCTGTTCGTCGTCGGTGCGCAGAAGGCGAGGATCGCCGGGGCGTGCTTGAGCAGGCCGCCGATGTATGCGCGCGCCAGCTGCGAGAGGCCTGCGTAGCCGGACTTGTCGGCGAACAGCGGTGTGTCTTCCTTCCACAGCGACTGGTGCACGTGCATGCCCGAGCCGTTGTCGCCGAAAAGCGGCTTCGGCATGAAGGTCACCGACTTGCCCGCACGCCGGGCAACGTTCTTGACGACGTACTTGTAGACCATGACCTGATCGGCCATCTTGCGTAGCGAGTCGAAGCGCATGTTGATTTCGCACTGACCCGCGCTTGCGACCTCATGGTGGTGGAACTCGCAGTCGATTCCGAGCTCTCCGAGCGTCAGCACCATCTCGGAGCGGAGGTCCTGCAGCGTGTCGTGCGGAGCGGGCGGGAAGTAGCCCTCCTTCTCGCGGATCGTGTAGCCGAGACCGGGCTTGCCGCTGTTCCAATGCGCTTCACCGGAGTCGATCGTGTACCCGGTTCGCTGCGGCTCGAGGTCGTACGAGACCGAGTCGAAGACGAAGAACTCGCACTCGGGGCCGATGTTGACGGTGTCCGCCACACCGGTCGAGCTCAGGTACTCCTCGGCTCGCTTGGCGACGAAGCGCGGATCCTTGTCGTAGGAACCGCCCGTAACCGGATCGCGGATGTCGCAGATGAGCGAGAGCGTCGCGTCTGCGGTGAAGGGATCGACGAGCGCCGTCGACGCGTCCGGAACGAGCAACATGTCCGACTCGTCGATCGCCTGCCAGCCCCTGATCGAGGAGCCGTCGAAGCCGAGTCCTTCCACGAATGCCGACTCATCGAAGGCGTTCAACGGCATAGAGACGTGCTGCCAGCGACCGAGCAGATCAACGAACTTGAGATCGACGATCTTGATCTCGCTGCCTTCGGCAAATTCGAGCGCGTCCTTCGGGGCGGCCGAAGGACCCGCCTCAAGATACTGCTTGAGCTCGGTATCCATGTCCGACATTTGGGTTTCCTCCCCATCGATTGGTCCAACAAAAAAGGCCCAGAACCTGACCGGTTCCGGGCCTTGAGCACTAAAAAAGGGCCCGGACGTACCACGTCCTGAGGCCCCATTGCCTCGACGAGCGCCTTCGTCGGCGATTCGTCTACGTCTCAGAATGCCGGGTCCGAAACTGCTTGTCAAATCGTGCCGGCCGCGCGAGCCCCGGCGACGGCGCGCGCCAGGCACGCGAGCACGCGTCGCGCTGCGCTACTTCGACCTATGCTCGGCGCCGGCCTACAACTAAAGTTCGGTTCTAGGTTTTGCTCACGCAGTCAACGGAGGGAGTGAGTCTGGTGGCCAAGGTAACGACGAAGAATCGGGCGACTTCGGATCCTGCCGACCGCAAGCGCGTTTTGGAGAGCGTGGCGGCCGACGGCGTACAGATGATCCTGCTCTGGTTCACGGACATCGAAGGGCACCTCAAGAGCTTCGCCATCACTCCCAGCCAGCTCGAGGAAGCGCTCGACGACGGGATGGGCTTCGACGGCTCCTCGATCACCGGCTTCAACGCGATCGAGGAATCGGACATGGTTGCCATCCCCGATCCGACCACCTACGCCGTCATGCCCTGGAGAGAAGGCGAGACGAAGACCATCCGCATGATCTGCGACATCGTCACTCCGGACGGCAAGCCCTACGAGGGCGATCCGCGCCACGTTCTACGACGCGCGCTCGAGCGGATGAAATCGATGGGGTTCGACACGCTCAACGTGGGGCCCGAGCTCGAGTACTTCCTGTTCAAGGATTCGAAAGGCACCGAACCGCTCGACGAGGGCGGCTACTTCGTGCAGACGACGATGGACGCCGCCACCGAGCTCCGCGCCGAGACAACGCGGGCGCTGGAGGGGATGGGAATCCGCATCGAGTACTCGCACCACGAGGTCGGACCATCGCAGCACGAGATCGACATGCGCTACACCGACGCTCTGGCGATGGCCGACGCCACGATCACCTATCGCTTGATCGTGAAGGAGATAGCAGCCAAGAACGGCTGCTACGCCACCTTCATGCCGAAGCCGATCTTCGGCGAGAACGGCTCGGGCATGCACATCCATCAGTCGCTCTTCCGCGGCGAGCGGAACGGTTTCTTCGACGCGAGTGACAAGTACCACCTCTCGAAGGAGGCCAAGGGCTTCATCGCCGGCCAGCTCAAACACGCTCGCGAGCTCTCCGGGATCTTCGCCCAGTGGGTCAACTCCTACAAGCGGCTCGTCCCGGGCTACGAGGCGCCGGTCTACGTCGCCTGGTCGCAGCGCAACCGCTCCGCGCTGATCAGGATTCCGCTCTACAAGCCAGGCTCCGAGGAGGGAACGAGGGCCGAGTTCCGCAGCCCCGATCCGGCCTGCAATCCCTACCTGGCCTTCGCCTGCCTGCTCCACGCCGGTCTCGAGGGAATCGAGAACAACTACCAGCTGCCGGCGCCGATGGAGACCAACCTCTATCACCTGTCGCCCAAGGAGCGCGAAGAGCGCGGCATCGTCTCGCTGCCCGAGACGCTTGGCGAGGCGATCGAAGAGATCTCCCACTCGCGCCTGATGCAGAAGGCGCTCGGGAATCACATCTTCGACAACTACATCAAGCTCAAGCGCAAGGAATGGGACGAGTACCGCGTTCAGCTCACCGATTGGGAGTTCAAGCGCTACTTGCCCACCCTCTAGCCGCGAAAAGGCCGCCGGTCGCCGCGAAAAGTCGGCCCGCTTCGCCAGCGAAGACTTTTCGCGGTATTACAACCGTGTACGAGACACCGCACCTTCGGCGCGGGTGTCTCGTCTGCTCCTACAAGCGTGGATGGCTAACCGTGGGTGT